>JEMY01000025.1:0-42140 GCA_000585075.1 Candidatus Accumulibacter regalis | reverse complement strand
GCACCAGTAGTCAGAGAATGGAACTGGATTGCCGCGTCGGCTACGCCTCCTCGCAATGACGGCGGCTGGGGAATGGTGGCCCGGGTTTGGCGACGCGGGCAACGGTATGGACCAGGCGAATTCCAGCCGCCCTACGGTTTCACGCGACTGTCAGGGTCGCTGAAAGTCTCATCAAGAATGCAGCACTACAGTAGTGACTGCCCCGCGTTGCGCAAGGGCGTGTCCTTCAGCGGCGACCGTGTATTCGCCTTCTATGTGGACTCCGTGGCACTACCGTTCAAGTCGCCGGCAATCAAGCGGAACTGCTCCAGCGCCGCTTCGAGGTCTTCGACGATTTCCTGCGCGATCACTTCGGGCGGGGGCAGATTGTCGCTGTCGGCAAGGCTGTCGTCCTTGAGCCAGAAGATGTCCAGGCTGGCCTTGTCGCGGGCGATCAGTTCGTCGTAGGCGTACACGCGCCAGCGGCCGTCGGGGCCGGCGCCATTGGCGGCGTCCGCCTGCTCGCTCCAGGTGGCCGCGCGGCCGTGGCGGTTGGCCGGGCGATCGGCAGGCTCGCCCGCACGCCGCCCCTGATACAGGCCGACGAACTCGTCCAGATCGGCGCGCTTGAGCGGCCTGGTCTTCAGCGTGAAGTGCTGGTTGGTGCGCAGGTCGTAGATCCACAGATGGCGGGTCCACGGCGTCTGGCTGGCCGGCTTCTTGTCGAAGAACAACACGTTGGCCTTCACGCCCTGCGCGTAGAAGAGGCCGGTTGGCAGGCGCAGCAGCGTATGCACGTCGCACTCGTGCAACAGCTTGCGGCGGATGGTCTCGCCGGCGCCGCCTTCGAAGAGCACGTTGTCGGGGACCACCACCGCGGCGCGGCCATGCGACTTGAGCAGCGTCTTGATGTGCTGCACGAAATTGAGCTGCTTGTTCGAGGTCGTCGCCCAGAAGTCGTCGCGCTCGATGACGTCCTTCTCGGTGCTGCGCCTGCCGTCGGCGCCTTCGATCTGCGTGCTGCTCTTCTTGCCGAACGGCGGATTGGCGAGGACCACGTCGAAACGCTCGCCGGGGTCGGCGGCCAGGGCGTCGGCGACGACGATCGGCACGCTGGTCTCCGAGCCGATGCCGTGCAGCAGCAGGTTCATCGCGCACACCCGCGCCGTACCCTGCACCAGCTCCCAGCCGCGAAAAGCGCCTTCCTTGAGGTGGCGTTTCTCGTCGCGGGTAAGGTTCGGATAGTTGCGGGTGATGGCGTTGTGGGCGGTGAACAGGAAGCCGCCGGTGCCGCAGGCCGGATCGCAGACCGACTCGCCGGGTCGCGGCGCGATGGCGTCGACCATCGCCTGGATCAGCGGCCGTGGGGTGAAATACTGGCCAGCGCCGGACTTGGTGTCCTGCGCGTTCTTCTCGAGCAGGCCCTCGTAGGCGTCGCCTTTTACATCGGCACCGAGCGACGACCAGTCTTCCTCGTTGATCAGGTCGACGATCACCCGTCGCAGCTTCGCCGGGTCCTGGAACTTGTTCTGCGCCTTGTTGAAGATCAGCCCGAGCGTGCCTTTTTCGCCGCCGAGCCGTTCCAGCGCGTGCCGGTAGTGGTCGAACAGCTCGTCGCCGTCGCGGGTCAGCAGCTCTGGCCAGGCGTAGAGCGCCGGGATGATGCTCGGCTGCCGGTACGGCGGACGCGAGCGCTCGTCGGCCATCTTCAGGAAAAGCAGGTAGGTGAGCTGCTCGACGTAGTCGCCGTAGCTCATGCCGTCGTCGCGCAGAACGTTGCAGTAATTCCAGAGTTTCTGGACGAGGGTGTTTGCGTTCATTCTTCCGGGGTCGGTTTGAAGCGCGTCAGCGCCGATTCAATGGCCTGCTGCAGGCGCCGATGCAGCACTTCGCGTGGCGGCAGCACGGTCAGGTACTCGGCCACGTGGATGCCTGCAGCATCGAGTTCGAGCAGTTCGACCTGCTCGGCGTTCTTGTCGGCGCACAGGATGATGCCCAGCGGTGAGCGTTCGTCCGCTTCGCGCTCGTGTTTGTCGAGCCAGCGCAGGTACAGTTCCATCTGGCTCTTGTAGGCGTGCTTGAAGCGTCCGAGCTTCAGTTCGACGGCCACCAGTCGCCGCAAGCGGCGGTTGTAGAAGAGGAGATCGACGTAGAAATCGTCGCCGTCGATCTGCAGCCGTTTCTGCCGCGCAACGAAGGAGAAACCCACGCCCAGCTCCAGCAGGAATGCCTCCAGCTCGCGCAGAATCGCGTCTTCCAGGTCACGTTCCATGTAGCGATCGCTCAGACCGACAAAGTCGAGCACGTAGGGGTCCTTCAATACCAGCGACGGGCTCAGCTCGCCTTTGGCGCGCAGTGCATCCAGTTCCAGCCTGATCAGCTCTTGCGGCTGGCGTGACAGCGCCGTGCGTTCATAGAGCATCGAGTCGATACGGCTGGCGAGCGTGCGCACGCTCCAGCCTTCGATGCGCGACATCTCGGCGTAGAACTCGCGCTGCAGCGGCTGCTTCAAGGGCAGGAGCTCGCGAAAATGCGACCAGCTCAATTGTCGCCACAGCGTGGCGACAATCGTCTCGTCAGGAAACGCCTCAGCGAACTGCAGCATGCGACGCAGGTTCTTTTGCTCGAAACCGCGCCCGTACTCGGCGGCCAATTGTCGCGACAGTGTGGCGACAATCTCTTCGCCATAATCGGCCCGCTTCTGACCCAGCACCTCGTCGCGGATGCGCTTGCCGACACGCCAGTAGAGCATCGTCAGGCCGATGTTCACCGCGGCGGCGGCGCTGCGTTGGGCTTCGGCGATGAGCTGGCGGAGATCCGACAGCAGTGCGTCGGCCTGCGGTGGTGATGGTTTCGATGGCTGTTTGCGGCTGGCAATGACGCCCTTGGCCGACTCATGGAGCTTGCGGCTCACCATCGCAGCAAACCCCGCAGGCTTGCTGTCCGATGGCCTGCCGCCCGACTGCTGAGGCCCGGCACAAGGCTATTGCCCCTGCAGTGACCCCGGCGTTTCTGGACGAAAGTGAACACGTTCATCGTTCAGGCAAGGAGTTGCTCGACCAGCGAGCGCGGTGAATGGATGGTGACGCCGCCGAAGGTCTGCCCGTAGCCAGGGCCGAAATGCGTGCGATCGCCGGTGACCAGCACCTCGCAGGCGAGCCGGATCGCAGCGGCGAGGACCGGGCGGTCCTTCTCGGGCAGCCAGTCCAAGTCCCCGCTCTGCTCGGCGGCCGGTGTTGCTGCGGCGATTTGCAGATCCGCCAGCAGTGTATTGAGCACGTCGAGCGCCTCTGGCCCCTTGGCGGTCAGGTTGCGCCGTGCCTCGGCGACGACATAGGCGTCGGCCCGGCAGTCATGGCCGCGATCGACGAGCAACTGCAGCATTGCGCGCACGGCACCGTCGGACTTGGCGGCGGAGAACAGGATGTTGGCGTCGAGGAACACCCGCATGGTGCGGTGTTTTCAGCGCCTGGCCGGCGGTGCGGGCCGGCTGGCGAGCACCTGCGCCAGTTCGGCCTCGGCGTCGTCGAACTCGCGCTCGCGTTCTGGCGTATAGATCTCGACCGGCAGCGTGACTGCCGGGCGCAGCAGGAGGCCCTCGGGCGTCGTCTCGGCGATCAACTGGTCGTCGGCCTTCAGCCCGAGCGCCTGGCGCAGCTTGGCCGGCAACGTGACGACGCCGCGGCTAGTGATGGTGAGAGTGGCTTTCATGGCTGCAGATTAGCAGAAAAGCAGAAACACTGCGACCGCGGGTGCACCGACGGGTTTTGCCTACGCGGTGGCGACCACGTGCTCGCTCTGCCCCGCGCAAGTCGCTCCCGGCGGGGCGAACGCCCGCGCCAGCACGGCCTGCCGCAGCACCTGCGCGCGCTTGAGGTTGGCATCGACCTCGGACTCGACTTCGCGGACGATCGACAGGTGGCGGTCGACTTCGGCGACGATGCGGTGCTGCGTTGCTAGGTCAGGTACCACGATGGGGGCCGACATCAGCGCGGCCTTCGTCAGCTTTCGTCGACCGGTCGATCCGGTAGTTAGTGGGATGAAGGGGTAGTAGGACAGCGCCAAGTTCAGGTACTTGGGCAGAACAGCGTCGCTGCGGGCACGCAGCACGTGGGTGTGGTTGTTCACCCAGCACTTGCCCGAGAAGTAGTAGCTGAACGGCAGCTTGCGACCCACGAAGGTCTCGTCTTCGACCACGAGCACTAACTCTTCGTCGAAGCGCGCTTCGTCGATCCACCCCGTCTGCCCGTTCGCTCCCAGATACGGAATCGTCCCTACCCGCTTGGCCCGTTCGGTCTTATTTACGGGCTCTCTCATGTTGTCGAGCGAGACGGCGATGTCGGCGACGGTGCCCGCGATCTTAGTCGAAAATGAATTCGACGCAGTCTGCGCTTGAATCGTTGCGCGCTTAAAGTGCTGGGCATTGGTCTTGACGCGATTAAGGTTGGCGACGGCTTCGTCGAGGCGGGAGAACTGCTTTTCGACTTCGGCGACGATTCGCTCCTGTTCAACGGGTGGAGCAATCCTCACGTTTAGAGCGTTGTAGTCGTCGCGACTCAGCCCGGGAATGGCTGTCGACTTATCCAGCTGAACGAGATTCAGCGAGTCCAAGAGGTACTTGAAGTAGCGAAGGTTCTGGCCTTGCTCGCCCTCGGAAAAATAGACTGTGTCGATGGGCCAGCAAGGCTCGGTCGAGAAATGAACGGCGCCAACCGTCCCCTTGCGCCCGACGATCAAAGCTGGCCCGTTCGTAAGCGGCTGGACGTGCACCCCGACTCGTCCGCTCGATCCAAACACCGGGAAGCGACCCGATGAATCGCGCAGCTTCGCTGGCAGGCTCTTGCCGTACTTGATGGGAAGGATCTCACCGAGCGTGCCCTTGGTCCAGCCTGTCGTCCGAGCTTCGCTCACGCCGCCAACTCCCTGTTCAAGTCCTCAATCACCTTCGTCAACTCCGCACCAAAAACCTGATGCACCCGCCCCAGCCCACCGCGCTGGTCGAACGGCGCGTAGCTGAAATCCTCGGCCTCGATGCCGAGATTGGACGCGATGTGCTCGGCCATTTTCTCCAGCCACCAGCGTTGCTCGCCCGTGAATCCCTTGCCGGAAGCCTCCTGCTGCGTCATCCACGCCCGGAAGTTGGCGGCGACGCGCTCGGGGTAGGGTACCAGTTCGTTCTCCTGATGCATGGCGTAGCGCACCAGCGAGACGAGGTCGGTGAGGATGCGCCGTTGGCTGGCGCCGCGCACCCTGTTTCCTCCGCTGGATTTGTCGAGCGCGGCGTAGGCCTGCCAGAGCTGGCTCTCGGTCCATAGCTGCGGCGGCGCCTGCAGGGTGTCGGCGAGCGCCTGCAGGTCGGCAAAGCTCAGCGGTGCGCGGGTCGGTCGGTTGTAGAGGATCTGCAGGGCGGTGATCTCGTCGCGGTGTTCGGCGATGAAGGCCTCGAAGCTCTGCACGAGGCCCTGCGCGCGCTCGCGTGCGGCTGCTGAATACTCAGCGCCGAGCAGGCGATCCTGGGTGACGATGTCTATCACCAGTTCCTTCTGCGCCTTGAGGCTTAGCAGCAGCTCGCGCAGCTGCGGCTTGGCGAGCGGCCTGACGGCCTGGCGCAGTGCGTCTTCGGCTTGCTGCGGCGAGCGGTCGGCGGCCGGGTTGAGCGCGTGCACGATGGCGCGCGACAGCTCCTTCAGCTCGATGCCATCGGCGGTGCTGCGCACCCTGGCGCGCTCGGCGTCGCTGAGCTGCGCTTCGAGGCGCGACAGGCGCAGCGCGACGCTGGACAGCACTTCGGGTTCGACGTTGCCGAGGCTGACGGCCTGCAGCAGCGCGTGAAACGGCACCGACTTCTTCTGGTCCATCGGCCGCGAGTCGGTCTTGTCGCGCTCGCAGACGCCGACGCAGTCGACGATCACGAAGCGGTCCTTGTGCACGTGCTCGCCGGGGGTGACGCCGCGCAGGTCGTCGTCGCTGACGATGCGCACGCCGCGGCCCTTCATCTGCTCGAAGAAGCTGCGGCTCTTGACGCTGCGCATGAAGACGACGATCTCGACCGGCTTGATGTCGGTGCCGGTGGCGATCATGTCGACGGTGACGGCGATGCGCGGGTAGTAGCTGCTGCGGAAGGCACGGATCAGGTTTTCCGGCGTGTCGCCGGTGCTGCGATAGGTGATTTTCTGCGCGAAATCGTTGCCGCGACCGAACTCCTGGCGAAGGATTTCAACGATCGCCTCGGCGTGGTTGTCGTCCTTGGCGAAGACCAGCGTCTTGGGCAGCTCGCTGCGCTGCGGAAAGAGGTCGCGCTGCCAGTTGTCGCGCAGCGTGCGGGCGATGGTGCGGATCTGGTCGGGCGTCTGCACGCTGCGGTCGAGCTCGGCCGGCTCGTACTCGAAGTCGTCGTCGAGCTGCCAGTCGCGGCGGGCGCGGGTGGCCTTGTCGCGCACTTCCAGCCAGTAGCCGGCTTCGACTTTGGCGCCGGCTTCGCTGACTTCGGTGCGGATGCGGTAGACGTCGTAGTTGACGTTGACGCCGTCGGCGACCGCCTGCTCGTGGCCGTATTCCATCACCAGGTTCTGGTTGAAGAAGCCGAAGGTCTGCTTGTTGGGCGTCGCGGTGAGGCCGATCAGAGAGGCGTCGAAGTACTCGAGTACCTGCCGCCACAGGTTGTAGATCGAGCGGTGCGCTTCGTCGGTGACGATGATGTCGAAGGTCTCGATCGGGATCGCCGGGTTGTAGTCGATCGGCTCGGGCTGCTTGAACAGGGCGTCGATGCCGGCGGTGCTCTGCTCTTCGTCGTCCACGGCCAGTTCGCGGCCCTTGAGCATCGAGTACATGCGCTGGATGGTGGCGATGCAGACGCGGGCGGTGGTGTCCAGGTGGTTGCTGGCGAGATGCTGGACGATGTACTCCTCGCCAAACTTGAAGTTGTTGACCGGCGAGACGTACTGGTCGAACTCCTTTTTCGCCTGGCGGCCGAGGTTGCCGCGGTCGACCAGGAACAGCACGCGGCGCGCGCCAGCGTACTTGATCAACCGGTAGATGAAACTGATCGCGGTGAAGGTCTTGCCGCTGCCGGTGGCCATCTGGATCAGAGCGCGCGGCTTGTTGGCGGCCAGCGAGCGCTCGAGGTTGTGGATGGCGGTGATCTGTGCCGGCCACAGTTGCTGCTTGCTGACGCCGTCGCCCCATTCGCTGAGCAGCTCGGGCATGGCGCGGACGCGGGCGAGGAAGGTAAGCGGTGCGAAATCGGCGTGCAGAGCAGTGCTGCCGCTGCCGGTGGTGAAGACCGGCGTTTGCGGCAGCGCCTTGAGCCATTCGCTCAGCGTTCCCGGCTGGTGGAAGGCGAAGACGTTGCGGGCGCGTGGCTCGGGGTCGAGGCCGTTGCTGAAGTGCGTTTCGGCGCCGGTCGATTCGTAGACGAAGGGCAGCGGCCGGCGCCACGCCGGCAGGCTGCGCGGCAGGCCCAGCGCGTAACGCGCCGACTGGATCTCGACCCCGGTGAGCGTCGCGCCCTGCTTCTTGGCTTCGATAACACCGGCGGCCTTGCCGTCGATGTAGAGCAGGTAGTCGGCGAAGCCGTGCCCGGCTTCGAGCGGGAATTCGCACAGCGCTACACCCCGGGAGGCGTGGATGTCGGCCGCGGCGATGCTCTGCACCGACCAGCCGGCAGCGGTCAGGAGCTGGTCGATTTGCTCGCGGGCGCGTTGTTCGGCGGTGGGCATGGCTTCTAGCCCAGCGTCCGGACGACGGGGTCGACAACCACACGCTGCGCGCAGCGCTCGCGGCGGCGACGGTAAAAGACCGCTCGCGGCGGCAGGAACATCGCTTCAACCTCCCGGTTCGGGTTCTTATTCTCGTCCAGCGTCGCGCACGGCGCAGCGTTTGGCTGGCCGGCGGCGATGAAGCTGACATCTTGCCACAGCGATGCGCGCACGACGCGGGCGGCGCGGCTTGCGGCATCGAGGAGCAGCACGAGGGCACCGCGGGGGCACCGCCGGGACACCGTTATCAACCGCGGCGGCACTTTCGCCCGACACGCAGAGCAGTCGCTGCAAATGGCTTAGAATCTGCTCCTCGCGAACCTGACCCGGGCGCGGCCTCACGCCGGCAAAGTCAGATTCTCCCGTCGACCGATCGCTGGTCGCCAACCCAGCTGGTGAACGAATACCTATGGAAGCCACCCGCATCTGCCTTGTCCGCCATGGCGAAACATCCTGGAACGCGGAGAAGCGCATTCAGGGAAACATCGACGTCGGGCTGGACGAGACCGGGCTGGCGCAGGCCGATGCCGCCGCGCAGTGGCTGTCGCCGCTGGCGATCGACGCGCTCTACAGCAGCGACCTGCTGCGCGCGCGGCAGACCGCCGAGCGCCTGGCGGCGGCCCTGAGGCGGGTGCCGATCCTGCGCCCGGAGTTCCGCGAGCGACGCTACGGGCTTTTCGAAGGGCTGACCTACGAGCAGTCGCGGACCCGCTATCCGGACGTGTACGCGCTGTTCGAGGAGCGGGTACCGGATTTCGTCATTCCCTACGGCGGCGAGAGCCTGCAGCAACTCCACCTGCGCGTCAGCAGCGGATTGCGGCGCCTGGTCGACGAGCATCGTGGCCAGACGATCGCGGTGGTGACGCACGGCGGCGTCCTGGACATCGTCAACCGGCTGGTGCGAGGAACCTCGTTGCGCCAAGCGCGCGATTTCCTGATCCCCAACGCCGGCATCAACTGGGTGAGCGCCAGCGGCGACGACTGGCGCATGGAAGCGTGGGGAGTGACCGACCATCTGACGATAGTCGGGCTCGACGAACTACCCTAGTGTTTCGTGTAGAAGGGAACCTAAGAATGCCAGTGGCGACGGGGTTTCAGGCGGCCGTCCGGCGTGCTGAAAGCCTCGTCGGGAAGGCGGCAACACGCCAAGCCCGCTCGTCATTGCGAGGAGGCGCAGCCTCCTCGCAATGACGGTGGCTGGGGAATGGCTGCCCGGGTTTGGCGACGCGGGCAGCGGTATGGACCGGGCGAATTCCAGCCACCGTACGCTTTCGCGCTGCTCTCAGGGTTGCTGAAAGTCTCATCGAGAATGCAGCACTACCAGCGCCGTGGCGAAACGCCCCGGCCAGCCGCGGACGACTGCCGCACCCAGGCGCTCAGGCTTTCGACTGCACCGCGCGGTGACGGGTTGACTCGCCCATCAGCTCGAGCAGCGACGCCATCCCGTGGCGCAGGTTGCCGAGCAGGGGCTGCGGCATTCTTGCCAAAGCGCCGCGCAGGCGACCCTGCAGCGGACCAGGGATGTCCTTGACCACTTCGACGCCCTGGTCGGTGAGGTGCAGACGAACCACCCGGTTGTCGACGTCGCGCCGTTCACGACGGACCAACTGGCGCAGTTCGAGCTTGTCGAGCAGGTTGCTGGCCGTGGACGGCTTGATGTGCAGCGCACTGGCGAGCTGCGAGACGCGCAGACCGGGGCGCGCCGAAATCTGCCACAGGGCCCAGAGCTGCGAACCACTCAGGCCGTGCGTGTCGTCGATGTTCTGCATGCCGTTCTGAACCGAACGGACCAGCTCCAGCAGCTTGCCGAAGGCGTCATCCGCTCCGTCCCTGCCCGTGCTGAGCCCGCCTCGTTGACCATCGAGCGCCTGCTCTGGCGAGCCATCCAGCGCACCGCCCTTTCTTGTGTGAGTCATTGCACTAACCCCTGCGTTGCCGAAAAACTATTTTCATGCAATACTATTAGGCTCAAACCGTTTGTACAAGCGAAATTTCTCAATTCTTTCGCCAATCTTTCACCAACCTGAATATACATGGACAAAGCAATCTTCGATCAAACTCTTTCCCTCGGTTACCAGCTCTCGCCAGCGATGGCATCGGCCTTGCGCATCGGCGTCATCCTGGTGCTCGCCTGGCTGGCGATGGCCTTCTCGCACAAGCTCATCCGTACTTTCCGCATCTACATCAGCAGCAGCATGCACGATGGCGAAGAGGTGCAGCGGGCAGCGACGCTGGGCCGCGTCTTCCGCTACGCGGCGTCGGTCATCATCTCGCTGGTCGCCGGCATCCTGGTGCTCGCCGAGCTGGGTATTTCCGTGGCCCCGATCCTCGGCGCTGCCGGTGTCGTCGGCCTCGCCGTCGGCTTTGGTGCGCAGAGTCTGGTCAAGGACTACTTCTCCGGTTTCTTCCTGCTGCTGGAAAACCAGATCCGCCTCGGCGACGTCGTCGAAGCGGGAGGCAAGAGTGGCATGGTCGAAGAAATCACCTTGCGCTACGTGCGCATGCGCAACTACGATGGCCACGTTCATTACGTCCCCAACGGCAGCATCACCGCCGTCACCAACATGACCCGCGGTTTTGCGCAGGCGGTCGTCGATGTCGGCGTGGCCTACCGCGAGAGCGTCGATCAGGCGCTCGAAGTGATGCGTACGGTCGGTGCCGAGTTGCGCGCCGATGCCGCTTTCGCGGCCAGGATCCTCGACGACGTCGAGATCGTCGGGGTCGATTCCTGGGGCGATTCGGCGGTGATTCTGCGTTGCCGCTTCAAAGTTGTGGCCATCGAACAGTGGACCGTTCGCCGCGAATTCCTGCGCCGCCTGAAGTACGCTTTCGATGCCGCTGGCATCGAGATTCCTTTCCCGCATCTCACCGTCTATCCCGGCCAGGCCAAGGACGGCTCAAGCCCGGCCTTGCGTCTGTCGATGGAGGGCGCCACGCAGCACCCCGGAGGTACGCAATGAAAATCAAGAATGCCGTCGTCGCCCACAGCCTGCTCAGCGAACACGATATCTATCTCTTTCGCGAAGGCAGCCACACCCGGCTCTACGACCGTTTCGGCGCGCACGCCACCGAAAAGGCCGGCAAGGCCGGTTTCCAGTTCAGCGTCTGGGCGCCCAACGCCGAAAAAGTGGCGGTGGTCGGCGACTTCAACGACTTCCAGGCCGACAGTCACCTGCTGCATCGTCGCGGCGACCACTCGGGCATCTGGGAGGGCTTCATCGCCGGACCGACGCTGGGCGACAGCTACAAATTCCAGATCACCAGCCGCATGGGGACGCAGGAGAAAGCCGACCCCTTTGCCCGCCAGTCCGAAGAGCCGCCGCGCAGTGCTTCGCGCCTGTGCACGCTCGACTACAGCTGGAGCGACGACGAGTGGATGGCCAAGCGCCGGGCGATCAATGCCCTCGACGCGCCGCTGTCGATCTACGAGGTGCATCTCGGTTCGTGGCGGCGCATTCCCGAGGACGGCAACCGCTCGCTGAGCTACCGCGAAATGGCTCACCAGCTGGCCGCCTACGTTACCGAAATGGGCTTCACGCACGTCGAACTGATGCCGGTGATGGAGCACCCTTTCTACGGCTCGTGGGGCTATCAAACGACGGGCTATTTCGCGCCCACGGCACGCTACGGAACGCCCGAGGATTTCATGTTCCTCATTGACACCCTGCACCAGGCCGGGATCGGCGTCATCCTCGACTGGGTACCCTCGCACTTTCCCGCCGACGGTCATGGCCTGGCCAACTTCGACGGCACCTGCCTCTACGAACACGAGGACCCGCGGCAGGGTTTCCACCCCGACTGGAAAAGCTCGATCTTCAACCTCGGGCGCAACGAAGTGCGCGGCTTCCTGATGTCCAGTGCGCTGTTCTGGCTCGACAAGTACCACGTGGACGGCCTGCGCGTCGACGCCGTGGCCTCGATGCTCTACCTCGACTACGGGCGAGCGGACGGCGAGTGGATCCCCAATGAACACGGCGGCCGCGAGAACCTCGAATCGATGAGCTTCCTGCGCAGCCTCAACGAAGCGGTCTATCGCGACCATCCGGACGTGCAGACGATGGCCGAGGAGTCCACCGCCTGGCCGATGGTTTCGCGCCCGACCTATATGGGCGGCCTGGGTTTCGGCATGAAGTGGAACATGGGCTGGATGAACGACACGCTGAAGTATTTCCAGCAGCAGCCGCTCTTCCGCAAGTACCAGCACGACAAGCTGACGTTCACGATCTGGTACGCATTCACCGAAAACTTCGTCCTGCCGCTGTCGCACGACGAGGTGGTGCACGGCAAGGGCTCGCTGATCGGCAAGATGCCGGGCGACGAGTGGCAGCAGTTCGCCAACCTGCGCCTGCTCTACGGCCTGATGTGGGCGCATCCCGGCAAGAAGCTCCTGTTCATGGGCGGCGAACTCGGCCAGCGACGCGAGTGGCAGCACGACGAAAGCCTCGAATGGCACGTCCTGCAATACCCGTCGCACCATGGCGTGCAGTCCTGGGTGAAGGACCTCAATCGTGTCTATCGCCAGGAAAAGGCGCTGCACGAAAGGGACTTCAGCGGCGACGGCTTCGCCTGGATCGATGCCCAGAACTGGGAGGAAAGCGTCATCAGCTTTCTCCGCTACGGCAAGCACCGCGACGACACCGTGCTGGTGGTCTGCAATTTCACGCCGGTACCGCGCCATGACTACGTTGTCGGCGCACCGCGCGGCGGGCAGTGGCAGGAAGTATTGAACAGCGACGCAACGCTCTACGGCGGCAGCGGCATGGGTAATCTTGGCCAGGCGGAAGCCTTGCCGCAGGCCGCGCACGGCCATGGGCATTCGCTGTCGCTGACCGTGCCGCCTCTGTCCGTGATGGTTTTCAAGCCGGTCCCCGAAAACCGGGCCAGCTCCTGAGCGATGGCAGGTTCAGCGCGCAAGAGGGAGTACGCCGCCCGGCCAGCGCCGCGGTCGTGCTCCGCCCTTGCATGCGCTCGACAATCCCGTCATGCTTTGCTTCTTCGTGGTGACCAACGCTGACACCGTGCTCACCATCGCCCCCGGCCCTGTAAAACGGTCGGGCCGGCCGGATAGAACAGCCCCTGGCCGTGCCGGCTTACCGCCGGCGCGCCTTGCCAGATGGTCGAAACGCCTGCTGACAACCGCCTTCTCGTGACCACGAGATACGCAACTTTGACGACTTCCCTTGAGTGGAGGAAATGATGCAAATGGCCAACGAGTCGATAGAAAAAGCCGCCGCGGCGGTTGAACTGACCTGGGAAAACGACCCCCTGTGGTACAAGGACGCGATCATTTACGAATTGCACGTCAAGGCCTTCAAGGATAGCGGCGACGACGGCATCGGTGACTTCAAGGGACTGACCGAGAAGCTCGACTACATCCAGGATCTGGGCGTCAACACGCTCTGGCTGCTGCCCTTCTATCCGTCGCCGATGCGCGACGACGGCTACGACATTTCCGATTATCACAACGTCAGCCCCGACTACGGCAACCGCAACGACGCGCGCGTCTTTATCCGCGAGGCCCACCGGCGCGGCCTGCGCGTGATCACCGAGCTGGTCATCAACCACACCTCCGACCAGCACCCCTGGTTCCAGGCGGCAAGGCGAGCCCCGGCGGGGTCGAAGAAACGCGATTTCTACGTCTGGTCGGATACCGACAAGAAGTTTCCGGAAACGCGCATCATCTTTACCGACACCGAGAAGTCGAACTGGGCCTGGGACGACGTCGCCAAGGCCTACTACTGGCACCGCTTCTTCTCGCACCAGCCGGACCTCAACCACAACAATCCGGACGTCGTCAAGGCGGTCATCCGGATCATGCGCTTCTGGCTGGATATGGGCGTCGACGGCCTGCGCCTCGACGCCATCCCCTACCTCTGCGTCCGCGAAGGGACGAACAACGAAAACGTCCCCGAAACGCACGAAGTCATCAAGCAAATTCGCGCGGTCATCGACTCCCGCTACCAGAACCGCATGCTGCTTGCCGAAGCCAACATGTGGCCGGAAGACGTGCGTGAGTACTTTGGCGACGGTGACGAGTGTCACATGGCCTACAACTTCCCGGTGATGCCGCGCATCTTCATGGCCGTCGCCCAGGAAGAACGCCATCCGATCATCGAGATCATGAACCAGACGCCGGAAATCCCCGACAACTGCCAATGGGCGATCTTCCTGCGCAACCACGACGAACTGACGCTGGAAATGGTCACCGAGAGCGAACGCGCCTTCATGTACAAGGCCTATGCGTCCGACCCGCGGATGCGCGTCAACGTCGGCATTCGCCGCCGCCTGGCGCCGCTGATGGACAACAACCGCCACAAGATCGAGCTGGTGAAATTCCTCATCCTCACCCTGCCAGGATCGCCGGTCCTCTACTACGGCGACGAGATCGGCATGGGCGACAACATCTATCTCGGCGACCGCAACGGCGTGCGCACGCCGATGCAGTGGAGCCCGGACCGCAACGCCGGCTTCTCGCGGGCCGACCCGCAGCGACTCTACCTGCCGCCGAACATGGACCCGATCTACGGTTACGAGGCGATCAACGTCGAAGCGCAAGCGCGCAATCCGTCGTCGCTGCTGCACTGGACCAAGCGCCTGATCGCGGTACGCAAGAACTACAAGGCTTTCGGCCGCGGCAGCATCGCCTTCCTCGAACCGGGGAACCGCAAGATCCTCGCCTACGTGCGCGAGTACGAGGACGAAACGCTGCTCTGCGTCGTCAATCTGTCGCGCAACGCGCAACCGGTCGAACTCGACCTGGCGCCCTTCAAGGGCCGCGTACCGGTCGAGCTGCTCGGCCGCTCGGCGTTCCCGCCGATCGGCGACCTGCCCTACCTGCTGACCCTGGCCGGCCACGGCACGTACTGCTTCCGCCTGACCACCGACGCCGAAGTGCCGTACTGGCACGAAGAACGTCTGCCGCGCGCGGAACTGCCGGTGCTGGTGCTCACCGAGGGCTGGCTGACCTTCTCGGGGGGCAAGACCACGGCCACCACCGTGCGCCGGGCGATCGCCGCAACCACCCGCAACCAGCTGCAGCACAAGGTGCTGGCACCCTACCTGGTCACCAAGCGCTGGTTTGCCGGCAAGGGACACGCCATCGAGAGCATCAATATCGTCGAGCAGGCGCCGTGGGATACCGACAAGGGCAGCTGGCTGTTGACCATCATCGAGGTGCACTGCGCGGGTATCGAACCGCAGGTCTACTTCCTGCCGCTGGCCATCTGCTGGGACGACCAGACCAGCGAAGAACAGCGCGCCCTGCTCGGCTCGTGGGCGCTCGCCAGAGTGCGCCAGCAAGACCGCACCGGCCTGCTTTACGGCGCCTTCGGCGCCGACGACTTCTGCCGCGACCTGGCCGAAGGTATCGGCAGGAACGTGGCCATCCCCTTTGCCCGCGGTCGTCTCGAGTTCCACGCCTCGCCGGCGTTTGCCAAGCTGGCCGCCGGCCTCGACGCGCCGGTACGGCACCCCTCGCTGGAACAGAGCAATACCGCGGTGTACTTCGGCGACAAGCTGTTCCTCAAGGGCTATCGTCGCCTGCAAACGGGGACCAACCCGGAGGTCGAAGTCGGTCGCTTCCTGACCGATACCTCGCCCTACGAGCACATTGCTCCGGTCGCCGGCTCGGTCGAAATCCGCCGTGCCGACGGCCAGACGATGACGCTGGCACTGTTGCAGGGCTACACCAAGAACCAGGGTGACAGCTGGAACTTCACGCTCGACTATCTTGAACGCTACCTCACCGAAGTCGCGGTGACGACCGACGAGCTCGACGGCAACCCGCACGACTTCTTCCTGGCCCTGATCGAGGTGCTCGGCCGCCGTACCGGCGAGTTGCACCAGGCTTTCGGTCGTTCGACCGGCGACGCGGCCTTCGAACGCGAGCCAATCAGCGAGCAGGACATGAGCGGCTGGTCAAACGCCTTGAAGGCCGAAGCAGTGAGCACGCTCGACGAACTCGAACGGCGCAGAGAGGACTTCTCCGAAGAGGTGCGCGACGGCTGCGACCGCCTGTCGGCGTTGCGGCCGGTGCTCCTGGAGCGCATTTCGCCGCAGGCACTGGCCGGCATTTCGGCCGCCAAGATGCGTTATCACGGCGACTATCATCTCGGCCAGGTGCTGCGCGTCGACAATGATTTCGTGATCATCGACTTCGAGGGCGAACCCGCACGTTCGATGGACGAGCGTCGCCAGAAGCATTCGCCCCTACGCGACGTCGCCGGCATGCTGCGCTCGTTCAGCTACGCGGCGGCGGTGGCCACCAACCGCCTGACCAACGAAGACCCGGTCGACCGCCATCGTGCCGGACCGCTGGTCGCGAGCTGGGAAGAGCAGGTCAGAGACGCTTTCATGAGCGGCTATCGCGACGCCGTCCAGGGTTGCCCGGCGTGGCCCGAGGAAGCGGGCGCTGCGGAACGACTGATCGAGTTCTTCGTCATCGAGAAGGCGCTCTACGAGTTGCGCTACGAGATGGGTAACCGGCCCGACTGGGTTGCCGTCCCCCTCTTCAGCCTGCTCAGGAACCTCGAAGAGCAAGAACCGAGCTAATTGCTACCCGTAAAGGAGAAACACCATGAAAGTACTCGCGATGGTCCTGGCCGGCGGCCAGGGTTCCCGGCTGCACCCTCTGACCGCAGAACGTTCCAAGCCGGCGGTGCCCTTTGGCGGCCGCTACCGGATTGCCGACTTCGTGCTCAGCAACATGGTGAACTCCGAGATCCGCGGCATCTACATGATGGTTCAGTACAAGTCACAGTCGCTGATCGAGCACGTCGCCAAGGCCTGGGGCAATTCGAACGCCTACACCGGCCAGTTCGTCACCGTCGTGCCCCCGCAGATGCGCGAGGGTCCGGAGTGGTTCCAGGGCACCTCCGACGCCGTCTTCCAGAACATCAACCTGATCGAGCGCCACTCGCCGGACCTCGTCGCCGTGTTCGGCGCCGATCACATCTACCGCATGGACGTGCGCCAGATGATCGACTTTCACCGGCGCAATTCTGCGCACGTTTCGGTGGCCGCGATTCCGGTGCCGCTGGCCGAAGCCTCATCCTTCGGCATCATCGACGCTGACAAGCGACAGCGCATCCGCGGCTTCCTTGAAAAACCGGCCAATCCACCGGCAATGATCAGCGACCCGACGCGCGCCTACGGCTCGATGGGCAACTACCTGTTCAACACCGAAGTCCTGCTCAAGGCGCTGCGCGAGGCCAACGACAACGGCGAGCACGATTTCGGCCACCACATCCTGCCGCGTCTGATCAAGACGCATCAGGTCCTGGCCTACAACTTCGCCGACAACCACGTCCCCGGCGTCGCCGATTACGAGGAGCAGTCGTACTGGCGCGACGTCGGTAACATCGATGCCTACTACGACGCCCACTACGACGTCCTCAGCGCCAAACCGCGCTTCAACCTCTTCAATCCGAAGTGGTTCATCAACTCCAGCGCGTACCAGGGACCCTCGCCAATGATCACGGGCGAGATCAGCAACAGCACCATCGCCGCGGGCTCGCGGGTCAGTGGCGCACGCATCAAGAACTCGATGCTGCGTCGCGAAGTCATCGTCGAGGAAGACGTCGAAATCGAGGACAGCCTGATCATGGACTACACGGTCATTCGCCGTGGCTCGCGTCTCAAGCGGGTCATCGTCGACCGCTACAACGTGATCGAAGAAAATTCGCGCATCGGCTTCGACGCCGCTGCCGACCGCGCCCGCTATACCGTCAGCGATGGCGGCATCGTCGTCCTCGCGAAAGGCGAGGACATCGCCGGCGTCACCCGTTACCAAATTTAGGAGATCCCACCATGAACCTTCCCGTTACCGCCGTCTGGCCCGGAGCACCTACGCCACGTGGCGCTACCTGGGACGGCGAGGGCGTCAACTTCGCCCTCTTTTCGGAACACGCGGAACGCGTCGAGCTGTGTCTCTTCGATCCCAGCGGACGCCGCGAGGTGCAGCGCATCGAATTGCGTGAGCAGACCAATCTGGTCTGGCACTGCTACCTGCCCGAGGCGCGCCCCGGCCTGCTCTACGGCTACCGGGTCCACGGCCCGTACGACCCCGCCAACGGCCACCGCTTCAACGGCAACAAGCTGCTCATCGAACCCTACGCCAAGGATATCGTCGGCCAGGTGCGCTGGAGCGATGCCCATTTCAGTTACAAGATCGGTCACCGCACCCAGGATCTTTCCTTCGACCGGCGCGACAACCACGCCGGCATGCCCAAGTGCCGGGTCATCGACCCGGCCTTCACCTGGGGCGACGACAAGGCACCGAACATTCCCTGGGCGGACATGGTGATCTACGAAACGCACGTGCGTGGCTTCACGATGAAGCATCCGGAAGTGCCACCGGCCTTGCGCGGCACCTACGCCGGCCTGGCCACGGCGCCGGTCATCGACCACCTCAAACGTCTCGGCGTCACTTCGATCGAGTTGATGCCGGTGCACGCGTTCATCAACGACCGCCACCTGATCGAACGCGGCCTCACCAACTACTGGGGCTACAACTCGATCGGCTTTTTCGCGCCCGACCACCGCTACAGTTCCAGTGGCGTCGTCAGCGAGTTCAAGACGATGGTCAAGACCTTTCACTCGCACGGCATGGAAGTCATTCTCGACGTGGTCTACAACCACACCGCCGAAGGCAACCAGCTCGGCCCGACGCTCTCGTTCCGCGGCGTCGACAACGCCTCTTACTACCGACTGGTCGGCGACAACAAGCGCTACTACATGGACTACACCGGCTGCGGCAACACCCTCGACCTGCAGCAGCCACGCATGCTGCAGCTGATCATGGACTCGTTGCGCTACTGGGTACTGGAAATGCACGTCGACGGCTTTCGTTTCGACCTCGCTTCGGCACTGGCCCGTGAACTGCACGCCGTCGACAAGCTCGGCGCCTTCTTCGACATCCTGCTGCAGGATCCGGTGCTGTCGCAGGTCAAGCTGATCGCCGAACCGTGGGACCTTGGCGAAGGCGGTTACCAGGTGGGCAACTTCCCGGCCGGCTGGGGCGAGTGGAACGACCACTACCGCGACACCATGCGCGCGCACTGGAAGGGCGAAAGCGGCCTGATCGGCGATTTCGCCAGCCGCCTGACCGGCTCCAGCGACTTCTACCAGCACAGCGGTCGCAAGCCCTACGCCAGCGTGAACTTCATCACCGCTCACGACGGCTTCACGCTGCACGATCTGGTCAGCTACAACGGCAAGCACAACGACGCCAACTGCGAGGACAACCGCGACGGCACCGACAACAACAACTCCTGGAACTGCGGCGCCGAAGGCCCGACCGACGACGCCGGGATCAACGCCCTGCGCGCGCGCCAGAAGCGCAATATGCTGGCGACGCTGTTCTTCTCGCAGGGTGTGCCGATGCTGCTTGCCGGCGACGAAATGGGGCGTACCCAGGGCGGCAACAACAACGCCTACTGCCAGGACAACGAAACCAGTTGGGTCAACTGGGAGCTATCGGACGCCGACCGCGACTTCCTGGCCTTCGTACAACGCGTCATCGCCCTGCGCCGCGAACATCCGGTTTTCCGCCGCCGCAACTTTTTCCACGGCAGCGCCCCCGAGGGTTCGCTGATCAAGGACATCCACTGGCTGAAACCCGACGGCAACGAGATGAACGACCACGAGTGGGCGCACAGCTATGCGCAATGCCTGGGCGTGTATCTCAGCGGCGAAGCGATGCTGGAGCGCGACCGACGCGGCCGCCCGGTCCATGACGACAACTTTGTGCTGCTCTTCAACAGCCATCACGAGAACATCGACTTTCGCCTGCCGGTATTGCCCAAGGCCTGCGAATGGCAGAGCGTCCTGGATACCCATGTCGCCAATGGCCTGCAGCCCGACGGCGTCTTCCAGGGCGGCGACGCCTACCCCCTCGAGAGCCGCTCGCTGGCTCTCCTGATGCAAAGGAAGCAATCATGAAGCGCCAGCACAGCATGCCCTTCGGCGCCGAGCTGCTCGACGGGGGCGGCGTCCGCTTTCGCCTCTGGGCGCCCGGCGTAGACGCCGTCAGCCTGCAACTCGTACAAGCCGACGGCGCCGCCGAGCTGCCGATGACCGCTGTTGCGGGCGGCTGGTTCGACCTCACCGTCGCCGAAGCACAAGCCGGCAACCGCTACCTGTTCAAGCTGCCTGACGGCCTGCTGGTACCCGACCCGGCTTCGCGCTACAACCCGGAAGACGTGCATGGCGCCTCCGAGATTGTCGCTCCAGCCGCCTTCGACTGGCCCGACGGCGAATGGCGCGGTCGGCCGTGGGAGGAAGCCGTCATCTACGAGCTGCACATCGGCAGCTTCACCCAGGCCGGCGACTTCGCCGGCGCCATCGAGCGCCTCGACTATCTCGTCGAACTCGGCGTCACCGCGCTCGAAATCATGCCGGTCTCCGATTTTCCGGGGCAGCGCAACTGGGGCTACGACGGCGTACTGCCGTTCGCACCCGATGCCGCGTACGGTCGCCCGGAAGACTTCAAGCGCCTGATCGCGGCCGCGCACGAACGCGGCCTGATGGTCCTGCTCGACGTGGTTTACAACCACTTCGGTCCGGAAGGCAACTATCTGCACGCCTACGCGCCGGACTTCTTCAACCCGCGCCACGAAACCCCCTGGGGTGCGGCAATCAACTTCGACGGCGAGGGCAGCCGTGCGGTACGCGACTTCTTCGTGCACAACGTCCTCTACTGGCTGGAGGAGTTTCATCTCGACGGCCTGCGCCTCGACGCCATCCACGCCATCTGCGACGACAGCTCGCCGGACATCATCGAGGAACTCGCCGCCGCCTTCAAGGCGGTGCCGGGACGCGCACGGCACGTGCACATGGTGCTCGAAAACGAGCGCAATCAGGCGCGCTACCTCGCCCGCGACGAGTCCGGCCGCCTGGTGCATGGCACCGCACAGTGGAACGACGACATCCACCACTGCTTTCACGTCGTGGCCACGGGCGAAACCGACGGCTACTACACCGATTACGCGGCCGAGCCGGTGCGCCTTCTCGGTCGCTGCCTGAGCGAAGGCTTCGCCTATCAGGGCGAAGCCTCGACCTTCGCACACGGCGAACTGCGCGGTGAAGCGAGTGCCCACCTGCCGCCGGCGGCGTTCATCAATTTTCTCCAGAACCACGACCAGATCGGCAACCGCGCCTTCGGCGAGCGTCTCGCTCACCTCGCTTCGCCGGTGGCCATGGAGGCCGTCACCAGCGTCCTGCTGCTCGCGCCACAGCCGCCGCTGCTGTTCATGGGCGAGGAGTTTGCGACCGCGCAGCCGTTCCAGTTCTTCTGCGACTTCGGCCCCGAACTGGCGCGCCTGGTTACCGAGGGCCGCCGCCGCGAGTTCGGGCGCTTTGCCCGTTTTGCCGATCCGGCGGTGCGCGCCAGCATTCCCGATCCGAACGCGCTGGCGACCTTCGAAGCCGGCGTTCTCGACTGGAGTGCGATCGACCGTGCGCCCCACCGTGCCACCCTGGAACTGCACCGGCAGCTGCTCTCGCTACGCCACCAGTGGCTCGTGCCACGCCTGGCCGGCATGGGTAACGGTGACCCGCAGCTGAAGCTCGTCTCGCCACGCACCTTGTCGATCAACTGGACCCTCGGCGACCGCAGTCTGCTGACCCTGCTCGCCAATCTCGGCGACGAGCCGCTCGCGGTCACCCCGCCGGGCGGACAGCTGCTCTTCGCGACCGCCAATCTCGACGCCGACGCGCTGGCCAGCGGCCAGCTGCCGGCGTGGTCGGTGGCCTGGCATCTGCACCTCGGAGACCGTCCATGAGCGCTGCCAACGAGAACGGCCGCGACGCGCTGGCCCAACTCGCCGCGCACTGCGGCATCAGCGCCGGCTATGACGACGTCTGGGGCAAGACGCACGCCACCTCGGAGAAAACCTTGCGCGCCCTGCTGGCAGCAATGCATTTCCCCGCGGATGGCGACCCGGCGGCACTGCTGCAGGGCTTGCAGGACGACGAATGGCGGCGGCCACTGCCGCCGGTCAAGGTGATCACGCTTGGCGAAACGCCAACGCTGGCGGTCTCGCTGCCGGTCGCCCGTGCCAGCCAGCCGCACCGCTGGATCCTGAGCGCAGAAAACGGCGCCACGAGCAGCGGCGAGTTCGAACCCGCCAAGCTGCCCAGACTCGCCGAGCAGCGGCTTGACGGGGTTGATTTCCTGCGCGGCGAACTTCTTCTGCCGCCGCCGAGCGAAGCCGGCTACTACCGCCTGGAAGTGGAACAACCCGGCAGCGGTGGCCTGGCACAGGTGGCGACGACCCTGGTCGTCGCGCCGCCAAGCTGTTTCCTTCCCGACGCCGTGCAGCGCGACGGCCGTGTCTGGGGTCCGACGGTGCAGCTCTATGGCCTGCGCTCGCGGCGCAACTGGGGCATCGGTGACTTTGGCGACCTGCGCACGCTGATCGATCTGTCGGCGGACGCCGGCGGCGGCGTCATCGGCGTCAATCCCCTGCACGCGCTGTTCCCGGACGACCCGACGCGAATCAGCCCCTACAGCCCGTCCAGCCGCTGCTTCGTCAACGTGCTCTACATCGACGTCGAAGCCGTTCCCGAGTTCGCCGAGTGCGAGGCGGCGCGCAACCTGGTTGCCTCCGAGCGTTTCCAGGGCCGGCTGCGCCGCCTGCGCGTCGCCGACGAAGTCGACTACGAGGAGGTCTCGGCCGCCAAGCGCGAGGTCCTGGCCGCACTTTACCGCCACTTCCGCGACCAGCATCTGGCCAACGACTCCGCCCGGGCGCGTGCTTTCCGCCTGTTCCGCGCGGAAAGCGGGCAGACGCTTGAACTGCACGCCCGATTCGAGGCCCTGCAAGCGCACTTCCAGAGTGACAACCCCGACGTCTGGGGCTGGCCCGCGTGGCCCGAGGAATACCGCGACCCACAGGCTCCGGCAGTGGCCGCCTTCGCCGATGAGCACAGCGAAGCCGTCGAATACTCGGCATGGCTGCAGTGGCTCGCCGACGAACAGCTCACCGCGCTCGGCCAGCAATCTTTGCGCCGCGGCGTCGGCGTCGGCCTCTATCAGGATCTGGCGGTTGGCGTCAATCCCGGCGGCTCGGAGGCCTGGGCATGGCAAGGCGCTTTTGCCGGCGCCGCTTACGTGGGCGCACCACCCGACGAGTTCAACCCGGTCGGCCAGAACTGGGGGCTGCCGCCGCTGGTGCCGCACCGCCTGCGTGAAGCCGCCTACGCACCCTTCATCGCCATGCTGCGCGCCAACATGCGCCACTGCGGCGCGCTGCGCATCGACCATGTCATGGGCCTGGCGCGACTGTTCTGGGTTCCCGTTGACCAACCGGCAACCGAGGGCGCCTACGTCAGCTATGCGCTCGAGGACTTGCTGGCCATCGTCGCGCTGGAAAGCCAGCGCAATCGCTGCATGGTCATCGGTGAAGACCTGGGCACCGTCCCGGACGGCTTCAGGCCGCGCCTGGCGGCGGCTGGCGTGCTCTCCTACCGACCCTTCCTTTTCGAACGCAGCGCGGACGGCAACTTCAAGCCACCGGCCGAGTATCCGCGTCAGGCACTGGTCGCCGTCAGCACACACGATCTACCGACCCTGCAGGGCTTCTGGAAGGGCCACGACATCGACACCCGCGCGGCGCTGCAGCTTTTCCCCGAGGAAGCGCAGTTCGACCACATGGTCGTCGACCGCGCCCAGGATCGCGCCCGTTTCCTGATGGCGCTGAAGCACGCCGAACTGCTGCCCGAGGGGGCCAGCGTGCACCCCTTCTCGATCCCCGAGATCACACAGCCGCTGGTGGTCGCCATCCACGCCTTTCTGGCGAGAACGCCCGCGCAACTGCTGGTCGTCCAGCCCGAGGATATTCTCGGCGTCGTCGAGCAGGCCAATCTTCCCGGCAGCCGCGATGACCAGCATCCCAACTGGCGGCGCCGGCTGCCGCTGCATCTTGAAGACTGGCCGGAAGACGGTCGCTTCAACGCCGTTGGTGAAGTGCTGATCAACGAGCGTGGCACCGCGGTCGTGCCGCCGAGCGAAATGCTGGCGCCGACACGGGTGGCGGTCATCCCGCGCGCGACTTACCGCATGCAGTTCAACCGCGACTTCACCTTTGCCCAGGCCGGCGCGCTGGCGTCTTACCTGGCGGCGCTGGGGGTCAGCCACTGCTACGCCTCGCCGTACCTGCGGGCGCGCCCGGGCAGCACCCACGGTTACGACATCGTCGGCCATTCCGAGCTCAACCCGGAAATCGGTACGCCACAGGAATTCGAGGACTTCGCCACCGCGCTCAAGGAGAACGGACTGTCGCAGGTCATCGACGTGGTCCCCAACCACATGGGGATCATGGGGTCGGACAATGCCTGGTGGCTGGACGTCCTGGAGAACGGTCCGGCGTCAGCCTGGGGGGCGTTCTTCGACATCGACTGGGATCCTCTCAACCGCGACCTCAAGGGCAAGGTGCTGCTGCCACTGCTTGGCGCGCACTACGGGCAGGTGCTCAACGCCGGCGAACTGCGCCTGGACTACGACGCCGAGCGCGGTGAGTTCAGCATCTTCTACTACCAGCACCGGCTGCCGGTGGACCCGGCGAGCTACCCGCGCATCATCGGCCATCGCCGCGAACGACTGGCTGCAGCCCTCGGCGAGGGGCACGAACGCTACGGCGAACTGGAAACCCTGCTCACGGCGTTTGGCCACCTGCCGGCGCGGAGCAATTCCAAGCCAGTGAAGATGGCCGAGCGGCAACGCGACAAGGAGGTGCATAAACGCCACCTGGCGGCGTTCACCGCGGAGCACGCCGACATTGCCCACCATATCGCCGACAACCTCGCCGAGTTCAACGGCCGCCCCGGGCACCCGGCCAGCTTCGACCTGCTGCACGAGCTGATCCAGGTGCAGGGATACCGCCTCGCCTACTGGCGCGTCGCCTGCGACGAGATCAACTATCGACGCTTCTTCGATATCAACGACCTCGCCGCGCTGCGCATGGAAGACCCGGCGGTGTTCGATGCCACCCATCATCTGATTCTCGACCTGGTCGCCCAGGGCAAGGTCGAGGGACTGCGCATCGACCATCCGGACGGAATGTTCGACCCCGGTGAGTATTTCCGCCACCTGCAACAGGCGGCTGGCGGCAGACTGCCGGCGCCGGGTGGGCCGCTGTCGATCTATCTGGTCATCGAGAAGATCCTCGCCGAGCACGAGCGTCTGCCGGACGACTGGCCGATTCACGGCGCCACCGGCTATCGCTTCGCCAACCTGGTCAACAATCTCTTCGTCGACACCGCCTCCGAGCGGCGCATGACGCGCATCTACCGCGATTTCACGGGCGTCGACAGCGACTTCGAGGAACTCGCCTACGACGCCAAGAAGTTGATCATGTACACCGCGCTGGCGAGCGAGTTCAGCGTCCTTGCCAACCGCCTGGCGCGTATCGCCAACGCCAGCCGCGACACCTGCGACTTCACCCTCAATGGCCTGCGCGAGGCGCTCATCGAAGTGGTCGCCTGTTTCCCCGTCTATCGCAGCTACGTTGCCCATGGCGAGCTGTCGGCCGACGATCGCCGCCACATCGCGTGGGCCGTGGCGGTGGCCAAGAAGCGCAGCCCGCTGCTCGATACCGGCATCTACGATTTCATCGAGGGGGTGCTGACCACCGATCTCGCCCGCGGCTGCAGCGCCTCGTACCGCGAGCCGCTGGAGGCCTTCGCCATGAAGTTCCAGCAGGTGTCGTCACCGGTGATGGCCAAGGGCGTCGAGGACACGGCGTTCTACCGCTACCATCGGCTGACGTCGCTCAACGACGTCGGCGGCGAACCGCGCCGCTTCGGGGTATCGGTGGCCGCCTTCCATGCCGCCACACGTGCCCGTGCCGTCCGCTGGCCGCACAACATGCTTGCCACCTCGACGCACGATAGCAAGCGTTCCGAGGACGCGCGCGCAAGGATCAACGTTCTCTCCGAGATTCCGGCCGCCTGGAAGCTGATGCTCAAACGCTGGCGCCGCCTGAATCGAGGCCGCAAGCGCCTGGTCGACGGCGGCGAGGCCCCGTCGCGCAACGACGAGTACCTGCTCTACCAGACGCTGATCGGCACCTGGCCGCTGCTGTCACCGAACGACGACGAACTCGCCGACTACCGGACGCGCATCGCCGCTTACATGACCAAGGCCTTGCGCGAGGGCAAGGAGCACAGCAGCTGGGTGCAGGTCAACGACGACTACGAAGCGGCGGTCAGCGACTTCGTGCACGCGCTTCTGGCACCTGGCGAGAAGAACCTCTTCCTGGCCGACTTCGTGCCCATGGTGCATACCATCGCCCACCACGGCCTGATCAACGCGCTGGCCCAGGCGCTGATCAAGGTCACCTCACCGGGCGTGCCGGACATCTACCAGGGCTGCGAGCTATGGCAGTTCAACCTGGTCGACCCGGACAACCGCCGCCCGGTCGACTTCGTGCTGCGCGGCGAGTTGCTGGCCGAGGTGCAAGCGCTGGTCGACGCGCCGCCCGAGCAATGGTGCGAACGCCTGCAGCCGCTGGTCAGCGACATGAGCGACGGACGCATCAAGCTGTACACGCTGTGGCAGAGTCTGGCACTGCGCGCGCGCTGGCCGAAGGTTTTCGAGCAGGGCGACTACCTGCCTCTGAAAGTGACCGGCGAGCACGCCGCGCACGTCTGTGCCTACGCACGCCGTCACGGCGAGCACGCCATGGTCGTCGTCGTGCCGCTGCTGTCGGTGCGCCTGCTCGGCGACAAGCAGCTGCTGCCACTGGGCAACGAGGTCTGGGCCGATACGCTGCTCGAACTGCCCGACGGGCTGGCCTCCGCGGGCTGGAACAACGTGCTCAGCGGCGAAAGCCATTCGCCAGGCGCGCAGCTGGCCATCGGCGACATCCTGGCCAGCTTCCCGGTCGCGCTGCTGGCTTCGCCAGGCGAACCCTGAGCAGGCGGCGGGCGGTGGCAAGATGGCGCCTTGCCACCGCACCCGCCTGCCTTGCCACCGCACCCGCCGTTCAGCCGCCGCCGGTCGCGCGCTTCACCAGCGACGGCCGCGTGCGGCGTTGAGAAACTCCTCGAGGATCGGCGAACTATCGAGCAGGTCCGGGCTTCCCGGCGGATGAAACTCGGGATGCCATTGCAGACCCAGGACGTAGGGTTTGCCTTGCAGGCGTACGGCTTCGACGATGCCGTCGCTCTCGCCGCGCGCCTCGACCTTCAAGCCGCGCCCGAGCGTCTTGATCGACTGGTGATGGATAGAGATCACGTTGCCGCCGCTGCTGCCAGGATAGAGCTTGGCCAGACCGGAATCCTTGTCCCAGGCAATGGCGTGGCTGTGACGATCGTAATCGTCATGAACGTGCGTTCCGGCGCCGTCGATCTGCGTCGCAATGTCCTGGTAGAGCGGTCCGCCAAGGGCCACGTTGATCACCTGGGCGCCGCGACAAATGCCGAGAACCGCTTTGCCGGCCTCGATAAATTCGTGCAGCAGCTCCATTTCGTAGGCGTCGCGGACCATGTCTCCCGCCCAATCGGGATGCATTGGCTCCTCGCCGTAACTTTGTGGATTGACGTCGGCGCCGCCCTGGAGCAGCAGGCCGTCGAGGTATTCCGGATAGTCCGAGAGGCGGATACTGCTGCGATTGACGAGGCCGTCACCGCTCACCGCCGGGATCATGAACACCATTACGTCGCGCGACATCGCCCAGTGCGCGACCGATTGTTCCAGATAGTGCAGCGACTTCGACAGCAGCGCGGTCGCGCCGGCCTGGGGATGGTAGATGCGCGCGGAAAGGCCAATACGTAATGGGCGCCAGCTCATGGGACCTCCTGATTGAAGTGTCAAACTGCCACGCTCTGAGCCTAGCATACCGAGACTCGATGTCGAGCAGCAAGGCGAGGCGGACAGCCACAGACAGGCACTCCGCCTGGCCCTGCGTGCGGCTCCCCGGTCTGCTCGCACTGGCCAGCACAGGTGTTAGACTGCGCAGCTTGGGTAGCGCGTGGCGCGTACCCACCACACCGACAGAATGCCCATGAAAAACCTGAACCCACTCCGCGGCAGGCTCAGCACCTTCAGGTGGCGTACCCGTTTGACCCTGTGGGGGGCGGCAGCGTGTGCCGGCCTGGCGGTGGTCGCTTTCACGCGCCTTGCCGACGTTGCGCTGAGGACATTTTTCGACCTCTACAACTACCATCCCGGCTTGCCATTTCCCTGGATGCCGTTCGTCACTGCGCCGGTGGCCGGAATGGCCGCGGTGTGGCTGACGCGGCGCTTCTTCCCGGGAGGACAGGGCAGCGGCATTCCGCAGGTGATCGCCGCAACGCATCTGGCCGCGCGCGGCGAATCGGTCAGCGGCCTGGTTTCGCTGCGCATCGCCTTGGGCAAGGTCCTCGTCGGATCGATGGCGCTCCTCGGTGGATTTTCCGCCGGTCGAGAGGGACCGTCGGTACAGGTCGCAGCGTCGATACTGCACTTCGCGCATCGTTTCCTGCCACACTCGCGGGCAATTTCCCCCGCCGATCTGATTCTCGCCGGTGGCGCCGCGGGAATCGCTGCGGCCTTCAACACGCCGCTCGCCGGAATTGTCTTCGCCGTCGAGGAACTGGGCAAACGCCTGGAGGCGAAGACCACCGGGATCCTCGTCGGCACGATCATCCTCTCGGGCCTGGTGGCCATCGCCATAGAGGGGAACTACTATCACTTCGGGCGCATGAAAATCGCGCAGTTCAACGAAATCGTCGGCCCGGTGGTCTTCTATGGCATGGCCTGCGGGCTGCTCGGCGGGGTTTTCAGTCGGCTGCTGCTCTGGCCGCAGCAACACCCCAACTTCGTCCTCTGGCGCTGGCGCACCGCGCGTCCGGTGCTTTTTGCCGGCGGCTGCGGGCTGGTCATTGCGCTGGTCGGCTGGCTTGGCGGCGGCCTGTCGTTCGGAAGTGGCTACTCGGTGACCTCGTCGCTGATTTCCAGCGACGCCTTGTCGGCGCCCTGGCACGCTCCCGTCACCCGCTTCGTGGCGACCGTGGTCACCTACTTTTCCGGCATCCCCGGCGGCATCTTCGCCCCCTGCCTGGCCGTCGGCGCGGCTCTTGGTGCGAGTACCAGCGGTATCCTCGGCTTCGGCGCGGACGCGGTACCGATCACCGCGCTGTGCATGGCGGCCTTTCTGGCCGCAGTTACGCAATCGCCGATAACCGCGGCGATCATCGTCATGGAAATGATCGATGGCCACGAGATGGTGATCAGCCTGATGGCCGTCACCCTGATCGCCAAGGCCGTCAGCGGACGGGTCAGCCCGGAGCTCTATCAGCAGCTGGCTCTGGGCTTCGTCGCCCAGCAGCGCGCGCAAACGGCAGCGGCGAAGGCGCGCGAAGAAGAGCAGACGGCAGCGCTCCAGACGCCGCCAGAGACGGACCCGCAAACAGCCCCCGCGGGCCCAGAGGAGACGAAGAGCAAGTGATTGCCCGGATAATTTGCCCCCCGACGCCGGGTCTTGCCGCCCATGCGCCACTGGCGCGCCAACCCGCTGGCGCCAGCCCGCAAGTGTCCGGGAACCCGGGAGCGCTCGCTTTCCGGTCGCCTGGCCGGCGTTGCGCCAGCGTTCTGGCCATTGCCTTGTCCCTGTCCGGATGCGGCGCCCTGCCGTGGCAGTCGCAAGAAGAAAGCAAAGCGCAGAGTCCCGCCCCGCCGGCGATGACGGCGCAGGAAAAGACCGCTGCAACACTCGAGCAAAAGGTGATCGCCGCCGCCAACCAGGTGGAAAACAACATCTACTTCTCGCTCGGCGGGGTGACGGTGAGCAGCCGCGAAAGAGCGAAGCTGCAGCAGCATGCCGCCTACCTGAAGGAGAACCCGGAGACGTCGGTGACCTTGATCGGCTTCACCGACGACCTCGGCAGTCGCAGCTACAACGTCGCCATCGCCGAACAGCGGGTGGCGGCGGTGAGGAAGCTGCTGCGCGCTTACCGGGTCCCTGGCGGCCAGATTCGTCGCTACAGCGTCGGCAGCGAGAAAACACCAAAGACCTGCAAGACGGAAGAGTGCAGACGGAAGATGCGCCGGGTGGAATTGCGCTATGCGGAGTGAGCACGACGCGAGTCCGGCAAGCCGCCCGGCTTGACCTCCTTGAACACCGTTGGCTGGCAAGCCGGCGATGACCTGGGATAACGCTTCGCCGTCGCCGGCGACGGATCGCGGGATACGCATCGCCTTGATCTTCGCCCTCGCTGCCGAGCGCCTGTCGGTCTATTACGAGCACGATCAATGGCTGAAGGAAGGCCAGGGCGCGAGCCTCGCCGCGGACTGGCTGGCGCGCTCGAAACGTCGCCTGCCGCTCGACGAGCGACGGCAGCTGTCGGCCTTGAGCGAGCAACTGGCGCGGCAGATCGCCGACACGCTGTCGCGCGAAGCGGCACTGCACACCGCACATGAGATGATGGAAGCACTCGACCCCAACTACGAGTCAGAGATCGGGCGCGCGCTGATGGTGGAGTGCGAGCGGCTACTGGATGGCGCCGTCGCCGAGCAGGCTGCGGCGAAAGGGGAGGTGAGGCTGGCCCCGGATCCGTGAGCTCGGCAGTATTCCTGAGCGCTATCGCGATGGTCGTGCTTTCCAGCCAAGGACGCTTGGATTACCCTTGCAAGAGGCAATTCCGGCGGCAACCCACTGCGCTACGCCCAGTCAATCGGCGATCAAGCCGCCGCCAGGCGCGAGCCATCGTCGTCGCAGGACTATCAGGAGGTCTGACATGAAAGCTATTTTCGCGTTGCTGGCGTTTTCTTTTTCGAGCGTCGCTTCTGCCGCGTGCTACATCATCTATTCGCCGTCGAATGAGGTGGTCTGGCAGGGGGACAGCCCACCGGTGGCAATGAATACCCTGGCGATCGACAACGAAGTGCAGAAGAAGGTGCGCAAAGGGCACATGGTGATCCTGATCGATTCCAAGGCGCCTTGTCCGGCGATAGATTTCACGACGCCGAGAAAAACGATGCGGCAAAAGGCTGAAGAGATGAAGAACAGCTGAGCCAGCGACCTGCTCCGGCGGCTCTCGCCGGAGAGCCAATGCCGCGTTCATTCGCGACAGCTGCCGCAGGGTTTCGACAGATAAAGTTTCTTCAGCGCCTGCTGGCCGGCAGCGACCTCGTAGTCGCCTGTAAGCGCAGCTTGGGCATGGCGCCGCCGGCACGCGCAGCAAGCCACGCACATGGGATTTTTCAAAGGCGTACGCACTCCGTTGGCAGCGGACTGGCGGGCCGTTCCCGGTGAAGCGGCCCCACTCGTCAGCGATATCAGGTGGCGGCGTGTGCCTTGGCTGCGCACACCCCGCCAACCCCCCGCCGCGCTATTGCGGCCCGGGTTGCACGTGCGTCAGCGGCTTGCCGTCGAGCGCCTCGGCCTGCGCACCTTCCAGCTTCTTGACTTCTTCAGGTGACAACGCCGGCCGATCGATCTTGATCGTCAGTTTGTTCAGCTTCGCGGTCAGCGGAAATGGCGGCTTGTAGTCGGCGTCGTTTACGCCGGTGAGGGTGTCCGAGCCGATGTCGAAGCTCTCGTCCCACTGCAGGATCATCGGCAGGGTGCGCTCCATCTTGATCGTCTGCACGTCCTTGCCGTCGACCTTGAGCGTGCCGGTACCGGGTCGGCCGAGGCCGCTCATGTTGTTGAACGCCAGCGTGCCGAGGCCCAGGCCCTCGTACTTGAAGTCGAACTCCAGCGTGTGCTTGCCTGGCGTCAGAGCTTCCGGGCCCTCCCATTTCACCCGCTTCAGATCGATCAGGTTCCACAGGAATACCGGCTTGCCCTTCAGCAGGTAGAAACCGTAGCCGGCGAAGCGCCCGCCCGAAGTCAGGATCATGCCTTCGGCGCCGCCTTGCGGTACGTCGATGTCGGCGGTAATCGTGTACGACGCGTTCAACAGGAACGGTGAGTCGCCCTGCGGCAGGCCGACCATCGGCCGCGTATAGACGAACTCGCTGCGCCCGGCGGTGATGTTCGGGCGCGGTGCGACGACGCGCGCCGCCACCGAGGCATCCAGCGGCAGGACCTGGTACTTCTTCGCCTCCGCGAGGAATTTCGCACGCAGTTCCTTGACCTTCTGCGGGTGCTGCGCAGCAATGTCGTCGGACTGCGAGAAGTCCTTGTTCAGGTCGTAAAGCTGGAAGATCTGGTTGTTAAGCGGATCCGTGTTGGCGACGCCGAATGCCTGCCACGGCGCACGATTGACTTTCGTGCTCAGCAGCCAGCCGTCTTCGTAAAGCGCCCACTGGCCCATCATCTCGAAGTACTGCGTCTTGTGCTTCGACGCTGCCTTGGCGTTCTTCGCATCGAAGGTGTAGGCAAAGCTGGTGCCCTCGATCGGCGCCTGCTTGATGCCATCCACCACTTCAGGCGCGTGAATCCCGGCAGCCTCGAGGATCGTCGGCATGACGTCGATCACGTGAACGAACTGCTCGCGCAGGCCCCCCTTGTCCTTGATGCGCGCCGGCCACGACACGACCATGTTCTGGTTGATGCCGCCGAGCCTGGATGCGTTCTGCTTGAACCAGTCGAAGGGTGTGTCGAAGGCCCACGACCAGCCGGCCGACATGTGGTTGTAGGTCAGCTCGGTGCCCCAGACGTCGTACCACTTCATCTGCACATCGACAGGCAGCTCGCTGACGCCATTGAAGAATGCGACCTCGTTGGGCGTACCCAGCGGACCACCCTCCGCACTGGTGCCGTTGTCGCCATTGATGTAGATGATCAGCGTATTGTCAAGCTTGCCCAGGTCCTCGAAGGACTTGATCACGCGGCCGATCTCGTGGTCGTTGTAGGCGGCGTAGGCAGCGAAGATCTCGACCTGGCGGACAAACAGCTTCTTCTCCTCGGCGCTGAGCTGGTCCCACGGCTTGAGTACTTCGTTGGGCCAGGGCGTCAGCCTGGCGTCCTTGGGCACCACGCCGAGCTTCTTCTGGTTTTCAAAGATCGTCTCGCGCAGCTTGTTGTAGCCGTCGTCGAAGAGGTGCATCGCCCTGATCTTCTCCACCCACTCCTTGGTCGGGTGGTGCGGCGCGTGCGTGGCGCCCGGCGCGTACTTGATGAAGATCGGCTTGCTGGGATCGGTCTGATGAATCCGCGTCATCCAGTCGATGGCCTCGTCCGCCATGCCGGTGATCAGATTCCAGCCCGGCTTGCCTTCGAAGGGATAGATCTGCGTCGTGTTGCGGAACAGGTTCGGCTGCCACTGATTGGCGTCGCCGCCGACGAAACCGTAGAAATACTCGAAGCCCATGCCCGTCGGCCACTGATCGAATGGCCCGACCTGGCTGGCGGCAAAGGCCGGCGTGTTGTGGTCCTTGCCAAACCATGACGTGGAGTAGCCGTTGTCGAGCAGGATCCGCCCGATCGTCGCCTTGTCCTTGCCGATGATGCTGTTGTAACCCGGGAAACCCGTGGACTGCTCGGAGATGACGCCGAAACCGGCCGAGTGGTGGTTGCGCCCGGTGATCAGCGCGGCGCGTGTCGGCGAGCACAGCGCGGTCGAGAAGACGCGGTTGTAGCGCAGGCCCTCACTGGCGAGGCGGTCCATCGTCGGCGTCGGGATGACGCCGCCGAAGGTGCTCGGAACGCCGAAGCCGGCGTCGTCGGTGATGATCAGCAAGACGTTGGGCGCACCCTTCGGGGGCACAATCCGCGGCGCCCACCAGGCTTTCGACTGCAGCGCATCGTTCTTGATCACGCCGCCAAACTTCGGGTCGGGTGCCGGCAACTGCTTGCCGCTGATGCTGGTGGTGGCGTCGGGCGAACCCAGGGTGCCGGTGACCTGCTGCGCCGTCGCCGGGGCGGCGACCAACAGGGCGGAGACGAGCAGGCAAAGTACATTGCTCAGGCAGCGAATCTTGCGCATGGTTTTCTCCTGCGTAACGGGACAGCCGGCAATATAACAAGACTGACGGTCATCTGTCTTGCATCCCGGATACTCCGGCCGGCATTGCCCGTTAGAAAAAGCGGCCCGCGCCGGACTGCACCCCAGGCGAACGTCGCGCGGCGGCTGCGGTCAGTCAAGCTGACTGCTACTATGCAACGGCTGATCCACGCCGCATACCGATACCAACCTCGCCAACCGACGGAAGCCCCATGCGAAGCGCCACCGATCTGCCCCTTCTCCTTGCCGGCGTGGCCCTGCTCTGCGCGGCGGCCCTGGCCGCTGAGCCGCCGCCAGCCGGGGTGATCGTCGCCCCGGTACGCCAGGTCCAGTTCGCCGACACCATCGAGGCGCTGGGCACGGTCGCCGCCGTGGAATCCGTCGCCTTGACGGCGACGGTCACGGAAACCGTCGGCGCCATTCACTTCGACGACGGTGATCGGGTCGAGAAGGGTCAGCTACTCGCCGAGTTGAGCAGCCGCGAAGAACACGCCCAGCTCGACGAGGCGCGCGCCACGGTCAGCGAGGCGCTGCGCCAGTATCAGCGCTTCCAGTCACTGGCGGCCAGGGGCACGGCGGCCAGGTCACTGCTCGACGAGCGCCAGCGCGACTGGGAGACGGCGCGCGCCCGACTCGCGGCCATCGAATCGCGACTCGCCGACCGGCTGATCAAGGCGCCGTTCGCCGGTGTCGTCGGCCTGCGCGACCTGAGCGTCGGCGCGCTGGTCGAGCCCGGCGACCTGATCACGACCCTCGACGACGACAGTACCGTCAAGCTCGAGCTGCCGGTTTCCGCCACTTATCTCCAGCAGCTCCGCCCCGGGTTGGAGGTGCTTGCCAGCAGCCGGGCGTTTCCCGGGCGCAGCTTCAGCGGCACGGTGAAGGCGGTGAACAGCCGTATCGATCCGGTCACCCGTTCCATCCGCGTGCGCGCCACGCTGCCCAACCCCGAGCACCTGCTCAGACCCGGCATGCTGATGCAGGTCGTCGTGCAGCAGGAGCCACGCACGACGCTGGTCATCCCGGAGGAGTCGCTCCTGCCACTCGCCGAGCGGCAGTACGTCTTTGTCGTCGGCGCTGACAGCAGGGTCGACAGGCGCGAAGTGCAGATTGGCGGGCGTCGTCCCGGCCTGGTCGAGGTGGACAAGGGTCTCGCGGCCAACGAGCAGGTGGTCACCCACGGTCACCTGCAGTTGCGTCCCGGCCAGGCGGTCAGGGTTCTGGCCATCGATGATGGCAGCCGCAGCCTTCCCGAATTGTTGCGCACGCTTCCCGGCGGGGTCGGCAGCCCATGATCCTCTCCGACGTGTCGGTCACCCGGCCGGTGTTTGCCTCGGTGATGTCCCTGCTGCTCATCGCCTTCGGCCTGCTCTCGTTCGACCGCCTGCCGCTGCGTGAATACCCGGACATCGATCCGCCGATCGTCACCGTCGATACCGGCTACCCGGGCGCCGCGGCCAACGTCGTCGAAAACCGCGTCACCAAGCTGATCGAGGAGCGCATTTCGGGAATCGAGGGAATCCGCTTCATTGCTTCGAGCAGCGAGGATGGGCGCTCGCGCATCACGCTGGAATTCGCCGTCGGTCGCGATATCGACGCCGCCGCCAACGACATCCGCGACCGCGTCTCGGCGATCGTCGACGACCTGCCCGACGAGGCCGAACCGCCGGACATCCAGAAGCAGGACAGCAACGAAGACGTGATCATGTGGCTCAACCTGGCCGGCGACGGGATGAACATCCCGCAGCTGACCGACTACGCCAGGCGCTACCTGATGGACCGCTTTTCGGTCCTCGACGGCGTCGCCCGGGTGCGCGTCGGCGGTGGCCAGGAGTACGCAATGCGCATCTGGCTCGACCGCCGCGAGCTGGCGGCACGCAAGCTCACCGTCGCCGACGTCGAGGCCGCCCTGCGTGCCGAGAACCTGGAGCTGCCGGCGGGCAGCATCGACTCCGAGAATCGTCAGTTTACGGTGCGCACGCAGCGCACCTTCCTGACCGCGCAGGACTTTGCCCAGCTGGTGCTGGCCCGCAGCGACGACGGTTACCTGGTCCGCCTCGCCGACGTCGCGCGTGTCGTTCGCGGCACCACCGAAGACCGGCTGTTCTTCCGCGGCAACGGCGTGCCGATGGTCGGCATCGGCATCACCAAGCAGTCGACGGCCAATACCCTGGCTGTGGCCAAGGCGGCGAAGGCAGAAATGGTGCGCATCAACAGCAGCCTGCCGCCGGGAATGGCGATCAAGCAGAGCTACGACAGCTCGGTCTTCGTCGAAGGCGCCATCCACGAGGTCTACAAGACGCTGTTCATCGCCATCGCCATGGTCGTCGGCGTGATCCTGCTCTTCCTCGGCAGCCTGCGCGCCATGCTGGTGCCGGCAGTGACCGTGCCGGTCTCGCTGGTGGCGACTTTCATGGTCCTGCTGGCGCTCGACTTCTCGCTCAACATTCTCACCCTGCTGGCGCTGGTGCTGGCCATCGGCCTGGTCGTCGACGACGCCATCGTGGTCATCGAGAACATTCACCGGCGCATGCAGGAATATGGTGAAACGCGCCTCGTGGCCGCCTACCGCGGCACCCGCCAGGTGGGTTTCGCGGTCATCGCCACCACCGTCGTGCTGGTGGCCGTGTTCGTGCCGATTGCCTTCCTGCAGGGCAACATCGGCCGCCTGTTTTCCGAGTTTTCGCTGACCATGGCCGCGGCGGTCTGTTTCTCGAGCTTCGTTGCGCTGTCGCTGTCGCCGATGCTGGCGTCGAAGATCCTGCCGCAGGACGCCGGCCACTCGCGTCTGTCGGGGGTCGTCGATCGCCTGTTCGGCAGGGTGCGCAACGGCTATCACACTCTGCTGCAGGGCGCTCTCGGACACAGCTGGGTGATTGGTCTGCTCTTTGTCGCCCTGCTCGGAAGCTCGGTGTGGCTCTACCGCAACATCCCCGACGAGTACGCGCCGCGTGAAGACCGTGGCGTTTTCTACGTCATGGTCAGCGGTCCGGAAGGAAGCTCGTATCCGTACATCGCCGCGTACATGACCGAGATCGAGCAGCGCCTGATGCCGTTGGTGGAAAATGGCGAGATTTCGCGCATGCTGGTGCGTGCACCGCGCGCCTTCGGCAATTTCGAGATCTTCAATACCGGCATCGTTATCAACGTGCTCAGCGACTGGGCGCAGCGACGCTCGGCGTGGGAGATCATGGAAGACGTCCGCCTGCGTCTCCAGGATCTGCCCGGGGTGCGCGCTTTTCCGGTGATGCGTCAGGGCTTCGGGTCGCGTATCCAGAAGCCGGTGCAGTTCGTCATCGGCGGCGGTACCTATGAACAGCTCGCGCAATGGCGCGACACCCTGGTCGACAAGATCAACGCCAACAATCCCGGCCTGGTCGGGCTGGACTGGGACTACAAGGAAACCAAGCCGCAATTGCGCGTGGTGATCGACTACGACCGCGCGGCCGAACTCGGCGTCAGCGTCGGCAGCATCGGGCGCACGCTGGAAACCGTTCTCGGCTCGCGGAAGGTGACCACCTATATCGACGCCGGCGAAGAGTACGACGTGATCCTGAAAGGCGAGCGCAGCACGCAGCGTACGCCGGCCAGCCTGGAGAACATCCACGTCCGCTCGGCGCGCACGCAGGCGCTGATACCGCTCGCCAACCTGGTGCGGCTCGAGGAATTCGCCGATTCGATACAGCTCAACCGCTACAACCGGGTGCGCGCGATCACCCTCGAGGCCAACCTCGCCGACGGCGTGGCGCTGGGCGACGCCCTGCGCAGCCTCGAACAACTGACCAGGGAAAGCCTGCCCAGCGAGGTGATCATCGACTACAAGGGCCAGTCGGAGGACTTCAAGTCCACCGGCGGTGCGATCGTGTTCGCCTTCGTGCTCGGCGTCGTCGTCGTCTTCCTGGTCCTCGCCGCGCAGTTCGAGAGCTGGATACATCCCTTCGTGATCATGCTCACCGTGCCGCTGGCGATGGCCGGAGCACTCTTCGGGCTGTACGTTTCCGGCCAGACGCTCAACCTCTACAGCCAGATCGGCCTGATCATGCTCGTCGGACTCGCGGCCAAGAACGGCATCCTGATCGTCGAATTCGCCAACCAGCTGCGCGACGCCGGCAGGCCGTTTCGCGAAGCGCTCGTCGAAGCCTCCGAAATCCGCCTGCGACCGATCATCATGACCGGCGTGACGACCGCCGCCGGCGCCATCCCGCTCTTGTTTTCTTCCGGCGCCGGCACCGAAACGCGCACGGTAATCGGCACCGTCGTCCTCTGCGGCATCCTCTCGGCGACCCTGTTCACCCTCTTCGTCGTCCCCGTCGCCTACGACCTGTTGGCCAGGCACACCGGCTCGCCAGGGCGCGTCCGCCGGCAACTGGAAAAGGAACTGGCGGCGAGCGATGAGCCGGCATGCGCAGTGGCGAACCCGGAGACGAAGTCGGGACGAGAGATTTCAGGACTCATGCTACCGGGGCGTACGGACAACTCCCCGGGCGGGACTTCAACCCGCTAGACTTACTGCTGTTACTGCGAACGGTCAGGTCTTGACTATTGCCCAAGACAGGGGGAAGACCTGACGCCAAAAGGACGTTTGGTGGCTAACCAATCCTTCCGCTAAATCGGCGCGAAAATCCACGCAGTTCAGCAGTCCAGTGAATGCGGATGCCAGGCATCGAAAATGGCGAATCGAGCACAAGTCTAGGATGGCCAGGGGGTGGGTGTGCGGAACGTGGTGGCGACATTCCTGAAGCGCCATTTAATCCGGAACGACGGCATCACGCAGTTCAATGACGCAATAGGGTCGGCATTCTGGCGGTGCAACTCGGTGCTCGAAAATGCCGAAGCCTGATAAAATCGGGGCCGTGCAATCAGGCGCCGTCAGGCGGAAGCACGCAAGGCACGGCGACGAGAAGAGCGCATCTCACGTATCCTGAAACGGCTTTGGGAGCAGGATTTTGGCCTGCTCCTCGTTTCAGCTGTAACCCTTGACGAGGAGACTTTCGCAAATGCCTTTATTTCAACGCTCCCTGGCCGAACTAATCGGCACCTTTTGGCTGGTCTTGGGCGGCTGCGGCAGTGCCGTTCTGGCCGCCGTGTTTCTGCACCCCGAGGCCGGCAACCTGGGCATCGCCTTCGCCGGCGTAGCACTGGCCTTCGGCCTGACCGTTCTGACCATGGCCTACGCCATTGGCCATATCTCCGGCTGCCATCTCAACCCGGCGGTCTCGGTCGGGCTGGCGGTAGGCGGCCGCTTCAGCTTTGGCGACCTGCCCGCCTACATTATCGCCCAGGTTCTCGGTGCCATCGCCGCAGCCTTTGTCCTGCTGATCATCGCTGGCGGCCACGAGGGTTTCACCCTGGCTGCCAATAGCCTAGCGGTCAACGGCTACGGCGACCTGTCGCCCGGCAAGTACACCATGATGGCGGCCTTGGTGACCGAGGTGGTCATGACCGCCATGTTCCTGATCATCATCCTGGGCGCAACCGACAAGGCTGCCTCTGCTGGTTTCGGCGGGCTGGCCATCGGCCTCGGGCTGACCCTGATCCACCTGATCTCCATCCCGGTGACCAACACCTCGGTTAATCCCGCCCGCAGCACGGGACCGGCGCTGGTTCTGTTCCTGAACGGCCAGCCGGCTGCCCTGGGTCAGGTCTGGCTGTTCTGGGTTGCCCCGATTGTCGGCGCCGTGATAGGCGCCCTCCTCTACGGCCTGATATCCGCCGGCCGCAAGGTCTGATCGGCCTCACGTCAAGGACCTCCGGCAAGGATTCGTCGAAGGTCCTGCGGCGGGTCCTCTTGCGAGCAACAGCGTGGTTCCACGGACACACGGGTCGACGCTGCAAAATGCCTAGAACCAGTGCAAAGTAGCCGACCGACGGACGCCATCTTGCAGACCAGCAATTGGCCATGCGTCTCTCAGCGCACGGGCGGAAGCGAAGACCCACGCCGTGGCGAGGAACAACGCGCCATCACCAGACGCCGGCCGCCTTCGGCTAAGATGCCGGCTTCGCAACGCAACGAGAAAGCCGGCAATGAGCAAACTCTTCAGCCCACTCGCGCTGGGCGCGATCACGGTCCCGAATCGTATCTTCATGGCGCCGCTGACGCGCTGCCGTGCGGACGCCGAGCATGTCCCGACCGCGCTAATGGCGCAGTACTATGCGCAACGCGCGAGCGGCGGACTGGTCGTCGCCGAAGCGACGATGGCCATGGCCGGCAACTCGGCGTTCTGGAGGGAGCCCGGCATCCACTCGCCGGAACAGGTCGCCGGATGGAAGCTCACCACTGACGCCGTACACGCCGCCGGCGGCCGGATCTTTCTCCAGATCTGGCATGGCGGGCGCGCCTGCCATCCGCTGCTCAATGATGGCATCCAGCCGGTCGCCCCGAGCGCGATTGCCATCACCGGCGACGAGGTACAGACGCCGGAGGGCAAGAAGCCTTACGTGCTGCCACGCGAACTGCGCGACGACGAGCTGCCGGCCATCGTCGCCGGTTTCCGGGCGGCGGCCGGGAATGCCCGGGCCGCGGGCTTCGATGGCGTCGAAGTGCACGGCGCCAACGGCTACCTGCTCGACGAATTCCTGCGCGACGGGGCGAACAGGCGCGTCGGCCCCTACGGTGGCTCGTTCGAGAATCGCGCGCGGCTGCTCCTCGAGGTCGTCGCCGCGGTCAGTGAGGTCTGGGGCAGTGATCGCGTCGGCCTGCGCATATCGCCGCTGAACAGCTACAACAGCATGATCGACAGCGATCCGATCGCTCTTGCCAGCTGGCTTGCCGGGCGACTCAACGACTTCAACCTGGCCTATCTGCACCTGATGCGCAGCGACTTCTTCCAGAAGCAGAGCGGCGACGTGGTGACCCCGGTGCGGACGAACTACAGGGGCGTCCTGATCGGCAACATGGGCTACACGCCCGATGAGGCGGAGAAAGCCGTTGCTGCCGGCAAGGTCGACGCCGTCGCCTTCGGGACGAGCTTCCTGGCCAACCCCGATCTGCCGCAGCGGATCAGGAGCGGCGCCGCACTGAACAAGCCCGACCCGGCCACCTTCTATTCGCCGGGCGCAAAAGGCTATACCGACTACCCGAGCCTGAACGCCTGAGCGGTGGCTCGCGCGAAGGTCGCCCGGCAGATGCCCGGCTTGCCGAGCGCAGCGTTCGCCAGGCGCCGTTGCCGACTTTTCGAAGATGAGTATCGCCATGCCCAAACCGCTCACTATTGCCGAACCCGAGCCGCCCACCGACGCGCCGGCCGCAGCATTCGCCCTCTGGGCGCTCGGCTTCCGGCCATTCTATCTGCTCGCCAGCGTCTTCGCCGCACTGTCGATTCCGCTGTGGGTGGCTCAGTACGCGGGCTATCTGCCGGCGGCTCTCGCGCACAGCCCGGCCTGGCACGGCCACGAAATGCTCTTCGGCTACACGCTGGCGGTGGTTGCCGGCTTCCTGTTCACGGCCGGTCGCAACTGGACCGGACAGCCAACGCCAACCGGCCACGCCCTGCTCGCCTTCGCCCTGCTCTGGGTCGCCGGGCGGGTCCTGATGCTGACGCCTTACGCGCTCGCGGCGGCGGTGGTCAACGCCGCTTTCCCGGTGGCCGTGGCCATCGCGCTGGCCGTCCCGCTGTGGAAGAGCCGCAACCAGCGCAATTACTTCTTCGTTCCCCTGCTCCTGCTGCTCGGCGCGGCGGTCCTGGCGCTGCACCTTTCCTGGCTCGGCATCCTGGCGTGGCCCGAACGCGCCAGTCTGCTGGCCGGGCTCGACATCGTCCTGTTCATCATCGCGGTAATGGGGGGGCGAGTGATCCCGATGTTCACCAACAACGGCATCCCCGGCACGCAAGCGAGCCGCCATCCGCTCGTCGAAAGGCTCGCCCTGGGAAGCGTTCTGCTCTTGCTGGCGGCGGACCTGGCGCAGGCGCCAGCGGCAGTGATCGCGGGCATCGCCCTGGTCGCCGCGCTGGCGCACGCCGCCCGGCTCTATCGCTGGCAACCGTGGCGGACGCTGCGCACGCCGCTGGTGTGGGTGCTGCACGCGGCCTACGCCTGGATCGTCGTCTACCTCCTGTTGCGCGCCTCGGCGGCGCTCGGCCTGGTCGCCGAGCCCCTCGCGCTGCACGCACTGACCGTCGGCGCCATCGGCGGCATGACGCTCGGCATGATGACGCGCACCGCTCGCGGCCATACCGGCCGGCCGCTCGTCGCCGACCGCTACGAGGTCGCGGCTTACCTGCTGGTTCTGTGCGCCGCGCTGATCCGCGTCTTCGGCGGAATGATCGTTCCCGACGCCTATCCGGGCACGCTCATCGGCTCGGGAGTTTGCTGGTCGCTCGCTTTCGCCATCTACGCCATTCGCTACTGGCCGCTGCTGTCACGGGCAAGGATCGACGGCAAGCCCGCCCGAGTTCGACAGTTAAACGCGCAAGTTATTGATTGTTATGAACCGGGGTTCAAAAACGTGTACTACAACAGAGAAAGTTGCTGTGGCTGAGCGGGTTTTTTCAGATTCAGGGCGGCAAATACGCGGTTGTGGGTTTCAGA
>JEMY01000024.1 GCA_000585075.1 Candidatus Accumulibacter regalis | reverse complement strand
CGCTGCCAGGACGGCTCGCCTGCTGCTCGGCGCTGGTCGGGCCGGACGCCGCCGCGCGCGGGCCGATGCCTTCCCCGTCGGCCGCGCCGGCGCCATGCTTGAGCAATAACTGCTGCAGTTGCTGGCCGTCGATCGGCTTGGCCAGATAATCGTCCATGCCGGCGGCGAGGCAGCTTTCCCGGTCACCGTGCATGGCGTTGGCGGTCATCGCGACGATCGGCTGTCGCCGCTTGCCAGCGGCCATTTCGGCCGCGCGGATCCGGCGCGTTGCTTCGAGCCCGTCCATGATCGGCATCATCATGTCCATCAGCACGACGTCGAAGCTTTCGCCACGCAGCCGATCAACGGCGGCCTGGCCGTCCTCCACCAGTGTGACGCGGTGACCCCGGCGTTCGAGCAGCCTGATCGCCAGTTGCTGGTTGATGGCGTTGTCTTCGACGAGCAAAACGGCCAGCGACGGTCCTGCAGCAGGCGGCGCCTGCTCGTCCGCGCGCGCTGCGGTCGCCGTCGAGCGCTTGTCGAAGGCGCGAGCGAGCGCGTGCAGGAGCTCGTCGCCGGTCAGCGGTTTGCCCAGCTGGCCGGCGATTCCGAGGCGCCGGCAACGCTCGCTGTCGCCTTGCCAGGGGGCTGCGGAGACGATCAACAGGAGCATCGACTCGCCGCCGGGGAGTGCGCGCAGCCGTCCGGCGAGCGCGTACGCGTCGCCGTCGCGAAGATCGGCGTCGAGCAGCGCCAGGTCCACCGAGTCTGGCGCTGTCGCAAGCCGCGCCACGGCTGCCGCGCCGGATTCGACGGCGCTCACCGCCGCCCCGGCGGCTTGCAGCGTGCGTGTCACGACGGCGCGACTGAGCGGCTGCGGGTCGACGATGAGAATGCGTCTGTCGGTCAGCTGCGGAAGTGACGCTGGCTGCTCGAGTCCGTCGACGCCGCAGCGGATCGTGAAATGGAAAGTGCTGCCACGACCGACCTGGCTTTCGACCCAGATGCGCCCGCCGAGAAGCTCGGCCAGGCGCGCCGATATGCTCAGTCCGAGACCGGTGCCGCCGTGCTTGCGGGTGACCGACCCGTCGGCCTGCGCGAAGGGGTCGAAAATCGTCGCCAGTTTTTCTTCGGGAATACCGATGCCACTGTCGGCCACCGCGAAGTGCAGATCCAGCTCGCCATCAGCGTGTCGATCAGCGCTTTCCAGGCGCAGCAGCACCTCCCCGCGGGGGGTGAATTTGATCGCGTTGCCGACCAGGTTGAGCAACACCTGGCGCAGGCGACCGGCGTCGCCGAGCACCAGTCGCGGCACCGTGGGGGCGATGTCGCAGATCAGCGCCAGTTCCTTGTCGTGCGCGCGCAGGGCGAGAGACTTGAGTGCCTCGCCAACGCTGCGCCAGAGATCGAAGGCGCAGTGCTCGGCGACCAGCTTGCCGGCCTCGATCTTGGAGAAGTCGAGGATGTCGTTGATGATCGTCAGCAGCGCGTCGGACGAGTCCTTGACGATCTGCATGCAGGTGCGCTGTTCATCGCTGAGCTCGCCGTCGAGGAGGAGATGGGTCATGCCGATGACGCCGTTCATGGGCGTTCGTATCTCGTGGCTCATGTTGGCCAGAAACTCGGACTTGGCGCGGTTGGCGGCTTCCGCGCCTTCCTTGGCGCGGCGCAACTCCTCGGATGCGTTCTTGGCGGCTGAAATATCGGCCAGGTAACCGTTCCACAGCATGCCGCCGCTGGCCGTCGGCGTTCCCTGCGCTTCGCCGTGTACCCAGACGCTGCCGCCGTGCTGGCGATGAACGAGGCGAAAGTCGACCGACCAGCGCGACTGACCGGCGGGCGTTGTGGCCATCGACGTCTCGACCCGTTGCCGGTCGTCGGCATGCACCAGCGCAAACAGGGTGTCCGCGCTGGCCATCGCTTCTTCGGCCGGGACGCCGCAGATCTGCTCGATGGCGCGGCTGAAGAAGTGGAAGACGTGCGCGCTGCGCGAGCGCTGGTACTGATAGACGGCCACCGGGATGTTGTCGGTCACTTCGCGCAGGCGCGCATCGCTCTCCTTGAGCAGGCTGACGTCCTGCCAGATGCCGGTGAAGATCGGCGCTCCGTCCGCCGCCGGCGGCTCGGGCGCCGGGTTGATCTCGCCACGAATCCAGCGCAGCGCGCCGTTGGGCAGGCGAATCCGGTACTCGCCCTGCCAGGCCTCACGGCGCGCCGCCGCGCCGCGGATTCCATGCTCGACGCGTTGCACGTCGGCGTCTATGACCTGTCGCGTGGCGAGATCGGAATCGGCGAGCAGGGCGCTGCGCTCCAGTCCGCGGATTTCGTGCAGGCGCTCGCTGAGAAAGGTATAGCGAATCCGCGCCGGACCAATCTCGCACTGGAAGACCACGGCCGGGACGCTGTTGGTGATCTGACGCAGGCGCGACTCGGCGCTCGATATCGCCGCCTCCTGTGCCTTGCGCTCGGTGATGTCGACGATCGCGCCAAGCAGGCCGGCGATGCTGCCGTCGGCCTTGGTCAGGGTCGCCCGGTGGAAGATCGTGTCGCGCCGGCTGCCATCGGGCAACTCGACCTGCGCCTCGTAGACCTGCTGGCCGACTGCTTGCAGGAGCTGGCGATCCTTTTCCGCGTGCGCTTGCGAGAGTTCGGCCGGGAGGAGGTGGTGCACGGTTCTCCCGGTCCACTCGTCGCGCGCAATGCCGAAGAACTCGGCGAACGCGCGGTTGAGGTGCTGATAATGCCCGCCGGTGTCGGTGAGGTAGATCGGTAAGGGCACCACCTCGAACAGTTCCTGCACCAGGTGCAGCTGCTCCTGCAACTGCTCCAGCGCCAGCCGTCTTTCGGTGACGTCGTTGAGCGTTCCGGCGCAGCCGGTGAAGTTGCCGGCGGCGTCGAATTCGGCGCGGGCGAAGACTTCCAGCCAGCGATCGTCACCGTGGCGCGTCCGGTAACGCGCTTCCTCGCGGACAAAGTCGATTTTCCCCTGCGCCAGTGCCGCAAAGCGCGCCGTCGCGTAGGCGCGGTTTTCGACCGGTACGCTGGCCAGCGACTGGCGGCCGACGCTTTCGTCGACCGCGTAGCCGGTGATTTCGCGCCACGCCGGATTGAGGTAGGTCCAGAAACCGTCGGCGTCGGTTCTGAAGATCACTTCCTTGAGGCTTTCGACGACCGAACGGAAGCGCTTTTCGCTGTCGGCGAGTTGCGCTTCGACGCGCTCGCGCTGGCGCACCAGATCGGCCATCAGCGTCGACAGCGATTCAAGATCGTCGCCTTCCGCCGGCAGCAGTCCGCGGTCGTCGCCACGCAGCAGGCCGGCGGCGGTGCTGCGCAAGGAGTGGATGGCGCGCGCGCGACTGGCGAGGTCGTCACGCAAGCGGTCATTCGCCTGCAGTAGTTCGTTCGAGCTCAGGTCGAGGCTGCGCGTACGCAGGGCCAGGTCCCGATCGTTCTGCTCGTAGGCACGGTCAACCTGCGCCAGAAAGCTGTCCAGCCCGTTGAGCAGGAGCGCAGCCTGCGGCGAGACGGCGCCACTCGCGGCCAGTTGCCGGAGTTCGTCAAGGACCGACGCTGCGCCCTCCCCGTCGACTGCGAGGACACGCCGTATTTGCCGGTTAAGAAGTTTGTGCATGCCAGGGGGCGAGTGGGTAGGAGGTGGAGATGTGGAGAGGGGCAGGCGCTTGGCGAGAAACCTGGTCGGGCAACCTTCAGCCCTCACCGATCCAGGTGACGGTCATCGTCTGATTGTGCAGCCGACACGCACCGCTTGCGGCAAGCGGGCCGATTTCGCCGTAGGAATAGAAGCCGGCGAGCAGCGCCTGCGGGCCGAGCACACTGCCGACCGCTTCGACCTCCTCCTCCACGCGCCCGCCCATGACCAGCTTGCGGCCGACACAGCTGACCAGCAGGGCCAGTCCCTGCGCCTGCGCGGGGATGCTCGCCTGCACTGCTTCGGCGGCGGCTTCGGCGCCGCCGACCAGGGCGTCGGTGCTGGCGTGCATCAGCTTCAGGTAGCCATGCGGATCGATCTCGCCGGCCAGCGTCAGGCTGCCGTCGCGCTCATCGACGCCGAGGATGCTGCGGATGAGACCGGTCTCGCGGTGGTCGCTGCCGAGCATCGCAAACGGGAAGAGCAGGCCTGACGCGGGCAGGCCGCTGGCGTGCACGCCGAGGTAGCGCTTGTAGACGTCCAGAGCCGGCTCGCCGTCGAGTTCATGGAGCAGGTTACCCGCGCTGCGCGTCACCTTGCGCGCCGGCCCGAACGGCGACCAGCCGCCGAAGGAGCCGTGTGCGAAGCGCAGCGCCGGGCCGTAGAAGCCAAGGGCGACGACGCCGTCGCGGCGGATGCCGCCGTCGTCGAGCACCCAGGTCTCGCGAAAAGCATTGCCGTCGCCGGCCAGGCCACCGGCAACCGGCAGTTCGCTGCGCAGGACTTCGCCAATCCCGAGCAGCAGGGCGCTGCCATTGATGGATACGCCCTGAGCGAAGACCAGTACCGCGCGCAGGCCCTCCGGTGGCAGCTGTGTGGCCAGCCGCCGGCCGGCAGCCAGCGAGTCGTTCATTCCGCTCAGTCGGGTCGATGCCTGCACGAGCTGCGTGCTGGCGAAGCGTATGGCGGTCAGCACGCAGCTTTCGTCGCTGACGCCTGCAGCCGAGATCTCCCCGGCCGTCGAGCAGCCGATCCGCCTGGCCGCAGGAAAGGTCGCCGCCAGTGGCGCGGCCACGGCGCTGAGCAGGTGGCTGGCGCCGAAGGCGAGCAGCAGATCGGGCTGCAGGCGCGTCAGCGGGGCCAGCTTGTCGGTGATGTTTGTCGCATCGCGCAGGACGAGCTGAGCAATCTGCATGGGCAACACTCCCTGGTTCGCTTTCCGAGGCGCAGCAATCAGCCGTGCAGAATACTGTGCGCGGGCTTGCTGGGCAAGGCAGTACAGGCTGTTGAACGACGGGCAGGGACGTCGCCGCCTATTCGCCGGAGGCCTGTCGCGGTTTGCGCGGTGCGCCGACCATCAGCCGATCATAGACGGCGTTCGGCAGTAGCCGCAGAACGCGGGCGACGATGCCCATCTGCCAGGGGACGACGACGTAGCTGCGGCCGCGGTCGATGGCCCGCGCAAAGCGCGCTGCGGCGGCGTCGGCGGCCATCAGGAAGGGCATCGGGAAGGGGTTGGCTGCGGTCATCGGCGTCCTGATGTAGCCGGGACAGAGGGTCACCACCTTGATCCCGGAAGGGCGTAGTTCGACACGCAGGCTTTCGAGATAGGTGATCACCGCCGCTTTCGACGCGCTGTACGCCTCCGAACCGGGCAGGCCGCGAATTCCGGCCACCGACGCGACACCGACCAGCCGCCCGCCACCGGCGCGACGCATGTTGCCGATGAACGGCGAGAAGGTCGCCGCCATGCCGAAGAAATTGGTGTCCATGACCCGGCGGATGGCGTCCAGGTCTTCTGCGTGTTCGCTGAGCGTGCCCATCGAGATGCCGGCGTTGGCGACGACGATATCGGGAACGCCGAGACGGGCCATGAAGTCGTCGCCGGCGGCGCGCAAGGCAGCCGCGTCGGTGACGTCAAGCGGGTAGCAATGCACCTGCCCCGGCCAGCGTGCGGCCAGCTGCTCAAGGGCTTCCGCGCGGCGCGCGCAAAGGCCGAGCTGCGCGCCCCGCGCGGCGTAGTACTCGGCCAGTGCCTGGCCGATTCCCGACGAGGCGCCGGTAATGAACAGCTTGCTGACCGGTGGAGCTGGCGCTGAGCCGAGGGCGCTCATCGCGCCGGATGGCTCACTTTTTCTGCTGCTCGCCACGCGCCTTGGCGATCACCTGGTCGGTCAATGCCAGCAGGTCGCCGTAGCCCTTGAGATCCTTGCCGGCAACGAGATACCTGCCGGCGACGGCGAGTGCCGGAACGCCCTGGATCTTGTAGGCCTGTGCCATCTGATCGGCACGCTTGGCCTGGCTGAGAACCCCGAACGAGTTGTAGGCAGCGGTGAACTTCTTGCCATCGACACCCTGCGCAGTCACCCAGGCGATGATGCTCTTGTCGTCAAAGAGGCGCTTGTTTTCCTGGTGCAGGGCACGGAATACGGCACCGTCGAGCTTGGCCAACTCGCCGCTTGCCTCCAGCGCGTAATAGAGCCTGGCCAGGCTGGCCCACTGCGGGCGTCCAAAGGAGACCGGGACCCGCTTGAAGACCACGTCGCTCGGCAGGGCCTCGGCCCACCTGCTGACCAGGGGGTGAAAGTCCGCGCAATGCGGGCAGCCGTAGGAGAAGAACTCGAGCACTTCGATCTTGGCCGGATTGTCGCTGATCTGCGCCGGGACTATGGCCACGTAATCGCGATCGGCCACCAGTTCGGCGCGGGCGGGCAGGGCCATGGCCAGCAGCGCCAGGGTGATCGCGGCAAACCATCCACTGATACGTCCTTGCATTGTTTGTTTCTCCTTGTAGGCGGGGTGAGAGTGTGGAAGCGTCAGCGCGCCAGGGGTCTTGACTCAGTCCTTCTTGACGACGCGGGCGTCGATACCTTGCCTGGCCAACTCACCGCGCAGAATATTCACTTCGTCCATGCGCGGGTACGGCCCGAGGCGAACGCGGTACCACACCTTGTCCTGCAGCATGACCTGTTGAATGCGCGCTTCCACCCCCATTAACGCCAGCCGCGCCTTCTGGTTGTCCGCTTCAGCGACACTCTGGAACGAGCCGGCTTGCAGATAGATGGGTTTCTTGAGCAAGGGGTCCGCCTCGGGTTTCTTGTCTTCCGCCTTGCGCTCCTCGGCCTTGCGCTCCTCGGCCTTGCGCTCCTCGGCCTTCTTGTCTTCCGCCGGCCGGACGTCCAGCGGCTTGATTTCGAGGGGTTTTCCGTCCAGGGGCGGGCTGGTCGCGGGAATGCTGGCCGTTGGACCGGGAACGCGCTGCGTCGGGTCGGGAATCGCTTCGGCGTTGCCGGGCAGAATCTTGTAGAAGTCAAAGCGCGGTTTTTCGGGCGCCGTCGAGTCGCCAGGCTTGCCCGGCAGGGCGACCGGCGCCGGGGCCAGCGCCGGCATATCGGGCGTCGGTTCCGGGCGTGGCGCGTCGGTGACCGGCGGTGGCAGCTTCGGTTGCTGGCCGGTCGTGGTGAAGGGCAGGGGCACCTTGTTGACGTACCAGACCACGCCAGCGACAGCGATGACGCCAACGACCAGGCCAATGAACAATCCAAGCAGGGTGCCGCCTCCCGACTTCCTCTGCGGCGGTGTCTTGCGGGGTTTCATGTCACGACTCATGCCAGTCCTTTGTTTCTCTGATTACATCGATTCCGGGCAGCTGACGCCGAGAATCGCCATGCCGTTGCGAATCACCTGGCGGACCGCAGCCGCGAGCGCGAGGCGGGCATCGCGCAGCGCCGGCTCGTCGACCAGCATTCGCTCGGCGTTGTAGTAGCTGTGAAATTCGCCGGCCAGATCCTTGAGATAGAAAGCGATCAGGTGTGGTGCCAGCTCACCGGCGGCGGTCTCGACGGTCTCCGGAAATTGGCCCAGGCGGGCGGCCAGGGCCAGCTCGTGCGGACCGTCGAGGTGGCCAAGGTCGGCGCCGGCGAGCGTTTCCGGATCGCCTCCCCAGAGGGCCAGCAGCGAGCAGACGCGGGCGTGTGCGTACTGAATGTAGTAGACCGGGTTCTCGTTCGACTGGCTCTTGGCGAGGTCAAGGTCGAAATCGAGGTGCTGGTCAGACTTGCGCAGAACGTAGAAGAAGCGGCAGGCGTCGTTGCCGACATCTTCGCGTAGCGTGCGCAGCGTCACGAACTCGCCGGAACGGGTGGACATCTGCGCCTTGCGGCCCGAGCGATAGAGTATCGCAAACTGGACGAGCGCCACATCGAGCCGCTGTGCATCGAGCCCGAGCGCAGCGACGGCGCCCTTGACGCGCGCGATGTAGCCGTGATGGTCGGCCCCCCAGACGTTGATGATCCGCTGGAAACCACGCTCGTACTTGTTGACGTGATAGGCGATATCCGACGCGAAGTAGGTGTACTGGCCGTTCTCGCGCTGCACGACGCGATCCTTCTCGTCGCCGAAAGCGGTCGACCGGAACCAGCGTGCGCCGTTCTGGCGGTAGAGATGGCCGGCCCTGTCGAGTTGCTCGACGCAGCGCGCCACCAGGCCGGTCTCGAAGAGCGATTGTTCGGAGAACCAGACGTCGAAATGCACGCCGGATTCCTCGAGGTCGCTGCGACAGTCGGCGAGCTGTTCGGTGAGGACGTGGTCGTGCACGTATTTCCAGTCGCCAGCGAGCAGGTGCTTGGCATTGGCGATCAGCGCGTCGAGATGCGCCTCGCGCTGCTGCGCCGCTTCGGCGTCGGTGCGCTCCGCGTCGGGCAGGCCGGGAGTGCCGGCGATGGCGCTGGCCGCCGGACGCAGGAAGCGCGGGCCGCGGGCCGCCAGCAACTGCCTCGCCATCTCCGTCACGTAGCTGCCCTTGTAGGCGTTGCTCGGGAAAACGATCGCCTCGTCGGTGTCGCTTTCCTCGCCGGCGAGTTCCAGATAGCGCAACCAGGTCGACAAGGCGAGAATGTCCATCTGCCGGCCGGCGTCATTGACGTAGTATTCGCTGGTCACGTCCCAGCCGGCGAAGGCGAGCAGCTTGCCGAGGCTGTCACCGTAGGCTGCGCCGCGGCCGTGGCCGACGTGCAGCGGCCCGGTCGGGTTCGCCGAAACGAATTCGACCAGCACTTTCTCCTTGCCTCCGGCCGACGAGCGGCCGAACGCCGGGCCGTCTTCGAGCGCGCTGCGCACCGCTTCGAGGCGGGCAGTAGGGTGCAGGTGAAAGTTGATGAAGCCGGCGCCGGCGATTTCGGCGCCGCTGAGCAGCGCTGACTTCGGCAGTTCGGCGAGCAGCAGCTCTGCCAGCTGGCGTGGATTGCGTTTCAGCGAACGCGCCAACTGCATTGCCAGGTTGCAGGAGAAATCGCCGTGCGTGGCCTGTTTTGGCCTTTCGATGTGGATTTCGCTGGTCGCAACTTCGGCCGGTGCAACGCTGCGCAGCGCGGCACGCATCAGCTCGGCAAGGTGATATTTAAGGTCTTGGCTCATCAGGGTGCGTCGGGTGATCGATTCTATCGAGCCGTCGATTATACGTTGCCAAGGCACGGCCAGCGACGATAGCCGGCGCGATGCAGCCCGTTTCTGTGTAAACTCGCTGCTTTGCCGACCACCGGGCGCCCCTCCGCCGTGCGACTTTTCCGCCTCGCCAAAATCCTCAGCATTTCCAGCCGCTTCGGCCTCGACGAGATGATTCTCGAACACGAGCCCAGTGGTCGCCTGGCTGCGCTGTCGCGCGCGCTGCACTTCTGGCGACGCTTCGACACGCCGTCGGCGGTTCGCCTGCGCCTGGCGCTGGAAGCGCTGGGGCCGATTTTCGTCAAGTTCGGACAGGTCCTGTCGACCCGCCGCGACCTGTTGCGGCCGGACATCGCCGACGAACTGGCCAAGTTGCAGGATCGCGTGCCGCCCTTCTCGTCCGAGCTGGCGCTGGCGCAGATCGAGGCCGCCTACGGCCGGCCGGCCAGCGAAGTTTTTGCCGAGTTCGACTCGACACCGGTCGCCAGTGCGTCGATTGCGCAGGTGCACTTCGCGCGCCTGCGCCCCGAAGACGGGGGCCACGAGGTGGCGGTCAAGGTCCTCCGTCCGGAAATGCGCAGCGTCATCGCCAACGATCTGGCCCTGCTCGATACCCTGGCCGGATTGCTCGAAAGCGTGTGGTCGGACGGCAAGCGGCTGAAGCCGCGCGAGGTCGTCGCCGAATTCGCCAAGTACCTTTACGACGAACTCGACCTGATGCGTGAAGCGGCCAACTGCTCGCAGCTGCGGCGCAATTTCCACGGCTCGCACCTGCTGCAGGTCCCCGAGGTGTACTGGGATCAGTGCACGACGACGGTGATGGTCATGGAGCGCATGCGTGGCATCCCGATCAGCCAGACCGGGGCGCTGATCGTCGCCGGCGTCGACCTGCCGGCCCTGTCGCGCGCGGGCGTCGAGATTTTCTTCACGCAGGTTTTCCGCGACGGTTTCTTTCACGCCGACATGCATCCGGGCAACATCTTCATCGCCACCGACCCGGCGCACCACGGCCGGTACATCGCACTCGACTTCGGCATCGTCGGGACGCTGACCGATTCCGACAAGAACTACCTGGCCCAGAACTTCCTGGCCTTCTTCCAGCGCGACTACAAGCGTGTTGCGACGGCGCATATCGAAGCCGGCTGGGCGCCGCCCGATACCCGCGCCGACGAGTTCGAGGCCGCCGTGCGCGCCGTCTGCGAACCGATCTTCGACCGCCCGCTGCACGAAATCTCGTTCGGCCGCGTGCTGCTGCGACTCTTCCAGACCTCGCGCCGCTTCAACGTCGAGATTCAACCGCAGCTGGTGATGCTGCAGAAAACCCTGCTCAACATCGAAGGCCTCGGTCGTCAGCTCGACCCCAATCTCGACCTCTGGAAAACCGCCAAGCCCTTCCTCGAGCGCTGGATGAACGAACAGGTGGGCCGGCGCGCCTTCCAGCGCGGCGTGCAGCAGGAAGCGCCCAACTGGGCGCGCATGCTGCCGCAGCTGCCGCGCCTGGTGCACCAGGCGCTGGCGCGGCCAGAGGCGCCAGATGTGGCGCCACAGCTGGCCAAGCTGGTGCGCACGCAGCGGCAGCAGAACCGCTTGCTGGCGGTCATCGTCGTGCTCCTGGCGGCGCTGCTGCTGAGCCAGTACTTCGCGCCGCACCTCGGCTGATCGTGTCCAGCGTGGTCGCTAGCGACGACGCGCGAGGTCTGCCCCTCAGCCCGCGTCTGCCAGCGGCCAGCGCAGGGAAGCGGTGAAGCCGCCGGCAGCGAGGTTCTCCAGCTGCACGTGCGCGTCGTGCAGTTCGGCAATGCGCTGCACGATGGCCAGACCGAGGCCGCTTCCTTCGCCGCGCGCATCGCCACCGCGATAGAAGCGTTCGACCAGTCGCGGCAGGTCTTCGCCGGCAACGCCGGGCCCGTCGTCGGCCACCCCCAGCGACAGGGCGTCGGCATGGCGGCAGGCGAAGACGGTGATCGTGCTGCCCGGCAGCGTATAGCGCAAGGCGTTATCGAGCAGATTGCGCAGGGCGATTTTCAGCAGCTCGGCGTCGCCCCTGACCAGCAGCGGCGAGTCGTCGGCCTGCAGGCGAACACGGCGCGCGGGCGACGCGCCAGTGCCCTCGCCGCATTCTGCAAACAGCTGTCGCGCCAGGGCGGCGAGGTCGATTTCCTGTCGGCTGGGAAGTCCGCCCAGGGGGTCGAGCCGGGCCAGGCGCAGGAGTTGTTCGAGGACCCGCGTGGCGCGGTCGCTGCTCGCCAGAATCTGCGTCAGGGCGTGCTGACGATCGTCGGCGTCCCTGCTCAGCTGGGCGACCTGCGCCTGAATCCTGACCGCTGCCAGCGGCGTCCGCAACTCGTGCGCGGCGTCGGCGGTAAAGCGCCTTTCGTTGTCCAGCGTGTCTTGCAGCCGGCCCAGAAGTCGGTTGAGGGCCAGCAGCAGCGGTTGCGCTTCGAGTGGGGCATCGACCGTGGCCAGTGGGCGGAGATTTTCCGGCGAGCGCGAAGCGACGTCGGCGGCGAGCTCGTCGAGAGGCTTCAGCCCGCGTCGTACCGAGAAGTAGAGCAGGACCAGCAGCAGCGGCGAAATCAGCGCCGTCGGCAGCACCGCCTGGCCGGCAACCTCGAGCGCGGCACGGTCGCGCAGGGCGATCGACTGGCCGACCTGAACGCGGTAGTCGGAGGGTTCGGCGCTCGCCGCCAGGGTCAGCATCCGCCAGGGAAGGCCGTCGTGTTCGATGACGCTATAGCCGGGTGTGCCGGACAGCGGTGCGTCGGGTGCGTGCGCCGAGCGCAGCAGCAGCGAGCCGTCGGCGCGGCCGATCTGGAACTCCAGCGGCGGCTCGTAGGCACTGCCGTGCTCGTTGCTGACCGTCGCCAGGCGCTTCGCCAGTTCGGCGAGATGGGCTTCGTTGTCGCTCACCAGCGCCAGCAGGAGTCTGGCCGATTGCGCCAGATGCCCGTCCATCATTTCTTCGGCCTCGTGCTGCGCCTGTCCGTAACTGAGCACGCCGCTGATGGCCAGGCCCAGCAGCGCGGCGACGCCGACGGTGGCGAGCAGGCGCCAGCGCAGCGAGTGCAGGCCGGTCTCCCGGCGCTCGTTGGCCATCAGCCTTCGTCGCTCAGTTGGTAGCCCATGCCGCGCACCGTGCGGATGAAGTCGGCGCCGAGTTTGCGGCGCAGATTGTGGATATGGACCTCGACCGTATTGCTGCCGGTCTCCTCGCCCCAGGCGTAGAGGCTTTCCTCGATCTGGCTGCGACTGCGGATGTGGTTCCTGTGGCGCAGCAGGTCCAACAGCAGCGCGTACTCGCGGGCCGAGAGAGCGATCGGCTGACCGTTTCGGGTGACCCGCTTGCTGGCCGGGTCGAGGAGTACTCCGGCGTGTGCCAGGGTCGGCGTCGCGGCGCCGCGCGCACGGCGAATCAGGGCGCGCAGCCGTGCCTGCAGTTCGGGGAGATCAAAAGGCTTGGTGAGGTAGTCGTCGGCGCCGCCGTCCAGGCCGGCGATCTTGTCGGCACTGGTGTCGCGCGCGGTGAGAATCAGTACCGGCAGCTGACTGCCGCGTCCGCGCAGTTCCCTGAGTACGGCCAGGCCGTCGCGCCTGGGCAGACCGAGATCGAGAACGCAGGCCTGATAGTCGTGGTCGAGCAGGGCCAGCCGCGCGGCGTCGCCGTCGTGAACCCAGTCGACCGCGTAGTCGGCGAGCTTGAGACCGGCACGGATGCCGTCGCCGAGCAGGGCGTCGTCTTCGACGAGCAGGATGCGCACTGGAGCGGTGTCCTTTCTTCGCGTTCCTCGGCGCCGCGCTCTGGCGCGGCTAGAGCGGGTAGCCGAAGCGTTTCAGGAGCTGCGCCGTTTCGCACAGCGGCAGACCCATCACGCCCGTGTAGCTGCCGGCGATATGCTCGATGAACATCGCCGCCCGCCCCTGGATGCCGTAGGCGCCGGCCTTGTCCATCGGTTCGCCGCTGGCCACGTAGCGTGCGATCTCGTCGTCGTCGAGTTCACGAAAACGCACCTCGCTGAGCGAGCAAAGCAGTTCGCTACGCCCGTCGAAGCTCACCGCGACGGCGGTCAGCACGCGGTGGGTGCGCCCGGAAAGGCGGCGCAGGATGCGTTGCGCGTCGTCCACGTCAAGCGGCTTGCCGATCAGTTCGCCGTCCATTTCGATGCTCGTGTCGGCGGCCAGCACCGGCTGCAGGAGCAGTCCGCGCCAGTTGACGATGCGCCAGCCGAGGCTGGCCTTGTTACGCGCGACGCGTTCGACGTAGGCCGCTGCTTCCTCGCCAGGCAGCGGCGTTTCGTCGAGTTCGGGGTCGCCGCGCTGTGCATCGCGGAAGGCGATGGTGTCGAAACCGACGCCGATCTGCGCCAGCAGCTCCCGTCGGCGCGGGCTGCGTGACGCCAGGTGAACGCGGCGGTGCTGTAGAGAGAATGACATCAGCCCTCCCGGTGATAGGGGTGATTGCGAACGACGCTGATGGCGCGATAGAGCTGTTCGCAGAGGAGCAGTCGAGCCAGTGCGTGTGGCAGCGTCAGACTCGACAGGCGGATGGTTTCGTCGGCCCGTTCCTTGATCTCGGCGTCGATGCCGTCGGCGCCGCCGATCACCAAAGCCGTCGCGCCGCCGCTGCGCATCCAGCCCTGCAGGCGTTCGGCAAGCTGCACGGTGGTCAGATCGGCACCGCGCTCGTCAAGGACGAGCAGCCGCGGGTAGCCGTTCAGCGCCGCCAGCAGGCGGGTCTTTTCGGCGGCCAACAGTTGCTCGCGGGTTTTCGAGCCGCGCGCTTCGGGCTTGATCTCGACGATCGCCAGCGGCAGTTCGCGCGGCATGCGCTTGACGTATTCGGCACAGCCTTGAGCGACCCAGGCGGGCGGCTTGTGGCCGACGGCGAGGATGGCCAGCTTCATTCCTTGCCTGCAGCCGCCTCTTTCGTTCCCGAAGTTGCCCGGCGCACCCGTTCCGGGCCTTTGCCACCCCACAGTTCCTCGAGCTTGTAGTAGCTGCGAATGGCCGGCTGCATGACGTGTACGACGATATCGCCGAGGTCGACGAGTACCCATTCGCCGGCTTCCTCGCCTTCGCAGGAGAGGACCTCAAAACCGCCCTCGCGGGCTTTTTCCTGGACGTTGCGGGCCAGCGCCTTGACCTGGCGGTTGGAGTCGCCGCAGGCGACGACGATGGCGTCGAAGAGCGAGGTCAGTCGCGTGGTGTTGATGACCTCGATGTCACGGCCCTTGATGTCTTCGAGCGCGTCGACGACGAGTTTTTCCAGCTGCACAGGTTTCATTGGCGAGTCAATACTCCGGGTAAAGGTTCTGGTTGCGAATGTAAGCGATGACTTCATCGGGGAGCAAATAGCGGGGACTGCTGCCGCGCGCCAGCAGCTGGCGAATCTGCGTTGCCGAAATGCCCAGCGGGGTCATTGCAAAGGTGGCGATGCAGCCGGCGGCCGCTTCGCGCAGATCGGCCGGCTGGGCGCAGAAGCGCTCACGATAGCAGGTGGCCAGTGCCGCCGGCAGGCTGGCGGCGTCGATCGGAAAGCCTGGGCGATGGGCGACACCGATGTGCGCCAGTTCCAGCAGCGACCGCCAGCGGTACCAGTTGGGCAGGGCGGCGAAGGCGTCCGCGCCGAGCAGCAGGAGCAGGGGGCGCTGGTGGCCAAACTGACTGGCCTGACGCAGGCGCTCGAGGGTGAGCACCGTGTAACTTGGCCCGTCGGTGTCGACTTCGCCCGCGTCGACGTCGAAGCTGGGGTTCCCGGCGGTGGCCAGGCGGACCATCGTCAGGCGCTGCCGCGCCGTCACCTCGGGGGCTTCGCGGAGCAGCGGCCGGCCGGCCGGAATCCAGCGCACGCCGGCCAGCTGGAGCTGGTCGGTGGCTTCTTCGGCGAGCCGCAGGTGGCCGAAATGGACCGGGTCGAAAGTGCCGCCAAATATTCCCAGTGGCCGCTCGCGCGGGTTCTCAGGCATCGCTTGCCGTGTCGCTGCTGACGAAGACGTCCCGGTAGCTGACGTAGAAGCTGGCGAATAGCGTTGGCGCGAGAATCAGGATCAACACCACGGTCAGCAGGACCGTGAGCAGCGCCGCACCGTCCGGCAGGAGGGCGGCGAGCGTGCCGAGGAGCAGCCCCGGGAGGACCGTTGCCGCGACGACGATGGCCAGCGAATAGACGAGGAAGGCGCGCCAGTTGCGGGCGCAGGCGACGAAGCTGAAGAACAGGGCCTTGCCCGGCGACAGCCCGTGCCAGCTGGCAAGAATCGGCGCATACCAGTAGGCCATGATCAGCGGGCAGAGCAGAATCAGCGCCACCTGCAGTGCCCGCATCAGTTCGCCACTGGCCAGCACCGCCTCGTCGGGCTTGTGGCCGGCGAGCATCAGGCGCATCAGCGCGCCGTCGTCGGCAAGGGACGAGACGGCGAGAATGCCGACCGTCGCCGCCAGGTAGATGGCGCCCAGGGTGATCAGCGCCCGCAGGTTCTTCTGAAACCCCGAGAACAGCGTTTGCGGGCCCAGCGGTCCGCCTTTGTCGATATTCCGGCAGGCGTTCATCAGACTGACCGAGAAGGCCGGGATGCACAGCGTGGTGACGACGGTGCCGATCATCGGGATGACATTCACGATGGCCATCAGCATCCAGTAGCTGACGACCAGGAAGGTCAGCATCAGGTGATTCTTCCGGAAAATCCGGAAGCCTTCGGTCAGCCAGCGCCAGCCGTGCGCGGTGTTGAGAGTCAGTGCTTGCATGTTGTAGTCAGCCCGTTCAGGCAGAGAGGAAAATGTCACGATAGGAAGCATACACGGAGCCGGCCAGGACCGGTCCAAGGACCAGGAATCCGAGACCAACGGGGAGGGTGGCGAAAAAGCACAGGACCATGACCAGCGGAGCATAGACCAGAAACACGAGGATGTTCTTGAGGCAGGCGTTAAAGCTGGCCTTGAGCGCATCGACCGGCGCCATGGCGTTGAAAACGACCAGCGCCGGGGCAAACCAGATGGCCATCACGATGGGTACCGAGAGCAGGAGCCACAGCAGGCCGGCGAGCGCGACGCCGCCGAAGGCGATACCGGCGGCAAGTGGGCTGTGCATGATCATTGCCCCGGCCATGCCGCTGCCGGCGAGCAGCATTGCCAGCACCGCCAGCGCCAGCATGGCGAGCATATACAGCACGCCCAGCGTCAGCAGCGCGGACGTGTGCTGCTGGAAACCGGCGAAGAGGTCGCTGATGGCCAGGTCTTGCTCATGTGCCAGCTTCTGGCACGCGATGAGCATGCCGGCAGCGAGGACCGGCGCCAGGAGGTGGGCGGCGAGTGGGCCGATCAGGGGGACGGTCGCCAGCCCAACATAAATGACGATGACAATGACCGTCATCGCCATCCACGCTCCGGGTCTGGCGATGAACATGGCCCAGCCTTGCTGCAGCCAGTTCAGCGCGCTGCCGGCGCCGACGCGGCGGCTGGCGGCGCCGACGCGGCGGCTGGCGCCGTTGAACTGCGGCGCGGGTATCGGGAAGGCCTGCATGCTTGTCGTGGGGGGGTCGGGAAAAGGATGCAGATGCTAGTCGCCCTGGGCGGGCGAGGCAAGCCAGGGAGCCTCGTCGCCGCTGGCAACACGCGCCTGCAGGATGCTGCGGTAGGCGTCCGGGTCACGCCGGGCGACCAGGTCGCCAGGGCGCGGCAGGTGATGATCGTGCAGGCGCGAGACCCAGAAGCGCAGCGCTGCGGCGCGCAGCAGCGTCGGCCACGCCGCCTGTTCCGCAGGCAACAGCGGTCGCCGGGCGTCGTAGGCGCCGAGCAGCGCCGCGCAGCGTTGGCCGTCGAGCGTTGCCTTGGCGGTGACGCACCAGTCGTTGACGGTCACCGCCAGATCGAAGAGCAGATCGTCGACGCCGGAAAAATAGAAATCGAGCACGCCGCTGACGCGATCGCCCGAAAAGAGCACGTTGTCGCGAAAAAGATCGGCGTGGATCAGCCCTTGCGGGAGTTCGTCCGGGCGAGCCGCCTGTTGATGGCGCAGCTCGTCGTCGAGCAGGCGGGCGTCGTCTGCCGCCAGGAAGGGGGCGATTTCCTTTGCCGCGCGTGCGCACCAGTCGGTGTCGCGGTGATGCCGTTGCGGCGCCGGGAACGAGCGCGCGGCGAGGTGGAGCGCGGCGAGCATGGCGCCGACCGCGGCGCATTGCGCGAGGTTCGGCGCGCGTTCGGAGCGCCCGGCAAGCCGGCTGACGATGACGGCCGGCTTGCCGCCGAGCCAGGTCAGATACTCGTTGCGGCGGTTGGCGACGGGCGCCGGGCAGGGGATGGCGTGTGCCGCCAGATGGGCCATCAGCCGAATGTAGAACGGGGCCTGGTCGGGCGCCACTTCCTCGAAGATGGTCAGCACGTAGTCGCCAGTGCTGGTGCTCAGAAAGAAGTTGGAGTTCTGCACGCCTTCGGCGATCCCGGTCAGCGTTTCAAGGCTTCCCAGGGGGTAGGCGTCGAGCCAGGTGGCCACCTGCGTGGTCGTCAGCTGGGTGAATACCGACATGGCGTTCCCGCGAGCCGTGAAAAGTGGTGGTAGACGCTGCCGGCAGGCCCGGGCCTGCCAGCGCCGGTCACCCGTCGCGCGTCAGAAGGTGCCGATCACCCACTGCGGGACGCTGACATCGGCAGAGCCCATCGTCGTCTGGGTGAAGTTGCCGTCGCCGTTGCGGTCGATCAGATAGTAGGGAACGCCGTGTGCGGGGGTCACCTTGATCTTGAACAGCTTGCCGTTGATCCGGTGTTCCTCGATGGTGTCGCCTTCGCGTTTCTTGATCGTCACCTCGGGCTCGAAGCTGGCGTCGAGCGGCGCCATTTCGGGGGGCGGTGGCGGGACTGCCGGCAAGGGCTGCGCGCTGGCTTTGTCCTGCGCCAGTGCGGGCAGGGCGGCGAAGGTCAGGACGAGGGGTGTGCACAGTACGAAGAGCACGACGAGGGCGGTCTGGATGCGGCGCATGGGCATGTTTCCGAGTGATTGAGCCAACGGTGAGCATCATCGGCCAAAGTCGTGCTCAGTACAAGATTGGCAAGTCACCGGCGCTGATCGCGGTGGCCGCGCGGAAGTCTGCGATAATGCTTGCGGATTTGCCAGCACTTGATCGCCGGCCAGCGATTTGCCGCAGCCATCGCGCTGCGGAGAGCCGATTTTTCCTCGCTGCGCCTTGCTTCCCTTTCGCTTCGCTCTCTCGCCGCTGATGCCCACCCTGCTCCTGGTCGACGGATCGTCCTACCTTTACCGCGCCTTCCACGCCATGCCCGACCTGCGCACGACGCGCAGCGAGCCGACCGGTGCGCTGCACGGCGTGCTGAACATGCTGCGCCGACTGGAAAGCGACTACCAGGCCGCGGACGTCGCCTACAAGGCCTGTGTCTTCGACGCCAAGGGGCGGACCTTCCGCGACGACTGGTACCCGCAGTACAAGGCCAACCGGCCACCGATGCCCGACGACATGGCCTGCCAGATCGAGCCCCTGCATGCCGCCATCGCCGCGCTCGGCTGGCCGCTACTGAGCGTCGACGGGGTCGAGGCGGACGACGTCATCGGCACGCTGGCGCAGCAGGCGGCGGCGCAGGGCGTCGCCGTGGTGGTGTCGACCGGCGACAAGGATCTGGCGCAACTGGTCGGTCCGCATGTGCAGCTGGTCAACACGATGAGCAACGAGGTGCTCGACGAAGCCGGCGTGCTCGCCAAGTTCGGCGTTCCCGCCGAGCGCATCGTCGATTACCTGGCGCTGGTCGGCGATAGCGTCGACAACGTCCCCGGCGTCGACAAGGTCGGCGCCAAGACGGCGGTCAAGTGGCTCGGCCAGTACGGCTCGCTCGACGGCGTCATTGCCGCCGCGGCCGATATCGGTGGCGTTGTCGGCCAGAACCTGCGCCGCGCGCTCGACTTCCTGCCGCTGGCGCGGCGCCTGGTCACCGTTCGCTGCGACCTCGACCTGCCGTTGGCGCTGACTGACCTCGGGCCACGCCCGGTTGACCGGGAACGTCTGGCCGAGCTGTTTGCCCGCTACGAAATGCGCTCCTGGTTGCGTGAGGTGCAGGAGGGGCCGGATGGCGGCGCGGCGGCGGGCAGGGCGCTGCCGCCGGCGCTGACCCCGCCGGCGCAGCCGGACCTGCTGGCCGACGACGCGCACCGTGCAGGCTACGAAACGATCCTCGACGAGGCGGCCTTCGAACGCTGGCTGGAGAAGATCAGCGCCAGCCCGTTGACCGCCCTGGATACCGAAACGACCAGCCTGGACCCTTTCGCAGCGCGCATCGTCGGCGTCTCGCTGGCCGTCGCCGAAGGCGAGGCGGCGTACCTGCCGCTTGCCCATCACTATCCCGGCGGGCCGGACCAGTTGCCCTGCGAGGCGACCCTGGCGCGTCTGAAGCCGTGGCTGGAATCGGCTGCGCACGCCAAGATCGGCCAGAATCTCAAGTACGACCAGCACGTCCTGGCCAACCACGGCATCGCGCTGGCCGGCGTCGCGCACGATACGCTGCTGCAATCCTACGTCCTCGAGTCGGGCAAGGACGGCGCCCGCGGCCACGACCTCGGTCGCCTGGCGACGCGCCATCTCGGGCTGGCGACGATTCCCTACGAGGAGCTGTGCGGCAAGGGCGCCAGGCAGATCAGCTTTGCCCAGGTGGCCATCGAGCAGGCGGCCGAATACGCTGCCGAGGACGCCGATCTGTGCCTGCGCCTGCACGCCCGGCTGCATCCGCAGATCACCGCCGATGCCGGTCTGGCGCGCGTCTACGCGACGATCGAAATGCCGGTGCGCGACATCCTGTTCCGCATGGAGCGGACTGGCGTGCTGATCGATGCGCATTTGCTCGCCGCGCAGAGTGGCGAGATCGGCAGGCGCTTGCTCGAGCTGGAAGCGCAGGCGCACGCGGCGGCCGGGCAGCCGTTCAATGTGAACTCGCCCAAGCAGCTGGCTGAAATCCTCTTCGGTACGCTGGGACTGCCAGTGAAGAAGAAAACGCCGTCGGGTACGCCGTCGACCGACGAAGAGGTGCTCTCCGAGCTGGCGCTCGACTATCCGCTGCCGAAGATCCTTCTCGAGTCGCGACAGCTGGCCAAGCTCAAGGGCACCTATACCGACAAGCTGCCGAAAATGGTCAATGCCCAGACCGGGCGCGTGCATACCAGTTACGCGCAGGCGGTGGCGGTCACCGGTCGGCTGGCGTCGAGCGATCCCAACCTGCAGAACATTCCCGTGCGCACCCCCGAAGGGAGGCGTATCCGCGCGGCGTTCATTGCCCCGGCCGGCAGTTCGATCGTCTCGGCCGACTATTCGCAAATCGAGCTGCGCATCATGGCTCATCTCTCGCAGGACCCGCGCCTGCTGGAAGCCTTTGCGCGGGGGGAAGACGTGCACCGGGCAACCGCCGCCGAGATTTTCGGCGTCGCCTCGAGCGACGTCGGCCCCGATCAGCGGCGCGTTGCCAAGGTCATCAACTTCGGCCTGATCTACGGCATGAGCGCCTTCGGACTGGCGCGCCAGCTGGACCTCGAACGCAGCGCCGCGCAAGCGTACATCGAGCGCTATTTCGCGCGTTACCCGGGGGTCGCCAGCTACATGGCGAGAACGCGCGAGATGGCCAGAACGCAGGGCTACGTGGACACCGTTTTCGGGCGTCGGCTGTGGCTCCCGGAAATTCGTTCCAGTCAGGCCGCTCGGCGCCAGGGCGCCGAGCGGGCGGCGATCAACGCGCCCATGCAGGGATCGGCGGCGGACCTGATCAAGTCGGCGATGATCGTCGTCCAGGGCTGGCTCGACGCCGAGCGGCTGCACTCGCGCCTGCTGCTGCAGGTGCATGACGAGCTGGTTCTCGAAGTCCCCGACGGCGAACTCGCGCGCGTGCGCGGCGAGCTGCCGCGGTTGATGACCGACTGGGCGAAACTGCGCGTGCCGCTGCTGGTCGACGTCGGCGTCGGCGCGAACTGGGACCAGGCACACTGAATCCGGCCCGGCGGTCGCGGCAGCGCCCTGTCTGCCGCTGGCCGGCGATCGCCGCGGAGAACGACCGCTTTTTCGTCTCTTGACAACCCGCTTCACCAACCGCGAAAGGCAGGAAAGCATGCCCCTACACGAGAAAGAAAGCGTTCGCGAGAAACTCGAAGACGAGGTCTACGCCTCGGCCGACCTGTCGGTCAGCATGCCGAAGTACCGCTTCCCGGCGGTGGAACACGATCCCCGCCATGCCTACTCGGTGGTCCATGACGAGCTGATGCTCGACGGCAACGCGCGACAGAATCTGGCGACCTTCTGCCAGACCTGGGCCGAGCCCGAAGTCCATCAGCTGATGGACGAGTGCATGGACAAGAACATGGTCGACAAGGACGAGTATCCGCAGACCGCCGAAATCGAGGCGCGCTGCGTGCACATGCTCGCCGACCTCTGGAACTCGCCGGCGGCGGCGAATACCGTCGGCTGCTCGACGACCGGTTCGAGCGAAGCGGCGATGCTTGGCGGAATGGCCATGAAGCGGCGCTGGGAGAGCAAACGCAGAGCGGCGGGCAAGGCGATCGACAAGCCGAATCTGATCACCGGGCCGGTCCAGATCTGCTGGCACAAGTTCGCTCGCTACTGGGACATCGAGCTGCGCGAGATTCCCCTGGACGGCGACCGCCTGCTGATGACTGCCGACGAAGTGCTCGCGCGCTGTGACGAGAACACCATCGGCGTCGTGCCCACCCTGGGGGTGACCTTCACCTGCCAGTACGAACCGGTGCAGGCGGTTGCCGACGCGCTCGACGAGCTGGAGAAGGAGCAGGGCCTGGACATCCCAATGCATGTGGACGCAGCCAGCGGTGGTTTTCTCGCGCCCTTTTGCGCGCCGGATCTGGTCTGGGACTTCCGCCTCCCTCGCGTCAGGTCGATCAACACCTCGGGCCACAAATTCGGACTGTCGCCGCTCGGTGTCGGCTGGATCATCTGGCGCGAAGCCACGGACCTGCCCGAGGAAATGGTGTTCTGGGTGAACTACCTGGGCGGCAACATGCGCGACATCGCCCTGAACTTCTCGCGGCCGGGCGGGCAGGTCGTTTGCCAGTACTACAACTTTCTCCGTCTCGGCCGGGAGGGCTACGGCAAGGTTCACAACGCCTGCTACGAAACGGCCACCTATCTGGCGGCCAGGATCGCCAAACTAGGGCCTTTCGAGGTCATCTACGGCGGTGATCGCGGCGCAGGAATTCCGGCCCTGTGCTGGAGGATGAAGGAAGGCGTCGATCCGGGCTTCAGTCTCTACGATTTGGCCGATCGCCTGCGCAGTCGTGGCTGGCAGGTGCCCGCGTACGCGCTGCCGGCCAATCGTCAGGATCTGGTGATCCAGCGGATTCTCGTCCGTCACGGCGTCAGCCGCGATCTGGCGACGCTGCTGGTGGAGGACATCCAGCGGGCCATCGATTACTTCGGCAAACACCGGCTGCCGACGCCAATGAGCGCCGCCGAGGCGTCGGGATTCCATCACTGAGCAAGGCGCGCTTCGCCCCCGGTGTCGGCCGCCGTTCATGATCGTCATGTCAATGAAAGGATCTTACCCATGTCCATGCAGCTCTTTATCGGCAACAAGAACTACTCGTCCTGGTCGATGCGCCCGTGGGTGCTGCTGCGCCAGGCGGAGATTCCGTTCGAAGAAGTGATGCTTCGCTTCGATTCCTTCACGCCCGACTCCCGCTTCAAGACCGAACTCGCCCTTCACAGTCCGGCCGGACGCGTGCCGGTGCTGGTGGATGAAGGTTTTGCCGTCTGGGACACGCTGGCGATCGCCGAGTACGTCGCCGAGAAGTATCCCGATCGGCAGCTGTGGCCCGCCGATCGGCAGGCGCGCGCCCGCGCCCGCAGTGTCTGTGCCGAGATGCACGCCGGTTTCGGCGCCTTGCGCAGCCACTTCCCGATGAATATCGAGGCCGGCCTGCCCGAGGTGGGGCAGCGCATTCTGCGTGAGCAGGCGGACGTGCAAGGCGATGTCGATCGACTCGTGCAAATGTGGAGCGAACTGCTGGCTGCACATGGTGGTCCGCTGCTGTTCGGCGGGTTCACCATCGCGGATGCCTTCTTCGCACCGGTGGTCAAGCGGCTGGTGACCTACGGCGTACCGCTTCCGCCGGTGATCGACGATTATGTCGAGCAGGTGCAGGCGCTCCCCGCTGTCGTCGCCTGGACCACCGATGCGCTGGCCGAGCACGACTTCCTGGACTTCGAGGAGCCCTATCGAACGCGTGCCTGAGACGGTGGGGCGAGAATCCAGTGGCGCGTCGGCTATCATGGCGGGAGCGGGGTTTGCAGGAGGTCGAATTGCGCGCAGCGCGCGTACTGTTCATCGCCATGTGCCGGCAGTCTGGCGCCGAATTGCTTTGGAATAATGTGCTGTTTGCACTACCGCCGACCGGAGAATGGCGATGCCTACTTGCAGGAAATCCTCGCAACAACCACCCGGGCTGGAAAAGTGCCGCCGGCCATCCCGGGTTCGCCAAGGACTGGCCGTGATGGCGTTGCTCGCTCTGCTGGCCGCCTGCACGACCGAGCCGAGCCGCATTGCCGTTTACCAGAAGGAAGGTTTCGAACCCGACGAGACCTTCTCGCGGCTCTTCGACGCCAGCGTCGAAGAAACCTGTGAAGCGGCGCGCCGCGCGTTGCTTAGCCAGGGCTACCGGCTGACCACGCAGGTGCACGATTTCGTCAGCGGCAGCAAGAGCTTCCAGCCCGAGGGCGAGGTGCATGTGCAGATCGTCTTCAACGTCGTCTGCGCCCCGGTGGGCACGGGCGGCAAGCTGGCGACGGCGTACGTGAGCGCGGTGCAGGACCGTTACACGCTCAAGAAGAACCCGAACTCGGCGAGCGTCGGCCTTGCGGCGATCGGCTCGCTGTCGATCCCGCTCACGGCGTCCGGTGACTCGCTGGTCAAGGTGGGCAGTGAAACGATCCCCGCCGGGCGTTTCTACGAGCGCTTTTTCTCGCTGATGGAGCACAATCTGCGGGGGCTGTCTGGCGAGCGGTAGCGCCCGCCAAGTAAGGGCTAGCCTTCGGCGGGGCGCTGCAAGCTCCCGCCAGCGGCGGAACGCACTCCGACCGTCTACCTGCGCAAGAGGTTCGTCGGGCCCGGATTTTCCCCCCGTTTCCGGCATGTCGCCGAGCAGTCCGGTCTCTCTTCGAATACGCCAATGCAACAAGGTCGTCGCGTCCAGCTGGCGTTTCGTCACTTCGTGCGCACGGGTGCCATACGGGAGGGCTCTTCGGCAAGTGGCGATGCATGCCGGCACGGGATCGGCCATTGACGGCTGCTCGCGGCGCCGCGGTGTGCTACATTCACGCCGCCACCACATGGGGTGGTGTGCCGCCATCAGCGTTGCCGGTCCCGTTCACCGCCGCAGAGAAGGAAAACCCCGATGACCGCCCCCCGCGAACCCGACCACGAACTGGAAGACCGTCTGTCACGTCGCCTGCTCGACGTCTTCATCCGTGCCGCCCTGGTGCTGGCGCTGGTATTGCTGTGCTACAAGATCTTCTCGCCATTCATGACGATGATGCTGTGGGCGCTGATCCTGGCGATCACGATCTACCCGCTGCACCAGATGCTCGCCGCCCGAATCGGCGGCAGGCAGGGGCTCGCGTCGACGCTGATCGTGCTGCTCGCCGTCGCCGTCATCATCACGCCAACGATCATGCTGGCCAGCCAGTTCGGCGATTCGGTCCAAGGCCTGGTCCACAGCGTGCGCGACAACACGCTCCAGGTGCCGGCGCCGTCCGACAGGGTGGCCTCCTGGCCGTTGGTGGGCGAGAAGGCGCATGCGCTCTGGTCGCAGGCGCACGCTGACCTGCCGGCACTGGTCAAGACCATGCAGCCCAAGATCGGCGAACTGGCGACCAAGGCGCTGGGCATGGTCGCCGGCCTCGGCGGCAGCCTGCTGATGTTCATATTCTCGTTCATCATCGCCGGCATCATGATGGCCTGGGGCGAAGCGGGTGCCAAGGCGATGCTGGAGATCTTCGAACGTATCGCCGGGCTGGCCCGCGGCAAGGAGTTCACCGCGCTGTCGACGGCGACGGTGCGTGCCGTCGCCTCGGGCGTCATCGGCATCGCCTGTATCCAGGCGCTGATCATCGGCGTCTCGCTGATGGTCGCCGGCGTCCCGTTCGCCGGCGTGCTGGCCGTGGTCATCCTTGTGCTCGGCATCGCGCAGTTGCCGGCGCTGCTCGTCACGCTGCCGGTGATCGGCTGGATCTGGGCGAGCGGTGACTACGGTACGGTCGCTGCCGCCGCCTACTCCGTACTGTTGTTCGTCGGCGGCATGGCCGACAACGTTCTCAAACCGCTGATGCTCGGCCGTGGCGTCGATGCGCCGATGCCGGTGATCCTGATCGGCGCGCTCGGTGGCATGGCGACGACCGGTATCCTCGGCATGTTCATCGGCGCGACGCTGCTGGCGCTGGGCTACCAGATCTTCATGCGCTGGGTGGCAGACAACCCGGAACGGACACGGCCACACGCCGCCGCCAACGACTCATCCCCCACCGCCGCCTGAGCCGATGCGGCGGTGCTTGGCCGGCACGACCGGTCCGCGCCTGCCCGCCCTTGCCGCCGCGCTGTTGCTCGGCGGCTGCGCAGCGGTCGGGCCCGACTTCAAGCGGCCCGAGGTGCCGGCGCTGGCCGGCTGGTCGGGCGGTTCGCTGGCGACGCTGACGGCGGAAAAGCGCGAGCGTCCGCGTGCGGCGGGCGATGAATGGTGGCGCAATTTCGACGACCCAGTGCTTGACGCGCTCGTCGCCGAGGCGCAGCGCGCCAACCCGAGCGCGCGCACAGCCGGCATGCGCATCCTCGAGGCGCGCGCGCAACTGGCTATCGCCGGTAGCCTTCTCTATCCACAACAGCAGCAGCTGACCGGCACCGTGCTGCGCACTGGAACCGAGGCGAGCAGCGGGCCGGACACCGTGCTGACGGCGTACAGCATCGGTGTCGGCGTTGGCTGGGAAATCGATTTCTGGGGGAGATTCCGGCGCGGCATCGAAGCGGCCGATGCCGCCTACTTCGCCAGCATCGCCCAGTATGACGACCTACAGGTTCTGGTGGCAGCACAGACGGCCTCATACTACGCCGCGATCCGCACCCTCGAGTTGCGCCTGACGATCGCACGCGAGAACGCTGCGCTGCAGAAGCGCAGCCTGGAGATCACCGAGCGGCTGTTCAAGCACGGAACCGATTCCGAACTCGACGTGCAGCAGGCGAAGTCGCAGTACCTGAGCACGCTTGCCTCCATCCCGCAACTGGAGGGCAGCCTGCGCCAGACGCAAAACGCACTCTCCGTGCTGCTCGCCCGCCCGCCGGGCCCACTGCCGGAAATGGCGGAGGGCCGGGAACGCATCCCGCAGGCCGGGATCGCCGTCGTCGCCGACATGCCGGCCGGGATGCTGCGCCGCCGCCCTGACGTGCGCGCAGCGGAGATGCAGCTGGCGGCGCAGTCGGCGTTGATCGGCGTCAGCGTCGCCACTCTCTACCCGTCGATCGCGCTGGTGGGATCGCTCGGCGTTTCGGCGACGTCGCTGTCCGGCGCGCCGCGCACGCTCGCCTGGGGAATAGGCCCGAGCCTGCTGTGGAACGTTTTCGATCACGGCCGCCTGAGCAACGAGGTGCTGGTCCAGGACGCTCGCTTCCAGGCACTCTACGAGCAGTACCAGGGGACGGTGCTCGCGGCGGCGCGCGAAGTCGATGACGCCGCCGCCGGCTTCGTCGCCAACCGCGACCAGGTGCCCCTACTCGAGGAGGCGGTCAAGGCGGCGCGGCGCTCGCTCGATATTGCCACTCTCCAGTACCGCGAGGGAATGGCCGGCTTCGAGCGCGTCCTCGATTCGCAGCGCGCGCTGTTCAGCCAGCAGGAGCGGCAGATCAACGCCATGGGCAATGTCGCACAGAGTCTGGTCACGCTATACAAGGCGATGGGCGGTGGCTGGCAGCAGGCGCGCAGCCGGCCACTGGTCGATGACGCGACGCGCGGGACGATGGCCGAGCGCAGCGAGTGGCACGACCTGCTGGCGGCGCCGCTGCCGCCACCCGATGCCGCCCCGCCGCAGATCACACCGGAGAGGGAAGAACGATGACAGACGAATCGCCCAGCCAGGACCCGTCGCCCGCGACCGACGCCGAAGCGCAACCGGGCAAGGCGACGCGGGTCGGCGCGAGCGTCGTGCTGGCGCTGATCGCCGGCAGCCTGCTCTGGTACTTCGTCGCCGACCGGCTGACGCCGCATACCACGCAGGCGCGCGTGCAGGCCTTCGTCGTGCCTGTCGCCGCCGAGGTGGCAGGCAAGGTGCTGGCGGTACATGTGCGGAATAATGACGAGGTGCAGCCCGGCCAACCGCTGTTCGACATCGATCCGGAGCAATACCGGATCGCGTTGCAGCGCAGCCGCTCGGACTTGGAATCGGTGCGCAGTTCGGTCAATGCCGCGGTGGCGGGGGTGGACGCGGCGCGCGCCTCGCTGCAGGCGGCGCAGGCCAATCAAGTCAAGGCGGAAAAGGATGCCGCACGGCACGAGGCGCTCTACGCCGAAGACCCGGGCGCGATATCGGTGCGCCGACTCGAAGTCGCACAGGCGACGGGGGTCGAGGCACGCAGTCGGGCAAAGGCCGCCGAAGCGGAGCTGCGCAAGGCTCAGGAAGCGCTCGGCGAGAGCGGCGAGGGTAACGCCCAGTTGCGCAGCGCACGCTCGGCGGTTGAAAAGGCCGAGCTCGACCTGGCGCGCACGAAAGTGCTCGCCCCGGCCCGCGGCACGGTCACCGACCTGCGCACGGATGTCGGCCATTTCGCCCAGGCAGGTGCGCCGGCGATGACCCTGATCGCCAACCACGACCTGTGGATCAGTGCCGACATGACCGAGAACAATCTCGGCAACATCGATCCCGGCGACGCGGTGGCGATCGTGCTCGACGTGCTCCCCGGCGAGGTGCTCAAGGGCCGCGTCCGTAGTGTCGGCGGCGGCGTCAGCTCGGGCCAGCAGGCGCCTACGGGGACGCTGCCGACGATCGAGAACAGCCGCGACTGGCTGCGCCAGGCGCAGCGCTTCCCGGTGGCGATCGAGTTCGACGCCGGCGAAGCGGCACGGCTGGGCCGGGTTCGCCCCGGCGGGCAGGCCGAGGTGATGGTCTACAGCGGTGACAACGTCATCATGAACCTGCTCGGCGCGGCCTACATTCGGCTGATGAGCCTGCTCTCCTACCTCTACTGAAGCGCCGATGATTGCCCCGGCAGACAAGGCGGTGTTGCGGCTGGCGGTCGGTCTCGGCCTCGCCGTGCTGGTCGCCTACGGCGCGGCGCTTCCGCTGCCCTACGTCGTCTGCCTGCTGGCCGTCATGGTTCTGTCCAAACCGGGTCCGCCGCTGCCGCCGGCCAGGGGGGTGGCGATCGCCGCCGTGCTTGCGGCACTCGTGTCGTTGGGCGTGCTGATGGTGCCGCTGCTCGAAAACTACGCGCTGGCCGGCGTTCTGCTGACCGGCGTCATCCTCTACGGTCTGTTCTTCGTCGGCATCCGCACCGGCAATCCGCTGACCATGGTGCTCGTGGTCGCTTTCACGATGATCCCGGTCGCCGGTGTCGCCGAGCAGGCTCTGGTGACCGCCATCGCCGTGGCGCTGGCGCTCGGTGTCGCCCTCGGCAGCCTGGTCGGCGGCGTCTCGTACGCGTTTTTCCCTGATCCGCCGCGCCCAGCCGCAAAGAAGCCGCCGCCAGTGGCTGACCGCGAGACGGCGAACTGGATTGCGCTGCGCGGCACGCTGGTCGTTCTGCCAGCGTTCGTTCTGGCGCTGACCGACCCGTCGTCGTATTTGGCGACGATCATTAAAAGCGCCCAGTTGGGCCAGCAGGCGGGTTCGACCGACACGCGCAGGGCCGGCCTGGAACTGGTGGGATCGACGCTGGCCGCGGCCGGTATCGCGCTGGCCGTTTGGGTCGGCCTGTCGCTGTGGGCGAACCTGTGGATGCTGGTGCTGTGGATGACAGCTGCCGCCCTGTGGGTCGGCGCCCGCCTCTACCGCGTCGTGCCGAGCGCGCTTTCGCCGGCTTTCTGGAGCAACGCGCTGGTGACGACGATAATCCTGATCGGGCCGGCCATCGAGGACAGCGCCAACGGCAGCGCTGTCCTGCAGGCGTCAGCGGTGCGCGTCGGACTCTTCATCGGGGTTTCGCTGTACGCCTGGGCGATGGTCTGGGCGCTCGAACGCTGGCGCGCCGCGCGATCGCGGGCCTTGTTTTTCAATGGCGGCTGATCAGGGGGAATGGGCATGATCTGGATGAATATGGCGATCGGTTTGCCGACGATGCTGGTGTGCCTGGTGTTGCAGGCGACGGTGACCTTCTGGAGTGTCCGCTACTACATGCGTCAGTCCGCCCGCAAGCTGACGCGGCATGGCGTCCTGGCCGGCGTCAGGCCGCTGCTGGTGGTAATGATCATCATGATGGCCGGGAACCTGCTGCAGATCGCTCTCTGGGGAGGCATCTTCATAGCCCTCGGAGAGTTCGACGCCTTTTACCAGGCCGTCTACCATTCGGCGGTGAACTACACTTCGCTTGGTTATGGCGACGTGGTCATGGGCGAGCGGTGGAAGTTGCTGGGGGCACTGGAGGCGGCCAACGGTGTATTGATGTTCGGCATCACCAGCGCGGCCCTGATGGCCGTCCTGCAGCACCTTATCAAGGTACACCTCGCGCGCGACGACGATCGGCACGAACGGCCTACCCGATGAGGCTGCACTGCGCCTTTCTGGCGGCGCCTGGCTCGTTCGCAGCGCGCGCGAGCCTGCCCGTCGACTCTGGGCGGTCGACCGCGGAGAAGCGTGCAGCCGGATCACGGCCGGCGCCGGCAATCCATTTTCCGCCAGCAGGGCTTGACGCCACGCGCCTCTACGGACCACCGTGGGCGAGGCGCGGTGGTGAAGAATGCGCGCAGCGCAACGAAAGAAGCCCGCCGGGAGGCGGGCTTCGAAGGTTGGCGAACTGCCGCCGGCTCAGACCTATTCGAACTCGATGATCACCTGATCGACCGACAGGCTTTCGCCGGCGGTGGCAACGATTTTCTTGACCTTGCAATCGCGTTCGGCCTTGAGCACGTTCTCCATCTTCATCGCTTCGATGACGGCGAGTTTTTCGCCGGCAGCGACCTGCTCGCCGGCCTTGACCGAGACTTCACGCAGCAGGCCGGGCATCGGTGAGAGCAGGAACTTGGAGAGATCCGGCGGCACCTTCTTGGGCATCAGGGCCAGCATGCGGGCGGCATTGGCGGTCATTACCGTCGCCTTGACCTGCTTGCCGAAGTGGACGACGCGGTAGAGCAGGCCGATACGTTCGAGTTGCAGGCACAGTGGCGTGCCGTTACAGGTGCCGCGGAAAACCAGTTCGCCGAATTTCCAGTCGGAAACGAGGTCGTAGCGATCCGCGCCGTAGGTCACCGAGTAACCGCCAGGAATGGAGGTGACCACCACCGGGTAGTCCTTGCCCTCCATCTGCACCACCCAGCCACTGCCAACCTTGCGCTCGTGCCCCGGCATCTGGCCGCTGACCTGAACTGCCCGGTCGATGTAGCGGCGACGGCCGAAGGCGGCGACGGCGGCGAGCAGGCCCGGATCGTCGTGCACCACGTCGGCGGCGACGAAGCCGTTCGGAAACTCTTCGCTGATGAACGCGGTGGTGAAGATCCCGGAAAGAAAACGCGGATTCTGCATCAGCGCCGCCTGGAAAGGGATGTTCGAGCCAATGCCGCGAATCACGAAGGCGTTCAGCGCGTCGCGCATGCGCCCGATGGCCTGTTCGCGGGTCGCCCCGTGGCAGATCAGCTTGGCGATCATCGAGTCGTAGTACATCGATATCTCGCCGCCCTCGAAGACACCGGTATCGACACGGACCTGTCCGTCGACGCTCTCGGGCGGTCGATACTTGACCAGGCGACCGATCGAGGGCAGGAAGCCGCGGAAGGGGTCCTCGGCGTTGATCCGGCACTCGATCGCCCAGCCGTTGGGCTTGATGTCTTCCTGCACGAAAGGCAGCTTCTCGCCGGCGGCGACGCGGATCATCAACTCGACAAGATCGACGCCGGTGATCATTTCGGTGACCGGGTGCTCGACCTGCAGACGGGTGTTCATTTCCAGGAAGTAGAACGACTTGTCGGAGCCGACGACGAACTCGACGGTGCCCGCGCTCTGGTACTTCACCGCCTTGGCCAGTGCCACGGCCTGCTCGCCCATGGCCTTGCGGATGCTGTCGTCGATGAACGGCGACGGGGCTTCCTCGATGACTTTCTGGTGCCGGCGCTGAATCGAGCACTCGCGTTCGAGCAGGTAGACGGTGTTGCCGAAAGAGTCGGCGATGACCTGGATTTCGATATGGTGCGGTCCGTCGACGAACTTCTCGATGAACACGCGATCGTCGCCGAAGCTGTTGCGCGCCTCGTTGCGGCAGGCGTCGAAGCCTTCCGACGCCTCCTTATCGTTATAGGCAACGCGCAGGCCCTTGCCACCCCCGCCAGCCGAGGCCTTGATCATTACCGGATAACCGATCTTCTGGGCGATGCCAACGGCTTCGGCGGCGTCCTCGATGGCCGCATTGTGACCGGGAATGGTGTTGACCTTGGCTTCCAGGGCCAGCTTTTTCGAGGCGATCTTGTCGCCCATCGCGGCCACCGAGTAGTGCTTCGGGCCGATGAAGGTGATGCCGTTGTCTTCGAGGCGGCGTGAGAATTCCTCGTTCTCGGAGAGGAATCCATAGCCGGGGTGCACGGCCTCGGCGCCCGTCTGCTTGCAGGCGTCGATGATCTTGTCGATGACCAGATACGACTCCTTGGAAGGCGCCGGGCCGATACACACTGCTTCGTCGGCCATCAGCACGTGCATCGAGTCCTTGTCGGCTTCGGAATACACGGCGACTGTCTGGATACCCATCTGCTTGGCGGTCTTCATGACCCGGCAGGCAATTTCGCCGCGGTTGGCGATCAGTATTTTCTTGAACATCTCTATTTCTCCCCGTGGATCAAAGCGGAATGTTGCCGTGCTTGCGCCACGGGTTTTCCAGTTTCTTGTCGCGCAGCATGGCCAGCGAGCGGCAAATCCGCTTGCGGGTTTCGTGCGGCATGATCACGTCGTCGATGAAGCCGCGTGCTCCGGCGACGAAGGGGTTGGCGAACTTTTCCTTGTATTCGGCTTCGCGCGCGGCGAGCTTGGCGGGGTCGTTCTTCTCCTCGCGGAAAATGATTTCGACCGCGCCTTTCGGGCCCATGACCGCGATCTCGGCCGACGGCCAGGCGAAGTTGACGTCGCCGCGCAGGTGCTTGGAAGCCATCACGTCGTAGGCGCCGCCGTAGGCCTTGCGGGTGATGACGGTGATTTTCGGCACCGTGCACTCGGCGTAGGCGTAGAGCAGCTTGGCGCCGTGCTTGATGATGCCGCCGTATTCCTGGGCGGTGCCGGGCATGAAGCCGGGGACGTCGACGAAGGTCACCACCGGAATGTTGAAAGCGTCGCAGTAGCGGACGAAGCGGGCGGCCTTGATCGAGCTCTTGATGTCCAGGCAGCCGGCCAGGATCAGCGGCTGGTTGGCGACGATGCCGACGGTCGAGCCGTCCATGCGTGCGAAGCCGATGACGATGTTCTTGGCGTATTCGCGCTGCAACTCGAAGAAGTCACCGTCATCGGCGACCTTGATGATCAGTTCCTTGATGTTGTACGGCTTGTTGGTGTTGTCCGGGACCAGCGTGTCGAGCGAGTAGTCGAGGCGGTCGGCGGAATCCTGCGAGGGCAGGCGCGGCGGCTTCTGGCGGTTGTTCGATGGCAGGAAACTGATGAAGCGGCGCATCATCATCAACGCTTCGACGTCGTTTTCGAAAGCCAGATCGGCGACGCCGGACTTGCTGGTATGGGTGACGGCGCCGCCCAGTTCTTCAGCGGTGACGTCTTCATGGGTCACCGTCTTGACCACTTCCGGGCCGGTGACGAACATGTAAGACGAGTCCTTGACCATGAAAATGAAGTCGGTCATCGACGGGCTATAAACGGCGCCGCCGGCACAGGGCCCCATGATCAGCGAAATCTGCGGAACGACGCCGGAGGCGAGAACGTTACGCTGAAAGACGTCGGCGTAGCCGGCCAGCGAAGCGACCCCTTCCTGAATGCGCGCCCCACCCGAGTCGTTGAGACCGATGACCGGCGCGCCAACCTTGATCGCGTGGTCCATCACCTTGCAGATCTTTTCGGCGTGCGCTTCGGACAGCGAGCCGCCGAAGACCGTGAAGTCCTGCGAAAACACGAACATCAGACGACCGTTGATGGTTCCGCAGCCAATCACTACACCGTCGCCGGGAACCGACTGGTCGGCCATGCCGAAGTCGTGACATCGGTGCTCCTTGAACATGTCCCATTCTTCGAAAGAGCCACTGTCGAGCAACAGCTCGATACGCTCGCGGGCGGACAGTTTGCCCTTGCTGTGCTGGCTGTCGATGCGTTTCTGGCCACCACCCAGACGCGCCGCCGCACGCTTTTCTGCAAGCTGGCGAATGATGTCGTGCATAAGGTTTACTCCCTAACGGTCGGGTCAATCAGAACTACTCAAACATCAGAACTACGCGTGCAAGTCGGACTATCCTGGTCCGACTCGAGAAATCATTCCTTCATCTGCGTCAGCAGCCGTGACGCTGCCGCGCCGGGTGTCGTCCGCCCCTCGGCGACGTCACTCAAGAGATCGGGCAGAGCGGCGCGGACTTTCGGGTGCGAGCGGAAGTAGCGGCGCAGACCGGAATCGATCAGGCTCCACATCCAGTCCACCGCCTGGCGGCGGCGCTTTTGTTCGAATTCGCCGCTTTCGCTCATCAGGCGCTGGTAGCGCTCGATTTCGGCCCAGAACTCGACGATGCCGCGCTTGCCCAGCGCGCTGCACGTCAGCACCGGCGGCCGCCAGTTGGGGCTGGCGCTGCGCAGCATGGTCAGCGCGGCGCGCATCTGACTGCGTGCGGCGGCGGCGGCGCGTTCGTCGATGTCGGCCTTGTTGAAGACGATCAGGTCGGCAATCTCGACAATCCCCTTCTTGATGGCCTGCAGGTCATCGCCCTGACTCGGCAGCTGCAGCAGGACGAATGCATCGACCATGCCGGCGACCGTGGTTTCGGATTGGCCGACACCGACGGTCTCGACGATGATCACGTCGAAGCCGCCGGCTTCGCAAAGGAGCATCGCTTCGCGCGTCTTGTCGGCAACCCCGCCCAGCGAACCCGACGAGGGGCTGGGGCGGATGAACGCTTCGTCGCGCTGGCAGAGCAGCTCCATGCGCGTCTTGTCGCCGAGAATCGAGCCGCCCGAAACCGACGACGACGGGTCGACGGCGAGCACGGCGACGCGCTTGCCGGCGTCGATCAGGTACAGGCCGAGCGATTCGATAAAGGTGGACTTGCCGGCGCCCGGTGCGCCCGAGATGCCGACGCGGATGGTTCGTCCGGTATGCGGGAGCAACGCGGTGAGCACCTGTCGCGCACGACGCTGATGATCATTGCGCGTCGACTCGACGAGCGTGATGGCTTTCGCCAACGCTCGTCGACGGCGCGCGAGGACGCCGTCGACGAGATGCTGGTCAGCCGTGGCCATACTAGCGGTTGAAGAGTGGGTCATATCCATGACTGACAGCAGTGGGTGGGCCGGTTCAGGCGGAAGCGCGGGCTTTGCGGATCTCGCTGAGGATGGTCATCGCCGAATCTTCGATACGCGTTCCCGGTCCGAAGATGGCCTTGGCGCCCGACTTGTACAGGAAGTCATAGTCCTGCGCCGGGATCACCCCGCCGGCAAAGACGATGATGTCGTCGGCGCCCTGATCCTTGAGTGCCTGGACCAGCGCCGGCAACAGCGTCTTGTGTCCGGCGGCGAGCGACGATACACCGACCGCGTGGACGTCGTTTTCGATGGCCAGCCGCGCCGCTTCTTCCGGGGTCTGGAAGAGCGGGCCGACGTCGATGTCGAAGCCGAGGTCGGCAAACGCGGTAGCCACCACCTTGGCGCCACGGTCGTGGCCATCCTGACCGAGTTTGGCGACCATGATGCGCGGCCGCCGGCCTTCGTCGTCATTGAACTTGGCGATCTCGCCCTTCAGCGCTTCCCAGCTGGCGATGCCTTCGACGACCGCGCCATAGACGCCAGAGACGGTCTGCTGCGTGGCGCGGAAACGTCCGTAGATCTTTTCCAGGGCGTCGGAAACCTCGCCGACCGAAGCGCGCAGGCGCATCGCCTTGACCGCAAAGTCGAGCAGGTTGCCTTCCTTGGTCTCGGCGCAGCGCGTCAGGTCGGCGAGCGCTGCATTGACCTTCTCGCTATCGCGGTTGGCGCGGACGCTCTTGAGGCGGGCGATCTGCGAGTCGCGCACGGCGTTGTTGTCGATGTCGCGGATTTCGAGCGCATCTTCCTTGGCCAGCTTGTACTTGTTGACGCCGACGATGACGTCCTTGCCGGAGTCGATGCGCGCCTGCTTGTCGGCTGCGCAGCCCTCGATCTTCATCTTCGCCCAGCCCGATTCGACGGCGTGCGTCATGCCGCCCATGCTGTCGACTTCTTCGATGATCTTCCAGGCCTCGTCGGCGAGGTCCTGGGTCAGTTTCTCCATCATGTACGAGCCGGCCCACGGGTCGATGACGTTGGTGATGTGCGTCTCTTCCTGGATGACCAGCTGCGTGTTGCGGGCAATGCGCGACGAGAACTCGGTGGGCAGGGCGATCGCCTCGTCAAGGGCGTTGGTGTGCAGCGACTGCGTGCCGCCAAAAACGGCGGCCATGGCCTCGATGGTCGTACGCACGACGTTGTTGTAGGGGTCCTGTTCGGTCAGCGACCAGCCCGAGGTCTGGCAGTGCGTACGCAACATGCTTGACTTGGGATTCTTCGGCTCGAACTCCTGCATCGCTCTCCACCACAGCAGGCGCGCGGCGCGCAGCTTGGCCACTTCCAGGTAGAAGTTCATGCCGATGGCAAAGAAGAACGAAAGTCGGCCGGCAAAGGCGTCGACGTCCAGGCCGGAGGCGATCGCCGTGCGCACGTAGTCGCGACCGTCGGCAATGGTGAACGCCAGCTCGAGCGCCTGCGTCGCACCGGCTTCCTGCATGTGGTAACCCGAAATCGAGATCGAGTTGAACTTCGGCATGTGCTGGGCGGTGTAGCCGATGATGTCGGAGATGATCTTCATCGACGGCTGCGGCGGGTAAATGTACGTGTTGCGGACCATGAACTCCTTGAGGATGTCGTTCTGGATGGTCCCCGAGAGCTTGTCCTGCGGCACGCCCTGTTCTTCGGCGGCGACGATGTAGCCGGCAAGAATCGGCAGGACGGCACCGTTCATGGTCATCGATACCGAGATCTTCTCGAGCGGGATGCCGTCGAAGAGAATCTTCATGTCTTCGACCGAGTCGATTGCCACGCCAGCCTTGCCGACGTCACCGGTGACGCGCGGATGGTCGGAGTCGTAGCCACGGTGGGTGGCCAGGTCGAAGGCCACCGAGACGCCCTGGCCACCGCCGGCGAGCGCCTTGCGGTAGAAGGCGTTCGACGCTTCGGCGGTGGAGAAGCCGGCGTACTGGCGAATGGTCCATGGCCGGCCGGTATACATCGTGGCCTGCGGGCCGCGAACGAAGGGGGCGAGGCCCGGCAGCGTGTCGGTGTAGGGCAGGCCTTCCAGATCCTTGCGGGTATACAGCGGCTTGACGACCACTCCTTCAGGAGTGACCCAGTTCAGTGTTTCAAGGTCGGCGCCGCGCAGCGCCTTGGCGGCTGCCTTTTTCCAGGCATCGAGGTTTGACGAATCAGCGGCTGCAGCGTTGTTCTCGTTGGACATGACGGAACCTTTCACGGAATCAGAGGAATGGGGTGGGGCTCTCGCCCCCGACGACTCTAAGAATTATACCGACCAGGAGAGCCACAACGGCTGACAGATGCCTGTAACGCTTGACACCCCGCCCGACGAATAATACTGTATCCATAATTATGAAAGCAAGGTCTCGCCTGAGACCCTGAACGAATCGGCATTAAAGAGATCGATGGATCCGAGTCAAATCGCCCAGACTGCCCTCTATCAGGAAGTCGCTGAACGACTACGGCAGAGAATCTTTGCGCATGAGTTGCTCCCCGGGGCAAGAATCGACGAGCAGGCGCTGGCGCTCGATTACGGGATCAGCCGGACGCCGCTGCGCGAAGCGCTGAAGGTGCTGGCCTCCGAAGGTCTGGTGACGCTGCGGCCACGCCGTGGCTGCTTTGTGACCGAGGTTTCCGAGCAGGATCTCGATGACATCTTCCCCTTGATGGCCATGCTCGAAGGCCGTTGCGCCCTCGAAGCGACGACGCGGGCACAGCCCGAGGACCTGGCCAGGCTAGATGCGCTGCACGGGCAACTGGAGCAGTTCGCCGAGAGCAACGAGATCGCGCGGTTTTTCGAGGCCAACCAGGCGTTTCACTACCAGATCCAGGAAATGTCCGGCAACCGCAGGTTGCGCCAGGTGATCCAGGACCTGCGCAAGGTGCTCAAACTGACGCGCCTGTTTTCACTGAGCATCGACGGTCGCCTGCAGCAGTCGCTCGTCGAACACGCGGCCATCCTGGCGGCGATCAAGGCCGGCGACGCGGCGGGCGCGCAAGCGGCGATGCACGATCACATTCTGGCCGGACGCCAGGCGCTGGCCAGGAGCCACGTCGCTCAAGAACTGGCGACATGAGCGGGCGTGTTCTGTGCACGCGCGCGGAAAATGTGGCCACGGTCACCCTCTCCAACCCGGGCAAGCTCAACGCCATCGACTTCGCCATGTGGCAGAGCCTGGCCGAGATCGTCGCCGAACTGTCGGGCGACGATCAGCTGCGCTGCGTCATCGTCCGCGGCGATGGGGATCAGGCTTTCGCGGCCGGGGGCGACATCGAAGAGTTTCTCAGCCGGCGAGACACGGTGGACCGGGCGATGGCCTACCACGCGCAAGCGGGAGCCGCCTTGCAGGCTTTGGCCGACTGTCGTCAGCCGACGATCGCGTTGCTGCAGGGGGCGTGTATCGGTGGCGGGCTGGAGATTGCCGCGCAGTGCGACCTGCGCATCTGCGCGCAGTCGTCGCGTTTCGGCGCACCGATCAACAGGCTCGGTTTTTCCATGTATCCCGCCGAAATGGCGAGTCTGCTCCGTCTGGCTGGACCGGCATGCCTGCTCGAAATCCTGCTCGAAGGCCGCATTCTCGGCGCGACCGAGGCGCTGGCCAAAGGCCTCGTCACCCGCGTCGTCGCCGATGCCGACGTCGTTGACGAGGCTTACACCAGCGCGCGCCGAATTTGCGCCGGTGCGCCTCTGGTTGCGCGCTGGCACAAGCAGTGGTTACGCCGGTTGCAGCAGGGTGGTCCGCTGAGCGACGAGGAATTGCGCGCCTCGTTCGCTTTTCTCGATAGCGACGATTATCGTGAAGGCCTGGCGGCGTTCATGGAAAAGCGCAAGCCGCAATTCACCGGCCGCTGATCGCCGCCATCAGGCGAACAGACCCCACATCATCTTCCCGGCAAGGACGATCAGGATGCCGGCGAAAAGGCGCTTCAGGGTGGCTACCGGCAGGCGGTGGGCGAGTCTCGCGCCGAGTGGCGCAATCAGCATGCTCGACGGCACCAGCCAGGCGAAAGCCGGCAGGTGGACGTAGCCGAGGCTCCACGGTGGCAGATCGGCGTGCCCCCAGCCGTTGAAGATGTAACCCAGCGAACCGCCAAAGGCGATCGGAAACCCGATTGCCGCGGATGTCCCGATGGCATGCTGGACACGGACATTGCACCAGGTCAGGAAAGGGACGGTGAGCGAGCCGCCGCCGATGGCGACCAGCGCCGAGACCGCGCCAATGCCGCTGCCGACGGCGAAGACACCGCCGAAGCCGGGCAGCTCGCGCGCCGCTTTCGGCTTCAGGTTGAGGATCATCTGCGCAGCGACCAGGCAGACGAAAACGGTGAAGAAGAGGGCCAGAGGCCTCGACGGCACGCTGCCGGCGAAGAAGGTGCCAAGCAGCGTGCCGAGCAGAATCCCCGGGGTGATCTGGAAGACGATTTTCCAGAGCACGGCGCCGTGCTGGTGGTGGGCGCGCAGGCTGGCCAGCGAAGTAAACAGGATCGTGGCCATCGACGTGCCGAGCGCCAGATGGAGGACCTCGTTGGGCGGAAATCCAGCCTGCGCGGCGAACATCATGGTCAGTGTCGGGACCATCACCAGTCCGCCGCCGATGCCGAGCATGCCGGCGAAGAAGCCGGTGAACAGGCCAAGTGCAATGTATGCGAGCCACCAGAGCAAGGCAGACTCCCTTCAGGTCAACGACCAACTGTGCCAAAGCCACCTATCATCCCACGAATCGGGTGCCGCACCGCGTCGGCCCTCTGGCGATGGCGGTGATGCGCTCCTACTTTTCGAGGACTTCGGCCAGCATGCGGTCGACGCCGACCCGCCAATCGGGCAGGCACAGATCGAACGCCGTCTGCAGCTTGCGTGTGTCCAGGCGCGAGTTCAGCGGTCGCGGCGCGGGCAGGGGGTAGGCGCTGCTCGGCACCGCCTCGATGGCCGACGGGGCGACGCGGATGCTCTCGCCCGCCTGGCGGGCGAAATCGACGACGTGTCGCGCGTAGCCGTGCCAGCTGGTCTCGCCAGCCGCCGCGAGATGATAGAGTCCGGCCAGCTGCGGCTGTCGCCGGACGCTGCGCAGCGCCTGTGCGGTGACGTCGGCGAGCAGTTCGGCGCCGGTCGGCGCGCCTATCTGGTCGGCGATGACCTGCAGCCGGTCGCGTTCGCCGGCCAGGCGCAGCATGGTGCGGGCAAAGTTGTTGCCGCGCGCGGCGTAGACCCAGCTGGTGCGAAAGATCAGGTGTTTGCCGCAAGCGGCGACCGCCTGTTCGCCGGCGAGCTTGCTTTGTCCGTAAACGCTCAGTGGGGCGGTTGCGTCGTTTTCCTGCCAGGGCCTCTCGCCGCTGCCGTCAAAGACGTAGTCGGTCGAGTAGTGCACCAGCCAGGCGCCGAGGCGGCTGGCTTCCTCGGCGAGCACGCCGGGCGCCAGCGCGTTGAGCGTTCGGGCCAGCGCGGGTTCTGCTTCGGCCTTGTCCACCGCCGTGTGCGCGGCGGCATTGACGATGACGTCCGGAGCGACTGCGCGCACGCAGGCCGCCAGGCCGTCGAGCCTGGTCAAATCGCCGCACAGCTGACCATCACCTTCGCGATCGAGGGCGACGATCGTCCCGAGCGGCGCCAGGCTGCGCTGCAATTCCCAGCCGACCTGTCCGCGCTTGCCAAAGAGCAGGATTCTCATTTCTCGCGTTCGCCGTAATTCTTTTCGACCCAGTCGCGGTAGCTTCCGGACTGTACGTTGTGCACCCATTTCTGGTTTTCAAGGTACCAGAGCACGGTCTTGCGAATGCCGGTGGCGAAGGTTTCCGCCGGCTTCCAGCCGAGCTCGTTTTCGATCTTGCGCGCGTCGATGGCGTAGCGGCGGTCGTGACCCGGGCGGTCGGCGACCGTGGTGATCTGTTCGCGATAGGGCCGGCCGTCAGCGCGCGGATGAAGTTCGTCGAGCAGTTGGCAGACGGTGTGCACGATGTCGAGGTTGGGTTGCTCGTTCCAGCCGCCGACGTTGTAGGTTTCGCCCGGGCGACCCGCTTCGAGCACGCGGCGGATGGCCGTGCAGTGATCCTTGACGTACAGCCAGTCGCGGATCTGCTGGCCGTCGCCATAAACCGGCAGGGCTTTTCCGGCGAGGGCGTTGACGATCATCAGCGGGATCAGCTTTTCCGGGAAATGGTAGGGACCGTAGTTGTTCGAGCAGTTGGTGGTCAGCACCGGCAGCCCGTAGGTGTGGTGGTAGGCGCGCACGAGATGGTCGCTGGCCGCCTTGCTTGCCGAGTACGGGCTGTTCGGCTCGTAGGCGTGCGTCTCGCTGAAAGCCGCTTCGTCGCTGCGCAATGAGCCATAGACTTCGTCGGTCGACACGTGCAGGAAGCGGAAGCCCTGCCTGGCCGGGTCGGCCAGTGTGCCCCAATAGGCGCGCGTCGCTTCGAGAAGGTGGAAGCTGCCGACGATGTTGGTCTGGATGAAGTCCTCGGGACCATGGATCGAGCGATCGACGTGTGACTCGGCGGCGAAGTTCACGATCGCGCGCGGCTGGTATTGCGCCAGGAGGCTGGCGGTGAGCTGGCTGTCGCCGATGTCACCGTGCACGAAGATGTGCCGCGGGTCGCCGGCCAGCGTCGCGAGGTTCTCGCGATTGCCGGCGTAGGTGAGCTTGTCGAGGTTGATCAGCGCCTCGTCGCTTTGTGCCAGCCAGTCGAGGACGAAGTTTGCGCCGATGAAGCCGGCGCCGCCGGTGACCAGAATCATGTACAGGTCCTTTCAGAGGGAGGGAGAATGGACGGGAGGAGCGGTGTCGGCGCAGTCGGGCGCCGGCAGCGGGTACAGCCCGGCCAGCCGGGACGCGCGGCCTACCGCTTTCGCGTCAGCGACCGTAGCTGTCCTGCAGACGGACGATGTCATCCTCGCCGAGATAGCTGCCGGACTGGACCTCGATCATCTCGAGGTCGATCTTGCCCGGGTTTTCCAGGCGATGGACGACGCCGAGCGGGATATAGGTCGATTGGTTTTCGGACAGCAACAGGGTTTCGTCGCCGCGCACGATCAGCGCCGTTCCCTTGACGACCACCCAGTGCTCGGCACGGTGATGATGCTTCTGCAGACTGAGGCTGGCGCCGGCTTTCACCAGGATACGCTTGACCTGATAGCGCGGCGCATGCGCCAGCCCTTCGTAGCTGCCCCAGGGGCGGTGAACGATGTGCCTGAGTTCGGTTTCGCTGCGCGCCGAGCGCTTCAGCTCCTCGACCACCGCCTTGACTTCCTGCGCTTTCGACTTGTCGGCGACGAGTACGGCGTCCGGCGTGGCGACGACGATCAGTTCGCTGACCCCGACGGTGGCCAGCAACTGTCCTTCGGAGAGGAGAATCGAATTGCGGGTGTCGATACTCAGCACGTCACCGCGCTGGGTGTTGCCGTTGTCGTCGGCCTGGCCCAGCGCCGCCATTGCGTCCCAGGCGCCGATGTCGTTCCAGCCGACATCGAGTGGAATGACGACGCCACGGTCGGTCTTTTCCATCACCGCGTAGTCGATCGACTTCGACGGACTGGCGACGAAAGCGGCGTGATCGAGGCGCACGAAGTCGAGGTCGCAGCGGTCGCTGGCGACAGCCGCCGTGACACACTCGCGGATTTGCGGCGCGTAGCGCTCGAGGGCGTCGAGGTAGGTGTCGGCGCGGAAGAGGAACATGCCGCTGTTCCAGAAGTAGTCGCCGGAATCGAGGTAGCGCTGCGCGGTTTCGCCGTCGGGCTTCTCGACGAAGCGATCGAGCGCATAGCCGCCGGCCACGGCCTCGCCGCGACGGATGTAGCCGTAACCTGTTTCGGCACGGTCAGGGACGACGCCAAAAGTGACCAGCGCGCCAGCGTCGGCGTGTGGAATCGCTGCCCTGACCGCCTCCTGAAAGGCGGCCACGTTGGCGATGACATGGTCCGAGGGCAGCACCAGGAGCAGTGGCGGGTCCTGCTGCGTGCCGCTACCGATGGCGTGCACGGCGGCCGCGGCGACGGCCGGTGCGGTGTTGCGGGCGGCCGGTTCGAGGAGGATGTCGGCCTTCTGGCCGATCTCGAAGAACTGCTCGGCGACCAGGAAGCGATGGTTCTCGTTGGCGACGGCAATCGCGCCGCCGAGTCCGGCGATACCGTCGAGGCGGCGCACGGTGTTCTGCAGCAGCGAGAAGTCGTCGACCAGGCGGAGAAACTGCTTCGGGTAGTGCGTTCGTGACAGCGGCCACAGACGGGTTCCCGAGCCTCCACAGAGGATTACCGGGCGGATCACAGAGGTGTTCATTTTCAGCGTCTCCAATTGCTGCAGGCTTGTCGCCGAGGGATTCGGGAGGCGGCATTATAGCGCTGCCGCGTTTTGCCCCTCGCAGGCGGTGGCGAGGAGTGTATGGCGAGCGCCGGCAAGCGCTGGCCGACAGGGGCGGCCGGCGAGGCGGCTGGCGGCGCGCGCCATCTTCTATAATGCGCTCTTCCCGCTTGCCGCCCCTCTTCCCCTGAACTGGCCCACCGATGCGCATCCTATTGGTAAAAACCTCGTCGCTCGGTGACGTAATCCACAACTTGCCAGTCGTCAGTGATCTGCGCCATAGCTTCCCCGACGCGTCGATCGACTGGTGCGTCGAGGAAGCGTTCGCCGACATTGCGCGGCTGCATCCGGCGGTCGACGAGGTCATCCCGGTGGCCATCAGGCGCTGGCGAAAGAACCTCGCGCGGCTGGCGACCTGGCGCGAAGTGCGCGCTTTTCGCGCCCGCATCGCGTCCCGGGCTTACGACGCCATACTCGACACCCAAGGCTTGCTGAAAAGCGCGCTGATTGCCCGCCAGGCAAGCGGCAGGCGCTACGGCTACGCCGCCGAATCGGCGCGTGAGCCGCTTGCGGCGCGCTTCTACGATGAAACCTTTGTCATCCCGCGCAACGTGCACGCGGTCGAACGTAACCGCTGGCTGGCCGCAGCCGCTTTCGACTATCCGGTCGACCTGGTGCTCGACTACGGTATTTCGGCACCGGCCATCGACGGCGCTGGTCCTGCGCGGGGTCGGGCGGTCATCCTGCTGACGGCGACCAGTCGCGACGACAAGCTGTGGGACGAGGCGAACTGGTGCGTGCTTGGTCGCGCCTTGCTGGAGCACGGGCTGACGCCGGTTTTTCCGGCCGGCAGTGCGCTCGAGCGGCAGCGGGCCGAGCGTATCGCCGCCGCCCTGGACGGGGCCATCGTGCCGCCGCCCCTGTCGCTGCCGCAGGTCGCCGCCCTGATCGCGCGGGCAGCCCTGACGATCGGTGTCGATACCGGCCTGGCGCACCTTGCGGCTGCCTTGGGCGTGCCGGTGATTGCCCTCTACGTCGCTACCGATCCGGCCTTGACCGGCGTCTACGGCAGCGGTTTCGTGCGCAACCTCGGTCGTAGCGGCGCGCCGCCGTCGGCCGCCGAGGTGCTGAGGGTCGCCGAGCAGGCGCTGCGTTGATGGCGCGTCTGGCCCTTCTCGCCTATTCGCTGCTCTTCTACCTTGCGCTGCCGCTGGTCTGGCTGCGGCTGCTCTGGCGCGCCCGCCGCCAGCCGGCGTATGTGCAGCATCTTGGCGAGCGCCATGGCTTCTATCCGCCGCTGGCGGCCCGGCAGCGGCCGCTGCTCTGGCTGCACGCCGTTTCGGTGGGTGAGACGCGCGCCGCCGCACCGCTGATCGACGCGCTGCTGGCTGCCTATCCGGACCATCACCTGCTGCTCACCCATATGACGCCGACCGGCCGGGAAACCGGCAGCGAGTTGCTGGCGACACATCCCGGGCGGCTGCAACAGGCCTACCTGCCGTACGACTTGCCGGACGCCTGCGGGCGCTTTCTCGATCATTTCCGGCCGCGCGTCGGGCTGCTGATGGAAACCGAGCTGTGGCCAAACCTGATCGACGCGGCGCGCCGGCGGCGCGTGCCGATGGCGCTGATCAACGCGCGCTTATCGGCGCGCTCCTTGCGCGGCTACCAGCGGCTGAGCCGCCTGATCGGACCGACGCTGGCGTCGCTGAGTGCGGTCGCCGCGCAAACGAAGGCCGACGGCGAACGCCTGCAGCACCTGGGTGCTCGCCAGCCGAGCGTCAGCGGAAATCTGAAATTCGACGTCACGCCGCCGGCGGACAAGCTGCAGCTTGGCGCGCAGTGGCGGCAGGCAGTCGGCCAGCGGCCGGTGTGGTTGTTGGCCAGCAGCCGCGAAGGGGAGGAAGCGCTGCTCCTAGACGCCCTGGCAGCAGTGGGCGTTGCCGACCTCTTGCTGGTCGTCGTCCCTCGTCACCCGCAGCGTTTTGCCGAGGTCGCCGCGCTGCTTGCCGCCCGCAAACTGGCTTTCCGCCGGCGAAGCTCAGCACAGCTGCCAGGCAGCGAGACCCGCGTCTGGCTGGGCGACAGCATGGGTGAAATGGCCGCCTACTACGCCCTGGCGGATCTGGCCCTGATGGGCGGGACGGTGCTGCCGTTTGGCGGACAGAACCTGATCGAGGCGGCGGCCTGTGGCTGTCCGCTGCTCTTGGGTCCGCACAGCTTCAACTTCGCCCAGGCCAGCGACGATGCCGTGGCCTGCGGCGCCGCGCGGCGAATCGTCGACGCCGGCCAGGCGGCGCTGGTGGCCGGCGAACTCTTTGCCCAGCCGGAGGAGCTGCTGACCATGCGCGCCGCGGCGACGGCGTTCAGTCAGGCGCATCGCGGCGCCACGGCGCGGACGATGGCGCTGATCGAGACGCTTACGGGGCCTCGAAAAGGCTGTTGACCTTCTCCAGGTCGGCTTCGCCGAGCGCGCCGACGGCGGCTTTCAGGCGGAGCTGGGCGAGCAGGGTGTCGAAACGCGCCTTGGCCAGGTCGCGGCGGGTGACATAGACCTGATTCTCGGCGTTGAGGACGTCGATGTTGATGCGTACGCCGACCTCGTAACCAAGCCGGTTCGATTCCAGCGAGCTGAGGCCGGAAACCAGCGCGGCTTCCAGCGCCTGGACGCCGGCGAGGCCGTTGACCACCCCCAGGTAGGATTGGCGTGCGGTGAGCGTCGCGCTGCGCCTGGCATTGTCGAGCGCAGCCTGTTCGGCGTCGCGCCTGGCGATCGCTTCGCGGGTCTTCGAGTTGACCGAGCCGCCCTGAAAGATGGGGATATTGAGCTGCAGACCCACCTGGCGGGTGGTGTTGTCGATCGAGCCGACACCAAACTGGCCGGGACCGTTGTTCTGGTTGACGTTGGCGACCATGTCCAGCGTAGGGTAGTGCCCCGCCTTGCTCACCTCGACGGCCTTGGCCGCCGCTTCGCTGGCCGCCTGCTGCGCCTGGACGACGAAGCTGTCGTTCTCGGCAGCGTTGACCCATTGTTCCATGTTTGCCGGTTGTGGCGGCTGCATCACGGCCTTCGGCTTGAGCCGATTCAGCTCGCCGACGTCCTTGCCGGTGAGCACGCTCAGCGCATAGCGCTTTACCGCCAGTTCGCTGTCGGCAGCAACTTCCTGCGCGGTGGCCAGGTCGTAGCGCGACTGTGATTCGTAGGTGTCGGTCACCGTGGCGATGCCGACCTCGAAGTTCTTCTTCGCCTGCGCAAGTTGCTGCGCGATCGCTGTCTTGTTGGCCTGCACGGCGCGCAGGTTCTCGACCGCGAAGAGGACGTCGAAGTAGGCCTGCGCGACACGCAGGATCAGATCCTGCCCCGCCTGGGCGAAAGTGGCTTCGCTCTGCATGACCAGCAGCTTCGACTGGTCGTACTGAACGAAATTCTGCCAGCGGAACAGCGGCTGCGTCAGGCTGACCCCGTAACCGTTGCTGTTGTACTTGTTCCGATACGAGTCGCTGAGGGGGCTAACCTTGACCTTGTAGGTGGTGTCGTTCCAGAAGGTGTTGCCGGTCGCCGCAATCGTCGGCAGCAATCCGGCCAGCGCTTGCGGCTCCTTTTCGCGCCCGGCAGCAGCGCTGGCGCGCGCGGCAGCGTACTGTGCATCGTAGGTCAGGGCATCACGATAGACCTGCAGCAGGTCGGCGGCGAACGCGGGGACTGCAGAGAAAAGTGCGGCCAGGAGGAGGGCAAACTTCCGGGGGCCAAACTTCCGGGGGCCAAACCGCCGGGCGCCGGGTTTCACGGACATGTTTTTCGAACTCGCTTTCAATATTTGTGCATCGCCGGATCGACGTCATTCGCCCACGCGTCGACACCGCCGCTGAGGTTGTAGATCGAAGTGAAGCCCTGCCGCTCGAGAAAGCCGCCAACCTGCCGGCTACGCACGCCGTGATGGCAGATGACGACGATGTCGGCATCGCGCTCGAGCTCGTCGATGCGCGCCGGCACGCTCTGCATGGGCAGGAGGAGGGAATCGGCAAGGTGGCAAAGCTCGAACTCCCAGGGCTCGCGGACATCGAGCAGCAGCGGTGGCCGACGTGCTGGCGACCCGCCACTGCCGCCCGCAGGAGTGCTTGCCGTCAACCATTCCTTCAACTGGGTCGCCGAGAGCTGCTGCATCTGGTCTCGGAAGCGTCAGAAAACGAAGCGCTGGCGCGGCTTTGCCGTGCGCAGGGGCGCGACGATGGTTTCGAAAAGATTGATCGTGTTGAAGGCTTTCTCGTCGGTGCGCGTCGTCAGGCGGGCCTGCATCACCGGCCGCTCGCCGATGAACGCCGCCAGACGGCCACCGATCTTCAGTTGCTGCAGGAAGGCTTCGGGCAACTCGGGCAACGAGCCGGAGATGACGATCACGTCGTACGGTCCCTGCGTCGGCCAGGCCTCGGACGCGTCGCCGGTTTCAACGCTGACGTTGGCCACCCCTGCCTGCTCCAGGTTGGCCCTGGCGGTGTCGGCGAGAAGCGGATCGATCTCGACGCTATAGACATACTCGGCCTTGGTCGCCAGAAGGGCGGCCATATGGCCGCTCCCGGTACCGACCTCGAGCACGATATCGGTGTTCTTGACCGCCACTTCCTGAAGAATGCGCGCCTCGATCTTGGGCTGCAGCATGGTCTGGCCATTGCCGATCGGCAGCTCGATGTCGGCAAAGGCCAGCATCTGGTAGGCGGCCGGTACGAATTGCTCGCGCTTCACCGCGTCAAGAACCGCCAGCACTTCCGGATCGAGCACCTCCCAGGGGCGGATTTGCTGCTCGATCATGTTGAAGCGAGCCTGTTCCATATCCATCTTCACCGCTGTCATGGCATTCCTCATCAATATAGCTATATTAGCACGATCTAATATGCGATCTTCAGCGGAATTATACCCTGCTATCCGACCAGGGTCGTGCCTCGGCTGCCGTGGCGCGGTTCGGCGCTCCTGCAGGCCCTGCCGGAGCGCTCATCGCTGCTCGCAGGGCGAAAAAAAAGCGGCACCCTGAGGTGCCGCTGTCGCTGCGTTTCGAGCCCGGTCCGGCTTACGCGCCGAGAACCTTGATCTGGGCGGAGAGGCGGCTCTTCTGGCGAGCGGCCTTGTTCTTGTGAATGATGTTCTTGTCGGCGATACGATCAATCACCGCGACTGATTCCTGAAAAATGCTCTGGGCAGCAGCTTTGTCGCCTGCCACGATCGCCTTCTGAACGCGCTTCACGGCGGTCCGCAGCGTCGAGCGCAGGCCGGCGTTGTGGATGCGTTGCTTGACGCCTTGGCGGGCTCTTTTGCGAGCTTGTGCGCTATTGGCCATGAATATTCGTTCCTATGAAAGCGGTTGGTTGCAGCGAAAGGCGAGGATTGTACAGGGGCAGACCAAGGGAAGCAAGCGCCCGTCGGTCGAGGTGTGGCTTTTTTGCCCGTCGCGATAATCCAGAATCCGGCGGGCGAGAAAAAACGGGCGCCAGGCGCCCGTTTTTTCTGCCATCAAGAGACGGCAAGTCAGAAGCTATGCACGAGGCCGCCACCGACCGTGTAGTTGCTTTCGCCGATGGCACCAACGCCTCCTGGCACGATTATGGCTTGGCTGGCTAGCGAGTTGTTATCGTTGCTGAAGTAGCTGTAGGCGGCGTATACAGCGGTGCGCTTCGACAGCGGGTAGGTATACATGGTGCCTGCGCCCCAAGAATCACCATCCGACGCGTTCTTCTTGTCGAGCGACAGTTTGCCGTAGCTCAGAGCGAGCGTACCGGGGCCGACGGGTGCAGACACGCCAAGCGTCCACAGGTTGCTGTCATTGACCTCGCCGCTGGTTGCGTTCTTGTTGTTCAGTGCCTGGTAGCTGGCGAAGGCCTTCACCACCTTGAAGTCATAATTGCCGCCGACATACCACTCGTTGACGTCCTTGCCATTGCCCGTAATGACGGGGACGGTGCCGCCGCCAATGGTCGTGACTACCTTTTGACGGCTCTGGTAGACCAGGTCGACGTTCACTGGACCGTTGGCGTAGTTGCCGCCGAGACCAAATTTACCGTTGTCGCTGGTGGAGTTGGTGACGCCTGCTTCACCGAAACCGTAGATCGCGCTACCGGTAAAGCCCGAGTAGGTGGCGCTGGTGTAGGTGATCGAGTTGTCGAAGCGCGCCGGGCTGTTCGGCGTGATGGTGCTATTGGAAAGGGCGCTGAGGCTCGACTGAATTGACATGTCGGTTGCGTCGAGAGCGTCGTTGCGGGCGGCTGCGTTGAAGCCAGGCGCGTACTGGCGGCCAAGGGCGACGGTACCGAGCTTGTCGCTGGAGAGGCCGACGAACTGCTGACGGGCGTTGAGAGACCCGTCGGCGCCGTTGTTACCGATGCCGTAGTTACCGTCGATGTTCAGCGCGTACTCCAGCGTGAATACCGCCTTGAGGCCGTTACCTAGCGCTTCTTCGCCCTTGAAGCCGAGGCGCGGGCCGGCGGCGATTCCCGAGGCGATGCCGCTGAAGGTATTCGTCCCCATGCCGGGACCGGCGCTACCCGAACTGTAAACGTAACCGGCATCGACGACGCCGTAGATGGTGACGTTGGTCTGGGCAAGCGCAGCGCCTGAAGCCAGGCTGGCAACGGCCAGCGCGATGAGTTTCTTTTGCATATCAGTAATCTCCGGTGTCGTTTTTCATCAATTGGACTGTTCGCTTTGCGCCGAAATGACCTGCTGTGACTGAGGCAGCGCTGCGAAATGGCTGGACAGAGTTTGGCAAACTGTAGGGAGGTGGGCAAGCGCGACAAACGTCGATTGGTGCAGAAAGGAGTAATTGTTGTGTTTCTGCCACAGCCCTCTTTGCGGGCGGCGCATGGCGATGCATGTGAATTACATCCCCGGGGTGGGTGGCCGAGTGGGGTCGCGGCGCTGTGGTCACCGGCACGGGCGATAGTGGCGGGGGCTCTATACGCTACGCAGGGCTAGTGGATTGGCTGATGAACGCAAAAAAAACGGGCGCCGTAGCGCCCGTCTTACATACTAGCTGATCCGGTGGAATCAGAAGGTGTGACGCACACCAGCCAGGAAGGTGTTGTTGTCTTCGTTCACCGCGCCGACGCCGGCCGCTGGCCCGCTTGCGCTGCTGTAGTTGTCGTTGGAGGTCCAGACGTAACCAGCGTACAGGGTGGTGCGCTTGGACATGGCTGTCGTCCAACCCAGGGCGGCCGATTGGCTGTTGTTGTTCAACAGCTTCTCGCCATCGGGTTGGCGGCCCATATCCCAGCCCAGATTGCCGTAGCTGAAGAGGATGTTGCTCGCGGCCATGACCGGGACGACTGCGCCAACTGTCCAGATCGTGTTGTCGAGATTGCCATACGTGGTATTGGTGAGCGGGTTCTTGTCGTTCTGTTGCTGCCACGAACCCATGACCTTGACGACCTTAAAGTCATAGGAGCCGCCGATGTAGTACTCGTTAATGTCTTTTCCGTCACCGGTGCCGGAGAAGTTCGCACCAAAAGCTGGAACGGAACCGTATGAACCATAGACTTTCTGACGCGTCTGGTAAACCAGGTCGATGTTCAGTGGCCCATTGGAATAGTTGCCACCAATGCCGAACATGCCGTTGTCGGTGGTGCTGGTGTCCTTGCTGTTGAACATACCATCTACGGGGCGTTCACCAAAACTGTAGTTGGCCTTGGCGGTGAAGCCGCTCCAGTTCGGCGAAGTGTAGGTGGCAGCGTTATTCCAGCGGGCAAGGCTGCCCGGATTGATGGTGTTGGCTGCGTTAGTGGTCAGGAAAGTCGTCGGTGAGAAGGCGGCGCCAGCAAACGGGTCGTTATTGACCGTGGCCTGATAGCCGGGAGCATATTGACGGCCCAGGGCGACAGTACCGAGCTTGTCGCTTTGCAGGCCGACGAACTGCTGACGGGAATTCAAAGTGCTCCCGGTACCGCTGCCGATACCACCGTTGACGTCGATGCCGAGCGAGTATTCGAGAGTAAAGACCGCCTTGAGGCCGTTGCCGAGGGCTTCCTCGCCCTTGAAGCCAATACGCGAACCGCTCAGCAGGCCGGACTGGATGCCGCTGAAGGTGTTGTTGCCGCCGATCTTGTCGCCGTTCTGGAAGGCGTCCTTGCCCGCGCTGCCCGAGCTATAAACGTAGCCGGCGTCAGCGATACCGTAAACGGTGACGTTGGTCTGGGCAAGAGCAGCGCCCGAGGCCAGGCTGGCAACGGCCAGTGCGATAAGTTTCTTTTGCATGGTGAATCTCCTCTATGTTTGCGATCAATGAATCCAACTGGTGCTTCATCAAACTGGGCCTCTCGGTAAAGACGAGAAGTTGAAGTGATTGTGGCAAACGCCGCCAAGCGCGGCAAGTTTCCCGAGGGCTTTAGTGGCTTGTTGCGACGAGAGTGTTGGGTTTTTGCAACAAGCCTGCCAATTTCCTGCGCAGACCGGTTCCGGTCGACCAGCGGTCGATCGGGCGAGGTCAGGCAAACAGGGCCGCGAGCGCTTCGCCGGGTTCGCAGGCGCGCATGAAGGCTTCACCGACAAGAAAGGCATTGACGCCGTGGTCGCGCATCAGGGCGACGTCGCTGCGGGCAAGGATGCCACTTTCGGTGACCACGACGCGATCTCCAGGGGTCGATGACAGGAGGTCCAGGGTGGTCTGCAGGCTGACCTCGAAGCTGCGCAGGTTGCGGTTGTTGATGCCGATCAGCGGTGTGGCGAGTTGCAGGGCGAGCTCGAGTTCGTGGCCATCGTGCACTTCGACGAGGACCCCCATCCCGAGGCTGGCGGCCACGGCCTCGAAGTCAAGCATGCTCGGCAAATCGAGCGCCGCGGCGATGAGCAGGATCGCATCTGCACCCATGGCGCGTGCTTCGAAGACCTGATAGGCGTCGACCACGAAGTCCTTGCGCAATACGGGCAGGGCGCAGGCTGAACGCGCCGCCTGCAGATACGCGGGCGAGCCCTGGAAAAACGGGCTGTCGGTGAGTACCGACAGACACGCCGCGCCGTGGCGCTGATAGCTGGCAGCGATCTCGGCGGGGTGGAAATCGGCACGCAGCACGCCGCAGGACGGGCTGGCCTTCTTGATTTCGGCGATCACCGCCGGCTGCGTGGCCGCGATCCTGGCGCGGATGCTGCCGACAAAGTCGCGTGCCGCCGGCTGCCTTTCGGCGGTGGCACGTAGCTCGATCAGGGGGGTGGCCGCTTGCGCAGTCGCGACTTCGTCGTGCTTGACGGCAAGGATGCGCTTGAGGATGTCGCTCATCGTGGCGCTGCTTCTGCGGACGGTAGTGCGGCTTGTTCTGCAGTGTCTTCGAATATCTGGTCAACCGGCACCCGCACTGTCAGGAAGGCGAGTTCGACGTCCTCGCCCAGGCCGTAGTCGTGGAGAACCCAGTGATTCTCGAGGTCGCGACGGAAGACTTCTACTCGTTGTGTGCTCAGGTCGATCAGGACGTAGTCCTGCAGGCTGTCGAGCTTGCGATAGGCGGCGAACTTGCCGCCGCGGTCGAAGGCCGCGGTCGATTCCGAGAGGACTTCGGCGACCAGCACGGGATGGCTGACGTAGTCGGGGGTCAGGCGGTCGCGCGGGTCGCAGGTGACGAGTACGTCGGGATAGAAGAAGCAATTCGCAGCTTCGACGCGGGCCTTGACCGATTCGACGAAGACGCGACATGGCGTGCCTTTGAGGGCTTGGCGCAGGGTGCTGGCAAGGTTCAGTGTGGCGACATTGTGCGACTGGCGCACGCCGACCATGGCAAAGATCTCGCCCGCGACGTACTCGTGCCGTTCTGCCTGCACTTCTTCCCAGGCCAGGTAGGCGGCAGCATCGAAGGGCTTTTCAGTTTGCGGGATGGCCATGTCTTGTCTCCTTCGCCAAGCGGCTGATCACGCCGAGAAGTCGCGCGTGAACGCGACGAACTCGTCGAGCCTGGCGAGGGCCGCGCCCGAGGCGATGGCTTCGAAGGCCCGCTCGACGCCGTCGGCAAGCGTATCGCCAAGACCGCTGACGTAGATGCTCGCGCCGGCGTTGAGGGCGACGATGTCACGTGCCGCACCGCTCTTGTTCTGCAGGGTGGCCAGCAACATCGCTTTCGATTCCTCGACGTTGGCCACGCGCAAGGCAGCGGGATCGTGCAGCGGCAGATTGAACTGCCCGGGGTGGACGGTGTACTCGTCGATGCGGCCGTCCTTCAGTTCGCCGACCAGCGTTTCGCCGGCGATCGAGATTTCGTCGAGACCTTCGCGGCCGAAAACGGTCAGCGCGCGCGAACTGCCGAGGCGCTGCAGGACACGCACCTGGATTCCCACCAGATCGGGATGAAAGACACCGAGAACCTGGCTTTCCGCGCCGGCCGGGTTGGTCAGCGGGCCGAGAATATTGAACAGCGTACGCACCCCCAGCTCGCGGCGAACCGGCGCCGCGTGCTTCATCGCACTGTGGTGATTGGGGGCGAACATGAAGCCGATGCCGACTTCGTCGATGCACCGTCCCACCTGTTCCGGAGTGAGGTTGATATTCACGCCAAGCGCCTCGAGAACGTCGGCGCTGCCCGACTGCGATGACACCGAGCGGCCACCGTGTTTGGCGACCCGGGCTCCGGCCGCCGCGGCGACGAACATCGCGGCCGTCGAAATGTTGAAGGTCTGCGCGCCGTCGCCGCCGGTGCCGCAGGTATCGACCAGGTGCGCACGGTCGCTGACCGTTACCTTGGTCGACAATTCCCGCATCACCTGTGCCGCTGCCGAGATCTCGCCGATGGTTTCCTTCTTCACGCGCAGGCCGGTGATGATCGCCGCAATCATCACCGGCGTCACTTCGCCACCCATGATCTGGCGCATCAGGGAGACCATTTCGTCGTGAAAGATCTCGCGGTGTTCGACGACTCGCGCCAGGGCCTCCTGTGCTTTCATTGGTGGTGCTCCTCGAGGAAGTTCTTCAACAGGTCGTGGCCGCGTTCGGTGAGGATCGATTCGGGATGGAATTGAACGCCTTCGACAGCCAGGGTACGGTGGCGCAAGCCCATGATCTCGCCGTCGTCGGTCCAGGCGGTAATCTCCAGGCAGTCGGGCAGGGAGTGGCGCTCGACCGCCAGCGAGTGGTAGCGCGTGCAGGTCAGCGGATTCGGCAGGCCGCGAAAAACGCCCTGGTCGCTGTGCTCGACCGGCGACACCTTGCCATGCATCAACCTGTGCGCGTGCACCACGCGGCCGCCGAAGGCCTCGCCGATGGCCTGATGACCGAGGCAGACGCCGAGCAGTGGAATCCTGCCGGCAAACTCACGAATCGCGGCCAGCGAGATTCCCGCCTGTGCCGGCGTGCACGGGCCGGGAGAAATGACCAGCAGGGCCGGGTCTAGGCGCGCGATCTCGGCGAGCGAAATGGCATCGTTGCGGAATACCCTGACTTCCTGCCCCAACTCGCCAAAATACTGCACGAGGTTGTAGGTAAAGGAGTCGTAGTTGTCGATCATCAAGAGCATGCAGAGCCTATCCTCGTGACTGAACAGGCTGGCGCCTGCCATGCCGCCTGTTGATGGCCGGTACCAGCCGTTGATCGCCGCTTGTCTCGCGTTCTCGGAAGGGCGGTCGGCGCCGACGGCACCGGTAAAGCCAGGATTATCGCGCGTGCGCTCGGTCACCTCAAGTTCAGGCTGGCGCGAATGATCGCCAACCGCCGCCGCCATGACGCGTGAAGCGCTCAGCTGGCCACGCTATACTCTTGGGGTCGATGCAAGTTAAGCACCAGTCTTCCTTGAAGGGGATGCACGCTATGAGATCCGGTAGTCGGAGCTTCTGGGTGTGGGCCGAGGCGCTCGATCTTCTGCAGGGCGCCGAGCGCCTGCAACGCCAGAGTTTTGCGCTGAAAATTCTGGGCTCGGCGCCGTGCTGGGAACCGTCCGTCGATCTCTATCAAAACGGCGATGAGCTTACGCTGCTGGTCGCGTTGCCGGGAGTCGATTCCCGGCAGGTGGAAGTGGCCCTCGACGAGGCGGGCCTGCTCGTGCGCGGCGAGAGACCCATGCCGCCGGCTTGCCAGAGAGGTGCCATCCACCGCCTTGAAATTCCCTATGGCCGTTTCGAGCGGCGGATCGCGCTGCCCCCGGGAAGTTTCAGCATGCATGAGCAGCTTCTGGAAAACGGTTTTCTCGTGCTGGTCCTCCGTAAATTCATGCAAGGATAAGACCATGTCAAGCGAAAAGGCGCAGCTGGAGCGCGATCGACTCGCGCCAGGAGGGGGCGTGCTGGTCATCCCCGTCGATGCCCTGGTCATCGTGCCGATACGCAATGCGGTGCTTTTCCCGGGCATGATCCTGCCGCTGACGATCAACCGCGAGCAGGCGATACTGGCGGCGCAGCAGGCGGCCAAGAGCGAGAGCCAGGTCGGCATTCTGCTGCAGCGCAACGCCGAGGTCGAGGTGCCCGGTCCGGACGATCTGTGCACGGTTGGGACGGTCGCCAGCGTTCTGCGCTACGTCACTCTCCCTGACAACTCGCACGTCATCGTCTGTCAAGGCGAGCAGCGATTTCGCGTCAGCGAGTACCTGCCCGGATATCCCTTCCCGGTGGCGCGAGTCGTGCGCATCGACGAGTCCGAAGCGAACGAGCGCGAGATCGAGGCGCGCTTGATTCGCTTGCGCGAACGGGCACTGGAAGTTCTGCACTTCATGCCGCAGGTCTCGCAGGAGTTGCTGCATGCGGTGCAGAACATAAGTCAGCCAGGGGCGCTGGCGGACCTGGTCGCCAGCGTCACCGAGATCAAGACTGCCGACCGGCAGAAGATACTGGAGACCGTGGACCTTGGGCAACGTCTCGATGCGGTCCTCGATTGCCTGCTCCGGCGCCTGGAAGTGCTTCGCCTGTCACGCGAGATCGACGAGCGCACCAGGGCCAGCATGGATCACCACCAGCGCGAGTACCTGTTGCGCGAGCAGCTGAAATCGATCCAGAAAGAACTTGGCGAGGGCGACGCCGGCAATGCCATGGAGATCGAGGCGCTACGCAAGGCGATCGACGAGGCGCAGATGCCCGAGGAGGTGGCGGACCAGGCGAACAAGGAGCTGAAACGCCTGCAGCACATGTCCGACGGCGCGGCCGAATACTCGATGATCCGCGCCTATCTGGACTGGCTCGTCGAGCTGCCCTGGAGGGAGCCCGAGCCGGATCGCATCGAAATAGCCGAAGCGCGGCGGGTTCTCGAGGCCGACCACTTTGGACTGGAGCAGGTCAAGAAGCGCATCGTCGAATTTCTTGCCGTGCGCAAGCTCAATCCGAGTGGTCATGGGCCGATTCTTTGCTTCGTCGGTCCACCGGGTGTCGGCAAGACGTCTCTCGGGCAATCGATTGCCCGCGCGCTCGGGCGCAAGTTCGTGCGTGCCTCGCTCGGCGGCGTCCATGACGAGGCCGAAATTCGCGGCCATCGCCGTACCTACATCGGCGCCTTGCCGGGCAACATCATTCAGGCCATCCGCAAGGCCGGATCGCGAGGCTGCGTGATGATGCTCGACGAAATCGACAAGCTCGGCAGCGGCATTCAGGGCGACCCGTCGGCGGCGCTTCTCGAGGTGCTTGATCCGGAACAGAACAACACTTTCCGCGACAATTACCTGGCGTTGCCGTATGACCTTTCGCGAATGCTGTTCATCACCACCGCCAACGTCCTCGACAATGTCCCGGGGCCCTTGCGTGACCGCATGGAAGTGATCGAACTTCCTGGCTATACGCAGGAGGAAAAGCTGGAGATCGCGCGCCGCTACCTGGTCGGGCGCCAGATCGAGCAGAATGGCCTCAAGGACGGACAGATCGATTTCTCCGACGCAGCGTTGCTGGCGATCATCCGCGACTACACCCGCGAAGCCGGCGTGCGCTCGCTCGAACGGCAGATTGGCGCGGTTTGTCGGCGTGCGGCGGTGAGTATTGCCGAGGGAACGATGCACACGATGCAGGTCGACGGCAGCGAGCTGGCCGGCATTCTCGGGCCGGTTCGCTACGACAACGAGATCGCCCTGCGTGCCGGGCTGCCAGGCGTGGCTACCGGCCTGGCGTGGACGCCTGCCGGTGGCGACATCCTGTTCATCGAAGCCAGCCGTACCGCCGGCGACGGCAAGTTGATCCTTACCGGGCAGCTGGGCGAGGTGATGAAGGAATCGGCGCAGGCGGCGCTGACGCTCGTCAAGACGCGCGCTGCGGGCCTCGGAATCCAGGCCGCCCGCTTCGCGAGATCAGACGTGCATGTGCATGTGCCGGCCGGTGCGATCCCGAAGGACGGTCCGAGCGCGGGGGTGGCGATGTTCATCGCGCTGGCCTCGTTGTTCTCCGATCTGCCGGTGCGCGGCGATACGGCGATGACCGGCGAGATCAGCCTGCGCGGACTGGTGTTGCCGGTCGGTGGCATCAAGGACAAGGTGTTGGCAGCGATGCGTGCGGGAATCGAGCGCGTCCTGCTACCGGCACGCAACCGCCGCGATCTCGATGAGGTGCCAGCGGCGGCGAAAGAAAAGCTGCAGTTCGTCTTTCTCGACAGCGTCGACGATGCGGTGCGTAATGCGATGCCGGAACCGGTGCTCAAGCCTGATATGGAGGCTTCGGCTGCCGGTCGCTTGCACAGCGATTTTCCCTGACGGTGGCCACCTGGGTGGGCGTGCCGGCCGCATGTCGGCGGCAAGCGAGGCGGCGGTGCAGGTAGGCTGCATGGTCGACCAGGCACATTTGGAGGGAGATCAGAGATGCAACGATTTTACCGTTTTTCGGCGAGCTTTCTCGGCGCAGGCCTGCTGACTCTGGGGGTCATCCACGCGGCCGTTGCCGAGGTGCCGTATGCCAGCGGCGGCATTGGTGACGATGACCCGATCGAGGTCGAGGCGATGCGCAACGAGTACAACCTGCAACTCGTTTTTGCGGAGCAGGGCAGCGGTGCCTACCTTGCCGATGTCAAGGTGCGCATTCAGGATGCGGCGGGGCAGACCGTGCTGGTGGCGCATTCTCCGGGACCGCTGTTCTACGTCAGCCTGCGCCCAGGGCGATACCGCGTCGACGCCGACTACAATGGCGGGGTGCTCAGCAAGGCGGCCAGTGTTGGCGAAGGCCGTCGGCGGGAGCTTTATTTCTACTGGCCGCACGAGTAGGTCGTATGGCCTCTGGTGCCGTGCTGCGTTCTCGATGAAACCTGCAGCGACCCTGACAGCCGCCTGAAGCCCCTGCGCCGGCGGGCTTTCGCCCGCTCCATGGCGCGGCCATCGTCGCCAAGTCCGGGCAAGCACTCCCCAGCCCCCGTCGTCATTGCGGATGGCGGTCGGTGGCTCACAGGCGCGTGTCGAGGCCGTGCTCGGCGAGTTCTGCGGCGCGCAGCACTGCCAGAGCCTTGTTCTGGGTCTCCTGCCATTCCGAGGCCGGGTCCGAATCGGCGACGATGCCGGCACCGGCCTGGACGTGCAGCTGGCCATCCTTGACGACGGCCGTGCGGATGGCGATGGCCAGGTCCATGTCGCCGTTGAAGCCCATGTGGCCGACCGCGCCGGCGTAGATGCCGCGCTTGACCGGCTCCAGCTCGTCGATGATTTCCATGGCTCGCACCTTGGCCGCGCCGGAGACCGTTCCCGCCGGGAAGGTGGCCTTGAGAACGTCGAAGGCGTTCAGCTCGGGGCGCAGCCGGGCTTCCACATTCGAGACAATGTGCATGACATGGGAGTAGCGCTCGACGATCATGTTCTCGGTGAGCTTGATGCTGCCGACGCGCGCGACGCGGCCGGCGTCGTTGCGGCCGAGGTCGAGGAGCTGGACGTGTTCGGCGCGTTCCTTCTCGTCGGCCAGCAACTCGTCGGCGAGCGCCTGATCCTCGTCGAAGGACACGCCGCGCCGGCGGGTGCCGGCGATTGGCCGCACGGTCACCGTGTCGCCCTCGAGGCGAACGAGAATCTCCGGTGAGGCACCGACGACGTGGAAGTCCTCGAAGTCGAAATAGAACATGTACGGCGACGGATTGAGCGAGCGCAGCGAACGATACAGGGCCATCGGGCTGGCGCTGAAGGGCTTGCTCATGCGCTGCGAAAGGACGACCTGCATGATGTCGCCTTCGGTGATGTAGCGCTTGGCCTTGACCACCGCCTTCTTGAACTGGGCTTCACCGAACATCGACGTCGCCGGCTGCGAGGGCTGCGGCTTTTCAGCAGGAATGCGCACCGGTTCGCGCAGTCTGGCGAGCAGCTCCCGCAGTCTCGCCTGCGCCTTCTGGTAGGCGCCGGGAACGCCTGGCTCGGCGTAGACCACCAGAGTCAGCTTGCCCGAGACGTTGTCGACCACGGCAATCTCCTCGGAGAGCAGGAGCACGATATCCGGAATGCCGAGGTCGTCGGGCTTCTGCGAGCGCGTCAGGCGGGTCTCGATGTAGCGCACGGTATCGTAGCCGAAGCAGCCGACCAGGCCACCGCAGAAGCGTGGCAGGCCCGTCGTCGGCGCCGCGCGGAAGCGCTGCATGTACTTGGCAATGAAGTCGAGCGGGTTGGTGTCGTCCTCGCGTTCGGCGATGCGATTGCCATTGAGTACCAATACCTGATGCGCGTTGACGACGATGCGCGTCGGACTGGCCAGGCCGATGATCGAGTAACGGCCGAAGCGCTCGCCCCCCTGAACCGATTCAAGCAGGTAGGTGTAGGGCTGATTGGCCAGTTTCAGGTAGATCGACAACGGGGTGTCGAGATCGGCGAAGGTCTCCAGGGTCACCGGGATACGGTTGTAGCCTTCGGCGGCCAGCCGATTGAAATACGCTGCAGTCATCGGAACTCCACAAGAAAACTCGGCTGGAACAGAGGTGCGCCGGGCGCCTGCACGGCGCGGCCGGGCGGCGCGACGAGGCGGCTGGTCTGCCTACGGACGTCAGTGACGCCAGGGCCAGGCCCCCGCCCGGCGGACAGGCGGCGCGTGCAGCTTGTGGTCGTGTGTGCTCATGCGTGACTGACGCGCCGGGCCGCTTCGGCGAGGGTCGAGACTATAGCATCGCAAGCGAGGTCGCGGACTTCGCGCCCTTCGTTGTAGCCGTAGGGGACGAGAAAAACGTGGCAGCCGGCGGCCCGCCCGGCGTGAAAATCGTGCACCGAATCGCCGATCATCAGCACGTCGGCGGGCGAGGCGCCAAGGCGGCCGCTGGCCCAGACCAGAGGCATGGGGTCGGGTTTCGGGCGGGGCAGAACGTCGCCGCTGACCACCACCTGAAAAAATGGCGCCAGACCGACATGTTCGAGCAATGGCAGCGAGAAAGCTTCCGCCTTGTTGGTAATCACCCCGAGCGGCAGGCCCAGGGACTGGAAGGCTTCGAGGCCTTCGCGTACGCCGGGGAAAAGGACGGCATGGCGTCCGTTGGCCACCGCGTAGTGGTGCCGGAAACTGTCCAGCGCTTCCTTGGGCGGCGGTGCGGGGTCGTCGGCGGCAATCATGCTGCCGGCGAGAACGCGCTTGACCAGATTGGGGATGCCGCGCCCGACGTAGCTGCGAATCGCCGCCACGGGAATTTCCGGGCGGCCGAGGTCGCCGAGCATGGCGTCGGCTGCGGCGTGCAGGTCGAGGACGGTGTCGATCAGCGTACCGTCGAGGTCGAAGAGCACGGCGCGCACGGCGAGTGACGGCGCCACCATCATGCGCCGGCCAGTTGGGCGCGCAGCGCCGCGATCACCGTGTCGTAGCGGTTGGCGTCGCCGTCGCGGCCGGCGCCGAAGACGGCTGAACCGGCGACGAAGGCGTCGGCGCCGGCAGCCGCGATCGCGGCAATGTTGTCCACCTTCACCCCGCCATCGACCTCGAGCCGGATGCGGCGCCCGCTCTCGCCTTGGTAGGCGTCGATGCGGGCGCGCGCAGCGCGCAGTTTGGTCAGCGTCGAGGGGATGAACGTCTGTCCGCCAAAGCCCGGGTTGACGCTCATCAGCAGGACGATATCGAGCTTGTCCATGACGTAGTCCAGGTAGTCCAGCGGCGTCGCTGGATTGAACACCAGGCCTGCCTGGCAGCCGCATTCACGGATCAGCGCCAGCGAACGGTCGACGTGTTCGGAAGCTTCGGGGTGAAAGGTGACGATGTTGGCGCCGGCCTTGGCGAAGTCGGGAATGATCCGGTCGACGGGCTTGACCATCAGGTGCACGTCGATCGGCGCGGTTGTCAGCGGGCGGATGGCGGCACAGACAAGGGGGCCGATGGTCAGGTTGGGGACGTAATGGTTGTCCATGACATCGAAGTGAATCCAGTCGGCGCCGGCGGCGAGGACGTTGATCACCTCATCGCCAAGCCTGGCGAAATCGGCGGAAAGAATACTCGGCGCTATGACGTGCATGAACAGGAAACCCGGTGAAAAAGCGAGTTCTCATTCTACCGTGAAACGCCTTCCTTCGGCCCGGCGCGCCGTTGCCGGGTCGCGGCGGGCTTGTCAGCGTGCGCACTTTGGTGTGCAATGCCGTTTCTGATCGTCCCGACATCGAGCAAACATGGCCGAAAGCAAGAAATACGAGGTCGCAGTCAGCGCGGTCCCGCAATATATCGCCGAGCAATCGGACCCCGCCAACGACAGCTATGTCTTTGCCTATACGATCACCATCGAGAACGTCGGCACCGTGCCGGCGCAGCTGATTTCCCGGCACTGGATCATTACCGATGCCGCCGGTGAGGTGCAGGAGGTGCGTGGCCTGGGCGTCGTCGGCCGCCAGCCGCTGCTGCAGCCGGGCGAGAAGTTCGAATACAGCAGCGGCTGCCAGCTCGATACGCCGGTGGGCACGATGCGTGGCAGTTACCAGATGACGGCCGTAGACGGCAAGCAGTTCGAAGCGGAAATCCACGAGTTCACCCTGGCCGTGCCGCGCGTCCTGCACTGACGCATTTCCCTTGCGCCGCAAGCATGGCTACACGCGGCTCCCGCCGTCCTATGATCGCGTGCTTGTCGCGGCGACGCGATGTGGTTTTCGAGGAGTTTCTGGCGGCTGACTGGGTCAGGTTGATCGGTCTGAAGCGTGTCGGGAACCCGTGACTTCGGCGCGGCGGGCGACGTCCAGTTCAGCCAGCAGGCAGCTTTCAAATGATCTGACGACACTGACGTCATCGTCCACCGCTGGCGCGGCAGCGAGAACCGCCGCGCGCAGCGCCGTTCTGCGGCCTGCGTCGCGGCACTCCCCGGCCAGACGTGTGGCAATGCGGATGTAGTCGTCTGTCGACGAGGCGATGTTGTCGGCCAGGCCGGCCTTGCGCAGCAATCCGGAAGCAAGGCGCTGGCGCATGTGGCGCCCTTCGCGGGTGACGATCGGCAGGCCGCGATGCAGTGCCTGCCAGGCCGTGGTGTATCCGGAAAAAGCCGGGCAGTCGAGAAAGACGTCGCAGAGATCGAGCAAGGCAAGAAACTTCCCGGGCGAGAGCCAGGGAATCAAGAGCAGGTGTCGCGTCGGATCGATGCCGCGCTTGCGGAACACCGATTCGAGGCGCGCCATGACCTGGTCGGTCGCCCAGGGGCAAACCGGATCGCGCAGCAGAATGAAGACACTCGATCCGGCTGCAACGGCTATCTGCGCATAGAGATCATCGTCGACCGGGTCGAGCTTGATGCTCCGTTGGGCGATCAGGAAGCGGCGACCATCCAGACCGTGCAGGGCGGCCTCCACCTCCGGAATGGGCTCGGCAGCGATCGGCAGCGAAGCGGTGCAGCAGCCGGTGCCGGGCAAGCGGATCAAGCGCTCGCGGTAGTGGGCATCGGCATTCGCGGGCTCGAGCAGGTCGCCGGAGAGAAACAGATCGATGCTGGCCAGGCCGGTGGTGATCGGGTGCCCCCAGCTGGCCACCTGCAGCGGCGCGAGCCGATGTGCGGCAAGGAAGTAGGCGATCGACGACATGCCGATTTCCGGGTAGAAAATCACGTCCGGGCAGTCTTGGCCAGCGGCGGCCAGCCAGCCGCTGGCCTCGCCAATCGTGTGCCGGTCACGCCAGCCATCGACCTGCGTGCGGGCAAAGGCCGTTTCTTCGTCCTCGGCATTGCCCAGGTGATAGATGAGCACCTCGAAACGCGTACGATCCAGGTGCAGCAACAGGCCGCGCAGGACGATATCCCATACCGAATGCCGGCGCACGTGATGCGATACCACCAACAGCCGGGTTCTGTCGCGATGCGGGCGCGGTGCACGCTCCCGCGGGGGCAGGCATTCAGCGACCAGGTCGCCGTAGCGCGATAGCAGATCGACGTGATTGCCATCGCGGTAGGCGAGGAAGAACGGTTGCTGCGCGCCGGCCAGGTCGGCGGCACGTATCTGCCGACCGGGGTCGGCGTGCAGCCAGTCGGAAAGCGTAGCGAGTGCGGCAGCGAAAGCGTTCGGTACGGCGGCAGCTTCTGCGCTGGTGTGCACGATTACCGGCAGGGCGGCGGTCGCCAGAGCCAGCCGCGTCGTGGCACGATCAGGTTGCGCATCGAGTGCCTGAAGGTAGCAGCTTTCGGCTTCCTTCGCGCGTCCGAGTTCCACCAGGACGCCGCCGAGCCGTTCAAGTATTTCGGCGTTCGCCGGCTGCGCCTTCAGGGCATCCCGATAGCAGCGCTCCGCCTCGGCGAAACGGGTCTGGTCGACGAGAAGTCGTGCCAGATTGGTGCACGCATTCACGTAGCCAGGAGCCAATTGCAGGGCTCGACGATAGCATTCCTCGGCCTTGACCCGGCTCCCGAGTTCCTGCAGCACGTTGCCAAGATTGTCGAGGGCGGGGACGTAGTCCGGAGCGCGCTGCAGCGCGGCTGCAAAACAGTTCCCAGCTTCTTCCAGCCGCCCGCTCTTGCACAGGATGTTGCCCAGGCAGAAGTGGGCCGCAGGATATTCCGGCGCGCGCTGTGCTGCCCGACGAGAGAAGGCTTCAGCTTCGTCCAACCGCCCCAGTTCGCCCAGCGTATCCGCGAGACAGACCAGCAGTTCGGCCGAATCCGGCGCGCTGCGCAGGACTCCGCGCAGGCAGGCCTCCGCCTCGGCAAACCTTCCTGACAGTCGCAAGGAATCGCCAAGCGCGAACTGGGCGCCCGCGTTCCCCGGCTGAATCAGCGCGGCGCGCTCGAAGCTGGTGGCCGCCGCGTCGAAAAGCCCGCGTTCGATGAAAGCTCTCCCGAGCGCAGTCTGGGCATCGAAATCTTCGGGTGCGAGCGTCGTTGCGCGCTGCAGGGCGGGCAAGCCATCCTTGCCTTGCGCCTGCAGGGTGGCACCAAGGAGCCCCCAGAGAAATCCCGATTGCGGCGATTGTCGCACGAGAAGGTGCAGCCACGATTCCAGTTCGGCATGGCGGCCTGCCTGGAACATGGCCACCAGCTGGCGCGCGTCGACCGCGTCGGGCGGCAAGGTGAGCTGGTGACGCTGGGCCGGTTCGGCGGCACCTTGGCCGAGGCAGCAGTTCTTGTACTTCCTGCCACTGCCGCAGGGACAGGGATCATTCCGTCCGGGCTTCATCGCCAGTCGTTCCGCAAAGAGGCGCTAGCTGCGGTAGTCGGCGTTGATCTTGACATAGTCGTAGGAGAGGTCGCAGGTATAGACCGCCGCTCGGGCCGGGCCGCGTTCAAGCTCGACGCGGACGGTGATTTCGTCCGCGCGCATGATGCGCGCGCCGTCGCTCTCGCTATAGGAAGCGGCCCGGCCGCCGTTTTCGGCGACCAGAATCTCGCGGCCGCCGCCCGCCAGCCATACCCTGAGGCGATTGACGTCGAGGGCATCGACGTCGGCGTAGCCGATCGCCGCCAGGATGCGGCCCAGATTGGGATCGGAAGCAAAAAAGGCGGTCTTGACCAGCGGCGAATGGGCGACGGCGTAGCCCACGCGCTTGCATTCCTGACGGTCGCGGCCGCCTTCGACGGCGACGGTGATGAATTTGCTGGCCCCTTCCCCGTCGCGGATGATCGCCTGCGCCAGCTCCATGGCGACGGCGGTCACCGCTTCGCGCAGTTGCGCGTAGGCGGGTGAGCCGGCGTCGCTGCATTCGATACCCGCCTGGCCGGTGGCGATCAGGATCAGCGAGTCGTTGGTCGACGTATCGCCGTCGACGCTGATGCAGTTGAACGATTCGTCGGCCGCTTCGCGCAGCAGTTGCTGCAGCAGCGGCGCCGCGACGCCGGCGTCGGTGGCGATAAATCCGAGCATGGTCGCCATGTTCGGGCGGATCATTCCGGCGCCCTTGCTGATGCCGGTGATGGTGACGCTTCTGCCGTCAATCTCGAGGCGCCGCGAGGCGGCCTTGGCGACGGTGTCGGTCGTCATGATCGCGTGCGCCGCGGCATGCCAATTATCGGCACGCAGGTCGGCGACGCAGTCTGGCAGACCGGCGATCAGGCGATCGACGGGCAGAGGCTCGAGGATCACTCCGGTCGAAAAGGGGAGCACCTGGCGGTCGGCGATGCCCAGTAGCAGACCCAGCGCAGCGCAGCTTTCAGCGGCTGCCTGCCAGCCTTGCTCGCCGGTCCCGGCGTTGGCGATGCCGGTATTGATGACCAGTGCGTGCACGTCGCTGCCGAGTTGCAGATGGCGGCGGCAGACGTGTACCGGTGCGGCGCAGAAGCGGTTGGCGGTAAACACGCCAGCGACACGACAGCCGGGGTCGAGGGCGAGAACGGTGAGGTCGTTCCGGTCCTGCTTGCGGATGGCCGCCGCGGCGACGCCGAGACGAACGCCGGCAACCGGCAAGAGATCTGCGGCGGCAGGGGTACGATAATTGACGGGCATTGCAACCTCGCGAACGGGGAAGGGCTGCGCCAGCGTGGCCGGCAGTGGGGGGCGCCTGGCAGGTTACAGCTTCGGCAGCTGGCGCCTGCGCAGGTGGCAACCCCCGGTGGTGCGCGTGGCGGCAGCGGCGCTTACGACAACTTGCCGTGACAGAACTTGTACTTCTTGCCCGATCCACAGGGGCAGGGGTCGTTACGACCGACCTTCGGCCCCGCCGGCAGTGGCGCCATGGCCTCTGCCGGAGCTGCCTGGTCGTCGCTGCGCAGTGCGTCGTCGTAGCCCATGTGCTGATACTGTACATTCTGCACTTCGGCATGCGGTGCGGTTTCCTCGACGTCCTGCGGGCGTACCTGAACGGTCATCAACAAGCGTGTTACATCGGCACGCACGCTGTCCAGCAGGCGCTCGAAAAGCTCGAAGGCCTCGCGCTTGTACTCCTGCTTGGGGTTCTTCTGCGCATAGCCACGCAGGTGAATTCCCTGGCGCAGGTGATCGAGTGCCGCCAGGTGCTCGCGCCAGTGCGTGTCCAGGCTTTGCAGCATGACGTTGCGCTCGAACTGGTGAAACATCTCGGCGCCGACCAGATCGACCTTGGCCGAGTAGCTCGCGGTCGCGTTGTCGACGATCCGCCCCAGTATCTCTTCGTCGCGCAGATTCGGCTCGTCGGTCGACCAGGCGACGATCGGCAGCGGCAGTTGCAGGTCGGCGGCCAGGGTGTTTTCCAGCCCGGGCAGGTCCCATTGCTCTTCGACGCTGTCGGCCGGTACGTGCACCCGGAAAGTCTCGTGCAACACGGCGGCGCGCATCGCGGTGACCGTTTCCGAGATGTCTTCGCTTTCGAGCAGTTCGTTGCGTTGCGCGTAAATGACCTTGCGCTGGTCGTTGGAGACGTCGTCGTACTCGAGCAGCTGTTTGCGAATGTCGAAGTTGCGCGCTTCGACCTTGCGCTGCGCCGATTCCAGCGAGCGCGAGACGAGCGGATGTTCGATCGGCTCGCCTTCAGGCATCTTCAGTCGCTCCATGATCGCCTTCAGGCGATCGCCGGCAAAAATGCGCAGCAGCGAATCGTCGAGCGCCAGATAGAAACGTGACGAGCCGGGGTCACCCTGGCGGCCGGAACGGCCGCGCAGCTGATTGTCGATGCGCCGCGATTCGTGCCGTTCCGAGCCGATGATGTGCAGGCCGCCGGAGGCCACGACCTGGTCGTGCAGCACCTGCCACTCACTGCGGATTTCGGCGATGCGCCGATCGCGTTCTTCGGCCGGCAGCGTTTCGTCGTCGCGGACCAGGCTGGTCTGCTTTTCGATGCTGCCGCCGAGAACGATGTCGGTTCCACGCCCGGCCATGTTGGTGGCGATGGTGATGACCCCCGGGCGGCCGGCCTGGATGACGATGTCCGCCTCGCGTGCGTGTTGCTTGGCGTTGAGTACCTGGTGCGGTAGCTTCTCGTGGTCGAGCAGCGCCGAGAGCAGTTCCGAATTCTCGATCGACGTCGTGCCGACCAGTACCGGCTGCCCACGCTCGCGACAGCCACGGATGTCGGCGACGATGGCCGCGTGTTTTTCCTGTGCCGTCCGGAACACTTGATCGTTGTTGTCGGTCCGGCGCATCGGCTTGTTGGGCGGGATGACCACGGTTTCGAGGCCGTAGATCTGTTGGAACTCGTAGGCTTCGGTATCCGCCGTACCGGTCATCCCCGACAGCTTGCTGTACATCCGGAAGTAGTTCTGGAAGGTGATCGACGCCAGTGTCTGATTCTCGTTCTGGATCTTCACGCCTTCCTTGGCCTCGACCGCCTGGTGCAGGCCTTCGGACCAGCGGCGACCGCTCATCAGCCGACCGGTGAACTCGTCGACGATCACCACTTCGCCGTTCTGCACCACATATTGCTGATCCTTGAGGAACAGGTTGTGGGCGCGCAGGGAGGCATAGAGGTGATGGATCAGGAGTATGTTGCTGGCGTCGTACAGGCTGCCGTTGCCGGGGAGCAGCCCGGCTTCCTCGAGAACCCTTTCGGCATTCTCGTGGCCGGCCTCGGTCATCAGAATCTGATGGCCCTTTTCGTCGACCCAGTAGTCGCCGGGACCGTTTTCTTCCTGGCAGCGCGTGAGCAAGGGGGCGACCTTGTTCATCCGCACGTAGAGATCGGTGTGGTCCTCGGCCTGTCCGGAGATGATCAGCGGGGTGCGCGCTTCGTCGATGAGGATCGAGTCGACTTCGTCGACGATGGCGAAGCTGAGCTTGCGTTGTACCCGTTCGGCGGCCGAGTAGACCATGTTGTCGCGCAGGTAGTCGAAGCCGAACTCGTTGTTGGTACCGTAGGTGATGTCCGCAGCGTAGGCGGCCTGTTTGTCGTCGTGCGCCATCTGCGACAGGTTGACGCCGACCGACAGGCCGAGAAAGCGATGCAGGCGTCCCATCCATTCGGCGTCACGGTTGGCCAGATAGTCGTTCACGGTGACGATATGAACACCCTTGCCGGCCAGGGCATTGAGATAGGCGGGCAGGGTCGCGACCAGGGTCTTGCCTTCGCCGGTCCGCATTTCGGCGATCTTGCCGTCGTGCAGGACCATGCCGCCGATCAGCTGCACGTCGAAGTGCCGCATGCCGAGGGCTCGTTTGCCGGCCTCGCGTACGACCGCAAACGCTTCCGGGAGGAGCGCGTCGAGCGTCTCGCCGCTGGCGACTCGTTCCTTGAACTCGACCGTTCTGCCGCGCAGATCTTCATCGGACAACGCGCTGATGCCTTCCTCGAGCGCGTTGATCTTGCGGACAACCCGCGAGTACTGCTTGATCAGCCGATCGTTGCGGCTGCCGAAAATCTTTTTGAGTAGGCCGGGAATCATTCTGGGAACGGTAAAGGAAGCTGCGAAGTTAGTATAAGGGCTCCAGTCTGGCGGCAGCGGCGAAGCGCTGCCACTGCCGGAAATGGCGAGCATTGGAGAGCCAATCGTGAGCAACCGGGATTGCAGCGCCGCAAACGCAGGGTGACAGGATCAACGCAATCATAAGGCGTGCGGCATGGATACTACCTTCAAGAGGGGGTAGACGCAATTCTGGCTTCCACTGGCGCCGTGACGCGGGAGTGCTGAGTGGCGTCTGCCGGTGGCGACTGCGACTGACGGGCGTTCTTGCCAGTGGCTCGTCCTGGCAGACCGCGCCGCGTGTCGCCAAAGCGTCGCTGCCGCTGCCCCTGCGCCTGTCGCGGCGGCCACCGGCCGAACGCGGCAGGAGTGGCCGAATTGCGCTTGTCAATCGGGAAAGGCAGGTGCTTTAATTATCCTACCGTCAGCCAATGTGAGGAGTCACGAGATGCCAGATAGTCACTTCAAGCCTCTGCTCTGGACCAAGCTCAGGAGAGGCGTTCCGTGTTACCTGCCGAAGGCTGCCGTGGGCGCCCGGGTTGAGGCTCATTCTCCGGCCCTGGCGGTGATGACCGACTTTCGTCGCTTTGCGCCGGTCACGATTGCCCGCGATGCTGCGCTCGACGAGGCCAACCGATTGATGACCCTGTGCAATGTGCACTACCTGCTGGTTGGTGACGAGCAGCGGCAGTTGCTGGGAATCGTCACCGAGGCCAGTACCAAGGGGCACCGGCCGCTGGCAACAGCGCACGCGATGGGAATTCGCCCGCGCGAGCTGGTGGTCGGCAATGTGATGATCAACAAGCACGACGATGCCGAGGTGGTGCACCTCAAGGACCTTGCCGAGGCCAAGGTCGGCCACGTCCTGGCTACGCTCAAGGAACTGGGGACGTCGAGCTTCCTGGTAGTGGAGCACGACGAGAGCGACAACCATGTCCTTTGCGGGGCGTTCTTCCTGGCGCAGATCGAGCGTCAGATGGGGGGCGCGTCACAACCCGACGAGGTCGCGCACACCTTCTCGCAGGTGGTCAATACGCTGGGGCGCTGAGTCGGCGCAACATGAGCCGGCTGGCGCTCGCGATGCGGCGCACTCGTTATTGTTGGCCGGTGCTTGGCGAGTCGCGGCAAAGACTGCTGGCGAGGCATGGCCTCGTCCGCTGGTCCGCAGGCACGCAAGTAGCCGCTTCGCCGCCTCTGTCCGCAAGCTGCCGGGATTTGACGAGGCCGGCTTAAGACACGCTTCAGCTGGTCAAAGCATGATCCCTTCCCTGGTGTGAGGGCAGGTCAGCCCGTGGGCGCTTCGCCGCTCGTTGCGGCCAACGGCTCCCGGCACCGATGCTTGCCGTGCTGTCGGGAGCCTGCTGCTGCGACCGCCAAGGCGGCGATAGAATAATGACCACCCCTCCTCGAGAAGTGACCCCGCCCATGAGCACCGGTAACGCCGCCCCGGAAATTTCCTTCGACGACCCAGGACGGCACGCGATGACGCAGCGCTGCACCTGGATCAGCGTCGCGGTCAATGTGCTGCTGACCGCGGCGCAGGTTGTCGCTGGCATCATCGCCAACTCGCAGGCGCTGATCGCCGATGGCATGCATTCGCTGTCCGATCTCGTCTGCGACTTCCTCGTGCTCTTCGCTGCTCATCACAGCAAGGACCCGGCCGATGAGAGTCACCCTTACGGTCACGCGCGCATCGAAACAGCGGCGTCATTTGCCCTGGGGGCGATTCTGGCAGCGACTGGCGGCGCCATCATCTGGAGCGCCGGCATGAAGTTGCAGGACCTGGGTAGCCTACCGCCGGTTGCGCCGTTGGCGCTGTGGACGGCGCTGCTTGCGCTGGTCGCCAAAGAGGCTTTGTTTCGCTACATGTTGCACGTCGGTGAAAGCCTGCGCTCGCCGATGCTGGTCGCCAACGCCTGGCACGCTCGCTCGGACGCTGCCTCGTCGCTGGTGGTGGCAGTGGGGATCGGCGGCAATCTGATGGGCTTCGTCTTCGCCGATTCGGTGGCCGCGGTGATCGTCGGTTTCATGATCGTGCGCATGGGGGTGGTGTTTTCCTGGGAAGCGCTGCAGGAACTGATCGACACCGGGCTGTCGGTCGACGAGGTGGATAGTATTCGCCAGGTGATCATCGACACTCAGGGTGTGGGCAGCCTGCACGAATTGCGCACCCGCCGCATGGCGCATCGCTCGCTGGTCGACGCGCATGTCTGCGTCAATCCTCGGATCAGCGTTTCGGAGGGGCATCGCATCGCCGAGGCGACACGCAAGCGGGTGCTCGACAGCCATCCCACAGTGTCCGACGTGCTGGTGCATGTCGACGTCGAAGACGACGTCGATCACGATAGCAAGAGCCAGAACATGCCGGACCGCAGCGAGTTGATGGGCTTCCTGGCGCCGGTGCTGGCGACGCTGCCGAAACCGCAGCGAGTGGTTCTGCACTATCTCAACGGCCGTGTCGAGGCCGAAATCTTTCTGCCTTGCGAGATTCTCTCCGACCCGACCCTGGTCAGCACCGCAGAACGCGAATTCGCCGAGCGCCTGCGCGCGCATCCTTTGCTCGGCGCCCTGTCGATCAACTACCGCCAGCGTATTTTTCCCGTGCGCCGCGGTTGATTTTCGGCCGGCAATTTTTCCCGGGAGCGCCGACTGAACGGCAGTCGTCGGCTGCGTGCGGGCTTGCTTGTGCGCTCCGCGGCAGGCGCAACCGGCGCCGCTGCCCGCTGGCGATCTGTAGCCGGCAGGGGCCGCGGTCCGGTACGCGCTGCATGCTATAATCCCTTTCTTTTTCAAGGCTTGAGAGGCGCACGATGTTTTCGGCTAACGACACACTGGCGAAAGTGGATCCCGAGATCTGGCAGGCGATCGAAAACGAAAATCGGCGCCAGGAAGAACATATCGAGCTGATCGCTTCGGAGAACTATGTCAGCCACGCGGTGATGGCCGCGCAAGGCTCGCAATTGACCAACAAGTACGCTGAAGGCTATCCGGGCAAGCGTTACTACGGCGGCTGCGAGCATGTCGATGTCGCCGAGCAGCTGGCCATCGATCGCCTCAAGAAACTGTTTTCCGCCGAGGCGGCCAATGTCCAGGCGAATTCCGGGTCGCAGGCCAATCAGGCAGTCCTGATGGCTTTTGCCAAGCCGGGTGACACGATCATGGGAATGAGCCTCGCCGAAGGAGGGCACCTGACGCATGGCATGCCGCTGAACATGTCCGGCAAGTGGTTCAACGTCGTGGCCTACGGTCTCGACCAGCATGAAGCCATCGATTACGCGAAAATGGAAGCGCTGGCCCGCGAGCACAAGCCGCGGATCCTCATCGCCGGTGCCTCGGCGTACTCGCTGCGCATCGATTTCGAGCGCTTCGCACGGGTAGCCAAGGAGGTGGGCGCGATTTTCATGGTTGACATGGCGCATTACGCCGGTCTGATTGCCGCCGATTGCTACCCGAACCCGGTTCCGCACGCCGATGTGGTGACCTCGACGACGCACAAGACGCTGCGCGGGCCGCGTGGCGGCATCATCCTGATGAAGGCCGAGCACGAAAAAGCGATCAACTCGGCGGTCTTTCCGGGTCTGCAGGGTGGGCCGCTGATGCACGTGATCGCGGCCAAGGCGGTGGCTTTCAAGGAGGCGCTGAAGCCGAGCTTCGCCAAGTACCAGGAGCAGGTGCTGGCCAACGCCCGGGTTCTCTCGCGCGTGTTGTCGGAAGAGCGCGGCATGCGCATCGTTTCGGGGCGTACCGAATCGCACGTCTTCCTGGTTGATTTGCGGGCCAAGAGCATCACCGGCAAGGAAGCCGAGGCCGCGCTGGGCGCCGCACACATCACGGTCAACAAGAACGCCATCCCCAATGATCCGCAGAAGCCCTTCGTGACCTCCGGGATTCGTATCGGTTCGCCGGCGATGACCACGCGTGGCTTCACCGAGATCGAATCGGAAGTGGTCGGGCACCTGATCGCCGACGTTCTCGATGCCCCCGGCGACGAAAAGGTCCTCGCCAGAGTGCGCGCCGATGGTGCGGCGCTGTGCAGGAAATTCCCCGTCTATGGCGGGCCGGCGGGATGAAATGCCCGTTCTGCGGCGCCGTCGAAACGACCGTCGCCGACACCCGTATCAATGACGATGGCGACCTGGTCCGCCGTCGTCGGCGTTGCCTGAAATGCGACAAGCGGTTCACGACTTACGAGCGTGCCGAACTGCGCATGCCGCAGGTGATCAAGAAGAATGGCTCGCGGGTCAACTTCGACGCCGAGAAGCTGGCCGCCAGTCTCCGCCTGGCGCTGCGCAAGCGCCCGGTCGGCACCGAGGCGGTCGAGGCGGCGATTGCCCGTATCGAGGGCAAGCTGCTGGCCCTAGGTGAGCGCGAACTGGCTTCGGAGAAGGTCGGCGAGATGGTCATGCTCGAGTTGAAAAAACTCGACAAGGTGGCCTACGTCCGCTTTGCGTCGGTCTATCGCAATTTCGAGGACGTAGACGAGTTCTCCAAGCTGATTCGCGAGGTCTCCCGCTCGCCGCAGAAACTCGGTCGCTGATGGCGCAGGGCTTCAGCGCGTTCGACCACGAGATGATGGCGCGGGCGTTGCGCCTGGCCGAGTTGGGTCTGTATACCACCACCCCCAATCCGCGTGTCGGTTGCGTCATCGTCAATGCGGGAAAGATCGTCGGCGAAGGCTGGCATCTGCGCGCCGGCGGGCAGCACGCCGAAGTACATGCCCTGCGCGCGGCGGCTGAACGTGCGCGCGGGGCAAGCGTTTACGTGACGCTCGAGCCGTGCAGTCATCAGGGTCGGACGCCGCCCTGCGCCGACGCGCTGCTGGCGGCGGGAGTGCGCCGCGTCGTCGTCGCCATGCCCGATCCCAATCCGCTCGTCGCCGGGCAGGGGCTCGCCCGCCTGCGCGCGGCCGGAGTGCTTGCCGAGGAGGGCTTGCTCGCTGTCGAGGCCGGCGAGCTCAATATCGGTTTCGTCGCCCGCATGACTCGCTCGCGGCCCTGGCTGCGCCTGAAGGTCGCCGCCAGTCTCGACGGCAAGACGGCATTGCGCAACGGCGCCAGCCAGTGGCTGACCGGTGCCGACGCCCGCCAGGATGGGCATCGCTGGCGCGCGCGTGCCTGCGCCATTTTGACCGGCATCGGTACTGTCCGGCACGACGACCCGCAGCTCGATGTGCGTGGGGTGGCCGGGCTGGCCAGCGATTCCCGCCAGCCCCTGAAAGTCGTCGTTGATAGCCGGCTTGAACTGCCGCTTGGCGCCCGACTGTTGCGCGGTGCTCGCGTTCTGCTCGCTGCCGCCAGCCCCGACACCTCGCGGGTCGCCGCTTTCCGGGAAGCCGGCGCCGAGGTGCTGCTGCTGCCTGGGGCGGACGGGCAGGTCGACCTGCGCGCGCTGTTCGCCGAACTCGCCCGCCGCGGAATCAACGAAGTTCACGCTGAAGCGGGTTTTCGCCTCAGCGGTTCGCTCCTCGGCGCCGGTCTGGTCGATGAACTGCTGCTCTATCTGGCGCCCTGCCTGCTGGGCGACGCGGCACGTGGCATGTTCGATCTGCCCGCGCTGGAGTCCCTGGCCGGCAAACGCAGCTTGCTCATCCGCGACCTGCGTCCCGTGGGGCCGGACTTGCGCCTGCTGGCACGCTTCGCTTGACGTCGCCTGACGCGCAGACCGGACACTGCGTGTCCTGGCCGAAGTTCACACTGCGCCAGTCCATCGACAAACCGTCGAGCAGCCACAGGCGGCCAAGGACGACTTCGCCGGCGCCGGCGATCAGCTTCAGCGCTTCGGCTGCCTGCATGGCGCCGATGATGCCGGTGAGCGGTGCGAATACCCCCATCACCGCGCAGCGCTCCTCCTCGACATCGTCTGCTTCCGGGAACAGGCAGCTATAGCACGGCGTGCCCGCGCGCCGGCTGTCGAATACCGCGAGCTGGCCGGCAAAACGGATCGCAGCGCCGGAAACCAGTGGCGTGCGCTGGCGGACGCATTGCCGATTGACGGCGTGGCGGGTGGCGAAATTGTCGCAGCAATCGAGCACCACGTCGGCGTCGGCGATCAGAGCAGCCAGAGCATCGCCAGCGAGACGGCTGTTGATTGCTTCGACGCGTACTTCGGGATTGATATGCGCCAGCGCCATCTTTCCTGACAGGGCCTTGGGCTGGCCGATGCGCTCCTGCGTGTGGAGAATCTGGCGCTGCAGATTGGTGAGGTCAACCTGATCGCCGTCGGCGAGGGTGATCCGGCCGACGCCGGCCGCGGCGAGATAGAGAGCGGCCGGAGAACCCAGGCCGCCGGCACCGACGATCAGTGCCTTGGCGTTGACCAGGCGCTGCTGCCCTTCAATGCCGATTTCGTCGAGCAGGATATGGCGGCTATAGCGAAGCAATTGCTCGTCGTTCATCGGGCTGGCCCTGGCCTTTTCCTGCACCTGCGGCAGATGTTGCGAATGCCCTGCATGCCGGGCTTACTTGTACTCGCGCCACTCCGGCGGCGTGTCGTCGTGGTCGCCATGCGGGTGACGTTCCCAGGCGTGCGTGTAGGCTTCCGACTGCGAGCGTTTCAGTGGCCGCTGCGGCGCCTCGAGGTTATGCAGCTGTGTTTCCTCGACGTAGTAGATCAGCGCCCGCATCATCTTGCTCATCAAGGTGTTGTCGAGGTGGTAGCCATTGTCCTCGAGCGAGCCTTCGAGCTCTTCCAGCGAGTGCTGGTGAAGGTCGTAGGCGACGCCGACGGCGCGCTCCTGTTCGCGCCGCTCGACCTCCAGTTGCTCGATCCGGCCGAGGAATTCGGATGCCTCAGGCACTTGATGCGGAGGAAACTTGGCAAACAGGATATTCCGCTGCTTGCGGATCGGTGCTGTCTTGTGCGTTGTCGCCGCCGGTCGTTTCACGTTCCTTCCCTGGAGAGAGGGGGGTTCAGGGCTTGTTGCGGATGATCTGCATGCCCTTGAGAATATTCAGCGCCTGGGTCAGCTGGTAGTCCGTTTTCGAAGCCAGTTCGCGGCTCGGCAGTTCGGCCGCCTCGTCGCCTTCGTCCTTGTTGTCCTTCGGTCCGCTGGGCTTCGGCTGGGCGGGTGGCAGTGCCCTGCTGCTTGACGGTTTGGCCGGTGCTTCCTTGACCGCGGTCTCACTGTCCGCTTCGCTATTGTTCTCAAGGTGGTGGTCGAGGTTGGCTTCGCGCAAACGCTGCGTCGAGCCGCCGTTGGCCGTCTCCTCGACGACGATGTCCGGATCGATGCCTTTGGCCTGGATCGAGCGCCCCAGAGGCGTGAAATAGCGTGCCGTCGTCAGCTTGATGGCGGTATTGCCGGGGAGCGGCAGAACGGTCTGCACCGAGCCTTTGCCGAAGGTCGTCGTGCCGAGGACGACGGCACGCTTGTAATCCTGCAGCGCACCGGCGACGATTTCGGACGCCGAAGCCGAGCCGCCATTGACCAGCACGACCATCGGGACGGTGCGCGCTTCGGCCGGCAGGCGCTTGATGTAATCTTCCCGGCTGCCGCGCAGATAGTCCGCCGGCGACGCGTGAAACTCGTGCTTGGCGTCGGGTGCGCGCCCATCGGTCGAGGTAATCAAGGAATCCGGCGGCAGGAACGCGGCCGAGACGCCAACGGCACTGTTCAGCAAGCCGCCCGGATCGTTGCGCAGATCGAGCACCAGCCCCTTGAGCGGCCCAGGCTTGGACAGGTCGTTGAGGTGCTTGACCACCGCTGCGCCAGTATTCTCCTGGAACGAGGTGATGCGCAGGTAGCCGAAGCCGTCTTCGACCAGCTTCGACTTGACGCTTTGCACCTTGATCACTTCGCGGGTCAGTGTGACGTCGATCGGTTTCGCCTCGCCCTTGCGCAGAATCGACAATCTGATCTGCGACTTTGGCTTGCCGCGCATGCGCTTGACGGCTTCGGTCAGCGTCAGACCCTTGACCAGCGTGTCGTCGATCTTGAAAATCAGGTCTCCAGGCTTGACGCCGGCACGATCGGCGGGAGTGTCCTCGATCGGCGACACCACCTTGACCAGTCCGTCTTCCATGCCGACTTCGATACCGATGCCTCCGAACTCGCCTTGCGTCCCGACCTGCAGGTCCTTGAATGCGTCGGCATCAAGGTAGGTCGAGTGCGGGTCCAGGTTGGAGAGCATGCCGCTGATCGCGTGGGTGATCAGCGTCTTGTCGCCGACAGGTTCGACATAGCCCTTCTTGATGGCATTGAACACTTCGGCGAAGGTGCGCAACTCTTCTATGGGCAGGCTTGTACGTGTCTCCTTTTCGGCCAGCGCCGAAAACTGCAGGCTGATCAGAATGCCACCAAGAACTCCGGCGCAAACCAGCCCGGCCTGTTTCCACTTGCCCATTTCTTTCACTCCGTGCGCGCCCTATTTGCTGTTGACCCACGCCAGCGGGTCAAGCGGTTTCCCATCGTGGCGGATTTCGAAGTATAAACCGGATTCCGGGTTGCCACCGGTGTTGCCGACCGTGGCAATGCTTTCGCCACCGCGGACATCGTCACCGACCTGTTTCAGCAGTGAATCGTTGTTGGCGTACACCGACAGGTAGTCGCTACCGTGGTCGACGATGAGCAGATTTCCGAACCCGCGCATCCATTCGGCAAAGACGACGCGGCCAGCGGCGATGCTGCGCACGTCGCTGCCGGTGCCGGCACGGATGAACAGCCCCTTCCAGGTGCTTCCTTCCTGGCGCGCGCTACCAAAGCGATTGCTTACCGACCCCTTGGTTGGCAGGCGCAGGGAACCCTTCATTTTCGCCAGGTTGCCGACGAAAGCGTCGGCCGGCGGGTTTGCGCGCGGCGTTTCCGGGCGCGCTGCCGGCGGCGCTGCCGGCGGTGCTTCGCGGCGGATTTCGCGGCGGATTTCGGGGCGGAGAGGCTCGCTTTCCGGCGGCTCTCTGCCGGCCCCGGCATCGGGCGCTGCCGGCTTGTGCTGGCGGGCTGCGCGCTGTGCCTCCTGGCGGACGATTTCCTGCTGTGCCAGGGCCCGTTGCCGTTGCGCCGCCGCCTGGCGCTCGCTTGCCTGGCGCTCGGCTTCCTGCCGCTCGGCTTCCCGCCTCTCGGCTTCCCGCCTCTCGGCTTCCCGCTTCCCGCCTCTCGGCTTCCCGGCGTGCTTCGGCAGCCTTGGCGGCGATGATTTTCGACAAGCGCTCGATGAGGTTGGTCAGGCGTGTCTCGTCCCGTTGCAGCTTGCCGATTTCACGTCTCTGCGTGGTGATCTGTTCAGACAGTCCGTCCAGCGTCGCCTGGCGTTGCGCGCGCTGGGCGAGCAGCTTGGCATGTTCCTCGCGCTGCTTGTCCTCCGCGGCGGCGAGTTGCGCCGCCTGCTCGCGGGCGTCGGCGGCCAAGGCCTTTTGCCGCTGCAGGTTGGTGTCGATCTCCAGGAGAAGCTGGCTGCGTGCCCGTCCAATCGCTTCGAGGTAGTGCAGGTCGCGCGCCAGCTGGTGGGGGTCGTCACCGTTGAGAAACAGCTGCAGCGCATCCGGATTGCCACGCAGGTACTGCCTGTAGAGCAGTTTTTCGAGCTGTTGCTGCTGCAGGGTCAGCCCTTGCTCGAGCGCCTTGGCTTGGCCATCGAGGTCTTTGAGCTTGCCCTGTAGCGTGGCGATCTGCTCCTTGAGCTGGTGAAGGTCGCGCTGCGTCGATGAAATTGCGCGTTCGGCGTCCTTGAGTTGATCCGCCGATTCCTTGCGTGAACCTTCCGCAGCGACCATCTCCCGGCGCAGCGCTTCGATCTGGGTGCGCAAGGATTTCAGGTTCCCCTGCTTTTCGGCGACGTCGCCTGGCGAGCTGGCGGCGGAGTCCGGCCGCTCCTTGTTGCCGTCGGCGGCGAAAGCCGGTGTGAGAAAGGCGCTGGCGAGCACGGCAATGGCCAGTCTGCGTGCGAGTGCGCGGCGGGCCGAACGCGCGGCTGCCGCGGGCAGGAGCGCGTCCTGGCGCTTCCCCGGAAGCCTTGCCGCGACGCCAGCCTTGGCTGCCGTGCGGGTCGGCGTTGCGTCGTCGAAAGGGCTTGCGGATGTGTTGGTCAATGAGCGGCGCACGCCTGGCTTAAACGTGAGTTGACGAGAGAGGGCCGGGAGGCCGAGATGGTCGCGAGGTGGTGAGGTCACGTGGCCGGCATCGCCGCTGGTAAGCGGGAACCCGGCGAGCGCGTCCAAGGCGTGTGCGGCATCCCTTGGCGGGTGGTTTTGTTCTATAATCGCGGATTATATGATAAACGGCGAGTCTGGCGTAACGTGCCTATCCGGACCAGCATCATCGACAAGCAGGAGCATATCGAACAAGCCGCACGGGCGCTCAAATCGATCTCGCATCCCTTGCGCCTTAAGATTCTGTGTGTGATCGGTGACCAGGATGCCTGTGTGCAAGAGATCGTCGACGCTGTCGGGACTTCGCAAAGCAATATCTCCCAGCATCTTGCAATCCTGCGCGAAAAGGGAGTTCTGCTCGCGCGCAAGGACGCCAACCGAGTTTACTATCGGGTCGGCGACGCGCGCACGCTGCAGTTGATTGGCATGATGCGCGAGGTGTTCTGCGGCGATTAGCGGCGCGTTGTCGCTGCCCGACCCGTCCTTGCCGGCGAGTGGGGTCGGGCCTCGTTCCTGGTGTGGCCCCGTTTTTTCGCCATGTTTGTGCCACGTTCTAGCCATTTTTCGTGTCAATTTCTGGAGTTTCGATTGGAATTCATACAGCAGAATCTTCTCCTGGTGGCCGTCGCCGTGGTCAGCGGCACGCTGCTGCTCGTGCTTTCGGTGCGCCGCCCCGGTGGCTCGCGATCGCTGACCACCGCCCAGGCAACGATATTGATCAACCGCGAGAATGCGCAGTTGCTGGACATCCGTGAAGCGAGCGAATACGTTGCCGGACACCCGGCCGACGCAATCAACATTCCTGTCGGGTCGCTCGACGAGCGGGCCGAGGAGCTGGCGTCATTCAAGGACAATCCCTTGATTCTGATCTGTCAATCCGGCATGCGTTCATCCGCCGCCTGCTCCAAGCTGGCCAAGCTCGGTTTCTCCAGGCTGCACTCCCTCGAGGGCGGCGTCGGCGCGTGGGCCGAGGCCGGTCTGCCCTTGAAGAAGGGGTCGCGGAAATGACCCAGTCGCCGCGGGTGCTGATGTACTCCACCGGCGTTTGCCCCTTCTGCATCCGGGCCGAGCAACTGTTGCTTGCCCGCGGCGTGGTCATGATCGACAAGATTCGCATCGACCTCGATCCCGAGCGCCGTAGCGAGATGCTCGAGAAGACCGCCAGACGTACCGTCCCGCAAATCTATATCGGTGAGATGCACGTCGGCGGTTTCGACGATCTCCTTGCTTTTGATCAGGCGGGCAAGTTGTTACCCTTGCTGGCGGGTGAACCCGGGTGAACACCCTCGCCGAGTGACCGCGCCCTTCCCGCCAGTTCCCGCTACTTTCCCGCGAGCATTTTTCCCCACCCCCAACTACAGGCCGAAAAACACCATGAGCGAACAAGAAACCCCGAACCCCGTTTTTTCCATCGAGAAGATCTACGTCAAGGATCTCTCGGTCGAAGTGCCCAATGCGCCGCAGATTTATCTCGAGCGCGAGACGCCAGCGATCAACATCCAGTTGCAGACCAAGGCGCAGGGTATCGGCGAAGGGCTCTTCGAGGTCGCCTTGACGGCCACGGTGACCTCGAAGATAGAAGAGAAGACCGTTTTCCTCGTCGAGGTCGGTCAGGCGGGTATCTTCCGCGTTCAGCACGTGCCAAGCGAGAACATGGATGCCGTATTGTCGATTGCCTGCCCCAATATTCTCTACCCCTATGCTCGCGAAGTCGTTTCCGACGCCGTGATCCGTGCTGGTTTTGCACCAGTAATGCTGCAACCCGTGAATTTTGAAGCGCTTTACATGTCTCGCCTCCAACAGCAGCAGGCCGAAGCGGCAAAGGACGCGCCGACCGAGGAGCCTGGCGAAGCGACCATCCAGTAAGCTGGGGCGGCCAAGAAAAGAGGCCTTGCCAATGAAGCGGTGGCTGAGCGTGTTGCTCGCGGCTGGTTCGGCTGTACCGGCGTTGGCGGTCGAGTTTCGCACGGTCGACACGGCGACCGTGCTCTACGATGCGCCTTCCCCGCGGGGCAATAAGCTTTTCGTCATCAAGCGCGATACACCGGTCGAGTTGGTCGTCCACCTCGAAGGCTGGGCAAAGGTGCGGGATTCGGACGGCGCCATGGCCTGGCTGGAGAGCAAGTATCTCGGCTTGCGGCACTCCGTGGTCGTTGTCGCCGCGCGTGCGCAGGTCCGGAAAGGCGCCGACGATGCCGCTGCGCTGGTCTTCGAAGCCGAGAGGAATGTCGCCCTCGATTACCTCGAAGTCGCTCCCGGTGGCTGGGTAAAGGTCCGCCACCGCGATGGACAGTCGGGCTACGTCCGCGCCGACCAGATCTGGGGCCTGTGAATCTTTGAATACATGAAGTTGACGGTGCTGGGCGCCGGCGCCTGGGGTAGCGCGCTGGCCGCCACTTTCTGCGATCGGCACACGGTCACGCTGTGGGCGCGCGAGCCGGAAGTGCTGCGTTCCCTGCGCGACAGGCGCGAAAACCCGCGCTACCTGCCGGGCTGCCGTCTTCCCGAGGCCTTGCGCATCGGCGACGATTTCGCGACTGCCGTAGCCGACGCCGATCTGTTGGTGATCGCGACTCCGCTTGCCGGCCTGCGGCCGACGCTTTGCCGCCTGCGTGATGCCGCGGTTGCCAGCCCGCTGATCTGGGCGTGCAAGGGTCTGGAGGCCGAAACGGGCAAGCTGCCGCACCAGATTGTCGCGGAAGAGCTGGGTGCGCAGCGCTTGTGTGCTGCCTTGTCGGGGCCGAGCTTCGCCGACGAGGTGGCGCGCGGCCTGCCGACTGCGGTGACGCTGGCGGCCAGCGACGCTGCATTTGGCCAACAGACGGCGCTGGCCCTGCATAGCCCGCGCTTTCGCATCTATGCCAACGACGATTTGCCCGGTGTTGAAGTCGGCGGCGCGGTGAAGAACATCATGGCCATTGCCACCGGCGTTTGCGATGGCCTTGGCCTTGGGCTCAACGCGCGCGCCGCGCTGATTACGCGTGGGCTCGCCGAGATAGCGCGCTTTGGTGTCGCTCTCGGTGGACAGGCGCAGACTTTCATGGGGCTGGCCGGGATCGGCGATCTGATCCTTACCTGCACCGGCGACCTGTCACGGAATCGGCGTGTCGGTCTGGAACTGGCCGCTGGCAAGACGCTGTCACAGATCCTTCGTGATCTCGGCCACGTTGCCGAGGGCGTCAGCACGACGCGAGAAGTTGCGCGCCTGGCGAGTCAGCTGGCGATAGAGATGCCCATCACGCAGGCCGTCGACGCGATCCTCTATCGCGCTGAACCGGCAGCATCGGCGGTCGAAAAACTGCTCAGCCGGGATCCGAAGAACGAGGGTAGATAGCGGGCGGCCAACAGGGTTGCGGTCGGAAATTGTCCTGGAAGCGTCGGCGCTGACGAAACTTTCTTGTCAGTTGGGGGTCAGACCGCGCTCTCGAAGGAAGGTCGCAAATTGCAGAGGCGGGTGCCGCTGCCACAAATGCGAAACCTTTCGCGCTCTATGATGCCTTTGCTGTCCGGTGAGCGCTACCAGCGTCGCCAGTGTTCGCTGCGGCGGTCGCGGATTCCGGGCGGGCCGCGCAAGCGGTGATCGTCACGAGGATCGTACGCCCGCCGCAGTGTCGAACCGCTGGCGGTGCATCACCCTGACCAACATATACGAAAGCTGATGGTTCTCGGGCACGGAAATTGCTCGATTTCTGGTGTGCCCAGCCATCAAGGAGGTAGGCAAACAATGTTCAAGAAACTGTTTTCTCGTCATTCGCTCGGCGGCAAGCTGCTGCCAAACCGCGTCGTCATGGCGCCAATGAACCGTAACCGCGCTACAGACTGGCAACTCGCGCCGCCGGCGATGACCGCCAGATACTACGCACAGCGCGCCTCGGCCGGCCTGATTATTGCCGAGGGAACGCCGGTCTCGCCGCAGGCACGCGGTTGTGCGCGCACGCCCGGCATCTATAGCGGCGCGCAGGTCGCCGGCTGGCGCAAGGTGACCAAAGACGTGCACCATGCCGGGGGCCGCATCTATCTGCAGCTCTGGCACGTCGGCCGCGTCGGCCATAGCAGCCTGCGCGCGGATCGCTCACCGCCGGTGGGGCCGACCGGAATCGGTCTGCACAGTGATCGGGTGCCGATCCTAAACGGCGGCGCCGAGCCGGTGATGGTGCCCTGCGATGCGCCGCGCGGGCTGACGACCGAGGAGGTGCGGCTGATCGTCACCGATTTCGTCCGCGCAGCGCGCAATGCCGTCGCCGCGGGCTTCGACGGCGTCGAGATTCACGCCGCAAACGGCTATTTGTTCGATCAGTTCCGCTGCCCCTACGTCAACGACCGTGCCGACGAGTATGGCGGTTCGCTGTCCAATCGCTGGCGCTTTCTCCTGGAGACCGTGCAGGCCGTTGCCGCGGCGATTGGCAGCGCGCGTGTCGGCGTACGCATCTCGCCACTGGGGAGCGCGCACGAGATGCAGCCTGATCCCGATCCGCTGGTCAGCTATGGCTACCTGGCGACGCGGCTGAAGCTCCTGCGCATCGCTCACCTGCACGTCTACGACCAGGAAGGGAGCTGGATCCACGATCGGCAGGGCGATCTGCTGCCGCACCTGCGCGCCTGCTTCCCGGGGACGATGATTCTTTGCGGAGGCTTCGACCGCGAGCGTGCGGAAGCGGCGCTGCGTGCCGGTCGCGGCGATCTGATTGCCTTCGGCAAGCACTTCATCGCCAACCCGGATCTCGTCGATCGCCTGCGCATCGGGGCGCCGTTGGCACCCTGGAACTCGACGACGATCTACAAGGGCGGAGCGAAGGGCTACGTCGACTATCCGGCGCTCGACGTGGCCGCCGTGACGGCTGCCTGAGCGTTACCGGCGCCTACGCCCAGTGCATTCCTATGCGCCGCGTGCGAAGCATCGGCCGGCGAGCACAACCGGTGGTCAGAAGAACCGTTTATCGCAGCGGTGTCTCCTGAGCCTGGTGAGCGGCGATGTTCAAGGCAGCGATAAGCGCCAGCGGGATCCACGTCAAGAACCAGTGCTCTTTCGGCCGGCTCAGGATACCTCCGCCTTCCGTAAGTCCGGCGCCAAGACCATAGATCAGTAGGCTACCGGCAATGACGAAAAGTAGCGCGTTTCGATTGCGCCAGCAATGGCTGAGCGCCAGCGCGTGCATGGCCAGCCAGATGGTCAGTCCGACGATGCCCGTGTAGTACAGCACGCCAAGCGCAAAACTGTGAGGTTCACTGAAGGGAATTGGAAAGCCCGCGATGTCGATCACCAGCGAGGCCTGGAAGCCAAAGCCTAGCCACGGCTGCTGGAGAATCTTGCCCAGTGCGATCTGCCAGATGTCGATTCGGCTGGAAGTGCCGCGTTCAAGCAGTGCATCGGGATACAGCAGGAGCAACGCCACCAAGCCTGCCGTGCCTGTTGCGATCAGCACGATCGAACGTCTGTTCCAGCAGACGACAGTCAGCCAGACACAGGCCAATGACATGGCGACCAGCGGCGTGCGCGAGCCGGTCGCCATCAGAGCGCCTACGGAAACCAAGGCTGGAGCGATCGTCACCCAGGACTGGTGTCGCGGCAGGGTCATGCTTAAAGCGAGCCAAAGAGTGCCAAAAAAACCGAAAATATGTGAGCTCAGCAGGGGATTGTCCAATGCTCCTGAGCCGATCATTCTCATGCCGGGGGTCCAGGCAAGGGCGAACGCGCTCAGCGAGTAGACTGTCAGCGGAAGCATCAGTAGTGCGCCAAGTAATGTGGTCTGCTCTAGCCGTTTGCTGGCCTGAAGGCTTAGCAGGGCGCAGGCGGAGAACAGCATGAAGATGTAGAGGGGCCTTTTCAGCAGGTCGAAGACCGAGCTGTCGGTATCTGACCAAGTGACGCTGAGCAGCGACCAGGCGGAGAAAGCCAGAAAAAGAAGGATGATCGGCTCGCGTAGCAACACCCGGAGCGTTCCTGGCTTCAACAGCAGCGCGATCAGGGCGGGAAGTCCGACCAGAGCGTAGAAAAGCTTGTGGTAAAGGCTACGATCAGGCAGGGCTGCTAAGCCTACCAGCAAGCTCAAGTAACCGAGCGGGAGTAGCCAGTTGCAGATGAAAGAGAAGGCTTGTTGTGAACGAACTGGTGCCTGAAAATACATCTGAATTTCTCGCGGTCTTTCGTCTGCTAGGGGGTTCAATGCTACCATTTTTTCCGGATGCTGCCTGTTGAGCTGGCTCTTCAGAAACCGCACTGGCAATCGTTCGCCGGGCGTCGTACGGCGTCGCTATTAATTGCGGAAGGCTGTGTCTGTTCCCGGTGCCCGCCGTTCGAGAACGTCGGGGGTTGCCGTAGGGCACCTTCAGCTTCGGCATGAACGGCTCAGCTGGGCGCCGGCGTTCGGTTGTCCGCCAACTGCCGGTGCGGGAGAGAGAAACGCTATCGCTAATTTTTTCGGTTGCCCCTGAAGGATGTTCATGAGCGAGTCATCAAGCATCTGTCTAGTGATGCCGTATTTTGGTCAATGGCCTTTCTGGATGCCCTTTTTTCTGCAGAGTTGCAGGTTCAATCCGAGCGTCGATTGGCTCCTATATACCGACTGTCAACCGCTGGACCATTGTCCGGAAAACGTGCGCGTGGTTCAGATAAGCCTCAATGACTATTGCCGCAAGGTCTCGACGAAGTTGAGCATCGATTTTTCGCCGACCAAAGCCTATAAACTCTGTGATATTCGCCCGGCCTTGGGGCTCATCCACGAGGATGAGCTGCGGGCGTACCATTTTTGGGGTTTCGGTGATATTGATGTGGTCTACGGCGATCTACGTGCCTACTTCACGGATGAGCGCCTGCAAGGCTACGATCTGTACTCGACTCACGCTCGGCGCGTATCCGGTCACCTGTGCCTGATTCGGAATACCCTGCGCATGCGTGAGGTCTTCAAGCGGATCCCAGATTGGCAAAGGCGTTTCTGCGATCAGGAACATCATGCGCTGGATGAGGGAGCGTTTACGCGGATCTTCCTGCGAAACAAGAATCTACCCGCATTTCTGCAGCGGCTGATCGGTACCGTGTTCAACCCGTGGTACCGGTGCAGCGAATTTGTTGAGGCCTATAGTACGCCATATGCTCGCATTGACTGGGTCGACGGCCATCGTAACTTTCCACGTCGTTGGTTCTGGACGGATGGCAAGTTGACGAACGATGTGAATGGTGCTCGCGAGTTCCCCTATTTCCACTTTATCGTCTGGAAGAGGCACCAATGGGAAAAGCTTCAGGCCTATCAATTGCAGTCCACTTCCGGGTTTGCTGGCAGCTCGTCGTGGTCGATCAGTGAGCAAGGCTTCGAGCGTGATCAATGATGACTAAGAGAATAAAGGTCTTGCAGCTGCAGCCGGACTACAACGTAAAAGAGCATGACTTCGCCGACCTCGCAGAGCAAATCGTCAAGGCACTGCCAGCTGAGCGCTACGAGGTGGTAGCCGCGTTTCTGCGTGGCAAGCCGCAGCAAGGCGAGCCAGTGAGCCGGGCAGGCCGCTCGGTTTATTTCGAGTTTTCCGACAAGCAACTCAAGGGATTGCGCTTGCAGGCCATGTGGCAGCTGTATCGTTTTTGCCGTGCGCAACGGTTCGACGTGGTGATCTGCAACCGCTTCAAGCCGGTCAACATGCTTTTACAGTTGAACCGCTGGCTGAAAGTGCCATTGTGCATCGGTATTGCACATGGCTTTGGTGAGTACGAGCGTTATTACCGGCGGTTTCAGGTCAAGTATCTGATTGACCATGCTTGGCGCTTCGTCGGCGTTTCGCCGGCCGTCAGGCAATACTTGCTCGAATGCAATTGCGGTTTTAGCGCGCAGAATACCCTGGCCATCACCAATGCCATCGATATCGCCCAGGCCGAGAGTCTGCAGTTTTCCCGCGATGAGGCGCGTCGCTTGTTGGGGGTCGACTTGCAGGTGCGTCTGCTGGGTACGTTTGGCCGTCTGGTGCCGATCAAGGGGCATGTCTACCTGCTCCGGGCTTTCGCCCGGCTGAAGGATGTTCATCCGCAGGTGCAGTTGGCGATCATTGGGAAAGGGCGAGAGGAGCCTCGCTTGCGTGCTGAGGTCGACAGGCTCGGTTTGCAGGGGAGGGTTCATCTGCTGGGCTTTCGCGAGAACGCCTTACAGTATGTTCGTGCTTTCGATATCTGGACCATGCCCTCGTTGGCCGAAGGTCTGGGGCTGGCCTTGCTCGAAGGTATGAGCGGGCACCTGCCAGTGGTTGCTTCCAACGTGCCCGCGATGCTGCCGTTGATACAAGGGGCCGGTGGCCTTGCCGTGCCGCCAGCAGACGTTGATGCGTTGACTGCCGCATTGGCTGACTACCTTCGGCTGAGTGATCAACAGCTTAAGGAAAGGGGCGAGCAGGCCTACGCCTACCTATGCGCCAACCACGATATCGAAGCCTTTCGTCAGAAGTATCTGCGCCTCATCGACGAGGCGCTGAAAGAAACGAGAACATCCCCATGAATCAACATCAAGAGCTGGTCACCGTGATCATTTCGTCTTACAACCATGGGCCCTATATCGAGGCTTGCATCCACAGCATTCTGAATCAGACCCATCCGCATGTGGAGCTGCTGGTTATCGATGATGGATCCACGGATGACAGTGTCGAGCGCATCCGCCGCTTGCAGGCCGAGCATGGGTTCGACTTCAAGGAGCAACAGAACCAGGGCTTGACCCATACTCTGAACGCCGCCATCAAGCGAGCTAAGGGCAGTCTGATAGTGCCATTCAGTTCGGATGACATCATGCTCACCGAGCGTCTGGCCAGGCAGGTCGCCTATATGCAGGACAAACCGGATGTTGGCATTTGTGCGGGTAACATTGAACTGATAGATGCGGCTGGCGAATTGTTTCCGGAGAAGCGGCAGCGTCGGCACGTGCCCTTCCGTCGCCTCGATTTCGAAGATGTATTCATGGAGCGTAAACCCTATCCTCCGGCGCCAACTTTGATGTTCCGCAAGGAGGCCTTGGCGAAAGTCGGTGGTTTCGATCCTGAAATCCGCCTGGAAGATCTGTTGATCGAGTTGAAGATCACCCATGCTGGCTACTACATTGATTGCCTGGGGGAGGTGCTTGCGCGTTATCGCAAGCATGCCAGCAACTCGTACAAGAATCACCGTTTCATGATCGAGAGCATTCTCAAGACCTATGCCTTGTTTCGCGAACATCCGCAGTACGATTGGGTTCGCTACCGCTTTCTCAACTCGATGTTTCTCAAGTGCTCCAATCGTGACCGTGGCTTGGCCCGTGAATTGTTGGCGCAGATTCCCTTCAAACGCTGGTCGAAGAAGACGTGGCGAGGCCTGATGAGGCTTTACCTTTCACCTCTAGAAAGGGGCTGAAGCGATATGGGCTTCTGGGCAAGATTCCTGGAGCGACGCGCGAAGAAAACAATCCGCAATTTATCCAAGTTCTATCGGGGACCCGCGAGATTTCGTCGGCGCTATCCGCAGTATCAGATTGGCGTAGGCACCTACGGTGTTCCCATCGTGCATGACTGGAAGGAAGGCACGATCCTCAAGTTGGGCAGCTACACGTCGATTGCCGAGACGGTAGAGATCTTCCTGGGTGGCCACCATCGTACCGAGTGGGTTACCACCTATCCGTTTCCGGCGATGATACCAGAGGCGGCCGATATTCAGGGATACGCGGTAAGTCGAGGCGATGTACTTATTGGTAGCGACGTCTGGTTGTGCAGCAACGCGGTCATCCTGTCCGGGGTAAGCGTGGGGCATGGCGCTGTGGTCGCTGCCGGTGCGGTGGTTAGCGAAAACGTAGCGCCGTACTCCGTGGTGGCGGGCAACCCGGCACGGCATATTCGCTGGCGCTTTCCTGAGGCGACGCGGCAAGCGTTGCTGGAGGCTGCCTGGTGGGATTGGCCCGAGCAGGAAGTGCGCAAGCTTAGCCGCTTGCTCTGTAGCGAGCAGGTCGAGGCCATCTTGGCTTATGCGCGCCAACGCGCGCTGCGCCAGGCGGTCGACTGACTGACTGACGGGCGCGAGTTTGGTCAGTTGGAGAACTCGCTGAACAGCCGCGTTACCGGCGGAGTTCAGACCCCTGAATGGCATTCGCTCCCGCTGTGCAGGCAGGGCTGCGCCCAGAACTGGCGGCGTGCGGCGGCCAGCGAGAAGTGGGCCTCAAGATGTGCCAGTTGTGCGGCAACGAGCTCCGTCCGGGCAGGCTCGTGCAAGGCCCTGACGGCGAGCATGCACTTGCACAGGCTCTCGACGTCGCCGAGAGCAAACCGCCACTCGCTGGCCGCGACCACTTCGCGGGCACCGCCACAATCGGTGCTTAGCACCGCGATTCCGGCAGCCATGGCCTCCAGAAGCACCATTCCGAAGGGCTCGTGATCCGAGCTCAGGACAAAGCTGTCGAAGGCGCGGAAGTAGCGGTCCATGGCCGGCACCTGGCCGAGAAAGCGGACACGGTCAGCGACGCCCAGCTCGGCGGCCAGGGCCTGCAGCGATTCATCCAGGCGACCGCGCCCGGCAATTGCCAGCAGTGCGCCGGCAGGCGGCAGGCGGGCAAAGGCGCGGATCAGCGTCGCCTGATCCTTGTCCGGGTGCAGGCGGCCGACATTGCCGAAGACGTAGGCGTCGGGCGGCAGATCGAGCGCGCGTCGCGCCTCGTTCCTGGGAAGCTGGCGAGCTTGCAAGGCCGCCAGTTCGACGTGGTTGTATTGGGTCTGGATGCGCCCTGCGGGCCAGCGCGGCAGGCACGCGCGAATGTCGTCGCGCACTGCATTGGAGACCCCGAGCAATGCCAGCCGCTTGGCGAAGGCGCGGGCAAGCAGGCGCCTTCCCAGGCGCTGGTAGTCGCCAAAGGCGTGATGCACGCCGATGACCGGGATGTCCAGCGCCAGGCAGCAGGCGTAGATCGGCTTGAAGCGGTGGGCAATGGCCAGCGAGAAGGCGTGCGTCTGCTGCAGCTTGCGCAATTTCCAGATGGCCGCCAGCTTCAGTCCGCGGACCTGTCGCGAGTCGAAGCCGAGAAACAGCACTTCGTCGCCGCCGGAGTTGCGCACCACTTCGCTGTCCGGTTCGCCGGTGAGGTATACGGTCGTCATCGTCCAGCCCTGGCCCGCGAAAAGCCTGGCCCACTGGCAGGCGACATCCGTGAACGGCGCACCATAGCTGTGGCAGAGCTGCAACACGCGGCGCGATTCAGCCGACATCGTCGTGGTCCTCCATGTTGATTGGCTGCTGCTGGCCATGCGGAATCCTGCCGCCGCGCCGGGGGCGCTCGAGGTTGGCAAGTATACCGCGCCAGCCATGGCCTGCGCTGATCCCGAACGCAGGGCAAACGGCGCGGTAATTGGTTTATCCTTGCGCCCGTGGCAGTGGCACGCTTGTGCCGTTCAACGACCACCCACCACGAGCACCCGGAGATCCCTCCGGGCGCAGCGAACAGCGAGGATTCCCGCCGTCATGACCCGCCTCTGCACACGCTCCGCCGACCCATGTTGAATCGGCTGCGAGTCTGGCGCGAGCGCGGCTGGAGCGAAATCGATGCCGCGGCGTATGCCACCGCGTGGCAGCGCTTCGGCGGCAGCGTGTTCACCCATCCGGCAGTCGTCGAGCGACTCTCGGCGCTGGCGGGAATCCGGGTGCGCTACCTAGGCTGCCCTTCCGGCGAAGATTTGGTGGCGGCGATTCCCTGCTGGGGGCGCCACTTGGCGCTGTCGAAGGCGGTGTTGAAACAGCGCGGCCAGCGCGACCTGTTTGATCTGGGCAACGCCGAGGTGATCCTGCCGATTGCCGCACACGCCTGCGTGCCGGTGCGCCAGCACATGCGTTACGTGTCGGAGCTCAACGCCGGACGGATCGGCGAACTCAAGGCGCAGCCGGAAGGCCTGGCGCTGGCGCGTGCGCCCGAGGACTACTCGAAGAAGTTTCGCTACAACCAGCGGCGTGAGCTTCGCCTGCTCGAAGAGGCCGGCGGGCAGGTACGCCAGATGTGCGACTTTTCGCCGTGCGAGCAGGCCGCCATGTATGCCGATCTCTTTCAGCGTCGCTGGGGTTTTGCGGCCAGGGGCCACGAGCATCTGGCGGAGGTGTTCACGCTCCTGCGCGAGTTCATGACCGGCGCCGTCCTGTTGCGTCACGAGCAGCCGATCGCCGTTCAGATTCTCTATCGCGTCGAAGCCCCGGCGTGGATTTCTCTGGAGTACATCAATGGCGGTGTCGATCCCGCAACGCGTGATTTCAGCCCGGGAAGCGTGCTCAGTTTCATCAATACGCAGAGCGCCTGGGCAGAGGCGCGCGCGCTCGGCAAGCCCTTGCGCTTTTCCTTTGGCCGTGCCGATCGCGAGTACAAGGATCGCTGGTGCCACCGGGTGCCGGCGTATCGAATATAGAGTGCACGAAAGAGCGTAGTCATGAACATGCCTCGCCTGGCGAGCGGGGCCACCGTCCGAGAGCACCCATGAGTTCAAGAAAACAGCAATTGCTGAAGCGACACCGCCAGCGCAAGCGCTTCCTCCTGCTGGTCGCGCTGCTGCTGCTCGCCGCGCTCGGGGTCTTCGTCGCCTGGTGGTTGCCGCCGGTATTGTTGCTGCCTGGCTGGGTGGCGCACGAGGCCTGGTTTGCCGACCACCTCTTCTATTCGCCGCAGGACGACTACCAATACCACTTCCCGGCCGAAACGGCGCAGCAGACGGTCTCGCTGATCGCCGGGCGGGTGCAGTTGAGCGCACCGCTGGCGGCTGGCGAAACGCTGATTCTCGAGCTGCATTTGCAGAGCACCCTGCTTGGCCACTGTCTGGACCCCCACGTCGTTCTCGGCGACGACCGGCAGGACTTCGAGCGCGCTGTCAACGGGCGACGCTATCTGAACCTCTCCGGGCAGGCGGCGGCCCTGGCCAGGAATGAGCTGTCGATCAGTGGCCGCTTCTGCCGCCTGCCGCCGACCGCCCTCCTGCACGTGCTGGACAACCCCGACTACTCCCGGCGGCGCATGATGCTCATCGCGCCACACGCCGACGACGCCGAGCTGGCGGCCTATGGCCTGTACAGCCGTGCTGCAGGGTTCGCCCGCTCGCGCGAAAACGGTGGGGTGACCATCGTGACCCTCACGCAGGGCGAGATCGAGGCGGATCGGTATCGGTCCCTGGGCCTGGATAGCGCCGCCGCGGCGTGCCTGAAGGGGCGTCTGCGGACCTGGGACAGCCTCGCCGTGCCGCTCTGGGGTGGCGTTGCGCAGAGCTGCTGCGTGCAGTTGGGCTACTACTGCCTGCAGTTGCCGGCGATGCTCGCCGAACCCGAGCAAGCGTTTGCTTCACGCGAGTCCGGGGCGACAGACGTGCGCCAGGCGCGAGCGCACAACCCGCTCCCCCTGCCAGCGGACGCCGACGGTTTGCCGTCCGGCAAGAACCTGCTCGCCGACCTGGTGGCGTTGCTCGAGCACTTTCGCCCCGAAGTGGTCGTCATGCCGCACCCCGAGCTCGATCCGCACGCCGACCACATAGCCGGTACGCAGGCTCTGCTGCAAGCGGTCGAGTGCTCGTGCTGGAAGCCGGAAATTGGTCTCCTCTATGCCAATCACCTGCACGACAACGACCGCTGGCCGATGGGCCCGGCCGGGCAGGGAGTCGCCCTGCCACCGGCGCTGGCGCCGTTGCCGCCCGACGCGCTGTGGAGCCCCTGCCTGAGCCCGGCAGTACAGATCGACAAGGCCATGGCCTTGGCCATGCAGCACGACCTGCAGGGCACTCTGCCCTGCAAGAAGCGCCTGCGGCGGACGATCCAGAAACTGCTCGCCGCGCGCCAGTGGCCTGCCAGCGGAGAGAACGAATTCTTCCGCAAGGCTGTTCGCCGGCACGAGCTGTTCTGGGTTCGCCACCTGGAACGGCGAGGGAGCGCCTGAGCGCGGCAAGCGTATAATGCGGTGGTCGACGATGTCGCTGATCACAGCTGTTTTTTATGGGGAGTAGGCCAGATGGCCTTGTACGAATCCGAGCACACCAAGTTCATGCGCGAGATGATGGCCAAGCATCCCGAGTGGCTTGAAGACCAACGTCGCGGGCGGGCGATCTTCTGGGACAGGAAGACCGATCTCGACGAGCAGAAGGCGTACCGGGAAGCCGGCGACCCGCCGCGGCCCTATCCCTACGACGTGAATTTCGAACAGCAGTAAGCGTCTTCAGGGAGTCGGCGCAAGCAGTGACCGGCCCGCGCAGGGCGCGGTCGCTTCTTGCCTTGTTCCGGCTCGATCTGGAGACTGGGCAGGGCGGCGCCATGGCCCGGCCACGGCGCCGCCATTCTAGCTGGCGAGGGGCTTGATGACGCGCTTGACCGCCGGGTCGTCCGGATGCGGGTGGATGGTGAAACCAAGCTTGCTCATCAGACTGAACATCTTGGAGTTCATCGACAGCACGTCGCCGACGACGGTGCGGTAGCCTTTGGCCCGCGCGCAGGCGATCAGTGCACTCATCAGCTTGCGTCCAACGCCGTGTTTTTGCCAGTCGTCGGCGATTGCCAGGGCAAACTCGACCGATTCGCCGTCCGGGTTGGTGACGTAGCGGGCAACGCCGATCTGGACTTCCTTGCCTTCTGCGTCGAGGATCGTCGCGACCAGAGCCATTTCGCGGTCGTAGTCGATCTGCGTGAAACGCACGAGCATGGTCTGCGTCAGCTCGCGAATGGTGTCCATGAAACGGTAGTACTTGCTTTCGTCGGACATCGAGATGACGAACTCCTTTTCGCGCTCGGCGTCTTCCGGGCGGATCGGGCGAATGGTTACCACGCGGCCATCGGGCAGTTCCCATTCCTGGATCAGATGCACCGGGTAGGGGTGGATCGCCATGTGCGAATAGCGGTCGCCCGACGGTGCCGCATAGTCGATGACGATGCGCGCGTCCGCCGCGATGGCACCGTTCTCGTCGACGATCAACGGGTTCAGGTCGAGTTCGTGCAGTGATGGCAGTTCGCAGATCATTTGCGAGACGTGCAGCAGCACGTCTTCGAGCGCTTCGAGGTTGATCGGCGGCATGTTGCGGAACTCGCCGAGCAGCTTCGAAGCGCGCGTCGACGCGATCAGGTCGCGGGCCAGGAAGCGGTTGAGCGGCGGCAAGGCGACGGCCCGGTCGCTGAACACCTCGACTTCGGCGCCGCCGGCGCCGAAGGTGATGATCGGACCAAAGATCGGATCGCGCGATACGCCGATCATCAGCTCGCGGCCGTTCGGGCGCGCCAGGTAGGGTTCGATCGATACGCCATTGATGCGTGCCGTCGGGTGCCGCTTCTTGATCGTCTCGATGATGTCGTGGTAGGCATTGCGAACCGCCGGCGCGTTGGTGATGTTCAGCCGCACGCCGCCGACCTCGCTCTTGTGCACGATGTCCGGCGAATCGATCTTCATGGCGATAGGGAAGCCAATCTGTTCGGCGAGCAGCAGCGATTCGGTCGGTGTGTGCGCGACCATGGTCTGCGCAACGGGAATGCGGAAGGCGCGCAGGATCGCCTTCGATTCCATTTCCGAGAGGATCTTGCGGCGCTCGTGCAATACCGCGTCGATCAACATCTTGGACCCTTCGGTTTCCGGGCGGGCGTGCTTGGAAAGGGGGGCCGGTGTCTGCAAGAGCAGCTTCTGGTTCCAGTAGTAGGTCGAGATGTGGTAGTACAGTTCGATGGCGGTTTCGGGCATCCGGAAGGACGGGATGCCGGCCTCTTCCAGCATGCTGCGCGATTCACCGACCTGTTCCTCGCCCATCCAGCAGGTGAGAATCGGCTTGGCGGTCAGCAGGTCCACCTCGATCACCGCCTTGGCGACTTCCATCGGGTCGGTCATTGCCTGCGGTGAGAGCATGACCAGAACGCCGTCGACTTCGCTGTCCTCGGCAACGGCGAGAATCGCATCGTGATAGCGCTTGGGTGTCGCATCCCCCTCGATGTCCACCGGATTTCTTTGCGACCAGGTTCCCGGCATCGCCGCATTGAGCGCTTGCATGGTGCTTGGCGACAACTCGGCGAGGGGGATTTCGAGGTCGCCGGCGCGGTCGGCGGCCATGGCTCCCGGTCCGCCACCGTTGGTGATGATCGCCAGACGCTTGCCTTGCGGACGGAATTTCGAGGCCAGTGCTTTGGCGGCGTAGAACAGCTGCCCGATGTTTTTTACGCGCACCACGCCGGCACGGCGCACCGCCGCATCGAAGACGATGTCCGAACCGCCGGCCATGCCGGAGTGCGTTTCGACGGCGGCCAGCCCGCCGGCGTGGCGACCGGCCTTGAGCAGGACAATCGGCTTGATGCGCGCCGCCGAGCGTAGCGCGCTCATGAAGCGGCGGGCGTCGCGAATGCCTTCGACGTAGAGCAGGATGTAGTGGCTGCGGTTGTCGTAGATCAGGTAGTCGAGGATTTCACCGAAATCGACGTCGGCGGTGCCACCCAGCGAGATGACGCTGGAAAAGCCGATGCGGTTGCTTGCCGCCCAGTCGAGAACCGCCGAGCAGATGGCGCCCGACTGCGCGACCAGCGCCAGATTGCCGACGTGCGCGTGCACGCTGGCAAAGGTGGCATTGAGTCCGAGGTCGGGGCGAATGATCCCCAGGCAGTTGGGGCCCAGCAGGCGAACGCCGTAGCTGCGTGCGATTTCCATCATCTTGCGTTCGAGCGCAGCGCCCGAGTGACCCGCTTCGGCAAAGCCGGACGAGATGACGATGGCGTTCTTGACGCCGCTGCGACCGCATTGCTCGATGATCTTCGGCACGGTCTGCGGCCTGGTGACGACGATCGCCAGTTCGACGCGAGCGCTGATCTCCTCGATGGACTTGTAGGCCGGTACGCCCTGGACGCTGTCGTGCCCCTTGTTGATCGGGTAGAGACGACCCTTGTAGCCAGAATCGAGGATGTTCCTGAAGAGCACGTTGCCGACCGAGTTCTCTCGCTCCGAAGCGCCGATGACCGCGACAGACTTGGGTTCAAACAGGGTGGTGAGGTAGTGATGTTCTAGCATGGGGACTTTCACCTCGTGTTTGAGAGGCGCGGTACGGGTGGATGTTGCACTGCATCAATTTATCACAGATGCCCTGTCAAGTCTCTAGATATGACGCGCTTGATGACGCCGCAGTGTGACATTAATCACCCCGCGAGCGACCCCTGGGCAGGCACCGGTGCGCGGCGCTGCGGGCATCGCCGAGCGGCCCGCAACCGGTGTTTCCCGAGCAGCCAAGCAGACGGACATGCCTAGCCCCTGTTTAACCTACCGAAAAAAACTTCTCGCGTAATCAATTGCTTGCAAGGCAAATGAATTTCTAATGGCACAACAAGCGCGTAATGTTGTGTCAGGAAGTCAGTTTTCGGGTTCCTCCGGGATCTGAGTTGACGCCCAAGGCGCGATAGATCGACATCAGCTCGGGCTCGGCGGCGGTGGCCTTGCGGACATGCAGCGTGCGGCCATCGCGCTGACGAAAAGTCGTCGTCACCCGGCGCTGAACTGAGAGGGTTTCGCGCAGGGTCGCCCAACTGTCGTGAATGCCCGCCGCCTTCAGCTTTAGGCGAAGGAACTGCACACACTGGTAAGCCAGCACGGTAATGAACAGATGGCCGTCGGCGCGCTCTTCCTTGTGATGAAAGACCGGCCGCAAGCCCAGCTCGCTCTTGAGACTGCGAAACACACTCTCCAGGTCAGTCAGCAGGGTATAGGTGCGCCAGAGCCGCTCCTCGTCCCAGTCGAGTTCATTGGTGCGCAAGCAATAGACGCCCGGGTGGGTTGCTTGGCTCCCCTCGCGCGGCACCTTCTGCCAGGTGATCGCGGTGACCCGCTTGCCCGACTCGTCGGTGACCAGGTCCACCGTGTAATGCTGACTGGCGCCGCGACTCTTCTGCTTCAGCCGGCCAATTCGTTCGCGCAACTTGTCGGGCCGTTTCTCGGCGCGCGGCTTGGCCAGGCCGTCCAGGATTTGCTGCAATCCGGCTTCGAAGCGCTGGCTGAAGGATTCGAGCATCGCCTCCTCCTTGAGCTGGCGACTCGGTGAATGGCAAAACAACTGCAGCTCTTTCCCGTCTTCACTGAGCGCCTTCTGCAGGCGCAGCGGTTGCTCGTCGGCGGTTTCGATGGTCACCGCCTGTGTTTCATCGAACTGGCGGGTCCCGCCGCGACGAACAACCAGATAGCGATAGCCGTGTTCGACCAGCCAGGCGACGTTGGCTTCGGTGGCGATGCCCGCATCCATGATCACCAGTGCCCCTGCCGGGGCATCCAGTCCAGTGAGCATGCCGGCAAGCGTGCCGGCTTCGCTGACATTGCCTTCGAAGGTCTGCGAGCGGCGCACAAAGCCACTACCGTCGAGCACCAGGCCGAGCGTCACCAACGGGCAGTCGCTGCGCTTCTCCTTGGAACGGGCACGCTTGGCCTTGCCATTGCTCGGAACTTCCCCTTCAAAATAGGTGTTGGTCAGGTCGTAGAGCGTGATCGTCTCTTCCAGACCAAAGAGCGTGCGAACGGTGCCGAACAAGCGCGCTTCAATCACCTCCCGGTGCTTCATCAGCACATCCGACGCTCGGTAAAGACTCATGTGCGACATCGACAGATAGTCGACGTCAATCAGCTCGCCCAAAGCGCTCTGCTTCTGCAGCCAGCTCCAGGTCGCCCGCTCGGAGCCCGGATGGCCCATTCTTCCGATCAGGTTGCCGATAATCGACGCGCGTACAACGCCATTGACACCCAACTCCCCCAACTGGTCGATGATGCCCAGCTCGGCCAGCGCATGCAGACCGACATGCTCGACACCGACCGAACGCGGCTGCATCACTTGCAGCGAGTCAATATCGACTTCCGCGAACGTCACCGCCGGACGCGGCTGCGCCGCGGGGTCGCTGCTCGCTACCGCCGCCGAGTCACTGATCGGCGCCCGCACGATCAGTTGCCCTGCGTAGCGCTGGGCGGCACTCTCTATATGACCGCTGCATGGCAGTGGCAGCAGCGCTTCCTGGGGGTGCAGCAGCTGTTCGATACGCCGACACAGCACCGGCCAGTCTTCCTGCTTGATCGCGAAGTTGCGTCCGAGATTCAGCAGGGTGATCTGACGGACCTTGCCAGCGATGCGTTCGCCACGCACCAGGCGGTAGGTGAAGTAGCCTTCGCCGGTGGCCTTGTTGTTCGTTCGTGTTTGTCGGATAAACATGCCCACGATCGTACAAGAAATGCAAGGGGAAAAACCACATTTCTAAAACTATTATGGCACAACATTACGCCGCCAAAATGGCGCCTCTGTGAAATCAACAACTTAAGATTTGCATCGGCCAGAAAAGCCCGAAATATGACAGCAAGGTGTTAAAGGTCGGCTAGGCGGCTGCGGTTACCGCGCCGACGTCGAGCCGGCTGTCGATGCGCGTGTCGGATTGCAGTGTGCGGTGCATCGGGCACTTGTTGGCGATGGCCAGCAGCCGCTCGCGCTGCTCCGCGGTCAGTTCGCCGGCCAGCGTGATCACGCGGCTGATGCGATCGACCTTGCCACGGCCGCCGTCAAGCTCGAGCTTGTCGTGCGTCAGCGCGACGCTGACCGCGGCCAGTGGCCAATGCTTGCGCTTGGCATACATGCGCAGGGTCACCGAGGTGCAGGCGCCGAGGCCGGCGAGCAGGAAGTCCATCGGTTCCGGGCCGGCGTCCTCGCCGCCCATCGCCACCGGCTCGTCGGCGATCAGCGTGTGTCTGCCGAGGCGAACCGTCTGCTGGTAGGGTCCCAGGCCGTTCTCGCTGACGACCACGGCTGCTTGCTCCTGTGCCATGCTGTGCTCTCCGAGAGTTTTGCCGAATGATAATGGAAGGAAGGCTCCGCATGGCAGCTTCGCCCGAAGAATCGCCCGCGTCGCCCTGGGTACGGCGCTTTGCGCAGCTGATTCCCGAGCCCGGCGAGGTCCTCGACCTGGCCTGCGGGAGTGGCCGCCATGCGCGCTTGCTGGCCGGGCTCGGTTACCGCGTCGAGGCAGTCGATCGCAGTTCGCAGGCGCTCGCTTCGCTGCACGGTAGCGAGCGCGTGACGCTGCTCCAGGCCGATCTTGAAGACGGCCGCTGGCCCTATCGCGGTCGTCTGTTCGCGGGCATCGTGGTCACCAATTATCTGTTTCGCCCGCGCATCGACGAGCTCCTGGCCTGTCTCGCCGAACCCGGGGTCCTGATCTACGAAACCTTCATGGTCGGCAATGAGCGCTACGGCAAGCCGTCGAATCCCGATTTCCTGCTGCGCTCGCAGGAGATGCTCGCCTGGATGGCGCAGCGTGGCTGGCGGGTGGTGGCTTTCGAAGAAGGCCAGGTCGCCTCTCCCAGGCCGGCGATGCTGCAGCGCCTTTGCGCCTGCCGCGGGGCGCTTGCTGCCTTGCTCTGACGCCGACCTGGCGCTTGGCGCAGCGAACCCGTCGCGCGCGCGACCATGGACCAGGTGACCACGCGACCGCGGAACCACTACTCGCCACTGACTCTCAGGGCCAGCGCTTCGATGCCGCTGGGCGTCAGGTCGTCGCTGGTGAAGCGCGCCGGGGCTGCGAATCCGCCGTAGTTTCGCGTCTGCGAGCGACTGTAGAGCGGATCGTAGTGCAGTTCAAGCAGTTCGCTCACCAGTTCTCGCCACCGCGCGTCGCGCACGTAGCCTTGCCAGCGTTGGAGGGTTTCCGTGCTTTGCTGGTTGCGCAATGGGTGCAGGCAGGCGGTCAGTCGCTCGGGTGCGAGCAGGAAATAGTCGTAGTCGCGCAAGAGAAAATCGACGCGAGCGGCGAAAGACGCTTCGATATTGAAGCATTCGCCGGCACGCATGGTTTCGATCAGTGCTGCCGGTACTTGCAGCGAACCGATCTTGCGGCTCTCGGCTTCGACGTAGACCGGGCGACTGGCGTCGAGCGAGCGCAGCGTGGTCAGCAATTGCGACTCGAACATCTTCTGTGACGGCTGCGCCGAGTCGGGCAGGACGCCGAGCACCGAGCCCTTGTGGCAGGCGAGCTCCTCGAGGTCGAGCACCTGTTCCCCGCGCCGCCCGATGGCTTGCAGAATGCGGCTCTTGGCACTGCCGGTGGCGCCGCAGAGGACCTTGAACTGCAGCTGCCGGGGTACCTCGGCGAGTTGCTCGACGACCAGTCGGCGATAGGCCTTGTAGCCGCCTTCCAGCTGCTGCGCGTCCCAGCCGACACGCCGGAAGACGTAGGTCATGGCGCCGCTGCGCTGACCGCCGCGCCAGCAGACGATCAGCGGGCGCCAGTTCTTCGGGCGGTCGAGAAACTGTGCCTGCAGATGCCTGGCGATGTTCGTGGACACGTAGGCCGCGCCAAGCTTCTTGGCCTCGAAGGGCGACGCCTGCTTGTAGAGGGTGCCGATTTCGATCCGCTGCTGGTTGTCGAGTACCGGACAGTTGATCGACCCCGGAATGTGGTCCTCGGCAAACTCGCCCGGCGAACGGACGTCGATGATCTGGTCAAACGAAGAGAGTTCGCCGAGCTGTTCGACGGTCGCGATATCGCGTTTCATACGCTTGCCTGCATGCTGCGCAAGTCCTGTGGCTGAGACAACCCGTTATTCTAGCAGTGGCGCCAATCCGCGCCAGACATTGTCGAGCAGCAGGGGTTGTGCGGCAGCGGTAGGATGCAGATTGTCGGCCTGAAAGAGCTGTGCTCTGGTCGCCACCCCCTCGAGCAGGAAGTCCACCAGTGCGGCCTTGCGGGCCCGGGCCACGGCGGCGAAAGTGTTGTGGAATTCAGTCGCGTAGGCGCCATAGTTGGGCGGTACGCGTTGCCCGACGAGCAGGACCTGCGCCTTGTGTTGCTGAGCGCTGGCGACGATGGCGCTGAGGTTCTCACGCAGCTGCGCCACCGGCAGTCCACGCAGGCCGTCGTTGGCGCCGAGGGCAACGATGACCACCTGTGGCGAGTACCTGTTCAGTGCCGCGCCGATGCGCGCGCGGCCGCCGGCGGACGTTTCTCCGGAGATGCTGGCATTGACGACGCTATAATCGAGCTTCTTCTCCTGCAGGCGTCTGGCCAGCAAGGCTGGCCAGGACGCATCCTGGCGGATGCCGTAGCCCGCTGACAGCGAATCACCGAAGACCAGTATGGTGCGTGCCGCCAAGGCAGCGGGGGCAAGCAACAGCAGTCCGGCGAGCAACAGGGAGTGACATATCGGGAAACGGAGCATGGTGGCGTGGTAGGAGAGGCAGCAGCAATGGTGATTGAGGTTCGCGATCTGGCCAAGCGTGTCGACAGCGGTGGCCAGCCGTTGACCATTCTGCACGAGATTTCGTTCGCCGTCGCGGCGGGCGAAACGGTGGCCATTGTCGGCGCCTCGGGTTCGGGCAAGTCAACCCTGCTTGGTCTGATGGCGGGTCTCGACCAGCCGAGTAGCGGCGCGGTGATTCTGGCGGGCGAGAATCTGGGGGCGCTGGATGAGGATGCGCGGGCCGTGTTGCGAGGTCGGCTGCTGGGTTTCGTCTTTCAGACCTTTCAGCTCCTGCCGTCGCTGACGGCGATCGAAAACGTCATGTTGCCGCTTGAACTGGCGGGCGCTGCCAACGCTCGCAGCGAGGCCGAGCGCTGGCTGCAGCGAGTTGGGCTGGCGCATCGCCTGAAGCATTATCCGAAGCATCTCTCGGGTGGCGAGCAGCAGCGCGTGGCTCTGGCCCGTGCCTTTGCGCCGGGGCCGAGGCTGGTGCTTGCCGACGAGCCGACCGGCAATCTCGACGCGGTGACCGGCCATCAGGTGATCGAACTGATGTTCGCCATCAATGCCGAAAGCGCGACGACGCTGATTCTGGTCACCCATGACGAGGAGATCGCCGCGCGTTGTCGGCGTCGTCTGCGCATGGACGCCGGGCAGCTGGAAGAGGTCGGCGCCGAGTGGCGGCACCGGTCGTAGCCGGCTGGGCGAGAAACGAGGCGCCGAGGAGGGAGATGCCCCATTTTCTTCCGCGCTGGCAGTAATCACCGTAGTTCAACAGCTTAGGAATCTTATGTCGCTGATGGTCGAACGAGTAGCAAACCTCAAGACGCCCGAAGAGTGCGCCATGTTCGAGAGAAATGTTCTCGAACGCGGGCGCCCCGATCTGGCGGTAGCGGCGCGCAAGCGCGCGCTCGAACTGCGTGCGCAGAAGTACGGCGCCGGCAGCGAACCGGAGCGTCAATGCCTGGAGGCGGTTTATGCCTACGAAGGCGTGCTCTCGGCCAGGAATGGCAAGGCCACACGGGACCTGCGCACCTGGCAGCTGATAAAGCGCCACGGCATCATCGGCGCCGTCGAGCGCACCGTGAATCGCGACCCGGACGTCACCGGTTATCCGGCTTTGTGCGAACTGGGCCTTGAGGACTACGCCTTCGAAGAGGTCGTCGTCCGCCACCCCGACCTCTTCTCGGCGGCCAGCGTCGAGTGCTCACGAACGCGCATCGACGGCTGGAAAGCTCCCGGCTGACGGCGCGCTCAGCCGCGCTTCTCGAGCAGCATGCCGCGGGCAGCGGCAAGACCGCTGCGCACGGCCGCCTCGAGGGTCGCCGGATACTCGGCGCAGACGTAGTCGCCGGCCAGCCACAGACCACTGCGCGCGGTGCGCGCGGCCGGCCGGCGCAAGCCCGGGCGGCACGAGAAAGTCGCGCGCTGTTCGCGGATCACCTGTTGCCATGCGATCACCGGCAGCCGGGTGTGCAGCGCCGATGCGAGTTCCGCGTCGAGCTGCGCAACCAGCTCCTGCCTGTCGAGTTCCTCCCAGGCGCCATGGCCGCTGAGCACGAAGGCGATCACTCCCGGCGTGCCGCACAGCGCTCCGCGATCAAAGGCCCACTGCCCGATCTCGCCGCGGCCACGCGCCGCCAGGCCGAGCATGGGGAAAGGCAGGCGTAGCTGCGGGGCATAGCCGCAATAGACGGTGGCGATGGGCTCGAAGTGGTAGCCGGCGAGTAACTGTGCTGTCTCGGCCGTTGCCTGCTGCCGGGCAAGCAAGGTCGCCGCGTGCTGCGGGCCGACGGCGAGAAGAACGCCGTCGAAGCGCTCGCCAGCGACCTGGAAACCGTCGTCGATGGTCTCGACCCGCGTCGCGCAGCGGATTTTCCCGCCGTGCGCGGCGATGAAGCTTGCCGCGGCGGCCGGGAACAGGCGATCGAGGTCGGCTGCCGGCAAGAGCAGGTCGGTTGCTGCGCGACCGCCGCCGAGGCTGTCGCGCAGCGTATTGACGAAAATCTGCGCCGATGCCTGTTTCGGCGAGGTGTTCAGCGCGGCCAGACAAAGTGACTCCCACAGACAGGTGCGCAGCTTGCCGCGCTGCCGGTGGCGATCGAGCAGCGTGCTGACCGTGCAGTCGGCGTCGAGGCAGTAGCGAGCGTCCTGCAGAAATCGCATGAAGCGCACCGCGCTGAACTTCTCGGCGACGCTGACGCCGCGCGCACCGAGCAGGCCGAAGGCGAGGTGCAGGGGCGCTGGCAGCCGCGGCAGGCGCATCCGGAAGTGGCTGCCCTTGCCGTCCGGGAAATTCACTTCGAGTGGCAGGCGCTTGAGCAGTCGCTCGGGGTCGACGCCGACCGCCGTCATCAGGCGCAAGGTTTCGCGGTAGGCGCCGATGAGAATGTGCTGGCCGTTGTCGAGGCGCCGTCCGCGCGCCTCGACGCTGCGGGCCCGGCCGCCGACCTGCCTGGCGGCTTCGAAGACGGTGACCTGGACGCCTGCTCGGGACAGCTCGACGGCGGCGGACAGACCTGCCCAGCCGCCACCGACGATTGCTGCTTTCATCCCCGCACCCAGGTCCGCCAGGCGATCCACAGCTTGCGTATCGGGGTCAGCGAGGTGCGCTGCGTGAGGACCTGGTAGCCGTCGCGTTTGATCTCGTCGAGCAGGGTGCGGTAGATCGCCGCCATCACCAGGCCCGGGCGTTGCGTACGCCGATCGCTGGCCGGCAGGGCGTCGATGGCTTGCGCGTAGTAGCTCTCGGCGCGCTCGACCTGGAATGCCATCAGGCGCTGGAACTTGTCGCCATGGCGCGCGTTGAGGATGTCGGCGGCGGTCACTTCGAAGCGCTGCAATTCGTCGATCGGCAGGTAGATGCGTCCCATGCGCGCGTCTTCGCCAACGTCGCGAATGATGTTCGTGAGTTGGAAAGCGACGCCAAGATCGTGCGCGTACTTCTGCGTCCTGCGGTCCTGGTAGCCGAAGATTTCGGCGGCGAGCAGGCCGACAACGCTGGCGACCCGGTAGCAATACAGCGACAGCGCCTTGAAGTCGAGGTAGCGCGACTGCTGCAGATCCATTTCCATGCCGTCGATGATTTCCTGCAGCTGCTCTTCGGGCAGGTTGAATTCGGCGCAGGCCGATTGCAGCGCCTGGCTTACCGGATGCTGTGGTTTGCCGCCATAGACGCTGCTCAATTCCTGCCGCCACCAGGCCAGCTTGGTCGCGGCGATCTGCGCGTCATGGCACTCGTCGACGACATCGTCAACCTCGCGGCAGAAAGCATAGAGCGCGGTGATCGCGCGGCGCTTGGGCGGCGGCAGGAAGAGGAAGCTGTAGTAGAAGCTGGAGCCGCTACGGGCGGCTTTCTGTTGGCAGTATTCGTCGGGGCTCATTCGCAATCTCTGGGAGTGCACAGGGCAGCAATTTTCACATGACTTGCCCCGCTTGCAGCAGTTACATGAACAGGGCGCGGCCGGCGATGAACAGGTAATCGGTCGCGCCCAGTTGCGGACGCTGCCGGAAAACGTCGCCGCGGGAATGCGCGATCCTTTCCAGGATGCGCAGACCGCCCTGCACCGTAAAGCGGATTTCCCAGCCCATACGGCCCGGCAGCTGGTGCACCAGCGCCTCGCCGGCGCGCATCAAGTCGCGCGTGCGCTCGATCTCGAAGGCCAGCAGCGCCGTCCATTCGGCGCTGCAGTTTCCGGCGGCGATCTGGCTTTCGCAGACAGCAAAGCGTTCGCGGTCGCTCTGCGGCAGGTAGATGCGGCCCTTCTGCCAGTCGATGGCCACGTCCTGCCAGAAATTGATCAGTTGCAGCGCCGTGCAGATGCAATCCGAGCGATGCAGATTCTCGTCGCTGGCGCGCCCGACGAGGTGCAGCAGCAGGCGACCGACCGGATTCGCCGAGCGCCGGCAGTAGTCGAGCAACTGCGGGTAGTCCGCGTAGCGCTTGACGACCACATCCTGCGCAAAGGCGTCGAGCAGGTCGCGAAACAGCTGCGTCGGCAGGCGCCACTCGGCGATGACCCTGGCCAATTCGTTGAACTCTGGCCGAACCGGCGCTTCACCACGTTCGATGCGTTCGATTTCCTCGCCATAATCGGCGAGGCCTTGCAGGCGCGCCGCGTCGCTGGCGTCACCTTCGTCGGCAATGTCGTCGGCGCCGCGCGCAAAACGATAGATGGCCTCGATCGGCCGGCGCAGGCGCCGGGGTAGCAGGAGCGAAGCAACAGGGAAGTTTTCGTAGTGATCGACAGGCATCGGTAGCGGCTGGGCGACGGCGATTGCGGCGAAGTGCCTGGGGGTAAATCGGTCCTCTCAGGCAGCGCGCCGGGAAACTGGCAGCACCTTTCTCTCCCGAACTTCGGCTCGGGAGGTCAGTATAGAGGGTGTATGGAAAGGGATAGTGGCAAAAGCATCCGCGCCGAATCTCGTTTAGTGGGTCGATTTCGTCGGTAGATACCTCCGTCGCCAGATTGACCATGATGATGTTCGCCAGATGCGCATCGGCGCCGACGCGGTAGAAGCGCGCCATCGTACCGGCGTCTGGTCGCTTCCGGCCGCGATGGCGGTCGGGCTGGTCGATCGACAAGGCGAGCTGGCGGGGCGGGGCGTCATCCGGCGCCTGTGCTATGATGCGCGGTCTACGATTTTCCGCTGCCCAGCGCCATCCGCTACCGTGTTCAACTGCGATCTTCATTGTCATTCCACCTGCTCCGACGGCCTTCTGGCTGCGGCCGACGTCGCCACGCGGGCGGCCGCCAACGGCGTCGACCTTCTGGCGCTGACCGACCACGATTCGCTTGACGGCCTGTCCGCGGTACAAGCGGCGGCGACAGCGGCGGGAATGGGTTTCGTCAATGGCGTCGAGATTTCGATCGAGTGGCAGGGTCTGCAGATACATATGCTTGGCTACGCGTTCGACCGCAGCGATCAGGCGCTCAATGCCGGTCTGGCGAGTATTCGCTCGGGGCGCGTCGAGCGCGCGCAACGGATGTCGGCCGAGCTCGAGAAAGTCGGTATCGAAGGCGCTTTCGACGGAGCGATGCGCTACGCGGCCAACCCCAGCCTGATCAGTCGTGCGCATTTCGGCCGCTTTCTGGTCGACAGCGGGGTGGCCAAGGATCTGCGCAGCGTCTTCGAGTCGTACCTCGTTCCCGGTCGGCCGGGCTATGTCGATCACCGCTGGGCGACGCTGGCCGACTCGCTGGCGTGGGTGCACGCTGCCGGAGGGCTGGTGGCGGTGGCGCACCCCGGGCGCTACAAGCTGTCGCGGGTGGAAATGCGTCGCTTTCTCGCCGAGTTCAAGGATCTTGGCGGCGAGGCGATCGAGGTGGTATCGGGCAGCCACACGCAGGAGCACGTCGATATCTTCGCGCGCTACGCCAGGGAGTACGACTTTCTGGCCTCGCGTGGCTCCGATTTCCACGGGCCCGGCGAGAGTTATTTTGATCTGGGGCAGCTGGCCGCCTTGCCGGATGGGCTGAAGCCCGTCTGGGCAGCGTTCTGAGCCGGGGAGAGGGTAATGGCACAGCACGTTTCGATTCATCCCGACAATCCGCAAGCGAGGCTGCTGCAGCGCGCAGCGGAGATCATTCGCCAGGGTGGCGTCATTGCCTTGCCCACCGACTCCAGCTACGCCCTCGGTTGCCATCTCGGCGACAAGGCGGCGGTCGAGCGAATTCGCGCCATCCGTGGCGTCGATGAGCGCCATCTGCTGACCCTGATGTGTCGCGACCTGTCGCAGATCGGTCAGTTCGCGCGCGTCGACAATGCCACCTATCGTTTGCTCAAGGCGACGACGCCGGGCAGCTACACCTTCATTCTCGAGGGGACCCGCGAGTTGCCGCGGCGCGTCCTGCACCCGAAAAGGAAGACGATCGGACTGCGCGTGCCGGCGCATGCCGTGACCCTGGCCTTGCTCGCAGCGCTGGACGAACCGCTGCTGACGTCGACGCTGATCGTTGCCGGCGACGAGGGGCCGCTGACCGAAGGCTGGGAGATTCAGGACCGGCTCGACAGCCAGCTCGAACTGATTCTCGACTGCGGCAATTGCGGCATCGAGCCGACGACGGTCGTCGATCTGACCGGCGCGCTGCCGACGCTGGTCCGTGCCGGACTGGGCGCCCTGGCGCCCCTCGGTCTCGATTGAGGAAGCGCATATGCAAGAGATGATCCAGACCGTCGCCATCGCCGCCCTGCCGGTGATCCTGGCGATCACCCTGCACGAGGCGGCGCACGGCTACGCGGCACGCTATTTCGGCGATCCGACCGCCTGGCAGGAGGGTCGGATCACCGCCAACCCGCTCAAGCATATCGACCCGGTGGGCACGATCCTGGTGCCGATCATCATCCTGCTGCTGTCGACCGGTGGCATTCTGTTTGGCTGGGCGAAGCCGGTGCCGGTCAATTTCGGTCGCTTGCGCCATCCCAAGCAGGACATGCTGTGGGTCGCCGCGGCCGGGCCGGCGGCCAACCTCGCCATGCTCCTGTTCTGGGCGACGCTGATGAAGCTGGCGGTGACCCTGCCGACCAACTTTTTCAGCGTGCCGATGGCGCGCATGGCCGAGATCGGCATCCTGGTCAACCTGGCCTTGATGGTGCTCAACCTCTTTCCGCTGCCACCGCTCGACGGCGGCCGGATCGCGGTCAGCCTGTTGCCGCCGCAAGCCGCCTGGCGCTTCGCTCAGCTCGAGCGCTTCGGTTTCCCGATCCTTCTGCTGCTCCTGTTCACCGGCATTCTGGGCAAGCTCCTGATGCCGGTGATGAGCGCGGTGATGGGAATGATTTTCTTCCTATTTCAGTTTTCCGCCTGAGCGTCCGGAGCGCGAACATGTACGCAGAACGAGTCCTCTCCGGCATGCGCCCGACCGGCAGCCTGCACCTTGGCCACTACCACGGCGTACTCAAGAACTGGGTCGAGCTGCAGCAGAAGCATCCCTGCCTGTTCTTCGTCGCCGACTGGCACGCGCTGACCACCCAGTACGACGACCCGCAGGGAATCGTCGCTGCGTCGTGGGACATGGTCATCGACTGGCTGGCGGCGGGCGTCGATCCGCAACGGGCGACGCTGTTCATCCAGTCACAGGTTCCCGAGCACGCCGAGTTGCATCTCCTGCTGTCGATGATGACCCCGCTCGGCTGGCTGGAACGTGTGCCAACGTACAAGGACCAGCAGGAAAAGCTCGAGAGCAAGGATTTGTCGACCTACGGTTTTCTCGGCTATCCGCTGCTGCAGTCGGCCGACATCCTGATCTATCGCGCTGACAAGGTGCCGGTGGGCGAAGACCAGGTGCCGCACATCGAGTTCTCGCGCGAGCTGGCACGGCGCTTCAATCACCTCTACGGACGCGAGGCGGGCTTCGAGGACAAGGCCAGGGAGGCGGTCAGGAAGCTGGGCTCAAAGCGCGCCCGCTCGTACACGCAGCTGCGCACCCACTTTCAGCAGAACGGTGACCGGACGGCCATCGAGCGAGCGCACGCGCTGCTCGACGAAGTTCCCGGCCTGGCGCACGCTGACCGCGAGCGGCTGTGCGGCTATCTCGAAGGCACCGGCAAGATGATTCTCGTCGAGCCCGGCGCCCTGCTCACCGCCGCGTCACGGATGCCCGGGCTCGACGGGCAGAAAATGTCGAAATCCTACGGTAACACGATCACCCTGCGCGAGGATGCCGCTTCGGTGACGCACAAGCTGCGGCGCATGCCGACCGACCCGGCGCGCGTTCGCCGCGACGACCCGGGCGATCCCGACAGGTGTCCGGTCTGGCAACTGCATCAGGTGTATTCGGACGACGCGTGTCAGGAGTGGGTGCAGCAGGGGTGTCGCAGCGCAGGCATCGGCTGCCTCGACTGCAAGCAGCCGGTGATCGACGCCATTCTCGTCGAGCAGGCGCCGATGCACGAGCGTGCCCAACCGTATCTGGACGACCCGCGCCTGGTGCAGGAAATCGTCGCCGAAGGTAACCGCAAGGCGCGCCAGCTCGCTCGCGAGACGATGCGCGACGTGCGTGACGCGATGGGGCTGAACTACGGCTGAGCACTGCTCCGAGGATGACGGAAATGAGCGATAGCGCGACCCTGGCCGCGGCAGAAGCGCCGCCTCCGGCGACGGCGGCAAGTCCGCTGGCGCGGATCTACGGCCAGCCGCTGACGCAGCTGCCGCTCGACCTGTACATCCCGCCCGACGCGATGGCGGTGATGCTCGATGCCTTCGAGGGGCCGCTCGACCTGCTGCTCTACCTGATCCGCAAGGCCAACGTGAACGTTCTCGACATTCCGATGGCGCCGCTGACCGAGCAATATCTGGTCTACGTCGAGGCGATGCGCTCGCAGAACCTCGAGTTGGCGGCCGATTATCTGGTGATGGCGGCGATGCTGATCGAGATCAAGTCGCGCATGCTCTTGCCGCGCCCGAAGGTCGACGCTGGCGACGACGCCGAGGACCCGCGCGCCGAACTGGTGCGCCGCCTGATCGAATACGAGCAGATGAAACTGGCCGCTTACGGGATCAACGAACTGCCGCAGGCCGAGCGTGATTTCGAGTGGGTCGAGGTGTGGGTCGAGAAGACGCTGCTGCGCCGCCTGCCCGAAGTCAGCGTGCTGGATTTGCAGAATGCCTGGCTGGGCATCCTCCGCCAGGCCAGGCTGCACACGCATCATATGGTGCAGCGCGAGGAGTTGTCGGTGCGCGAGCACATGACGCTGATCCTGCGTCATCTGCGCGACGCCGGCGGCTTTGTCGAGTTCGGCGAGCTATTCGACCCCCAGCAGGGCGCGCCGGTGCTGGTGGTGCACTTTCTGGCGCTGCTCGAACTGGCCCGCGAGCACCTCGTCGAAATGACGCAGGTGGAAGTTTTCGAGCCTATTTACCTCAGGTTGAGCGATGAGCGCAGCGAATCTCGACAAACCACCGCGTGACGAAGCGCCGGTGGGTGCTCCCGACGACCTCAAGCGCGTTCTCGAGGCGGTGCTCCTGAGCACCCGCGTTCCCTTGTCCGTTCTCGAACTGCGCAAGGTCTTCGACGACCAGATCAGTGCCGAGGTCCTGCGCGTGCTGCTCGACGAGCTGCGCAGCGAATGGAGCACGCGAGCACTGGAGCTGCTGCCGGTGGCGAGTGGCTGGCGCTTTCGTACGCGCGCCGAGTTCATGCCCTATCTGGAGCGACTGAATCCGGAAAAGCCGCCGCGCTACTCGCGCGCAGTGCTCGAAACGCTGGCCATCATCGCCTATCGTCAGCCGGTGACGCGTGGCGACATCGAGGATATTCGCGGGGTGACCGTCGCCACGCAGGTCATCCGGCTGCTCGAGGAGCGTGGCTGGGTCGATGTCGTGGGTCATCGCGACACGCCGGGGCGGCCCGGACTGCTGGCGACCACCCGTAAGTTTCTCGACGACCTCGGCTTGCGCAGTCTTGCCGAGTTGCCGCCTCTGCAACAGATCAATTCAACCCTGGACCTCGCTGATGGCCAATAGCAAGCGCAGATTGCCTGCCGCCCCTTCCCGTTCGCCACGCCCGGCTGCCGCCGGTTCCGTCCGGCGACGTCCGTCCGCTGACGAGTTGCCACAGCCTGCTGGCGAGGAGGGCCGGGCTCGTCCCCGCCCGGCGCCGAGCCCGGCAGCTGATGCGTCGAAACGTGGCCGGCATCATGACCTTCCGAGCAAGCCTGAACGCCTGCACAAGGCGCTGGCGCAGAGCGGCGTCGGTTCGCGGCGGGAGATGGAAGAGCTGATTGCTGCCGGGCGGATCAACGTCAATGGCCAGCCGGCGCACATCGGCCAATCAGTCAGCCCCGGGGACCGGGTGAAGGTCAACGGCAAGCTGGTCAATCTGCGCTTTTCCAACCGTCTGCCGCGGGTGATCCTCTATCACAAGCCCGAAGGCGAGATCGTTTCACGCAATGACCCCGATCATCGCCCGACCGTATTCACCTCGATGCCCCGCCTCTCGGCCGGACGCTGGGTGGCGGTCGGCCGGCTTGACTTCAACACCAGTGGTCTGCTGCTGCTGACCACCTCGGGTGAGCTCGCCAACCGGCTCATGCACCCGCGCTATCAGTTGGTGCGCGAGTACGCCGTGCGCATCCTCGGCGAAATCTCGGACGAGTCACGCCAGCGCCTGCTCGAAGGCATCGATCTCGACGACGGGCCGGCGCAGTTTGCCAGCTTTCAGGAGGCCGGCGGCGAAGGCGCCAACCGCTGGTACCGCGTCTCGCTCTTCGAGGGCCGGAATCGTGAGGTGCGGCGAATGTTCGAAGCCGTCGGCGGCGTCGTCAGTCGCCTGATGCGTGTGCGCTACGGCCCGATCGCGCTGCCGCCGAGCTTGAAGCGGGGTCAGGTTCTGGAGCTCGCCGACGCCGAAGTGAAACGCTTGCTGGCGGGCTTCGACATGGAGAACCCGGAAGCCGATCGCCCGCCGCGGCGCAGCCGCGAGCGCTGAGCAAGCTCTGCAAGCGCGCAGGCCGATTTACGTCAGCCACTATTTTCGTTATAATCCAACGGTTTTCCGGTCGCCCCTTGTGGGCACAATTTTTCGGGGATGGGCGTTTCGCCCATTTTTTATTTGCAGCCATGGATGTGCACGAAGTTCTTGAGAAAACGGTGTCCGGCCTCGGCTACGAGTTGGTCGATGTCGAGCGCAGTCCGCGTGGCCGTGTGCTGCGTGTTTTCATCGACAAGCCGGACAAGCCGCGCGGCGTCGATGTTGAAGACTGTGCGCTGGTCAGCAATCAATTGTCGCGGGTGTTGATGGTCGAGAACTTCGATTACGATCAACTCGAGGTTTCCTCGCCGGGAATCGACAGGCCCTTGAAGAAGGAGGCTGATTTCGAGCGTTTCGCGGGGTCGGAGATCACGGTCAAGCTGCGCTTGCCGGTGAACGGTCAACGGAACTTCAAAGGTGTCCTGCAGGGTGTGCGCGAAGGCAAGGTGCGCTTGCAGATCGATTCGGGCGAGGTGGTGTTCGACCTGATGAGCGTCGACAAGGCGCGTCTGGTGCCCAACTTCGACCGGGCAAAATCGACTGACAGGCTGGTTTAGGAGGAAATGAGCAAATGAGCCGCGAAATCTTGCTGCTGGTAGATGTCCTGGCGCGTGAAAAGAACGTCACCAGGGACATCGTCTTCGGCGCGCTCGAACTGGCGCTGGCGTCGGCTACCAAGAAGCGCATCCACGACGATGCCAACGTTCGCGTGGTGGTCGACCGCGAAACCGGCGATTTCGAAACCTTCCGCCGCTGGGAGGTCGTTGCCGATCATGACTTTCTTGACGAGGAACAACAGATTCCCTTGTCGGAAGCGCAGGGTCAGGATCCCGAGGTCGAAGTGGGGGATTTTCTGGAAGAGGCGCTGGAGCCGATCGATTTCGGTCGGATCGGCGCCCAAGCTGCCAAACAGGTGATTCTGCAGAAAATCCGCGACGCCGAGCGCGAACAGATTCTCAACGATTTCCTGGGGCGCAAGGAGCACTTGGTGATCGGGACCATCAAGCGCATGGAACGGGGCAACGCGATCATCGAGACGGGCAAGATCGAAGCCCTGCTGCCGCGCGACCAGATGATCCCGCGCGAGAATCTGCGCGTCGGTGACCGGGTCAAGGCCTTTCTGCTGCGTATCGATCGTGCCGCCCGCGGGCCGCAGCTGATACTCTCGCGCACGGCGCCGGAGTTCATCGTCAAGTTGTTCGCCCTGGAAGTGCCGGAAGTCGATGACGGCCTGCTCGAAATCAAGGCCGCTGCGCGTGACCCCGGCATGCGTGCCAAGATCGCGGTCAAGTCCAACGACCAGCGCATCGATCCGATCGGCACCTGCGTCGGCATGCGTGGTATGCGGGTCACCGCGGTGACCAACGAGCTGGCCGGCGAACGTGTCGATATCGTCCTCTGGTCGCCGGATCCGGCCCAGTTCGTCGTTGGGGCCCTGGCGCCGGCGGAAGTCAGTTCGATCATCGTCGATGAAGAGAAGCATTGCATGGACGTGGTGGTCGACGAGCAGAACCTGGCGATAGCCATTGGTCGTGGCGGTCAGAATGTCCGCCTTGCTTCGGAAATGACCGGTTGGACGATCAACCTGATGACCGAAGAAGAGTCGCAAACCTTGGTCGAGGCCGAGGCTGCGGCGATCCGTGTGCTGTTCATGGAAAGGCTCGATGTCGACGAGGAAGTGGCCAATATCCTGATCGAGGAAGGGTTCTCGACGCTCGAGGAAGTCGCTTATGTGCCGGTCCACGAGATGCTCGAGATCGAGTCCTTCGACGAGGCAACCGTTCAGGAACTGCGCGAGCGTGCGCGCAACGTCCTGCTCACCGAGGCCATCGCCACCGAAGAGAAGATCGAGGATGTCGCCGAGGACATGCTGGGCCTTGAGGGGATGGACAAGTCCCTGGCCGGGAAACTGGCGGGAAGTGGTATCAAGACGCGCGACGATCTCGCCGATCTTGCGGTCGACGAACTGACCGAACTGACCGGCATGGATACCCAACGGGCTAAACAACTGATCACCACGGCGCGTGCGCACTGGTTCGAGTAAGCGGGAAAAAGGAATTCATATGGCGCAAACAAGTGTTGCCCAATTTGCTACCCAACTGAAGATGGCGGAGGGTGTCCTGCTCGAGCAGCTGCGCCGTGCCGGCGTGGCCAAGAGCGAGGCCGGTGAGTTGCTTTCCGAGCAGGACAAATCCAGGCTTCTGGAGTACCTGCGGCGCTCGCATGGCGGTGACGCCAAGACCAAGATTACCCTGACGCGCAAAGAGACCAGCGAGATCCGGTCGCATGATTCGCACGGAAAATCGCACACGGTCCAGGTCGAGGTGCGCAAGAAGCGGGTGCTGGTCAAACGTGATCCGGTCGAGGCGCGACCCGGGGTTGCGGCGCAGCCGGCAATCCCCGCCGCGGGCGAGGAGGTGATGGTCGAGGCAGTTACCGCGCCGGTGCCTGCTCCGGTCTTCGAGCCGGTCTTCGAGCCGCTGCCTGAGACCACGGTCGCGGAAGTGGCTGTCGAGCCGGTGGTCGAAAAAGAGCCCGAGCCGGTGGCCGAGGTGGCCGCCGCAGAAGCGGTCGTCGAGACGCCGGCCGAGGCGCCGGTCGACACGACATCCGAACCCGTCAGCAGTGAAAAGGCCAAGCCGGCCGGCAAGAAAGTCAAGGCCGAAGCGGGTGGCAGAAAAGTGGTGACGCGGGCATCGATCATCGGCGAGGAGCAGCAGAAGCTGCGCGCCGAGGAAGAACGGCGCAACGCCGAGCTGCGTGCGCTGCAGGAAGCCGAGTTCAAGAACAAGCAGCAGCGCGTTGTCGATCTGGCGCGGGCGAAGCAGGACGCTGAAGCCAAGGCCGTCGCGGCCAAGGCTGCAGGTGTTGCCAAGCAGGTCGCCGCGCAGACCGCCAGCGAGCGACCGGCGGAAGACAAGACCTTGCACAAGCCGGCGGGAAAGCCTGCCAGCACCGACAAGAAAACGCCCGACAAGAAAGCCGTCGACAAGAAGGGCCAGTGGAAGAACGAAGGCGCCAACAAGCGGGCGGGGCTGCGCACGCGTGGCGCAACGGGGGCCAGTGGCTGGCGCGACAACAAGCATGGCAAGCGCGGCGGGCGCGGCAGCGGGGTCGACGAGGAGCATTCCTTCCAGGCACCGCTCGACCCGGTCATTCACGAGGTCTCTGTCCCGGAGACCATTTCCGTTGCCGACCTGGCCCACAAGATGGCCGTCAAGGCCACCGAGGTGATCAAGGCGCTGATGAAGATGGGTTCGATGGTGACCATCAATCAGGTGCTCGATCAGGAAACGGCGATGATTATCGTCGAGGAGATGGGCCACAAGGCGTTTGCCGCCAAGCTCGACGATCCGGACGCCTTCCTCCTTGACGTGGATGCCGCCGACCACAAGGATGCGCCGCTCGAACCGCGCGCGCCGGTGGTGACTGTCATGGGCCACGTCGACCACGGCAAGACCTCGCTCCTCGACCACATTCGTCGTACGCGTGTGGCCAGCGGCGAAGCGGGTGGCATCACCCAGCACATTGGTGCCTACCACGTTGAAACCGAGCGTGGCATGGTGACCTTCCTCGACACCCCTGGTCACGAAGCCTTTACGGCCATGCGTGCCCGCGGCGCCAAGGCGACCGACCTGGTAATCCTGGTCGTTGCCGCTGACGACGGCGTCATGCCGCAGACGCGCGAGGCGATTCACCACGCCAAGGCCGCCGGTGTCCCGCTGGTGGTCGCCGTGAACAAGATCGACAAGCCCGGCGCACAACCCGAACGCGTGAAACAGGAACTGGTGGCCGAAGAGGTCGTTCCCGAAGAGTACGGTGGCGACGTGCCGTTCATCCTGGTTTCGGCGAAGACCGGGGCGGGTATCGACGAATTGCTCGAGAACGTCCTGCTGCAGGCCGACATGCTAGAACTCAAGGCGCCGAGGGAGTCGGCGGCCAAGGGTTTGATCATCGAGGCGCGCATCGACAAGGGCCGCGGTCCGGTGGCGACGATGCTGGTTTTGTCGGGAACGCTGCGACAGGGCGACGTGCTGCTGGCAGGCCAGGTTTTTGGTCGGGTGCGCGCCATGCTGGATGAGAACGGCAAGGTCATCAAGGAGGCGGGACCGTCGATCCCGGTCGAAATCCTGGGTCTTTCCGACGTTCCCGCGGCCGGGCAAGAGGCGGTCGTGCTGGCTGACGAACGCAAGGTGCGCGAGATCGCGCTGTTCCGTCAGGGCAAGTACCGTGACGTCAAACTGGCGACCAAGCAGGCGGCCAATCTGGAGAATATTCTCGAGACCATGACCACTGCCGAAGCCAAGGTGCTGCCGTTGATCATCAAGGCCGACGTGCAGGGTTCGCAGGAAGCGCTGGTGCAGTCGCTGCAGAAGCTGTCCACCAGTGAAGTCAAGGTCAACGTGATCCATGCCGCCGTCGGTGCGATCAGCGAATCGGACGTGCACCTGGCGCAGGCGTCGAATGCGGTGATCATCGGTTTCAATACCCGTGCCGACGCCGGTGCGCGCAAGGCAGCCGAGCACGCCGGTGTCGATATCCGCTACTACAACATCATCTACGATGCGGTGGACGAGGTGAAGAACGCGCTCTCCGGCATGCTCTCGCCGGAGAAGCGCGAAGACATTACCGGTCTGGTCGAGATCAGGCAGGTCTTCCGGGCCACGCGTATCGGCACCATTGCCGGTTGCTACGTTCTCGAAGGCGTGATCAGGCGCAACTCGCGTGTGCGCCTGCTGCGCAACCATATCGTCGTCTGGGACGGCGAGCTCGATGGCCTGAAGCGCTTCAAGGATGACGCCAAGGAAGTGCGTTCCGGCTTCGAATGCGGTCTGTCGCTGAAGAACTACAACGCCTACGAAGAGGGTGACCAGCTCGAAGCCTACGACGTCACGGAAGTCGCTCGGAAGCTGTAAATGCCTGCCAACAAGGGGTTTTTGCGCCGGGACCGGATCTGCGAGCAGATCCGCCGCGAGCTCGCCGAGGTCATCCGCACCGAGCTGCGCGACCCGCGCGTGGGCATGGTCAGCCTGACCGAGGTGCATATCAGTGCCGACTACGCGCATGCCAAGGTGTACTTCAGCAGCCTGGCCGCTGGTGAGCAGCTGGACTCGGTTGTGCTCGGTTTGCAGAACGCGTCGGGTTTCCTGCGCGGCGAGTTGGGCAAGCGGATCAGCATCCACAGCACGCCGCAGCTGCATTTCATCTTCGACGAGTCGCTGGAACGCGGCGAGAAGATGTCCAAGCTGATCAGCGAGGCGGCGGCCATTTCGGATCAAACCGATCCTCCCGAACAGGCTTGACTACCCGCAAGAGCTGGCAGCGCGTCGATGGCGTCTTGCTCCTCGACAAGTCGCCGGGGATGACTTCGAACTCGGCGCTGCAAGCTGCCCGACGCCTGTTTTCAGCGGCCAAGGGAGGCCACACCGGCACCCTCGACCCCCTCGCCAGCGGCCTGCTGCCCCTTTGTTTCGGCGCCGCGACCAAGTTCGCGGTCGACCTGCTCGCCGCCGACAAGACCTACGAAGCCGATCTCCTCTTTGGCGTCACGACGGATACCGGTGACGCCGACGGCAGCGTCATCGAGCGTCGCCCGGTCGCTTTCGGCCGCGGCGAGCTCGAGCTCGCTCTGGTCGGCTTGCGCGGGCCGATTCGCCAGGTTCCGCCGATGTACTCGGCATTGAAGCGCGATGGCAAACCGCTGTACGAGCTCGCCCGCCAGGGAATTGAAGTCGAGCGCGAGGCACGCCAGGTGACGGTCCACGAGCTGCGCCTGCTGGACTTTTCCGGTGATCGTTGTCGTCTGCGGGTCGCCTGCAGCAAGGGCACCTATATCCGCAGCCTGGCCGAGGACCTGGGGCGATCGCTCGCCTGCGGCGCGCACTTGACCGCGCTCCGCCGCGTCGCCGTTGGCGCCCTGGTGGTCGCCGAGGCCGTGACCCTCGATCAGTTGGCGGCGCTGGCCGAAGACGGGCGCGAGCGCTGGCTACTGCCCCCGGACACCCTGCTGCAGAGTCTGCCCGTGGTTAGTCTCGACGACGACGCCGCGGCGCGCTTCGCGCACGGTAATCCGGTGGGCAGCAGCGCAGCTGCGCCCGGAAAATGTCGCGTGTACGTGAATGGTCGGCTCCTCGGTCTCGGCGAGGTCGATGGCCAGGGCAGCGTTCAACCGCGGCGGGTGATCGGCTCGGCGTAGCGCCGCTCGCTTCGCCCCGACCGGCACGCGCTCCTTGCTCCACGCTCAGGGCGCAGCTTCGCTGTCGTGGCGAATCTCGCCGTCGACCAGATGCAGCCGACGCCGGTTGGCCAGCGCAATCATGTCGCGATCATGGCAGGCGACGACGGCGGTGCTTTCGGGACCGCAGAAGCCGTGCACCAGATCGATCGTCTGCTGGCGCGATTCGGCGTCGAGGTTGGCCGTGGGTTCGTCGAGCAAGAGCACCTTCGGCGCCAGTACCCAGGCCCGTGCCAGCGCCACGCGTTGTCTTTCCCCCCCCGACAGCTTCTGCGGCGGTGTGCGCAGCAGATGGCCCAGACGTGCCCAGGCGATGGCTGCCCTGACCAGGCGTTCACGCTCGCTGGCCTCGATGCCGCGCGCGCGCAAGCCGTAGGCGATGTTCTCGGCGACGCTGGTATGAAACAGATAGGGCTGCTGATGGACGTAGATCACTTCCCGCCGCAGCCAGTCCGGATACGGGTGCCAGTCGAAACGGTGCTCGCGGAAGTGGCCGCTGCCGCCGTCCGGCGCGTCGATGCCGGCCAGGATGCGCAGCAAGGTCGACTTGCCGCTGCCGTTTTCGCCAGTCAGCACGTAGCGCTCGCCGGCGCTGAGGCTCAACGTTTCGATCGCCAGCAAGCGCCGGTCGGCGAAAGACTTGGCCAGCCCGGCCACTGCCAGCAGGCTCATCGTCGCGATTCCCCCTGAAAGAAAGCGAACGAGAAATTGACGCCGAGGGCGACGACCAGGAGCACGATGCCCAGGGCAATTCCCTGCGCAAAGTCGCCCTTGCTGGTTTCCAGGGCGATCGCCGTCGGAATGTTGCGGGTCACGCCGGCAATATTGCCGCCGACCATCAAAGAGCAGCCAATTTCCGAAACCACGCGACCGAAGGCATTGCAGACCGCCGCCATCAGCGCGAAGCGCACTTCGACGAGCAGCGTCCAGGCGACACGTGCGCCCGACGCACCGAGCGCCACGGCGGTCTCGCGTGCGCGCGGGTCGGCGCCCTGAATCGCCGACAGCGAGAAGGCGATGAGTACGGGCAGGGCGATGAGCACCTGGCCGATGACCATCGCCGTCTGGGTGAACAACAGGTGCAATTGTCCGAAGACGCCCTGGCGCGAAAGCAGCAGGTAGAGCAGCAGGCCGACAACCACCGTTGGCGAGGCCAGCAGTCCCTGGATGACGACGATCAGCGCACGCCGCCCCGGGAAGCGAAGCGTGGCCAACAGATAGCCGCAGCCAATGCCCACCGGCATGGCGACGAGCATGGCACGCAGGGTCACCGACAGGGAGACGCCGACGATCGTCCACAGCTCCGCATCTCCGGAGAGCAGCAGTCGTAGTGCGGCGTGCGTGGCGTCGAGCAAGCCCAAAGAGCAGCCGCTACTTCTTGCCGGCCGGCGTCACGAAGAACAACTGTTCTCCGTTGGGCCTGAAAGCGCTGATTGCCGCGCGCCCGCTGGCGCTGGTCAACCAGTCGATCAGCGCCAGCGCACCACTGAAGTTGATGTCCGGATACTTGCTGCGGCTGACGGCCATGATGCCATAGGGGTTGAACATGCGCGGGTCACCCTGGACCAGGATTTCCAGCCCCGTCCGCGCCTGGTAGGTCGCGTAGGTGGCGCGATCGGACAGGGTGTAGGCGTGCATCTCGCCAGCCATGGTCAGCACCTCGCCCATGCCGAGACCCGCCGCGACGTACCATGGCTTTCCCTGGGCGGCGATGGCCAGTTCCCGCCAGTAGCTGCGCTCCATGCGCTCGGTCCCGGAATCGTCGCCGCGCGAGACGAAGCGCGCCTGCGTCGCCGCAATCTGCCGCAGTGCGGCGAGCACGTCGCCACCGCCGCGCACCCCGGCGGGATCGCTTTTCGGGCCGACGAGGACGAAGTCGTTGTACATCACGTCGTGCCGTTCGCTGCCGTGGCCGGCGGCGACAAAGGCCTCCTCGGCCTGGCGGTCATGAACGAGGACGACGTCGACATCGCCGTTCTCGGCCAGCTTGAGAGCCTTGCCGGTGCCCACCGAAATGACATGCACCTTGATTCCCTGCTGCCGTTCGAACGGCGGCAGGATGGCCCGCAGGAGACCTGAATTGTCGGTGCTGGTCGTCGTCGCCAGGCGCAAATCGCGCGCCTCGAGCGCCGTCGACTGCAGCACGCAGAGCAGGATGAGTGCCGTTGCCAGGCGGTAGACGCTAAAGAAACTGCCTGCCATGTCGTTACCCTTGCTAGAAGGCGATGATTTGACGCTCAGGTTTCACGGCCATCGCCATGAGTTCTGTACCTGGCTGTGAGCGGCGGCAGCGATTGTCGACCACAGGCCTTCGACCAAGGCCAGCAGAAGCCGGCATAAACCCAAGAACAATCGAAAAAGAACCAGGATCATGCCTGAACTGTATTCGTTTTTGCGCCCCCTGCTCGCCGCTGACAAGCGTTGGGCTGCGCTGGAGTGCTGTTTCGCCGACCCGAGCCTGCTTGCCGCCAGCGAGTTGGCGGCGCGCTTCGTCGATGCCGGTGCGGCGGCTCCGGCAAAGAGCACGCCTCTGGTCGTGTCAATCGAACCGGAATGGCTGCCGGAGAGCGAGTTTATCGACAAATTCGAGCCCGACCAAGCCATATTCGTGCTCCCGGCGAGAGTCCTGGAAGATGCACCAGGCCTCGCTCTGTGCCAGAACCTGCGCCAGCAGGGGCGTCACCTCGGTGTACGGCTTGACCGTCGCCAACTGATCGAGCGCCTTGCAGGCGCCCCTTTCGATTACCTGCAAATCGACGCGGCGATGGCGCGCTACGAACTCACGGCGCTCGACTGGAGCGCCCTCCAGCGCCAACGCCTGGGCAGGATCGCGGCAGGCGTCGCTTCCCTGGATTCCTTCGAGTGGCTGGCGGAAAAGAACTTCGAGCTTGCCGACAGCAGATTCGTGACCGTTGTCGACCCGCACGCAGGTGGCCAGCCGGACCTGGCGCGGTTGAAGGTCCTCAAGTTGTTGACGCTGGTCATTCAGGATGCCGATACGGCCGAGATCGAAGAGGTTTTCCGTCAGGAGGCGCGGCTGGCGTACAACCTGCTGCGTCTGGTCAATTCGGTCGCCGTTGGCGCCAAGACGCGCATCAGCAGTTTCCATCAGGCGATTGCCTTGCTCGGCCGCCGCCAGTTGCAACGCTGGTTGCAACTGCTCATTTACGCCGATCAACTGACCCACGCCAACCGGCCGAACCCCCTGCTGCAACTGGCCGCTGAACGCGGCCGTCAGATGGAGCTGCTCTCCCTGGGTCTGGCCGCGACGGGCGAGCTTGCCGACGGCGGCGACGCCGCTTTCATGACTGGCATCTTTTCCTTGCTCGATATCCTGCTCAAGCTGCCGATGAGCGAAATTCTCGGCGAGCTGCCGCTGTCGGCAGAGGTCGGGCAGGCGCTGTCGTCGCGGCAGGGTACGCTGGGTACGCTGCTGGCGGCCATCGTTGCCGGCGAGGCCGGTGAGCTGGAGAAGGCGCAGACACTCCTGGCGGGCCTGGGGATCAGTCCGGCGTGCCACGCCATGGCCCAGTTGGGCGCCTTTTGCTGGGCGAGCCGAATCAACGCCGAGCGCTAGCGTGCTGCAGCCGCCGCATGCTGCGATGCGGTAAAATGCGCCAATGATTTATCCACTGCTTCGCAAGTTCTTTTTCGCGCTCGACGCCGAGACCGCACATGGTGTCGGAATGGCGGGCATCGACCTGATCAAGGCCGCCGGTATGGCGTCGCTGCTCGCCCGCCCGGTGGCTCCCGACCCGGTGCAGGTGATGGGACTGGATTTTCCCAACCCGGTCGGTCTGGCGGCTGGTCTGGACAAGAACGGCGAGCATGTCGACGCCCTGGCTGCACAGGGCTTCGGTTTTATCGAGGTGGGCACGGTGACGCCGCGTGCGCAGCCGGGAAATCCCAGGCCTCGCCTGTTCCGCATCCCGGAAAGACAGGCGATCATCAACCGCATGGGCTTCAACAACGACGGCGTCGAAAAGCTGCTGAGCAATATCGCCGCCGCCAGCTTCGCCCGCCAGGGCGGTATTCTCGGGATCAATATCGGCAAGAACTTCGATACTCCGATGGAGAAAGCGGCCGACGATTATCTGCTTTGCCTTGACCGCGTCTACCCGGCGGCGAGCTACGTGGCGGTGAATATTTCCAGTCCGAATACGCGCAACCTGCGCGAGCTGCAGCGCGACGACGCGCTCGACGCCTTGCTCGGCAGCCTGAAGGCGGCGCAGGCCAGGCTTGCCGACCGTCACGGCAAATATGTGCCGCTGGCGCTGAAGATCGCCCCGGACCTCGAAGACGAGCAGGTCCGGGCGATTGCCGCCTTGCTGCGTCAACACCACATGGACGGCGTCATCGCCACCAATACCACGCTCTCGCGAACCGGCGTCGAGGGGCTGCCCAATGCCGAGCAGGCCGGCGGACTTTCCGGTGCGCCGGTGCTTGCCCGGTCGACGGCGGTGCTTGCCAAGCTGGCGGCAGCGCTGGGCGGCGAAGTGCCGATCATCGGTGTCGGCGGGATCATGAGCGGGAGCGATGCGGCGGCCAAGATCGCCGCCGGTGCCAGCCTGGTTCAGTTCTACACCGGTTTCATCTACCGCGGCCCGGAACTGGTGGCCGAGGCCGCCGCCGCCATCGCCAGCCAGCGCACGCTGCACATGCCGGGCACGGCCTGAGCCCGGAAGGCGCTACTGACAAGGTGGTTGAACGCTCGCATTCGACACGGGATAATCGCTGCGCCCCGGACTGCGCTGCCAACAGCCTACGCTCACCATGACCCACTACCTGTTCATCATCATCGGCGCGGTTCTCGTCAACAACGTCGTGCTGGTGAAAATTCTCGGCCTTTGCCCATTCATGGGCGTTTCCAGGAAACTGGAGACGGCTTTCGGCATGGGTGCGGCGACGACCTTCGTGCTCACCGTCGGCACCGGTGCCAGCTATATCATCGACCATTACCTGTTGATGCCCTTTGATCTCGAATACCTGCGCACGCTGTCGTTCATCATCACCATCGCCGCGGTCGTCCAACTCACCGAGATGGTCATCCAGAAAACCAGTCCGCTGCTGCATCAGGTGCTCGGTATCTATTTGCCGCTGATCACCACCAATTGCGCCGTTCTCGGAGTGCCGCTGCTGAACATCGCCAACAAGAACGACTTCGTCGAATCGCTGCTCTTCGGTGCCGGCAGCGCCATCGGTTTCTCGCTCGTACTGGTGCTCTTTGCCGGCATTCGCGAACGGGTCGAAGGCGCCGACGTGCCTGCCTACTTTCGGGGCAACGCGATCGCCATGATCACCGCCGGGCTGATGAGCCTCGCCTTCATGGGCTTCGCCGGACTGGACCGCTACCCGTGAGAGTCGCCAGCCAATGATCATCACCCTGGCGGTCATGGCGCTCGGGGCCATCGTCCTCGGCGCGGCGCTCGGTTATGCGTCGATCAAGTTCAAGGTCGAGGGCGACCCGCTGGTCGAAAAGATAGACGCGATCCTGCCGCAGACCCAGTGCGGGCAGTGCGGCTACCCGGGCTGCAAACCCTACGCCACGGCAATTTCGGCAGGTGAAGCCGACATCAACCTTTGTCCGCCAGGCGGCATGGATGGCGTGCGCAAACTCGCCGATCTGCTCGGCCGTGAAGTCAAACCGCTGGAGGCCGAAGAGAAGCCGAAGCAGGTGGCGATCATCATCGAGGAAACGTGCATCGGCTGCACCCTGTGTATCCAGGCCTGCCCGGTCGACGCCATCGTTGGCGCCGCCAAGCAGATGCACACGGTCGTCGAACCCTTGTGCACGGGTTGCGAGCTGTGCGTCAAACCGTGCCCGGTCGAATGCATCGAAATGCGGCCGATCAGCGAAAATCTCGACAACTGGAAGTGGAAATACCCGGTGATCGAAATCAAGCCAGCCAAGCGTGCCGCCTGAGGCGAGCGGAATGCTGCAGCGACTCTTCAACTTCAAGGGCGGCGTCAAGCCGCAGACGCACAAGACGCCTTCGGTGCAGGAACCGATCGCCCTGGCGCCGCTGCCGTCGCGCCTCTACGTGCCGCTGCATCAGAGCATCGGCGGCGAGCCACTGCCGCTCGTCGAAGTCGGTGAGCAGGTGCGCAAGGGACAGGTCATTGGCGGCGCCGACGGCTGGCTGTCGGCGGCCGCGCACGCGTCGACTTCCGGTACCGTGCTGGCCATCGAGCAGCATATGGCTGCTCATCCCTCGGGCCTGCCGACGCTGACCGTGGTCATCGAGCCCGACGGCCGCGACGAGTGGATTGCGCGCACGCCGCTCGATCACCGCAGTCTGCCTCCCGAGCAGGTGCGCGAAGCGCTGCGTGACGCCGGTGTCGTCGGTCTCGGCGGTGCCGTCTTTCCCAGTCACGCCAAGCTCACCGCTGCCGCAGGCGTGGCCGTGGAAGAGCTGGTCATCAACGGCGCCGAGTGCGAGCCCTACATGAGCTGCGACGATGTCCTGATGCGCGAGCGTGCCGAGGAGATCGTTCGCGGAACGGCCATCTTTCGCGACCTGCTCGCCGCGCAGCGGGTACTGATCGGTATCGAAGACAACAAGCCGGAAGCCGTCGCCGCCATGCAACGAGCGGTGCAGGAGGTCGGTGAAGACCATGAAGTGATCGCTGTCCCGACTCGCTACCCGGCCGGCGGCGCCAAGCAGCTGATTCGCGTCCTGACCGGCAAGGAGGTCCCGGCGAGCAAGCGCTCGACCGAACTGGGCGTGCAGTGCTTCAACGTCGGCACGGTCTACTCGGCGTATCGCGCCCTGGCTTTCGGCGAGCCGGTGATCTCGCGCATCGTCACCCTGACCGGCAATCTCGAACAGCCGCGCAACTGGGAAGTGCGGCTCGGTACGCCGCTGCGCGAGCTGGTCGCGCTCGGCCGGCCGAAAGCCGATACCGACCGCTACCTGATGGGCGGGCCGATGATGGGCTTTGCCCTGCCGAGCCTCGATGCGCCGGTGGTCAAGGCGACCAACTGCATCATCGCCGCATCGCCGACGATGTTCCCGGCGAGTCCGCCGGAGATGCCGTGCATCCGTTGCGGCGCCTGCGCCGAAGTCTGTCCGCACGAGCTGCAACCGTTCGAGTTGTACTGGTTCGCACGCGCGCGCAACTTCGGCAAGACGCAGGAGTACCACGTCTTCGACTGTATCGAGTGTGGCTGCTGCAGCTACGTTTGCCCGTCGCACATTCCCCTGGTGCAGTATTTTCGTTTCGCCAAGAGCGAGATCTGGTCGCGCGAGCGGGAAAAGAAGGGCGCCGACGCCGCCAAGGCGCGCTTCGAGCTGCGCAACGCGCGCGAGGAACGCGAACAGGCCGAAAAAGCGGCACGCCTGGCCAAAGGCGCTGCCGCGCGCGCGGCCGAGAAGCAGGCGCGGTTGGCGGCAGCGGGCGAGCTGCCGGCCGCCGCTCAAGGTCCTGCCGCGGCGGCGGCGAAGCCACC
>JEMY01000023.1 GCA_000585075.1 Candidatus Accumulibacter regalis | reverse complement strand
CCAGGGTGAGATTTCGCCCTCTCGTTTTGCGGCCGGCAGGCATATCGGCGTTTCGCGCAGGGGGCTTGGCGAAGGCCCGATTGACGAAGCATTGAAGCCACTTGGGCTGGGACGGCAGATCGTCACGATTGTCGGAGGCTTTTCGACCGCGCTGGCCTTGGCTCGAGCCTCCGACTTGATCGCCACTGTTCCCGAACGACACACGGGAAATCTACGTGCCGGAATGCATAGCTTTCCCCTCCCGGTCACCATACCGGAGGTCACGGTTTCATTGCTCTGGCACCCAAGGCTGGATGCCGATCCAGCACATCGTTGGCTGCGCGGCCACGTCAGGGATGTCTGCGCGGTATTTCGCTGAAATGACGGGGTCGACGGCCAATCGAGTCGAACGGCGGGTTCCGGATCAGTGTGCTGTCGTTCGCGGCAGCCGAACTTTCGCTGCCGCTACATCGCTCGCCGGCCGACAGCTGTCGTTGAGCGATGGGATCTCAAAGCGTCGACGCGCAAGTCGGCGAGCTCACTTGGCGACCGCCTCCCATGGCCAACAAGTCGACGATCAGCGGAAAGCGGCAAGTTGCTGCTCCACCGCCGACCTCTGACCGTCGCGACGTCGAAGATAGAAGGGATGGTGGGGTCGGTAGCGGAAGCGCTCGTCTCTCTGAGCTCCCTCCGGCAATCACAGCCAATGCAAGTCCAGACGGTAGAATGCCGACTATGACTCGCGCTGATCTGATCGCCGCCATCGCCTCCCGTTTTCCGACGCTGACGGTGAAGGATACCGACATCGCCGTAAAGGAAATTCTCGACGCCATCGGGCGCTCCCTGGCGCAAGGTGATCGTGTCGAAATCCGTGGTTTCGGAAGTTTTCGGCTGAACTACCATCCAGCGAGAAGCGGGCGCAATCCACGAACCGGAGTCGCGGTTCCGGTACCCGAAAAGTACCTGCCCCATTTCACTGCTGGCAAGGAACTACGGGAACGCGTAGAGGCGTCAGTCAAGGACGCACCGCTTCAGCAGGTCGCCTGATGCACACCTTTGGCAGACTCGACGCAGCCGGCGCCAAGCCCGTTGGCAGTCGATTCGCGCGCCGCCTTGGGTAGCCTCAGCGCACCCCACCATGCCTGACGCCGCCGAACTCGACCGCCTCGCCGGCCTCGTTGAACGCGTGACCTTCCACAACGAGCAGAACGGTTTCTGTGTTCTGCGCCTGAAGGTGAAGGGCGAGCGAGAACTGATCACCCTGATCGGCCACGCCCCCGTCGTTTCTCCCGGTGAATACGCGTCCGCTTCCGGCAACTGGGTCACCGATCGCGAGCACGGCCGGCAGTTTCGCGCTGTGTTCGTCAAAATCTACCCACCGACCACCTTGACCGGCATCGAGCGCTACCTCGGTTCCGGCATGGTCAAGGGCATCGGCCCCGTCTATGCCGGCAAGCTGGTGAAGGCCTTCGGTGCGGCGGTGTTTGACGTCATCGAGCAGTCACCGGAACGCCTTCGCGAAATTCCCGGCATCGGCGAAGTCCGCGCCAGGAAGATCACCTCTGGCTGGGCCGACCAGAAGGTGATTCGCAGCATCATGGTCTTCCTGCACGCGCATGGCGTATCGACCTCCCGAGCCGTGCGCATCTTTAAGACCTATGGCCAGGGGGCCATCGAGATCGTTCAGGAAAACCCTTACCGATTGGCCCAGGACATTCGCGGCATCGGCTTCCTGTCCGCCGACACGATTGCCCAGAAGATCGGCATCGCCAAGGATTCTCCCCTGCGAGCCCAGGCCGGTATTTCCTACGCGCTCACCGAAGCCTCGGGCCAGGGCCACTGCGGCTTGCCCTACGCCGACCTGGTGCCTCTGGCGGTGAAGCTGCTCGACATCGCGGAATCCATCATCGAAACGGCGATCGCTCAGGAAGTCGCCGACGAGGTGCTGTTGCCGGACACCGTCGAAGGCCAAGCCTGCGTTTTCCTGGCGCCCCTGTACTACGCCGAGCAATCGATCGCCGCCCAGATCCAGCGCCTTGACGCGGGCGGGACGACCCTGCCTGCCTTCGATGCCGACAAAGCCATTCCCTGGGTCGAGCAGAAGCTCTCTATCCAGTTGGCCGACAGCCAAAAAGAGGCCATCCGCCTCGCTCTGTCTTCCAAGCTGCTGGTGATCACCGGCGGACCCGGCGTCGGCAAGACCACCCTGGTGAAGTCGATTCTGACCATCATGACCGTCAAGGGCGTCAAACCCCTGCTGTGTGCGCCGACGGGAAGGGCGGCCAAGCGTCTGTCCGAATCAACCGGTCTGGAAGCCAAGACGATCCATCGCTTGCTGGAGATCAATCCGATCAATGGCCAGTTCAAGCGCAACGCGGACAATCCTCTCGAATGCGATCTTCTGGTGGCCGACGAATGTTCGATGATCGACGTGCCGTTGGCAAACCAGTTGCTCAAGGCCGTGGCGACGCGTACGGCGGTGATTCTTGTCGGTGACGTGGATCAACTGCCCTCGGTGGGCCCCGGCCAGTTCCTCACCGATCTCATTGACTCGGGTGTCGTCCCCGTTATCCGCCTGACCGAAGTGTTTCGCCAGGCAGCCACCTCACGAATCGTGCGCAGTGCCCACCAGATCAACCGAGGCGTCTTTCCCAGCCTGCCCGAGAAAGGAGAAGCATCGGACTTCTACCTCGTTGCTGCTGAGGAACCGGATGTCATCGCGCAAACCGTGGTGGACTTGGTGCAGACCCGTCTACCCAGGAAGTTCAAGGTCGATCCGATCCGCGACATACAGGTTCTGTGCCCGATGAACCGGGGGATCACCGGCGCTCGCGGTATCAACCAAGCCTTGCAGGCGGTGCTCAATCCGCCCGGCGAGCACAGTGTCGACAAGTTCGACAACCGCTTCAGCGTCGGCGACAAGGTGATGCAGATCGAGAACAACTACGACCGGGATGTTTTCAACGGCGACATCGGTTTCGTGACCGGCGTCGACCCGGACGAAGAGGAACTCGCCGTGGCCTTCGACGGCCGGGTGGTCAGTTATCCGTTTGGCGAACTCGATGAGCTGGTGCTCTGTTACGCGACGACGATCCACAAGTCGCAGGGTTCCGAGTACCCGGTGGTGGTCATTCCGATCTCGACTCAGCACTACATGATGCTCAAGCGCAATCTGATCTACACCGGGATCACACGTGGCAAGAGGCTGGTGGTGCTGGTCGGGCAGAAGAGGGCACTGGCCATGGCGGTCAAGGGTAAGCAAGTGGAGCGGCGCTGGTCGAAACTGAAAGAACGGCTGGTGGGGACGAAACGGTAGTCGCGTGGCCTCTTTAGCGTTACCAGGAAACAGGCCTGCGGGCGTCGCTGCGGTGGTCAATGACTCCCTTCCGGCCAGGGGAGCAGACGGTCGCGGCTCTTCTTAAAAGCCGCCATTGACTTGGAGCGATCAGCCGTAAGCGGTCATTCGGCTGCGCATCTCAATTTTTTCGCTGGACCGGCCGCTACTCGACGCGAAGCAGCCGGTTGGCGCAGGATGGCGTCCGTCGGCAGTCGGCCACAAGCGGCCGGTCGAGGTGGTCATCCAATTTGAATAGCCAAGCCGTTCCCTGACGCGGCTGAATGTCCGGAATTCGGCAAGCAACTTGATGCCTGCACTGTCTCGACCCGGCCAGGAAAAAACACTGAAGAAGCGCGCAGAAAGCAGTGCTTGAAGCCATCTGGGTGTATGCTGTAGGGGTCGATTGACACGTGGCAGTTGTGCGATTCTGGTAGTGGATAGACTTCGGAAAAATACTTTGCTGAGCTCGTTTCGGACAAGCCACCGTATTTCACGCGGCATCAAGTCGACTATCAGTGCGCGCGAAAGGATCGGCTATGAGTGAAAAAATGCCGACATTTGATTCGCTGATGAATCCGCTGCTACGTGCATTGATTGCGCTTGGCGGATCTGGATCTATCGACGAGATCTATGAGAAAGTTCTTGAACAGGAAAATATTGGTGATGACGTCTCGTCTATTCTCCATAATCCTGAAAAAAGTAATCAGACCGAAGTGGGATATCGCCTTGCATGGGCCAGAACATACCTAAAGAAATACGGATTCCTGGAGAATTCTAGCCGAGGCATATGGGCATTAACTAAGCTTGCCAAGCAGCAAGAACAAGTAGATCCACAAACGGTGGTTAAAGATGTGCGTGGAGTAGACAAAGCCGCCCCAAGAGAAAATACTAGAAATAGGAAGAACCATCAGATCGAGCTGATTGAAAGCGACGTTCCCGAGCCCCAGTGTTGGCAAGAGCAGCTTCATCATCTCCTGACAAGAGAGATTTCTGCTGGTGCATTTGAGCGGCTGGCTCAGCGCTTGCTGCGGGAGTCTGGCTTCGTACAAGTTGAAGTCACGGGGCGAACTGGTGACGGAGGCATTGATGGCAAAGGCATTGCGAAAATACACGGGTTTATGAGTTTTCATGTGATTTTTCAGTGCAAGAAGTACCATGGTTCGGTGTCAGCAGGAGATATTCGGGACTTTCGGGGCGCAATGGTGGGCAGAGCTGACAAGGGTCTGTTCATTACGACAGGGACATTCACATCAAGCGCCGTCAAAGAAGCCACGCGTGATGGGGCACCACCAATCGATCTTGTGGATGGCGAGCAACTGGCGGAAAAGCTGAAAGAGCTTCAGCTTGGACTGAAAACAGAGATGATAGAAAAAGTCAGCATTGACAAAGAATGGTTCGCAAATCTCTGATCTTGAATTCCTGCACTGATTCCACGAGCGGGCGCGTCACCCCTGGAGGCAATAGCGACCGCAATTTGCTACCGGTACAAGCGAGCTTGGGAGAGTAATGGAGGTTACACTTAATACGTTGCTGTCACGATCTGCGGAGCTTGAGGCCAATCTTACGGAGCTTCTTGCGCTTCGGCCATGTGACGACTCTGAACGCGCCCTGTCGAGCCGCGTAATGTGCAGCATCGCATTTGAACACGCAGAAAGTGCGAAAATTTTGATTGCGTCGGGGAACTTTACGTCAGCAACCGGTCTTGTTCGCCTTCAATACGAGGCCCTAGTAAGGGCTATGTGGATACTTTACACAGCCTCCGATAACGACATTACGAAACTCATGTGCGATTTAACGTCAGAGTCTGCCGCGAGAGGTAATAAGATCCCCTTGCTTAGCGAAATGCTCGACAATCTCAGCGGCAAGGCCCCTGCGGAGGCGCTACGCATGCTTCTAGAGTTCAAGCAGTATTCGTGGCGGCCGCTTAGCTCGTTCGTTCACGGCGGAATTCACGCCATTCATCGACATGGCAAAGGATACCCGCCGAAGCTGCTCTACCAAACTCTAAAGATATCAAATGGGGTTTCGATTATGGTGGGCATGCTCTTGGTGATATTACATGGTGGCGGTGAGATGAGAGGGAAGATGCCGCAAATCCAAATGGAGTTCGCGGACTGCTTTATCGACTTGAAGGTTACTTAACTCTACAGGTTCCGACACCCAACTGGGAACATCGGCTTCGTCGTGCGGAGAACGACAGCATTGGGTGTGCGCCGTGCAAAGGCGGCGCTTTCCAGTGGGTGAAAGCCCCACCCGGCGAAATGCTCCAGCCGGAAGTAATCGGAGCAGTCATGGAGGTAACGAAGTGGCTGAAGCCTTCGATATAGCGGGCCACAAATTCTGGTGGCAGCACGAGTGTGCAGGCCGTAACGTGAGTGAACGCTGAGTAAGCCTCGAAAAGGTCGATGCACAGGCCGACCCGACGACCCTTTCGGGGAAGGCTGATACGACGGAGTGGGTGAGCAAGGCAGGACCGTCCGTCGCTGTGCCGGGGTAGTGGCGACAGCATGTACACAAGGAAAGCGCACGCAACACGGGAAGCCCCTCGGCGTGCTCAGGGATGAGCAACCGGAAACTCGTGAGAGATGTTCCGGGCGTCGTGGGGTGGCGGAGAGGCCCGTAGTACCGGGGAAGCCGGGTAATGCCGGTGGAGGGAAGGGGCCTTGGTTCAAGACAAACGCAAGACGTAGTGAGGACGTGGAGATTGGGTAACCTATCAACTCCGATGAGTGTTCAGAAGCTGCAAATGGCGTTACACGCGAAAGCGAAGACGGAATCCGGCTACCGCTTCTACGCCCTGTACGACAAGATCTACCGCGAAGATATTTTGGCGCATGCCTATGCCCAGTGCCGCTCCAACAAGGGCGCGCCGGGCGTAGATCGTCAGGACTTTGCCGACATCGAAGCGTATGGGGTGCCGCAGTGGCTGGGTGAGCTGGCGCTTGCGCTCAGAGAAGAAAACTACCGACCGGACTCGATCCGGAGAGTGTTCATCCCGAAAGCCAATGGCAAACTTCGGCCCCTGGGTATCTCGACCCTGCGGGATCGGGTGTGCATGACGGCAGCGATGCTCGTGCTCGAACCGATCTTTGAAGCCGATCTTCCCCCGGAGCAGTATGCCTACCGGCCGGGCCGCAATGCCCAGCAGGCGGCGATCGAGGTGGAAGAACGCCTGCACCGAGGCCAAACGGACGTCGTAGACGCCGACCTCGCGGACTACTTCGGCAGCATTCCACACCCCGAACTGATGTTGTCGCTTGCGCGGCGCATCGTCGATCGGCGTGTGCTGCATCTGATCAAGATGTGGCTGGAATGTGCTGTTGAGGAAACGGACCGTCGAGGCAGGAAGACGCGCACGACCGAAGCCAAGGATGGCCGGCGTGGCATCCCGCAAGGCTCTCCCATCTCACCACTGCTGTCGAATCTGTACATGCGGCGGTTTGTGCTGGCGTGGAAGAAACTGGGGTTGGAGCAAAGTCTAGGCAGTCGAATCGTCACCTATGCGGATGACCTCGTGATCCTGTGCAAACACGGCAAGGCCGATGAAGCCTTGCAGCGAATGCGCGAGATCATGGGCAAGCTGAAGCTGACGGTGAATGAGGAGAAGACACGTATCTGTAAGGTTCCGGAAGGCACGTTTTGACTTTCTGGGTTACTCGTTTGGAAGGCGATACTCGCCGCGCACAGGGAAGCCTCAAATCGCCTTGTGGCCGTCGAAGAAAAGTATCAAGCGCATGGTCGAAAAGGTCCATGAACTAACCGACCTGAAGACGGGGTGGCAAGAAACCACGGAGTTGGTGGGCAAGTTGAATCGCACATTGCGCGGCTGGGCGAACTACTTCAGTGTAGGAAGCGTCAGTCGAGCCTACCGTGCGCTCGACAGTTACACCGCGACGCGGTTGCGCCGGTGGTTGCGTAACAAGTACAAGCTCAGGCATCGCAAAGGCGGGATCTATCCACTCTCGCACCTTTACGGGTACTTCGGTCTTGCCAGTTTGAGCGGACGCGACCAGTCGTGGGCGAAGGCGTGATGTCTTGTCCGAGAGCCGGATGCGGGAAATCTGCATGTCCGGTTCGATGAGGGGGGTGTGGAAACGGGGTTATGGCACGGTTACTTGGGCACCGCCAGACGAAAGGGGCGGCCAACAGACAAACCAAACCTACTGCTACCGCGCCACATTCCTACTCTACCGTCAGCACTCGGTGATGAATGGCCGCTTCCGGGAAGCGAAACTTCACTGACCGCTTTCCGGCGACGAAGTCGGCGAGAGGTAGGTCGCATCACGACCCCTATGCGTAGAACTCAACTATGTGCAGTCTCGGTGCTCACTGCGCCATCTGCCTGCGGCTGCAGGCGGCTGCGGGTGGCGGGTTGGACTTGAACTCGACATAGTTTTGGTGGTGTGGTCGAGTTGTCGTGGTTTTACTCAAGGAGACCACGATGAATTCGACAAGCCAGCTTCCAGTTGTTCCGCGCCGTATTGAAGAGCCCGCGCAGCCGTGCGCCGAAGCCCTCAAACGGTATTTGATCGAGCGCGGTTTCGCCCGGAATACCCAAGGTGCTTACTTTGGGCACGCCGTTCACTTCTTGCGATGGGCGCAGCAGAGTGGGTTCGATGTACACCGCATCGACGAGGTGGTCGTCGCGCAGTTTCTCGACGACCATCTGCTTCATTGCAACTGTGGCGGACCGACACGCGGTGATCGACGCGAGGCCCGTGCGGCGCTCGGTCATCTGCTCGTCGTGCTGCGCACACTCGGTGTGATAGCGCCACGGCCGGTGAGCGCAACGCCGGTCGACGAAGAGCTGCGTCGCTTTGACGAGTACATGGAGCGCGTGCGCGGTCTCGCACCGAGGACGCGTAGTGCGGCGTTGCGCATCGTACGCGAGTTGCTGTGGCAACGGTTTCATGATCGCCCGGTCGTGTTCTCGGCGCTCAAGCCCGAACAGGTTCGCTGCTGCTTCGCACGGATGACTGAAGGCTGTCATGCGCCGGCCAGTGCGGGCGCCGTAGTCTCGGCACTAAACGGTTACTTCCGCTTCCGCGCGACTTGCGGCGACGCGGTGCAGGCATTGATCGGTGTGCTGTCCTATCCGGCGAACTGGCAACAAGCCGCATTGCCAGAAACGCTTACGGATGAGGAGCTCGAACAGCTGCTTGGCACGCTTGGCGTCCCGAGTCCTTCGATGCGTCGCAGCGCTGCAATGGTGCGCTGCGCAGTCGATCTCGGGCTTCGTAGCGCGGAGATCGCCGCGCTTACTCTCGACGATATCGATTGGGAATCCGGCATCCTCACACTTCATAGGACCAAGAGCCGGCGCGAGCAGGTCTTACCCTTGCCGGAGCCCACGGGGCGCGCCATTGCGGCCTATCTGGAGCATGAGCGGCCCAAGAGCCAACACCGGGAAGTGTTCCTGCGGCGCACGGCACCGAACGACACGGTCATCGGCCCTGATCTCGTGCGTAAGACCATCCGCCAAGCCTATGAGCGGGCTGGCCTGCCCTATACCCGATCACACCTACTGCGTCACACGATGGCCCGGCGGCTGCTCGACGGAGGTAGCTCGCTCAAGGAAATCGCCGACGTTCTGCGGCATCGCTCGCTCAATACCACGTTGGTCTACGCCAAGCTCGACAGCCGAAACTTGCGATCGGTGGCTTTGCCGTGGCCAGGGAGGGCTGCATCATGAGCCAACCCCTGAACTTAAAAAAGCGAGTTCGCCAGTACCTGCGGGAGCGTCGGCGTTTGGGCTTCCAGCTGCGAAGCATGGGCTACGCCTTGCGCGGTTTTGCCGACTACGTCGATAAGCTCCAGCCTTCCGGAGCGCTCACGGTCGATTTGATGGCCGAGTGGGCCAAGTGTGACCGAGCTGCCAGCAAAGATCCGCGCACCTGGGCGCGACGGTTGAAGATTCTGCGTCCCTTCATGCGCTGGCTACAGCAGTTTGAGTCGGGCACCGAAGTTCCCGACGACGCGATCTTTGGACGAGCCGGTGAGCGTCTGGCGCCGCATATCTTCAGTGAGCGGGAGATCGTCGACCTGCTCGCGGCGGCGCGGCGGCTTGAACCGGATTTGCGGGGCGTCACCTACGAAACACTGTTCGGCCTGCTTGCCGCTACCGGTCTTCGCGTTTCCGAGGCGGTGGGGCTGAGCAACAGCGATGTCGATCTCAAGACAGGTATGCTGACCGTACAACGAACCAAGTTCGCCAAATCACGCCAAGTGCCAGTTCATCCGAGCACCCTCGATCGCCTCAGGCGCTATCGCCGCCTGCGCGACCCGCTCATCGAGCTCACCGAGGAAACGCCGTTCTTCGTCGGCTCTCGCGGTCGGCGCCGTGGACAGAGCCTCAGCACACGCCAAGTAGATCGGGTCTTTGCTGAACTACGCGTGCAGCTCGCCTGGCCCAACCGCGGTGCGCACAGTAGCCCGCGCGTCCACGATTTACGTCATAACTCCGAGACCGGGATTATTCCGAGGGCGGTGCCATACGGCGCCGCGCCGTCGGAGTTGAATGGGCGATCAGGCAGCGAAATCCTCGGAATTATCAGAGGCTCTTCAGGAAGTCCATTACATGGTCGCTTGGCCGGAAGCGGGGTGTCGGGAGCTTTTTGGCAGTCGTATGGGCGAGCGCGCGTTCCTTGAGCTGCATGTCTGCATGAAGGTAGATCGACGTGGTTTCGGGCGATTCATGCCCGAGCCAAAGAGCGATCATGGTCTGGTCGGCACCGTTGTGAAGTAGGTCCATCGCCAGCGTGTGCCTCAGCACATGGGGGGTTACCCGCTTGCCTGCCAACGATGGGCACTGTCGACCTGCGGCGATGAGATGCTTGTCCAGCATGTATTGCAGCGCATCGTGACTCAATGCAGTTCCGCGCGTAGTCGGAAAGACCGGCTCGCAAGGCTGGCCTTGGCGCTCGCGCAACCAGCTGCGTATCACGCGAACGGTGTCTTTACGCAGCGGCGTGCACCGATGCTTGCGGCCCTTACCCTCGCATCGCACGTGTGCACCGGCTCCGAGCACGATGTCCTCGCAGCGAAGGCCGGTGAGTTCCGCGGCGCGCAGCCCCGTCTGGATGGCCAGCATCATGAGCGCCCGATCACGGCGCCCTGACCAGCTCGTGAGGTCAGGCGCGGCAAGCAACGCGTCGACTTCGACCGACGTCAGAAAGGCGATCGGGCAGCGCGAATAGCGCTTGCTCGGCATGGCCAACACGCGCTGCGCCACTGCGCTGTGCTCCGGTGCATGCAGTGCCACGTAGCGGAAGAACGAATGAATGGCAGCGAGGCGAACGTTGCGGCTGCGGGCGCTGTTCTTGCGCTCACGCTCAATGTGATCGAGAAAAGCGCCGAGCAGCGGCGTGTCGAGTTCTGGCACCGTCAAATTCGAGGGCGCCTTGCGCAGGCGTTGTTGCGCAAACTGCATGAGCAAACGAAAGGTGTCGCGATAGCTCGCAATAGTGTGAGGGCTCGCCTGACGTTGCTGCATGAGCCGATCCATGAAGAACCCCTGCAGCAGGGACGGCAGCGTACTGATGGCGGTCATGGCCGCTGTCCTTGCTTGGAGCGCTCCACGCGTTGCAGGGCGTAGTGCAGCAACTTCGGCGTGGCGGTCAAATACCAGTAGGTGTCCGTGATATGGGCGTGCCCGAGATAGGTCGACAGCTGCGGCAGGTGCCGCTCGACGTCGACGCCGCGCTGATACCACCGGAGGAGCGTGTTGATGGCCAGTCGATGACGTAGATCATGTAAACGAGGTCCTCTGGAATCGCCAGCGCCGCGCAGGCCGATCTCATGCGACAACTTGACGAAGGTCCAACGCACGCACCAATCCGTCAGCCGGGTTCCGCGGTCCGAGACAAAGAAGCTCGGCGTTTCGGGATCGTGGCACCAACGATCCCGTCGCGCGGCGTAGCGTTGCAATGCACGTTGCGTGGTGGGGTGCACCGGCACGTAGCGCGACTTCCCGAATTTCGTGTCGCGAATCGTCAGCACTCCGTTGACGAGATCGACGTCATCGCGGTCGAGCCGCAAGGGCTCATTGGCCCGCAGACCGGCGGCCACGTACAGGCCGAACAGCGTGGCGAATGTATGAGGCCGCAGACCCGTAGCAGACGGTAGGCGTCGTGCTGCCTCGAGCAGGCGCGTGATCTCCTCGTCGCGATACAGGTAAGGTTCGGGACGGTGGTACCGGTGGGGAAGCAAGTCCGACGGTGGCACGATGGTGCGCGGATCGCTCGCGCTGCAATATAGCGCGAAGCGACGCACCATCCCAAGGCGGTTAGCCCATTGGGCGGGCTGCGCAGCGGCGGGCTGTGTTGCCCAATTCAATGCGAGCTCGGAGGTGATGTGGGTGGCACCCTCGCGCTCGGCGAATTCGACAAAGCGTTGCAGCAAGCGCCCGGCCAAGCGTAGCTTGTACCCAAGGGCGCGATGAACCGCGAGGTACTCATCGAGTGCAGCTTGCAACTTGCTCATGACGCACCTCCCGGCCACGCCAGGGCAATGCCACGCAGGGCCGCGATGTCCACCTTGGCATAGATCTGTGTCGTCGTTGGCTGCTGGTGACGCAGCAGCTGTCCAATCTCGCCCAGGGACGCGCCTCGGTGAAGCAGGTTGGTTGCAAGGGAGTGCCGCAGTAGGTGAGCCCCCTTGAACTCGGGGTTCAACCCAGCGCGCTGGAGGGCGCGCCGAACAATGCAACAAACGGCCACGGGGCCCGCAAGACCCTGCAGGGGAGCCTTCATCCGGATGAATACGCGACGCGTCGCACAAGCGGGGCGGACCTCACACAAATAGCACGCCAATGCCGCGCCAACGTCCTCGGGCAGCGGCAAACGTTCCAGCCGTTGGCCCTTGCCGCGCACGACAATCTCACCGCGCTCCCAGTCGAGATCCTCCAAGGTCATGGCCAGCACCTCGCCGCCACGCAATCCAAGCCGGGCCAGGAGCAACAGGATCGCGTAGTCGCGCTTGCCCGTCGGGGTGCTGCGATCGCAGCACGCGAGCAATTGTTCCACCTGCTTGGGAGGTAGCGACTTGGGCAGATGCGACAGTCTCCAGCTGGCCACTCCTGGAAGCGTGCGGGCCAGGTCGGTCTGGATAGCGCCACGCTGCAGCAAAAAGCGCAAGAACGAGCGCAGCGCGGTGATGACTCTCTTGCCATGGCTACGACTGATACGCAGGAGCTCGCGAAGAATGAAGCCGTGCAAATCCTGTGGTCGCAATAGTTCGAGGTGCAACGCCTCGCGCCCAAACCGCTCATCGAGGAAGCGCCGCACGATGGGCAAGTAGGAGATCAGTGTTGACCGTGACAGACCTCGCTCGGAGTGGAGGAACTCCTCGAAATCGCCCGTGAGGCAGGCGGCCGGAGTTCTATCAATCCTCTGTGCAGCCGCCGCGATTTCGTCACTGCCGCGCAGATACTCGAGAAGCTGCTGACCGGTGGCCGAATCGCCTCGCCACTTCTTCTCCCCGTGGCGAAGGGTTGCCAAGAACTGCGTCAGCCGATCCTCATCAAGCGCTGCCAGAGTCAGCCGACGCCGCTCGAGCCAGCGGCTGAGATCGGCCAGCACATTACACTTTGCGCGAACCGTGGTCTGCGCGTACCCCTTGCGCGAAAGTTGCGCTGCAAAGCCCTCGACGTGGGGTGCCAGCGGGCCAGTGCAAGGCTGTCCATCGGGTGCTGTTGTCGCACCGTGGCGAGTGAGCGTCATCGTCTGTCTCCTTGAAGATCCGGGAAGATTCCCAGTTGGAGACGACAATCGAATAATGCCGAGAAATCAAGCGCCGCTTCCGGCGCAAGTCGAGCAACAACTCGATGTATTGAAAACTACCGACACCGCCCTCGGAATAATCCCGGTCTCGGAGTTATGCCGATAATTCCGGTCTCGGAATTACCGCCACTCGTTTGTCGTTCGCAGGATGCTTGCCTGGCACGAAGAGGGCATCGACATCGATCAGGCAATGCTCTCGCTGTCCACTTACGTCGGACATGCGATGGTGACCAATACCTACTGGTATCTCACCGCCGTGCCGGAACTAATGGCACTTGCCGCCAGTAAGTTCGAGTCGCGCATGTCGCCGGAGGTCTGCCATGCGTGACCTGAGCCCTCCCAAGCCCCCTTCGTTCGCTGCCTTGGTGCAGCAGTTCTTCACCGAGTATCTCGTGACGCAGCGGGCGGTGAGCCCTCGCACGATCGCCTCGTACCGGGATGCATGGCTGCTCTTCCTCGCCTTTGTCGAGCAGAGCATCGGCAAAGCGCCCACGGCTCTACGGCTGGCGGACATCGGACCCGACTTAATCCTCGCCTTTCTCGACCATCTGGAGCAGGAACGCCATAACTCGGTGCGTAGTCGCAACCTGCGTCTCACCGCACTGCGGGCATTTCTGAAGTTCGCCGGACGACACGATGTGACCTCGTTGCACAGCATTGAGCGCGCACTGGCGGTGCCGATGAAGCGCTTCGAGCGCCCAGTGCTCGGATTTCTCTCGCCCGAGGAGATGCTGGCCGTTCTCGGGGAGCCAGGAGAGAGCTGGACATCGCGGCGCGACCATCTACTGCTCGCCTTGCTCTACAACACCGGCGCCCGGGTCTCTGAGATCATTGAGGTGCGCGTCGCCGATGTGGTGCTCGATGGTGTGCCTCTTGTCCATCTGCATGGCAAGGGACGAAAGCAGCGCGCAATACCGCTGTCGAAGACGACCGCGCGCGAGATCCGGTACTGGTTGCGAGCCAACCGCTCGCCTCGCGGTGAGGCGAGCCTGCTACCGAACCGCAAAGGCCAACCGATGACGCGATCCAACGTCGAGCAACGTCTCGAACTCGCGGTTGCTCGGGCCAGCACCGAACATCCGGGTCTTCGTGACAAGCGGATTACTCCCCACATCATCCGCCACACGACGGCCATGCACATGCTGCAGTCCCGTGTTCCGTTCTCCACTATCGCGTTGTGGCTTGGACACGAGAGCGCGAACACCACGCACCGCTACGTGAAGGCCACCCTGGCGATGAAGGAGGAAGCACTCGCCCGACTTGAGGAGCCAAAGACCAAAATGCGTCGGTATCGCCCTCGGGACGAACTGCTCGAGTTCCTGCGACAGCTATAACTATGCAAAGGGCACGCCGGCGCCGCCAGGGTCGGACGTGCCTCGGCGCCAAGAACTGCACATAGTTGAGTTCTACGCATAGGGGTCGATTGCCGTCACCAGACCACGAAAGCTCAGTGGCCGCTCCCAAGCCACAAGCGGCCAGCCAGACCAGGTGCTGCTGAGGCCGAGCGCCAAAGGCCGGATCTGACCGAGAGCAGTCGTTCAGATTCCTCAGGCCACTGGCAGCGATCGACCCATACCTGCCCCACGAGTTGCTCCAAAGCGGCCGTAGCGGCGAATGCCGAATTTCCGAGTTTCGCCGCGACAAACCGGCCGCTGGGCAACTCGTGCTTCCGGCCATTAGTGGACGGTCGCCGTGATCGTCCTATTTGGATAGTGGCAAAATATCTAGACACATATTCTGCCGACGTTGGGTAGAATACTCCTGATATCTACCGTCCCTTAGCGGTAGATTGCCCCAGAAGCCGATTATTAATGTGAGCCCCATCTTGACGACCCCATATCGAATCGCAATTGGTTGTGTGGCCATTTTGCTCCCCACAATGCAGAGGGTTTTTAGCTTAGCGGACGCGGTGCGCTGAGTTTGGTGAGAGGCGTAGCGCCACCACCGCGACCGGTGAGCTAAAAATCCTGTTGTACTGAACCGCCGCGCTGGCGGTGGAGCTATGGGGTTTGAATCAATGCGGCCTTGTCGAAGCGCGAGATTTGCACACGCGAGAAGCTCGCCGCAGTAGCACGAGGATGGGCTTCCCGTGCACAGGTTCGATCTCGGACGGCCGCGCGCCGTGACTTGAGGGGCAAGCCAGTCGAGGCGAGAGAGCATTTCGTCGAAGCGTGCCTGCGCGGGCAACAGGAGGCCTGTCGGCTTCCGAAGAAGTCCGCGACGGGGCTTGGGAGAGTGTGTTCAGTCGAGGCCATCAGACACTGCGGGGTGGTCCCCGTGGCAAGGTGCCCGGAAGGAAGGTTTCAATGCAAAGCATGTGGCCACATCCGCACTTCGGGCAATCACGCAGCGACTTCCCTGTAAGCAGCTGGTAGCGGTCGCGGTAGTCGAGCGGCGTATCGGGCTTCTCGAGCACAGGCGCAGGTTCAGCGAGCAGCTGCCGACAGCTGGCCAGTTTGACGGCCCGATGGCGATTGGCCAAGAAGCCGTAATGCCGGATCCGTTGAAATCCGTCGGGTAGCACATGCAGCAGGAAACGGCGGATGAACTCCTGTTCGTCGAGACTCATCACCTTCTGCCGTGACTCGTGGCGGTAATCCTTCCAGCGAAAGCAGACCTTGCCATCGGCAAAGTCGGTCAGCCGATTGTTGGCGATGGCCACCCGGTGGGTGTAGCGACCGAGATACTCGAGGACGTTCTCGGGGCCGCCAAACGGCGGCTTGGCGTAGACTACCCACTCGGCCTGTCGCACCGGAGCCAGATAGCGGACAAACGCGCGCGGAACCCGAAGCGGTTCGAGGGCGTTAAAGAAACGCAGCTCCCCGGCATCGAAGGCGGCCTGTAACTGCGCCAGAAACAGCCGACGGAAGAGCCGTGAGAGCACCCGTACCGGTAGAAAGAACCCTGGGCGGCAAGAAACCCAGCGCTCGTCATCGGCACTCAAACCGCCGCCCGGCACCACACAATGCAGATGCGGGTGGTGCAGCAGATTCTGACCCCATGTGTGCAGGATCGCGATAAAGCCGATCTCCGCACCGAGGTGCTTGGGATCCGCCGCGATCGTGCGTAAGGTCTCCGCAGTCGCATGGAACAGAATGCCGTAGACCACCGCCTTGTTCTGGTAGGCGATCGCCGCGATCTCCTCGGGCAGCGTAAAAACGACGTGAAAGTACTCGACGGGAAGGAGGTCGGCGTGACGCTCGTCCAGCCATTGCGCGCGGACCAGAGACTGACATTTCGGGCAGTGCCGATTGCGGCAACTGTTGAAGGAAATGCGCAGGTGACCGCAGGCGTCACATTGTTCGACATGTCCGCCGAGAGCGGCCGTGCGGCAACGCTCGATCGCGCTCATGACGCGATGCTGCCCACGGCTGAGTGTGCCCGCGTGGTCCTCGCGATAGCGGGGCCCGGCCTGGCGAAAGATGTCCGCCAGTTCGAGCCCGGTGGCACGCAACGCCGGCCTCAGAAATGAGCTGGCGGCGTCGGTGTCAGGGGTGGAGGCTCCTCCACCTTGGGTAACAGGTCAAAGGGACTGGTCGTGGCGCACACAGTGCTGCTGGCCACCTTCAGGTAGCGCGAGGTGGTGGCCAGGCTGCGGTGTCCGAGAAGAAGTTGGATGGTACGAACATTGGTGCCGGCCTCAAGCAGGTGCGTGGCGAAGGCGTGTCTCAGCGAATGCGGGGTGATTGGCTTGGCTATGCCCGATGCGCGGTGCGCTTTCTGGCAAGCCTGACCAACGGCATCCCGAGTGATCGGCTGGTCAGGAAGATCGCCGGGAAACAGCCACAGCGTCGGACGCGCGGCTTTCCAGTACAGCCGCAAGGTATCGAGCAGTCGCGGCGAAAGCATTACGTAGCGGTCCTTCTGCCCTTTGCCTTGATCAACCCGGAGCATCATCCGCTGGCTGTCGATGTCGGTGATCTTGAGGTGGGTGGCTTCGGAAACGCGCAAGCCTGCCGCATAGATTGCCGTCAGAAGCGTTCGATGCTTGAGACTACTTACCGCTTCGAGGAAGTGCATCACTTCCTCTCGGCTGAGGATTACCGGCAGCTTGAAGGGCCGTTTGGGCATCGGAATTTCTTCAACGGCCCAAGGCTGTTTGAGCGTCACCTTGTACAGGAAGCGCAGCGCGCCGGTTGCCAGGCCGATGCTGCTCGGCGCAAGCTTCCGGGTTTCGAGAAGATACAGCTGGTAGGTCCGAATGTCCTCCGGCCCGAGTTCCTGCGGCGGGCGGCGAAAGTATTTCGCGTAGGCGGCGACCTGCTGCACGTACGACATCTGGGTGTTCGTTGCGAGGTTGCGAATGCTCATATCTTCAAGCATGCGCTGGCGAAGAGGCGTCATGGTCAAGCTCCTTGTCGAGAATGAGTGAAGTGCTGCAAGCAGCAACTTCATCGTTCTCCGCCACGAGCTCTTTGTAAATCCACCGCGCCGCCTCAGGCCGTCAATCAGCGATTACCGCGTCAGCGGTTTAGTACAAATGCCAATCCGGCGCCATACGCTTCGGGAATCGAGGGGATACTATTCATAGTTGGGGCAATTGCGCTTGCGTTTTTTTTGTTGGGGATGTTCTTCATCGTCGAGATTCTGCGACTTTTCGGTAAATTTGGCGCGATGGCTGGTGTCATCGTGTTAGTTGGAGCAACGATTGCCGTTCTGAGCAGCATCAAACCAAGCGAATTAAATGATCAAGCTAAAAATTATGCACAGTATGCGCGGCTGGTCGACGCGGAAAGCAAAAAATGTGTTTTCGCAAGCGGAGAGCAGGGGTTGCCTCAGGCTGTAGCAGCGACAGACATCTTTGTCCGTATCGACCCGATGTTAATAAAACACGACTATTATTTCGGACGCTTGAGCAAGCAGGCCGACCGCTCGAACGTGCACGTCGTAGGCACTAAGTTTCCTGAGCCGCGCCCACCAAACGCTGCGTTCGTCGATTTCCGCCTAATGATAGAACCCGTTCCTCAAGCGGAGGGGCGGTTCTTCAACAGCACTGAGGTGCATATCACCTCGTCAAGTGGTGCAACTCTGGGTAGGCGCATCGACATAGAGCGCAATCGCCGTTGGTGCCTTGGCGATAGACCGGAAGTGTTGATTGAGCGATTTATTAAACAGCAAACGGGCATATCGATCGGGTTGGCTATTGATGATGGATCCATCGCCCCCCACAGGTCACCCGTTGGCAGCGTAGGGCCAATTGAAACAGGCGAGTTTTTCGTCCGGACTCGTTCGGGCTCGGAGCCAAAGCTCGACGCGTTTATCTCATTTCTGGATGCTCATGGATGTAAGCTCTTTGCCGATAGACCATTGCCCGGGAATATTGCTAAATGCGCTAGCGGAACGACGAATGAGAACGGAGTACCCGAGTTCGACACTTTCCGCGTGCCAAGCGCATAAATGACGCCCAAAGGCGCGCAAAAAC
>JEMY01000022.1:29260-47848 GCA_000585075.1 Candidatus Accumulibacter regalis | reverse complement strand
TTTTTGCGCGCCTTTGGGCGTCATTTATGCGCTTGGCACGCGGAAAGTGTCGAACTCGGGTGGTCATGGCAATGATCCTCTGAGAGCGGTTTGTTTTTCCGCTTTCCCGTCGCCAAACGGGTGGGCGGAACCGTGCGGGGTTGGCGAACCGGTCAGAGGGCCGGCAGACCCGAAGGTCTCCCCACACGGCCCGCCCATAGGCGATGCCATGCGACGGACGTAAAAAAACCGCATCTAGGCGGCCGTCCGCCTCTGAATCCGGGTCGCCAAACCCGCATCGCTGATGTGCAGCGACACGAGAAGAATACGCCCGGATCGCGCGGCGTGTAAAGCCATCGTCGCGAAGATTTCCAGCCCGCCCTCGGCGTCAGTGACCGCAATCCCAAAGGGCATATATGCCATTTGTGCGTTGGGAATCCACGTGTAACATATTGACTCTTATAGGCCGAAAAGGCGGTTTTTGGCCTTTGTAAACGACCCGAAAAAAAGCCGTAAACTATTGATATTTAGAGAAAAATAGGCGCCGTTTCTTCCATGCATGGTGTGCACCGTGCATTGAAATCCGGGCCCGGCCCGTTTTCGCGCGCTGAGCCGCGGGCCGTTCGCGGCCCGGGAGCAGGGGCCACGGCGTGGCGCTTGCACCGACGACCCTGGGCCTGTTACCTTCACCACCACTCCTTGTCCTATCTCAAACCATGACCACTCTGATCCTCGGCCTCGTGATTTTCATCGGCGTCCATTCGCTGCGTATTTTTGCCGACGGCTGGCGCAGCCAGGTGCGTACGCGCATCGGCGCGAACGCCTGGAAGGGCGGCTACTCGCTGCTCTCGCTCGTCGGCTTCGGGCTGCTGGTCTGGGGTTACGGACAGGCGCGGCTCGATCCCGTGCTGCTGTGGACGCCGATGCTCTGGACGCGCCACCTCGCGGCGCTTCTGATGCTGCCGTCGTTCATCCTGCTGGCCGCCGCCTACGTGCCGCGGAACGGCATCAAGGCGCGCGTCCACCATCCGATGGTGCTCGCCGTGAAGGTCTGGGCGCTGGCGCACCTGCTGGCCAATCACACGCTGGCCGACCTGGTCCTTTTCGGCAGCCTGCTGCTCTGGGCGGTGCTCGATTTCCGCTCGTCAAGGCAGCGCGACCGCGCGGCGAACAGCGTCTATCCGGCGGGGACCCTGAGCGGCACGGTTGCGACGGTGGCGGTGGGCGCGGTGGCCTGGGCGGTGTTCGCGTTCTGGGCGCACGGCTGGCTGTTTGGCGTGCGGCCGTTCGGTTGACGACGCGCGCCGCTAAAACTCGAAGACGGCGTCGATTTCGTGGCCGTTCCACGAATACTGCAGATACGCGGCGTGGGCGCAGTTGTTCAGCAGTCTTGGCGTGAATGCCGCCAGGCACTGTCCTTTCGCTCGCCGCACCGACGGATAAACCGCCCCGGTCGCGCCGACGCCGCGCAGGCGCCGGGCGAGCGCCTGCGAATGGCTGTAGTCGCTGCGGTCGAACACGGCCGCCGCGTCGATGCCCGGCTTGCGCAGGTCGATCACCTGGCCGGCCGCCTTGACCGTGTACAGGCGCATCTGCAGCTTCATCGCCGGTTCGGCGGTCGCCGCCAGGAAGCGCGCCGAGTGATGGACGGTTTCTGCGATCGCCGTATCGGCATTGCGAGCGCAGTAGAAGACGCCATAGCTGCCGTCGCTGAAGCGGCTCCCGAGCGGATTGAGGTGCGTGAAAGCGGCCATGATCGGGCCGCTGCCCGGACCGAAGCGCCGCTCCGTCCGCGGCACCAGCTCGATCTGGCCAAGTTCGTCACGCACACGGTCGTTGGTCAATGCTTCGAGTGCGTAGAGAGCGTCGAAGTCGTCGGCCGAGGCGATCCGGTCGAAAACGCTGATCGCCGGATAGCGCGTTGGAATCACCCTGTACGCGGGGTTCCAGTTCAGGCGAACGGTCGCATAGGCAGTCCCGGTCAAGCCCAGGTCCCGCGCATGGCGTCGAGATACTGGCGCACCGCGAAGAGGTCGCCCACGTTGCCGCCGAGCATCCGTTCGAGCGCGCTGCGGCCGCCGAAGAGCGGTGCCTGATTCGGCTTGCGCACCCAAGCGTCGGCCGCCGACTGTTCGGGCAGCAAAATCTGCAGCGCCTTGTAGATGCCGAGCAGGTAGGAAAGCCGCTCCAGCGTATCCCTGCCAAGGCGCGCTTCGGCCGGCGCCGCTTTCCACTTGAAGAAGGTCGACCGGCCCGGCGCACCGAGCAGCACCAATTGCTGGTCGACGTCCAGCTGCCAGTCGCGGGCGATGTTGAAAAAAGCCCGCAAGCCCGCCGTGGACATTTCCCTGGTTCCCGGATTGGCGGGTGACAGGACTCGCGCGGCGTTGCCCATGGCCATCTCCACATGAAGAGTTCATGGGGATGGTAGTCCACATGTGGACTTTGCGCAAGCGCGCCATGTTCGGCTCGCTTGCCGAAAGCTCAGAAGCTGTGGGAGACGGAGAGCCCGATCGCCGGTGCGCTGTGGTACTCGTCGCTGTAGACGTCGTGGCCAGCGGAGTTGCTGACCGTAAGCTTGCCGTTGACGAATCCCGCAGCATAGAAGTCGGCGCGCGTGGCTTTATCGAAGCTATAGGAGAGCCGCGCGAAGAGCGGAATGAAGCGGTTTTCGCCAACCCCGCCGGGCACCGGTCCGTCGTCCTTGAGGCGGAAGCGATACGAGCGGTATGAGCCGCCGCCAGCCACTTCCCAGCGCTCGGAAAGCGCGTAGGCGAGTTCCAGGCCGGCGCCGCCCGCCGGCATCGAACCGGTGATTCCCTTCGATCTGATGCGCTATGACGGTAAGTGGTACGAGCTGCCGCGCCAGGATGGCGAGTCTGTTGCTGCATTCTTGATGCGACTCTTGGCGACTGCTGAAAGCAGGGCGGAAACGCTCTCGTGGCTAACATCCGCAGGGTCCATGCCGGGGCGCCCTGCGCCTCCTCGCAATGACGAGCGGGCTGACGGGTTGCCGCCTTCCCGACGAGGCTTTCAGCCAGCCCGACAGCCGCGCGCGACCCCTGTGGTGGCTGGGAGGCATACGTTCCATACTGCGTGCAACACGACACGAGCCGCGTCGTGCCCGCGCTTCCCGCCGGACGGCGACGTCTGCGTGGAGTTGGCGGATCCCGGTCATCGCGTCGACGACAATGGCGACGAAAGGCTTGCGCCGCGCGACGATCGCCAGCGCCGCGCGGCCAGGAAAGGATGGCCGACGGCCGCCGTCGTCGGCTCGCCTACGACAGCTCGCCCACGACAGGCACGATCCGGGTTAAGCTAACCCTTTCAAAATCAGGGTCTGGGACGTTCTTCCGCTCGCTGTCTGCTCGCCATCGGCGGTTTTGCCGGCAGGGGTGAGCACGGTTTGCGGGGACGTCGCTGGCACGAGGGAGCAACCATGCAGTGTCGGATTTGCGGCGAGACCGATCGCCTGACCCCTTACCGCGTACGCGAGATGCTCATCGGCTTGCGCGAGTCCTTCGACTACTTTCTCTGCGCGCAATGCGGCTGTCTGCAGATCGCGGAAATCCCGCCGGACATGTCCCGCTACTACCCTGCCGACTACTATTCGATGGAGTCGCACCAGCAGGTGCCCGCCCAGCACACCGGCGTCCGCCGCCTGGTCGATCAACTGCTGTTCCTCGACGCCGGTCTCCTGAATACCGTTGTTTCCGCGCTGGTCAGGCGCCTGCGCCCCGACGCCTATCCGGTGCAGCTCATGCCCTTGACGCGCGACGCGGGGCTGCGTTCGTTCGACGATCCCGTGCTCGACGTCGGCTGCGGCAGCGGCGACTTCCTGTTCAGCCTGCGCGCCATGGGTTTCACCTGCCTGTATGGCGCGGATCCCTTCGTTGCCGAAAAGATCGTCCGCGATGGCGTGACCATCTTCAACACCGACGTCGGCGACGTCGACAAACCGGGGTTCTTCCGGCTGATCACCTTCCAGCACTCGCTCGAGCATGTCGCCGATCAGCGCGGAACGCTGGCTGCCGCGGCCAAGCTGCTGCGCGCCGACGGCATGATGATGGTTTCGCTGCCGGTCGTCGAGTCGTATGCCTGGGAGCACTACGGCACCGACTGGGTTGACCTCGATGCCCCGCGACACTTCTATCTGCACTCGCTGCGCAGTCTGAAAATGGTTGCCGCCGACGCCGGCCTGGTGTGCCGCAGCATCGTCCCGGACCCTTCGATTCTCGAACTGCTGGGAAGCGAGCAGTACCGCCGCGACATTCCGCTGCGTTCGCCCGATTCGTTCATGATCAAGGGACGCGAGCAGTGCTTCACCGCCGAGGAACTGGCCCGGTTCGAGGCGCTGCGTGAAACGCTGAAGCCTCTGGGACGTGCGGGGCGGATAATGATGTACCTGTCGCCGGCCTAGTCTTCTCCGGCACCCGTACTTTCTTCCAGCGGCAATGCTCACCAAGCCGCCTCGGCTTCTCATCCCACCTTTTCCCTCTTGACCCTCGACTACGCCACCCTCGACCTGCTGCGCCAGAACCACCCGGCGTGGCGGCTTCTGCGTTCGGACCACGCGCCGCTGGTGGCGAGCTTTCTACAGCGCGTGTTCATCGCGCCGAACGTGCGGGTGATGGTACAGGCGGACCTCGCCGAAGCGCTCGAAGACGAGCTCTTCGCGCTGCGTGATCGCTTCGGCGCCGAGCTGTTCCCGAAAGCGGCGCTCGACTACCTCAACGACTGGGCAGCGAACGACAAGGGCTGGCTGCGCAAGTTCTACGCGCAGGGTTCGGACGAGCCGCACTTCGACCTCACGCCGGCGACCGAGAAGGCCATCGCCTGGCTCGCTACGCTCGCCGCGCGCAGCTTCGTCGGTACCGAGTCGCGCCTGCTGACGCTCTTCGAGCTCCTCAAGCAGATGAGCGAAGGCAGCGAGACCGACCCGCAGACGCGTATCGCCGAACTGCAGCGCCGCCGCGACGACATCGACGCCGAAATCGAGCGCGTGCTGTCGGGTGACATGCCGCTGCTCGACGACAGCGCGCTGCGCGACCGCTTCCAGCAGTTCGTCGCCATGGCCCGCGAGCTGCTGACCGATTTTCGCGAGGTCGAACACAATTTCCGCGGCCTCGACCGCCGCGTACGCGAGCGCATTGCCCTCTGGGAAGGCGCCAAGGGCGCCCTGCTCGAAGAAATCATGGGCGAGCGCGACGCCATTTCCGACTCCGACCAGGGGCGCAGCTTCCGCGCCTTCTGGGATTTCCTGATGTCGAGCAGCCGCCAGGACGAGCTTTCCGCTCTGCTCGAGCGCGTGCTGACGCTGCCGGCAGTCGCCGAACTGCGCCCCGACGCGCGCACGCGGCGGGTACACTACGACTGGCTCGAAGCCGGCGAGCACACGCAGCGCACGGTCGCCCAGCTCTCGCAGCAGTTGCGCCGCTTTCTCGACGACCAGGCCTGGCTGGAGAATCGCCGCATCATGGACATCCTGCACGGCATCGAAGCCAAGGCGCTCGCCGTTCGCGAGACACCGCCGCCGGGCAACGAGGTGATGAGCATCGCCGATACCGCCGCGGCCATCGAACTGCCCATGGAGCGGCCGCTGTACACGCCGCCGATCAAGCCGTCGATCGCCGATCTGGCGCTCGAATCGGGCGACGAAGACGTCGACGCCGCGGTGCTGTTCTCGCAGGTGGTCGTCGATCGCGCGCAGCTCGCCCGGCACATCCGCCAGGCGCTGCAGGAGCGCACGCAGGTCACCCTGCGCGAATTGTGCGAAACGCGTCCGCTCGAACACGGCCTCGCCGAGCTGGTCGCCTACCTGCAGCTCGCCGGCGACAGCTTCAAGAGCGTGATCGACGAAGACGTCAGCGAGCTGATCGTCTGGCGCGGCGCCGGGCCGGACGGCCAGGAGTACGTCAAGCAGGCGCGGCTGTCGCGGGTGATATTTGTCAGTGGGTAAGGGTTACCGGGAGATGCTGCAGTGAAGATTGGGCCGTGCGACTTTCCTGAACCCCTCCTGGCCGCCTTGCGCGATAACCGGTTGGTGGTTTTCGCCGGTGCAGGTGTGTCGAGGGGGGCTCCCGCCAATCTTCCGGACTTCGCGCGGCTGGCGGAGCGGATTGCGGTCGGGACTGGCGAGGTGCGATCGAGGACCGAGCCTGAGGATCGTTTTCTCGGCAGGCTTAAGGATCGCGGGGTTGAAGTTCATTCGCGCGCGGCGCAGGTGCTTTCTGGAGAAACTACAGCACCGACCCCGCTGCACCGCGACCTCCTGCGCTTGTTCCCGGCTGCCGAGCGGCTGCGGATCGTGACCACCAACTACGATCAATTGTTCGAACTAGCGGCAAGCGATGTCTTTGGCGAGGCGACGCCCGTGTGTTTTCGTGCGCCTGCTTTGCCGCTCGGGAGTTGTTTCAATGGCGTCGTCCATGTTCATGGCGAGATCACCCGTCCTGCCGAGATGGTGCTGACCGATGCCGACTTTGGTCGGGGCTACCTTGTCGAGGGCTGGGCACGACGGTTTCTTCTGGACCTGTTCCGTCAGTTTACGGTCCTTTTCGTCGGCTATAGCCACAACGACCTGATCGTCAGCTATCTGGCGCGAGCGCTCCCGGAAACACAGGCGGGACAGCGATTTGCCTTGACCGGAGCCAGCGACGACTTCCAACGCTGGCGGGTTCTTGGTATCGAGCCCATTGGCTATTCGCAGTCAAGTCGTGACGATCACTCTGCCCTGTATGCAGGCGTTCGATGCTTGGCTGACGCGGTTACGCGCAGCGTCCTCGACTGGCAGCGCGAAGTGACCGAACTAGCGCAACGGCAGCCTCCGCTAAGTGACGAGGAAGCCGGGACTATCGACTACGCGCTGAAGGAAACGTCAACTACTCGCTTCTTCACCGACGCGGCTCGGCTTCCTGAATGGCTGGACTGGCTCGATAAGCGCGGGCATCTGGTGGCGCTGTTCCAGGATGCCGGGCGGCTGAGCGACCGGGACAAGTGTCTGGCCCGTTGGCTCGCCAGCAACTTCGCTGCGAGCTTTTCGGATCATTTTTTTGCACTGATCGCCAGCCACAAGATGCGTTTGCATCCCGAGTTCTGGTTTGACCTGGGACGTGAACTTGCGCTTGCTGACGTGGCGCCGATACACCGTAGCGTGTGGTCGCGCTGGATTTCGGTGCTCCTGTCTACGGCTCCCACCAAGCCCGATGCGGATGTGTTTTTGTGGCTCGGCCAGCGATCCATCCAGTACGACGCCCTGGACGAACTATTGCTGATCTTCGATCGCATGACGCGAAACCGGCTCGTTCTCACCCCGCGGTTCACCTGGCCGCCAGACGCCGATAGCCCTGCTTCCCTCGGGGTAGATGCCGATAGTGAGTGGTGTGCTGAACATCCGGACGGCCTCGACGGGCTTTGGGAGCGGGGGCTGAGACCAAATCTGGTCCGCGTAGCCGAATCCCTCCTGAGGCAAATCATTAGCCGTCTGGAAGAGCAGCATGCAGCCCTGCGCGTTTGGCAGGAACCGGGGTCGGATCTGGATTGGACGAGCATCAGGCGACGAAGCATTGAGCCAGATGAGGACGCTGATCGTTGTCCGGAGGTGATCGACATCCTGATCAATGCGGCGCGGGATTGCCTCGGATGGCTGGCGGAGAACCGGGCTATGGTCGCGGGTGGGTGGTGCGATCAGTTGTCCAAGTCGGACGCGGTTCTACTTCGCCGCTTGGCTGTTTTCACGCTGACCGCTCGCGCGGACCTGCCGGCCGACGATAAGTTGGAGTGGTTGCTGACGCACATTGGGTTGCATGAGGCGGCGGACTACCCGGAGATTTTCAAGGCGGTACACTCGATCTATCCGGCGACCAGCAGGGAACAGCGGGAGGTGCTGATTGCTGCCGTACTGGCGTATCGATCGTTAGACGAGGAAGACCCGAACTGGGAGTGGAACACTGTTCAAGAGCAGTTCGAGTGGTTGAAAGCGCTGCACGGGGCAGACGACACATGTGCGTTGGCACGGCAAGCGCTCAATGATCTGTTGGCGAGGTGTCCAGAACTCAAAGAGAGTGACCTTAGCGACTCATCCGATTGGGGCGGATCGGTAGTTTCTGGCCGGCATACTCCGTGGACGGAGGACGAATTACTGTCTCGGTCGCCCCCTGGCTGGCTCCCGGACCTGTTGGCGTTTCAGGGGATTACTTCCCACCGGTCGGACCGCTACGGGCTGCTTCGAACCGTAAGCGACGCAGCCAAAAAAAACTTCCCTTGGAGTATGGGTCTGGCACACGAGCTGGCCGACGCGGGTGAATGGGCTGCGGACCTTTGGCCAGTGCTGCTCCATGCATGGTCGGAAATGGAGTTGGAGGAGAGCGACTATCTTGCCGTGTTTAACGTGGTTGGCAGGATCGAACTCTGCCGGCACCATCAGCGTGCGGCGGTCGGTACGCTTTACGCACTGGTGGAAGGTGGAGGCAAGCCATTTGCGCTGACCGTGCTTTTGCGGGCCAACGAAATAGCTGCTGCGCTTTGGTCGCACCTTGACTGCGATGAGGACATCGAGAACGATGGTGCTTGGCTTCAGTCGGCGGTTGAACGTCCTGCTGGCGTTCTGGCCCAGTTCTGGGTGGGGAGCCTTGTGCTTTGGCGAAAGCAACAGGAGACACTACCTACCAGCCTCAATGGTGAATATCGTCGCGCGCTGTCCGTCATCGTCGACGATCCAACGCTACCCGGTCGCCTCGGCCGGTGTGTTCTTACGAGTCGACTCGGCTTCTTCATGGGCGCCGACGAGATCTGGACACGCGAGCATCTGGTACCGTTGTTCTCAGCGGTCGACCGCTACGAGCTTGAGGCTGCCTGGAACGGCTTTCTGACGCTGGGTCGCCTCAACCCGCAACTGGGGGAACTCCTGGGCGATGTCTTTCTCAAGGCTGTGCAGAGACTGGATGGCGATCTGGCTAACCAGAGGCTAGAGTTTGTCGAGTACTACACGGAAATGCTGCTCTTCTACGTGTCGGATCCGTTCGATCGATGGCTCTCTCTTTTCTTTCGCCACGGATGCACCGCGACCAGACGTTTTTTTGCGGCGACCGTGAAAAGGAATCTTCGGCGTTTCGACGACCGTCGGCGCAGCGATTTGTGGCATCGCTGGCTCAAGCGGTATTGGAAAAACCGCTTGCACGGCGTTCCGGCAGCCCTTGAAAGAGGGGAAGTCGAGGAAATGCTGGAATGGTTACCACTGTTATCGGCAGTCTTCGAGGATGCCGTCGGACTGGCTGTTGGCATGCCGCAGGTGAAGTTGCGTCACTGCTCGGTTGTCCCGGATCTTGAGAGCGGCGATCTTCCAACCCAGTATCCCGCCGCAGTGGCGCGCTTGCTAATTTGGCTTGCGGCTGCCGGATCGCCCTCTTACCTCTGGCATAGCGGGCGTAGGCTGACGGATACACTCCTGAGCGCGGGCCTCCCGCCCGACTTGGAGCACAAAGTTCGCGAGCTAGTTGCGGAACTTGGTCTTCGCTAAGGGGCGCTTTCCCGTGGCGGATCGGAGCCGAGTAGGCGCGGTGACGCGTGGTATCCTCAGCTTGGCGGCGGGCCTTGTCGTGAGTGGCGCGGATTAATTGGGAGCGGCAGGTGTTCCGCGGAAAACGAAGATGGACCTGTTGCCAGGAAACTGAAGCATGTCGGCTACGCTCTACGATTTCGATTGGGACACGAACAAGGCACGCACGAATCTCGTCAAACATGGGGTGTCGTTTCGGCTGGCCAGTTCGGTGTTCCGAGATCCGCTGGCGCTGACCATCTTCGATCATGGGCACAGCACGCACGAGGACCGTTGGGTGACTGTCGGTCGTGCAGCGAATGGCCAGACGTTGGTAGTGGTTCACAGTTCGCAATGGATCGCGCCAGCGGCGATGAAGCTGCGGATCATTTCGGCGCGGAGGGCGGATAGAGACGAGCTCCGCGATTACGAGAATACGCCGCGCTAGCGGTGCACAGTGAGGGTGGCCTGATGAAAGATCACTACGATTTCAGCAAGGGCGAACGCGGCAAGTTCTACGCGCCGGATGCCGATTTCCGCTTGCCGGTCTACCTCGATGAGCAGGTCGAGCGCTATCTCGCCGCCAGGGCCGACGCCAAAGGGGTTGATTTGTCCGATCTGGTCAATGAGTTGCTGAAGCACGAGATCGAGATCATCGAGGCCGTCAAGTAGCGCAAGCCCTTGCTTATGTAGGCGATGCTGCCTTGGCGGATCGGGCGGCGTGTCTGGAACTCGCCAGCAACGGCGTCGCGACCCGAGTCGATCAAGAAATCAACGAGATATAACGAGATATAGCTGCGGCACGGGCGCCGCCAGTGAAGTTCGTGGGGTGGGGATAGTGGCAGCAAACAAAAACCTGGAAGCACAGCTCGACCTCGACAGCTCGGCTGCCGCGACGTCCACCCCCGAGAGCCTCGACCTCTCCGCCCTGGTCATTCCCCTGCTCAAGGGCGTGCTTTACCAGGAAGCGGGCCCGGCGCAGTGGAATGCGCTGCTCAGCCTGCAGGCACGGGTGCGCGACTACGTTGCGGTACTCGACCTTGAACTGGTGCTCGACGAGGCCGAGGGCTATGCCTTTCTGCGCTCGCGGCCGGAGGCTGCGGCAGAGGAGGGTGACGCGGGGCGGCTGCCGCGGCTGGTTCCGCGGCGCCCGCTGTCGTTTCCGGTCAGCCTGTTGCTGGCGCTGCTGCGCAAGAAGCTGGCCGAGTTCGACGCCGGTGGCGGCGATACGCGGCTGGTGCTGTCGCGCGACGAAGTCGCCGAGCTGCTGCGCGTCTTCCTGCACGAAGGCAGCAACGAAGCGCGCCTGATCGACCAGATCGACTTCTATCTCGGCAAGGTCGTCGAGCTCGGCTTCGTGCGTCGCCTGAAAGTGCAAAGCGGCCAGACGGCGACTTTCGAGGTGCGGCGAATCCTCAAGTCCTTCGTCGATGCGCAGTGGCTGTCCGAATTCGATCAGCGCCTGAGCGCCTACCGCTCGCTGTTGGCCGCGGAAAGTGGCGAAGCGGGAAAGAGCACGAAGAGTACAAAGACCACAAAGCGCAAGGCCGCCCCCGATGAATGAGCCGCAGAGTCTCGGGCTCGATTTCGTCGCCGACGACACCCTTTCCGGTTTCCGCCTGCAGCGCCTGGAAGTTTTCAACTGGGGCACTTTCGACGGCCGCGTTTGGACCCTCAACCCCGGCGGCCAGAACTCGCTGCTCACCGGCGACATCGGGTCGGGCAAGTCGACGCTGGTCGATGCGGTGACCACCCTGCTGGTGCCGGCGCAGCGCATCGCCTACAACAAGGCCGCCGGTGCCGACAGCCGCGAGCGGACGCTGCGCTCCTACGTCCTCGGGCACTACAAGTCGGAGCGCAACGAGGTCAGCGGCACGGCGCGGCCGGTGGCCTTGCGCGACCACAACAACTACTCGGTGATCCTCGGCGTTTTTTACAACGCCGGTTACGACCAGACGGTGACGCTGGCGCAGGTGTTCTGGATCAGGGACGCGCAGGGGCAGCCGGCGCGCTTCTTCGTCGCCGCCGAACGCGAGCTGTCGATCGCCGGCGATTTTGCTCACTTCGGCTCGGACATCGCCGCGCTGAGGAAGCGGCTGCGGCGGCCGGCTGCCGAAGTCTTCGACAGCTTTCCGCCCTACGGCGCCTGGTTCCGGCGGCGCTTCGGCATCGACAACGAGCAGGCGCTCGACCTCTTCCATCAGACGGTGTCGATGAAATCGGTCGGCAACCTGACCGACTTCGTGCGCAGCCACATGCTCGAGCCTTTCGACGTCGCGCCACGAATCACCGCCCTGATCGGCCACTTCGACGACCTCAATCGTGCCCACGAGGCCGTCCTCAAGGCCAAGCGGCAGGTGGCGCTGCTCTCGCCGCTGGTCGCCGACGGCGAGCGCCATGCGCTGCTCGGGGCTCAGATCGACGACCTGCGCGCGTGTCGCGAGGCGCTCAAAGCCTACTTTGCCGGTCTCAAGCTCGGGCTGCTCGACAAGCGCCTCGCCGGTCTTGGCGAAGACTGGCGGCGGCAGGATGCGCAGCTCAGGCGCATCGACGAGCAACGCCTGGCGCAGCGCGCCGAGGAGGGCGAACTGAAGCGCAGCATCGCCGAGAACGGCGGCGATCGGCTCGAGCGCCTGGCCGCCGACATCCACCGGCTGGAGCTGGAGCGGCAGGCGCGGGCGCGCAAGGCGCAGCGCTACGGCGAGCTGGTCGGCGCGATTGGCGAGCAGGCGGCGCCCGACGAAGCCGGTTTTCTCGACCAATGCCAGCGCTTCGCGGCGCTGGCCGAAGCCGCGCGCGAGCGCGACGCCAGCCTGCAGAACGACCTCACCGAGTTGAGCGTCAGCATGCGCCAGGGCAGGCAGGAACACGACGAGCTGGCGGCCGAGATCAACAGCCTCAAGGCCCGGCGCAGCAACGTTCCGGCCGCGCAGGTGGCGATGCGCAGCGCGCTCTGTCAGGCGCTTGGCTTCGCCGAAGAGACGATGCCTTTTGCCGGCGAACTGCTGCAGGTGCGCGACGACGAGCGTGACTGGGAGGGGGCCGGCGAACGCCTGCTGCACAACTTCGGCCTGTCGCTGCTGATTCCCGACGACGACTACGCGCCCGTCGCCGAGTGGGTCGACCGCACGCAGCTGCGCGGGCGGCTGGTCTATTTTCGCGTGCGCAAGACCAGGATCAAGACCACGCCCGGCGACCTGCCCAGCCTGCATCGCGACTCGCTGGTGCGCAAGCTGGCGGTCAAGCCCGACTCGCCGTACTACGACTGGCTAGAACGCGAGCTGGCGCAGCGCTTCGATGTCGCCTGTTGCGCCACCCACGAGCAGTTTCGCCGCGAGACCAAGGCGATCACCCGCGCCGGCCAGATCAAGGCCCCCGGCGAGCGCCACGAGAAGGACGACCGCCACCGTCTCGACGATCGCAGTCGCTACGTCCTCGGCTGGAGCAACGCCGCCAAGATCAGCGCCCTCGAAGCCAAGGCCCGGCAACTCGAAACGCGGCTCGCCGAGCTCGGCAGCCGCATCAGCCGAATCATGGGCGAACAGAACGCGCTCAAGGAGCGCCTGAGCGCGCTCTCGAAACTCGGCGAGTACGGCGACTTCAGCGAACTCGACTGGCAATCGTCGGCCACCGAGGTGGCGCGCCTGCAGGACGAGAAGCGGCTGCTGGAAACGACCTCGGACGTCCTGCAGGACCTGAGTGCACGCCTGCAGCGGCTGCAGGGCGAGCTGACCGAAAGCGAGGCCGCGCTGGCCGCCAAGACGCGCGAGCTGGGCGCCACGCAGGCCAAACGCGAAGCTGCCGAGGCCTTGCGCAGCGACACTCTGCTGCTGGTCGGTGACCCGCAGCAGAGTGCCTGGTTCGAGCGCCTTGACGCGATACGCAGCGAAGCCCTCGGCGAGCACCAGCTGAGCGTCGAGTCCTGCGAAAACCGCGAGCACGACATGCGCACCTGGCTTCAGAGCCGCATTGAAAACGAGGACGGCAAGCTGAAGCGGCTGCGCGACAAGATCATCGACGCCATGCGCGCCTACTGCAGCGCCTTTCCGCTCGACACCCAGGAAGTCGACGTCGCCATCGACGCCGTCGGCGAATACCGGACCATGCTCGACAAGCTGCAGGCCGACGACCTGCCGCGCTTCGAACTGCGCTTCAAGGAGCTGCTCAACGAGAACACCATCCGCGAGGTCGCCAACTTCAACGCGCAACTGGCGATGTGGCGCGAAACGATCAGGGAGCGCATCGCACGCATCAACGGCTCGCTGACGCAGATCGACTACAACACCGGCCGCTACATCGCGCTCGAAGCGCAGGCCACGCCCGACGCCGACATCCGCGACTTCCAGAGCGAGCTGCGCGCGTGCACCGAAGGCAGCATCACCGGCTCGGACGACGCCCAGTACTCGGAAGCCAAGTTCCTGCAGGTCAAGCACATCATCGAGCGCCTGCGCGGTCGCGAGGGCCTCTCGGAACAGGACCGCCGCTGGAGCGCCAAGGTCACCGACGTCCGCACCTGGTTCGTCTTCGCCGCCAGCGAGCGCTGGCGCGAGGACGACAGCGAGCACGAGCACTACTCGGACTCGGGCGGCAAGTCGGGCGGCCAGAAGGAGAAGCTCGCCTACACCATCCTCGCCGCCAGCCTGGCCTACCAGTTCGGCCTCGAATGGGGCGCCGTGCGCTCGCGCAGCTTCCGCTTCGTGGTCATCGATGAAGCTTTCGGGCGCGGCTCCGACGAATCCGCCCAATACGGCCTGCGCCTCTTCGCGCAGCTCAACCTGCAACTGCTGATCGTCACCCCGCTGCAGAAAATCCACATCATCGAGCCTTTCGTCGCCAGCGTCGGCTTCGTACATAACGAGGAAGGCCGCACGTCGAAACTGCGCAACCTGTCGATCGAGGAGTACCGTGCCGAGAAGGCGCGGGCGGTCGGATGAGCTGGACGCGGCCGGCCGGGCTGCGCGCGCAGGTGCAGAAACTGTGGGATCGCGGCGAGGTGCTCGCCAGCTTGGTCAGCGGCGAGTCACCGTTTCCCAGGCGGCTGGTCCTCAAGGGCCCGACCTCGGCCGAGATGGCCGAGCGCTTCGACGCCGTGCGCGCCTGGGTCGCCGAGCTGCGCGCCATGCCAAACTGCCGTATCGAGATGCGCGAATTCCGCCATCGCGTCTTCGGCGCCAACGCCGTCCCGCACGAGGCGTGGATCGACAGCCTCGACGACGCGCTGGCGCTGCTCGGCAAGCGTCGCGACGTCGCGCGTTTCAATGCCCTGCTCGAACTGACCCGGCAGCGCCAGCCGCAGCTGCTGGCGTGGTTGAGCAAACGGCCGCTGCGCGCGCTCGAACTGGCCGGCGAATGGAGCCGGCTGCTGGCCATTGTCGCCTGGGTCGCGGAGCGTGCGCAGCAGGTGCCCAGGCCCGGCGTCTATCTGCGGCAGGTGGACATTCCCGGCGTGCACAGCAAGTTCATCGAAGCGCATCGCGGCGTTCTCGCCGAGTGGCTCGATCTCGTCCTGCCGCCGGCAGCGATCGATACCTCGGCCACGGGCGTGAGCGGCTTCGCCCGCCGTTACGGTTTCCGTGACAGGCCGGTGCGTATTCGCTTGCGCATTCTCGACCCGGCACACTCGCGCCTGCCAACCACCTTCGGCGACGACATCAGCCTCGACGCCGCCAGCTTCGCCCGCCTCGACCCCGGCGTCGCGCGCGTCTTCATCACCGAGAACGAGATCAACTTCCTCGCCTTCCCGGCAGTGCGCGACAGCCTGATCGTCTTCGGCGCCGGCTACGGTTTCGAGATGCTGGCGCAGGCGCAATGGCTGTCGCGCTGCCGCATCCACTACTGGGGCGACATCGACACGCACGGCTTTGCCATCCTCGACCAGCTGCGCGCGCACTTCGCGCATGTCGATTCCTTCCTCATGGACCGCGCGACGCTGCTCGCTTTTCGAACGCAGTGCGGCGAGGAAGACAGGCAGACGCTGCGCGAACTGCCGCGACTGAGCGAGGAAGAGCGCGCGCTTTACGATGACTTGCGCGACAACCGCTTGGGCAGGAATCTGCGCCTGGAGCAGGAGAGGATTGGGTTTGGCTGGGTGGAAGAGCGGATCGGGGCGATCGCGACGATCGCGACGCTGCCGTGAGCGCGCAGGGGAAAACGTCCAAGTCCGTACACCGAGACACCGTCATTGCGAGGAGGCGAAGCCGACGCGGCAATCCAGTGCCATGCTCTCACTGCTTTTCCCCCGCATCGATAACGCGCAAAGCCAAACCTCTGGATTGCCGCGTCGGCTGCGCCTCCTCGCAATGACACGTGGGCGAGCAGGGGAGACACACCGGCACATTCCTTCCCTTCCGGCTCATGCCTCGCTGGAAATGCGAGCGCCATTGACGCTCGTGCCACGGCGGACAAGGCGAATGCAACCCCCCGGTGTCGGCCAACAGGGTATGCTGGCGATCGGTCTCCCGACAGAATGAACGAGATGACGAAACATTTTCCCGAGGCGGCTGGTGATCTGCTCCACCGCGTCGGCAAGCAGCGCTTTCACACGGTCCTCGCCGATCCGCCGTGGCAGTTCCAGAACCGCACCGGCAAGATGGCGCCGGAACACAGGCGACTGAACCGCTACGCGACGATGACGCTGGACGACATTCTCGCGCTGCCCGTGGGCAGCGTCGTCGGCGACACGGCCCACCTCTACCTGTGGGTGCCGAATGCGCTCCTTCCCGAGGGCCTTCGGGTCCTGGCCTCCTGGGGCTTCGCGTACAAGAGCAACATCGTCTGGCACAAGATCCGCAAGGACGGCGGCCCGGACGGGCGCGGCGTCGGCTTCTACTTTCGCAACACGACCGAACTGATCCTTTTCGGTGTGCGCGGCAAGAACGCGCGTACGCTGGCCCCTGGTCGCCGTCAGGTCAATATCCTCAAGACCCGGAAGCGGGAGCATTCGCGCAAGCCCGACGAAGCCTACGAGCTGATCGAATCCTGCTCGCCCGGCCCCTATCTGGAGATGTTCGCCCGCGGCTCGCGCGACGGCTGGGCCACCTGGGGAAACCAGGCCGACGCGTATTCTCCTGACTGGCCGACCTATGCCAACCACTCGCAGGCGGAGGTCGATGTCGACAGCTTGCTGGTGAAGGCCTGATTGGCGTTCGCCAGCGCCTGTCATACCCGAAAGCTGAGCACGCATTGCGCAGCACACTGTTGGCTTTGCGCCGTCAGTAGCGGTCCTCGCGGTTGCGGTAGGCGTCACGGTTTGTACCCTTGGCGATACCGACCAGCTGCGCCAGTTCGGGAACGGGAATGAGCAGGACGCCGCTTCCCTTCGCAATGAACACGAACTCCTGGCCAGCGTGCCAGTGCTGCTCGTCCCGGAGCGTCTCGGGGATGGCGATCTGGAATTTGCGGGACAGGGTGGCGGAAGCGGCCATATTCATACTTCTGCCTGATCGATGACGAAATGGCAAGAATAGCGCCGATCACGGCGTCGCTGCGAAGCGTCCTATAATCGCCGCGGAACAAGCCTCGCAGCGCCGGAGATCCCGACCAGGGCCATTCGGCAATTTCTTTGCCCGTGGCGCCACCCATGCGCCCTGCCCGAGTCTCCGAGCCACCGACCTTGTCCGTCATCCTTCCCCCCGCGCCAGCCGTCCGTCTGGCTGGCGTTGCCTGTATCGTTGCTTCGGCGACGGCGTTCGGGGCGATGCCGATCTTCGGCAAGCTGGCCTACGCCGACGGCGTCGATGTGCCGAGCCTGCTGTTTCTGCGCTTCGGGCTGGCCGGTGCGCTGATGGTCGTGGTGATGCGGGTGCGTGGCATGGCCTGGCCGCGCGGGCGCAATCTGTGGCTGCTGGCGGCGATGGGCGGTCTGGGCTACGTCGGGCAGGCGTTCTGTTATTTCGCCGCCCTGCAGTACGCGAGCGCCGGGCTGACGGCGCTGCTGCTCTACCTCTATCCCGCGATTGTCACCGTCTTGTCGGCGGTGCTCGCGCGGCGGCGGCTGTCGGGGCTGCGCATGCTGGCGGTGGTGGCGACGCTGTTCGGGACAGGGCTGGCGGTTGGCGGCAGCCTGGCCGGCAGCACGCCCGGAATCCTGCTCGGCGTCAGCGCGGCTCTGATCTACTCGGTGTACATCCTGGTCGGCGAGCGGGTGACGCCGGTGAGCGGGGCGATGGCGTCGGCGACGGTGATTCTGCTTGCTGCGGCCTGCGTTTGTGGGCTGATAGTGCTGGTGCGCGGGCCGGCTTTTCCGAGCTCGACGGTGGGCTGGGCAGCGGTCGGCAGCATCGCGACCCTGTCGACGGCGGTGGCGGTGATTGCCTTCTTTGCCGGCATGGCGCGCCTCGGTGCTGCGGATGCGGCGACGCTGTCGACGCTCGAACCGGTGGTCAGCATCGTGCTCGCGGCGATGTTTCTGGACGAGGCGCTGGGGCGATGGCAGATCGTCGGCGGGGCGATCGTTCTTGGGGCGGTGATTTTGCTGGCGCGTTCCGGCGACGGCAGGAGCTAGCCGGGTACCTTATATCGCCCGATGAATCGGGCTCCTACAAGAAACAGCGCGCTGGCCCCTGGCGGAGCACGATTCAACGGGCGAGCTGTGCGCTAGCGGTCCGGCTTGGCTGCCGCCGGCACGGCCGGGGGTGTCGCCGTGCTGGCGAGAAAGCTCAGCAGATTGTCGACGACCGCCTGCGGCTGCTCGTTCATCATCGCGTGTCCGCAGTCGGCGATTTCCACGCGGATGAATTGGCGCAGCGCCGCTTGCAGCGGCGGCAGGTTGCGGCGCGGCGTCATGCGGTCGCGGCGGCCGACCAGCAGCAGCGTCGGGCAGGCGACCTGCGCCGCCGCTTCCAGGCCGCGTGCATAGTCGTTGCAGTTGGCGAGGTCGATGGCCAGGACGCCAGGCGGGCTGCGGCGCATGATGGCCAGCGTTACGCCCGGTCCCCAGACGCCGTGGCCGCCGCCGCCGGTGAGCAGGAACTGCAGCGTGTGCGAGTATTCGGTCATCATGCGCACGACGCTGTCGGGATGCGTCGTGGCGCGGCTGAGCAGCGCGTCGGCGACCGGCATCGGCGCCGACGCGC
>JEMY01000022.1:9794-29249 GCA_000585075.1 Candidatus Accumulibacter regalis | reverse complement strand
ACGCGCCGAGCAGCGCCAGCTGGCTGACGTGTTGCGGATGGCGGGCGGCGCACTCGAGGGTGACCAGCGAGCCCATCGAGTGTCCGACCAGCACCGCCCGCTCGACGCCCACGGCGTCCAGCAGCGCCGGCAGCCAGTCGGCGAGTTCCTCGACGCTGCGCAGGGCCGGTCCGGCCGACAGGCCGTGTCCGGGCAGGTCGGGAACCAGCAGCGCGCAGCCGGCGGCGCTCAGGCCGCCGGCGACCCTGCGCCAGCAGTCACGGTCGTTGGCTGCGCCGTGGACCAGGAGCAGCGGCGGGTACGGCGAGCAGGCAGGGGCGGGTACGGCGAGCAGGCAGGGTCGAAGGGTTTGCCGCCGGTGCCGACGTGGCAGCGTTTCCCGGCGACGTTCAATTGCATGCTGTGCCCCTCATTGCCTCATTGCCTCATTGCCTCATTCCTCCATTTCCGGCGCTCTCCCGCGCCACGCGAAGCAAGCTTCTTGCCGCCGCTCAGGCCTGAACGTCCGGCTCCAGCGCGCTCTCCAGCTGGCTGATGCGATCCTTGAGCAGCAGCTTGCGCTTCTTGAGGCGGCGCACCAGCAGCTCGTCGGGTGGCGGGCTGAGCAGCAGGTGATCGATCACCAGGTCGAGGTCGCGATGCTCGATGTGCAGTTCGTCGAGGGCGGCGCGTGCGGCTATCGTCTGTTCTTCGCTGAGCATGGGTGGCTTTCTGTGTTTGGGGGTGAGAGGGTTCTGCTTCGCTAGCCGGGCAGGGCCTGCAGTCCCCACAGGGCGAGCATGCCAAGAACGACGGTCCACAGGGTACTGCGCGTCCGCCAGGCGACGGCAGCGGCCAGCGTGGCGGCGGCGATGCGTGCCAGGTCGGGGTGAATGGTAGGCGCGCCGTCGGCAAAAAACAACGGCGGGGCGATGATTGCCGCCATCACTGCCGGCGGCACGTAGCGCAGGGCCTGGGTGAGCCATGCGGGCAGCTCGAGGCGCGCGAGCAGGGCGATTGGCGCATAGCGGATGAGGAAGGTGGCGACGCCGATGCCGACGATCATCGACCACACGAACAGTTCGCCGGCGAGCTCGCCGCTGACGTTCACGCTCTGCTCCACAGCTTCTCGGCGACGACGCCGACCACGACGCCGATCAGCGCGGCCCCGATCAGGTTGAGCTTCAACGGCAGGACGAGGAGCACCGATGCCAGGGCCCCGGCGGCGGCGGCCAGGCACATCGCGCGGTCGCTGAGCAGCGGTACGACCATGGCGATGAAGGTCAGTGGGACGATGAAGTCCAGCGACCAGCTCGGCGGCACCAGGCTGCCGAGGAGGATGCCGGCGATCGTCGCCAGCTGCCACGCCAGCCAGGTGGCGCCGGCGACACCGAGATAGAACCAGCGCAGGTCGGTTTGCCGCTCGGGGTGCTGCGTGCGGTGCACGATGGTCAGCCCGAAGGCCTGGTCGGTGAGCAGATAGGCGATCAACGCCTGCCAGCGCCGGTTCTGGCCACGGAAGTGCGTGGCCAGCGAAGCCGCGTACATCAGGAAGCGCAGGTTGACGATCGCCGCCGTCGCCAGGATCACCAGCAGTGGCGCGCCGCTGGCGAAGAGCTGCGTGGCGGCAATCTGTGCCGATCCGGCGAAGATCACCCAGCTCATCGCCGATGCCTGCAACGGCGTCAAGCCTGCCGTACTGGCCGCAGCGCCGCAAACGACACCGAAGGGAATGATGCTCATGCTCAGCGGAGCAAAGGCGCGCATGCCGACGAGAAACTCGGCGCGCGCGCTGGCGACTTGCGGCATGGGCTGCTTTTTACGAATAGAATAGAGGGTCAAATTGTAACCTTGGTGTACCCCCGGGAGGAGGCAGATGGTCTATCACATAATCGTTTCGTTTGGGCGGGAGAGGGATTACGAATTCAAGTTCCCTCACACCGAACTCGCTACTGGATCTCCCGAAGAAGCGCGCCGCTGGTTTGACAAGGAGTTCGCCGATCTCGAATGCGAACCCAGCAATCCAATGGGCAAGGTTCTGATCATCGACAAGATTCTCAACGTCGCCCGTTACGGCGGCGAGCAACGCTTCATCGACCGGCGGGAGTGGGCGACGCGCTTCGCGCGGTACACGGCCCTGGCGCTTGGCCGCGACACCGTGCGCATCGATGTGGTGGCGTTCAATATCGGTTACTGAGCGCGCAGCGGCCAGACCTTGCGGCGCAGGTTTGCGGACCTGCGCCGTTGTGTTTTCTGGCCGCGGGCCGGAGAGAAAAAGCGATCAACCGCAAGGCGATGAACAGCAGACGATGAGCAAGGCATTGAGCAAGGAAACCGACGGCGAAGAAGACGACGATGCGGATCTCGATCCCGCGTTCCGCTTGCCGGCGGGGACGCGCAACTACATCACGCCCGGCGGGCACGCGCGCATCCTCGCCGAGGTCGATCATCTGCTGCGCGTCGAGCGGCCGCAGCTGGTCGGCGTCGTGCAGTGGGCGGCGGCGAACGGCGATCGCTCGGAAAATGCCGACTACATCTACGGCAAACGGCGGCTGCGCGAGATCGACCGGCGGATTCGCTTCCTGACCAAACGCCTGGATCTGGCCGAGGTCGTCGATCCGGCCGGGCGGCAGGGCACCGAGCAGGTCTTCTTCGGCGCCACGGTGACCATCGCCGACGAAGAGGGAGGCGAGCAGACCTACCACATCGTCGGCGTCGACGAAACCGATTTCGCGCGCGGGCGAATCAGCTGGGTCTCGCCTCTGGCGCGCGCGCTGCTCAAATCACGAGCGGGGGATACGGTACGTTTCCAGAGTCCGGCCGGCGCGCGCGAGGTCGAGGTCCTGGCGGTGGCTTACGTGGCCATCGAGGACTGACTCGGCCCGCGTCGCTGGCGGGGCTTGAAATCGCCTCGACCGTCCCCACGTGTTGGTCCATTGCGCGCTTGCACGGCTGTGCGTCATTCGCTGCGGCGTTTTCAATCAATACCTCTCACGGAGTTTTCAATGGGTGAACAGAAGGAAACACTTGGTTTTCAGGCAGAAGTCAAACAGCTGCTGAATTTGATGATCCACTCGCTGTACAGCAACAAGGAAATCTTCCTGCGCGAGCTGATCTCCAACGCCTCTGACGCCTGCGACCGATTGCGTTTCGAGGCCCTCAACAACGCCAGCCTCTACGGCGACGACAGCGAACTGAAGATCCGCGTTTCCTTCGACAAGGCGGCGCGCACGATCAGCATCGCCGACAACGGCATCGGCCTGTCGCGCGACGAGGCCGTCGAACACCTGGGAACGATCGCCAAGTCCGGCACGCGCGAGTTCTTCTCGGCGCTGACCGGTGATCAGGCCAAGGATGCGCATCTCATCGGCCAGTTCGGCGTCGGTTTCTACTCGTCGTACATCGTCGCCGACAAGGTCACCGTCACCTCGCGGCGGGCCGGTCTCGAAGCCAACCAGGCGGTGCGCTGGGAATCCGGCGGCGAGGGCGAGTTCACCGTCGAGATGGTCGAGCGCGCACAGCGCGGCACCGAGGTCGTCCTGCATCTGCGCGAAGGCGAGGACGAGTTTCTCTCGACCTGGAAAGTGCGCGAGATCATCCGCAAGTACTCCGACCACATCACCCTGCCGATCCTGATGAAGAAGGAGACCTGGGACGAGGAGAAGAAGGAGCAGGTGGTCACCGACGAGGACGAGACGGTCAACCAGGCGTCGGCGCTGTGGTCGCGTCCGAAGTCGGAGGTCTCCGACGAGCAGTACAACGAATTCTACAAGCACGTCGCGCATGACTTCGAGAACCCGCTGGCGCACGTGCATGCACGCGTCGAAGGCAAGCAGGAATACACGCAGCTGCTCTACATCCCCTCGAAAGCGCCTTTCGATCTCCTCGATCGCGGCGCCCGTCACGGCATCAAGCTCTACGTTCGCCGTGTCTTCATCATGGACGACGCCGAGCAGCTGATGCCGCTCTACCTGCGCTTCGTGCGCGGGGTGGTCGATTCCAACGACCTGCCGCTCAACGTTTCGCGCGAGATCCTGCAGCAGTCGCGCGATATCGAAGCCATCCGCGGCGGTTGCGTGAAACGCATTCTCGGCCTGCTCGAAAGCCTCGCCGATAGCGAAGACGACGCCGAGAAGGAGAAGTACAAGACCTTCTGGAAGGAATTCGGCCGCGTGCTCAAGGAAGGCGTCGGCGAGGACTTCGCCAACAAGGAGCGCATCGGCAAGCTGCTGCGCTTCGCCTCGACGCAGGCCGACACCCCCGAGGAAAGCGTTTCGCTGGCCGACTACGTGGCGCGCATGAAAGAGGGGCAGGAGAAGATCTACTACGTCACCGCCGAGACCTTCACCGCCGCCAAGAACAGCCCGCATCTCGAAATCTTCCGCAAGAAGGGCCTCGAAGTGCTGCTCCTCTCCGACCGCGTGGACGAATGGGTGACCAGCCATCTCACCGAGTTCGACGGCAAGCAGCTGCAGTCGGTGGCCAAGGGCGGGCTCGACCTGGGCAAGCTCGAGGACGCGGCCGAGAAGGAAGAGGCCGAGAAAGCGGCCGACGAGTACAAGGAGCTGATCGAAAAGGTCAAGGCGACGCTCGGCGAGAAGGTCAAGGACGTTCGCGTCACCCATCGCCTGACCGATTCGCCGTCGTGCCTGGTCGCCGACGAGTACGATCTCGGCGGCAACCTGCAGCGCATCCTCAAGGCCGCCGGCCAGCAGGCGCCGGCGAGCAAGCCGATCCTCGAAGTCAATCCGCAGCACCCGGCGGTGCAGCGCCTCAAGTACGAGGAAACGCGCTTCGACGACTGGGCCAACCTGCTCCTCGAGCAGGCGATCCTGGCCGAAGGCGGCGCGCTCGAAGATCCGGCCGGTTTCGTCAAGCGCATCAACGACCTGATGCTCGCCCTGTCGCTGGGCAGCGCCGGCAAGTGAGCGCCGCCGGCGGGCCGCCCGCAGAGAGCATCCTGCACGGCCTGCCGCCGATTCTCGACAGCGGGGTCAGGATGCTGATCCTCGGCAGCTTTCCTTCGCCGGCGTCGCTGGCCGCGCAGCGCTACTACGGGCATCGCCAGAACCAGTTCTGGCGCTTGCTCGGGGCGCTCTTCGACGAGCCGCTTGGCGAACTCGACTACCCTGATCGGCAGCGCTGCCTGCTGCGCCATCGTGTCGGCGTCTGGGACGTCTACCGCTGCTGCCGGCGCCAGGGCGCGCTCGACTCGGCGATCCGCTCGCCCGAGAGCAACGATTTCTCACGCCTGCCCGTCGACGCGCCGCTGCTGCAGCGCGTCTGCTTCAACGGCCAGACCGCCGGCAGGCTCGCCGCCCGCTTTCAGGGCCTCGGTTACGAGACGCGAATCCTGCCCTCGAGCAGCCCGGCCCATACCCTGGCTTTCACCAGCAAGCTCGAACGCTGGCGCGCGGCGCTGCTTTAGTGCCGTGTCAGGGTCTTGACGAGACTTCCGGAAAGCGTCAAGGCGAGGGGGTGACGGGGTGACGGGGTGGGGCGTCCGCCGCCGCTGTCCACCCGTGCCGGGCGCGACAGTCAGGCCTCATTGCCCGGCGTTGAGAACGTCGAGCACGCACTGCGTGTGTTGCGCACCGCTCTTCGCCGCGCACAGCTTGCGGGCCTTGTCCTGTCGTTGGCAGGCCGCCACGTCGCCGGCCTTGCTGCAGTCCGCGGGCAAGGTCTTCTGCAGCACGCAGTTCCTGAACTGCGGTCCGGTCTGGCCATTGCATAGCGCGTAGGCGGTCTTGCGCTGCGCGCATTGCTCGGGGACGCGCGCCTGCGCGCAATCGGTCTGCGCTGCCTGCTGCTGCATGCACTCGGCGCGCGCGGGACCCTGCCTCTCCCGGCAGGCCTCGTAAACCTTGCGGTGCGCGGCGCGGCGCGCGGCGCACTGTTGCGGGTCCTTTGTCCTGCCGCAGTCGGAGGGTCCGCGTGTGCCGAGCATTCCCCGGCGATAGCCCGCGCCCTGCATGGCGGCGCTCGTTCCGTCCGTGGTCGTCGTGGTATCCGCGGCGGCGCCCGACTGGGCGATGGCCGGCATGGCGATGAGGCTGGCGGCGAGTGCTGCGACGATCAATGAACGCATCTGCATGGCGGTCTCCTGGGGGTTGGCGCCGTACCGTCTGCTCTGCCGGCCGGCATGGAAATGGGCTTCGCGAGCAGCGCGAGGGGCGGCGGGCGGAGCGCTGGTATCTTACACGCTCTTGCCGCCGGAATTGGTCGCTGCCGGGCTTGTCCGGTATAGTTGTCGATCGCCGCCCTGGAACGTTCGCCATGCCCGAAGCCACCGTCAGTACCGTCTACGATCATCGCCTGACGCTCGCGGAGATCCTCGGCTGGCTGGTCGAAGATGGCCTGGTCAAGCGGCCCGACGCCGATGTCCTGCTCAGGGACAGTCGTCTCAATCGCCTTTCCGCGCACCCGCTGGTGATCGTCGCCGACCAGAAATGGAAGTCGTCGCAAGAGCCGCCGCGCGCCTTGAACCTGGAAGTGCTGGGTGAGTGGCTGGCCGCCAGGGTGGGCCTCGAATACCACCATATCGATCCCCTGAAGGTCGATTTCACGGCGGTGACCGAAGTCATGTCGAGTGCCTACGCGACGCGTTTCGGCATCCTGCCGATCAAGGTGACGACGCGCGAAGTGCTGGTGGCGACGACGCAGCCGTTCCTGCGCGACTGGGAAAAAGAGATCCGCGCCATCGTCAAGAAGGACATTCGCCGCGTTCTCGCCAATCCGGTCGACGTCGCGCGCTATCTGATCGAGTTCTACAATCTCGCGCGCTCGGTCAAGAAAGCCGCCCAGATTGGCGGCCAGGGCGGCAATCTGTCGTCGTTCGAGCAGCTCGTCGAACTCGGCCGGACCAATCGCCAGTTCGACGCCAACGACCAGCACATCGTCAATATCGTCGATTGGCTCTGGCAGTACGCGTTCGAACAGCGGGCGAGCGACATCCACATCGAGCCGCGGCGTGAAGTCGGCATCGTTCGCTTCCGTATCGACGGCATGCTGCATCAGGTGTACCAGATCCCGATGAGCGTCATGGCGGCGATGATCAACCGCGTCAAGATCCTCGGGCGCATGGACGTCGTCGAGAAGCGCCGGCCGCAGGACGGGCGCATCAAGACGCGCACCGCCGAAGGCCAGGAAGCCGAACTGCGCCTGTCGACGCTGCCCACCGCTTTTGGCGAAAAGCTGGTGATGCGCATCTTCGACCCGGAAGTGCTGGTTCGCGACTTCACCGAACTCGGCTTCACCGACGACGATCAGGCGCGCTGGAAAACGATGTCCGAGCGGCCCAACGGAATCATCCTCGTCACCGGCCCGACCGGTTCGGGAAAAACGACGACGCTCTACTCGACGCTCAAGCAACTGGCGACGCCGGCGGTCAATGTGTGCACCATCGAAGACCCGATCGAGATGGTCGAGCCGGCGTTCAACCAGCTGCAGGTGCAGAACGTCATCGACCTCGGTTTCGCGCAGGGCGTCAGGGCGCTGATGCGCCAGGACCCGGACATCATCATGATCGGCGAAATCCGCGATCTGGAAACCGCCGAAGTGGCGATCCAGGCGGCGCTGACCGGCCACCTCGTGCTGTCCACCCTGCACACCAACGACGCGCCGGCGGCGATCACCCGCATGCTCGACCTCGGCATCCCCTCGTACCTGCTCAGCGCCACCGTGCTCGGGGTCATGGCGCAGCGCCTGGTGCGCATCCTCTGTCCGCATTGCAAGCAGGAGCACGCGGCGAATGCCGTCGAGGAGAGCATGTGGGACCAGCTGGTCGCGCCCTGGAAAGCCAACCGTCCGGAGCGTTTCTACCGCTCGGTCGGCTGCCTCGAATGCCGCATGACCGGCTTCCTCGGGCGCGTCGGCCTGTACGAGATTCTCATGCTCTCGTCCGACGTCAAGCTGGCGATCAGCGAAAACAAGGATATTGCCAAGATTCGCGAGCTCGCTTTCCGTGAAGGCATGAAGCCCCTGCGCATCGCGGGAGCGATGAAAGTCGCCGCCGGGGTGACCACGCTGGGCGAAATCTTCAAGGTTGCGCCGCCGATCGAGCACGCCTGAAAAGGTGCTGGCAGCGCGTCGCGTTCTTCACCTGACGTTCAGCAAGCCCTTCGCGTAGTCGATGCGGCGGAAAAGTCGTGCGCGGGTGGAACTGGATTGCCACGTCGGCTGCGCGTCCTCGCAACGACGAGTCGGTTGGCGTGGGGCTGCCGTGTTTCCACGCAAGCTTCAGCAGCGCAGACGCGAACGCAATGTGCCAGCCGTGCCGCCCTCGCCGCTCGCTCAACCCTTGACGCAGACCACCTGGTGCAGGGTGTGCACGACCTCGACCAGTGAGCGCTGGGCGTGCATCACCGCGTCGATGTCCTTGTAGGCCAGCGGAATCTCGTCGATCACCGCCTTGTCCTTGCGGCATTCGACGTGCGCCGTGGCGCGCTCCTGGTCGGCGACGGTGAATCGCCGCCGCGCCTCGTTGCGGCTCATCACGCGTCCGGCGCCGTGGCTGCACGAGGAGAAGGCTTCCGCGTTGCCGAGGCCACGAACGATGTAGCTGCGTGCGCCCATCGAGCCGGGGATGATTCCCAGCTCGCCCTTGCGCGCCGAGAGCGCACCCTTGCGGGTGACGAAGACCTCGCTGCCGAAGTGCTGCTCGCGCTGGACATAATTGTGGTGGCAATTCACCGCTTCGGCGTCGACGCTGAACGGCTTGCCGATCACCCGGCGGGCCGCGGCGACGAGCTGGCCCATCATCGCCACGCGGTTGCAGCGCGCATACTCCTGCGCCCAGCCGACCGCTTCCAGGTAATCGGCAAAGTGCCGGCTGCCTTCCTCGAGGTAGGCCAGGTCGCGGTCGGGCAGATTGGCCAGGTGCTGGCGCATGTCGGCCTGCGCCAGCGCGATGAACGTGCTGCCGATGGCGTTGCCGACGCCGCGCGAACCCGAGTGGAGCATGAACCAGACGCGCTCGGCCTCGTCGAGGCAGACCTCGATGAAATGGTTGCCGGAGCCGAGCGTTCCCAGGTGCTGGTGGTGGTTCGTGTCCTGCAGCCGCGGGTATTTCCCGACGATGCGCCTGAAGCCGGGCAACAGGCCGGCCCACAGGGCGTCGACCGCGGCTGGCGGGAGTCGCGAGCCCTGCCAGCTACCCTCGTCGCGCTTGCCGCGGCCGAGCGTGCGCCCGTGCGGCACCGCGGCTTCGATCGCCGAGCGCAGTCCGCGCAGGCAGTCGGGCAGGTCGGCGGCGTTCAGCGTGCTGCGCGTGGCGATCATGCCGCAGCCGATGTCGACGCCGACCGCCGCCGGAATGATCGCCCCGCGCGTCGGAATGACGCTGCCGATCGTCGATCCCTTGCCGAGATGCACATCGGGCATCACTGCCAGGTGGTGGAAAATGAACGGCAGGCGGGCCGTATTGAGCAGCTGCTCGCGCGCCGCCGCCTCGACCGGAACGCCCTCGGTCCACATCCAGATCGGTCTGCCGTTGGCGACCGCGACCACCTCGGGCATGGCCGTCTCCCTGCCCGCCATCGGTCTCAGCCTGCGACCTACCCAGGCGGTGCGGTGTCTGCGGGGGCTGGCGCGTCACCCCGCTCCTGCTCCCGCTCCCGCTCCCTTGGCAGCAGCAGGCGAAACTTCGATCCGCTGCCGACCTGGCTGCTCGCTTCGATCCTCCCGCCGTGGCGCTGGGCGATGCTGTAGGCCAGCGACAGGCCGAGGCCGGTGCCCTGGCCGATCGGCTTGGTGGTGAAGAAGGGCTCGAAGATGCGCTGCAGGACTTCCGGCGCGATTCCCTTGCCGCTGTCCTCGACCTCGACCCATACCTCGCGCGCGTCGCAGCCAGTGCGCAGGGTGATCGTTCCCCGCTCGTCGATGGCGTGCGCGGCGTTGACCAGCAGGTTGAGAAAGACCTGATTGACCTGCGCCGCGATGCACTCGACTTCGGGAATGCCGGCGTATTCCTTGCGCACCTCGGCCTTGTACTTGATTTCATTGCGAACGATGTTCAACGTGCTGTCCAGCCCGGCCTCGAGGCTGGCGAAAGCCCATTCGCTGCTGTCCACGCGCGAGAAATCCTTGAGATCCTGGACGATCCGGCGCACGCGCTGCAGGCCGTCGAGCGATTCGTCGATCAGCGTGCCGACATCCTCGCGCAGGTAGGCGAGGTCGGCGGCGTCCCTGGCGGCGCTGATGGCGTCCATCAGCGCCGGGTGCTCGGCGAGAATCGGGTCGGCTGCCGCGTAGGCGTCGATGACGCGCAGCAGGTCATTGACCTCGTTCCTCAGGCTGCCGAGGTTGGAGTTGACGAAACCGACCGGGTTGTTGATCTCGTGCGCCACGCCGGCGGCGAGTTGGCCGATGGAGGCCATTTTTTCGGATTGCAGCAACTGGTTCTGCGTTTCCTCGAGTTTGTGGTTCAGCTCCGTCAGGCGCTCGATGGTCGCGTGCAGCTGCAGTTCGCTGGCGTGCTGGTCGGTGACGTCGACGCCGGAACTGAGGGTGCCGGTCACCGCTCCGGAAGCGTCGCGCAGCAGGGCGTTGCTCCACGCCACGAGTCGTATGCGGCCGTCGGCGGTGAGGACGTTGTTTCGATTGTGGCCGGCGATGACGCCGGCCGGCCGGCCGGCCAGCCAGCTGGCGAAACTGCGGCGCAGGGGTTCGCGTTCGGCTTCCGGAACGAAGCGATCGAACCAGTTGCTGCCGACGATTTCGGCCTCGCCCAGGCCGAGCAGGGCGCAGCCTTCGCGGTTGATCAGGCGAACGCGCAGGTCGCAGTCGATGACGACGATCACCGCCAGCGCCACGTCAAGATATTCCTGGGCCTGTTCGAGGGCGTCGCGCAGGGCTGCGTCAGCGTGTTTGCGGTCGCTGATGTCGCGCACGATGCCGCTGTAGAAACGTTCGTCGCGCACGGTGTAGGTGTCGATCGACAGCTCGATGGGAAAGCGCGTGCCGTCGCCGCGCAGGCCTTCCAGTTCGACCGGCCTGCCGAGCACGTGCGCTTTGCCGGTCGCCACATGGCGGGCCAGCCCGCGGGAATGTGCGGCGCGGTAGTCGGGCGGCATCAGCATCTGCACGCTCTCGTTGTGCAGCGCGCCCGCGGGTTGCCGGAAGAGGGTGTAGATCGCCGGGTTGGCCGAGCGAATCAAGCCACGGGCATCGATGGTGATCACGCCGTCGCGCAGGTTCTCGAGGACCAGGCGCAGTTCCTCCTCGCGGCGCGACAGTTCGTCCCGGGTGGTGTTCAGTTGTTCGTTGCGCTGGTGCAGTTCGGCGAGCAGCCGCTGCCTGGCCAGTTCGCCAGCGCGGCGCTCGCCGATGTCGCGAAAAATGACCACCGCGCCGACCGTCTGACCGTCGGCAACGATCGGCGCGCCGGCAAACTCGACCGGAAAACTGCTGCCGTCCTTGCGCCAGAACAGTTCGTCGGCCGAGGTGCAAACCTCCTGGCGAGCGAGTGCGGCGTAGAGCGGGCACTCGGCGCCGGGACAGGGCGTTCCGTCGGCCCGCGTGTGGTGCAGCAGGCGATGCGCTGGCTGGTCGAGCATCTCGGCGGCGTTCCAGCCGAGCAGGCGTTCGGCGGCTTTGTTGATGTAGGTGATGCGGCCGCGGGTGTCGGTGCCGTAAAGGCCCTCGGCCATTGATTCGAGGATCGACGACTGGCGTTGCTGCAGCAGGTCGATTGCCTGGCGATCCGCGAGCAGCTTGTCGGCGGTGCGATCCAGCGCCGCAACGATGCGCCCGAACTCGCCACGATGACTGCCGCCGACACGGGTTTCGAGGTCCCCCTCGGCGACGCGCGTCAGCGCGCCTTCGATGACGTCGAGCCTGTCGATCACATGGCGGAAAAGTCGGCGCGAGAAGAAAAGGAAGCTCGCCAGGCCGACCAGGAGCAGCAGCGCGGTGCCGAGCAGTGCTTTCCGGAAGACGCCCTGCGCCTCGCGGTAGGATACGGCGACGTGGCCTTGCTGCAGAGCGATCAGTTGGCGGGCCGGGGTGACGATCTGCAGGTGTATGGCCCACCAGTCCTCTTTCAGGAGGAGGGCAATCGCTGGCCTGTCATCTGCGGCGAGAAAGCGGTCAAGCTTGTCCAGCACGGCCGGCAGTTCGGTCATTCCCGCGGCGATGGTGGCGATCAGGTCTCTTTTAGGGGCGTCGACCGATCCGGCCATCGCGTGCAGATAAGCCTGCCAGGCAAGCGGAACCGTTTCCTGGGTGTCGAGCACGTAGAGCTGTGCGCCAGGGACGCCAAAATCGTCGTTGAGCACGCCATACATGCGCACCGGCACGCTGCTGAGCTGTTTGTCGATCTGAATCAGAAGGGCTATCGGCTCGACTTCTTCTTCGAGGACCCGGCGCAAGCCCTCCTGGCCTTGCCAGCTACCCCACATGCCGACGACGGCGACGCCGGCCAGCGTCACGCTGGCGAGCACGATCAGCAGCAGCAGGGTCTGGCGGATGCTGAGATTCACTGCTGCCGCACTTTCGCCCTGTCTCGCTTCGCCATATTCCTGTCCTTTCGCCATCGTTGCCGTCGTGGCCTGCACTCTAGCAGAGAGCCTTCCTGCGGTCATCGCCGATCGTCCCGGCGCCATGACCCGGCTGCGGCGCGTGCGCAATGGCCGTCGGCAGCGGGGCAGTATCCCCGCATTTCGGGATGGTCTTTTTGCCGCGCTGGCCTTATCCTACGCCGTTGCGGCAAACACCCGCGCGTCCCGAGAGACGTTCAGGCCATCGTCCCCGGCGGTGCCCTGTTCCGCCGGCGCGAATGTCCCGACCGGGAAGCAACGGCAGAACCATGAGCGAGCCGAGTCCGTCCCCCGCGGCACCTCGTCCCGGACCAGATTCCGGGGGGCGGCTGCGTCGCTGGCTGCCGGAGGCGCGTTTCGTCCGCTACCTCGGCGTCGGCCTGCTGGGGATCAATATTCTCGTCGCGGTCGCAATGGCGTTCGTCTTCGCCGACTCGCGGCGCAGCGCGGAGCAGAAGTTCCGTGCCGAAGCGACGACCGTCGTTCGGCTGATCGGCAAGGATGTCGAGAGCCAGTACGGCAGAATCGACCTCAGCCTGCGCGCTGTCGCCGACGAGTATGCCAGGCAGCTGGCGCATGGCCGGCAACAGTTTGAACGCTGGCTGGAGCGCGTCAGCGAACGCCATCCGGCGCTGGGCTTCATCGTGATCAGTGACGCCGACGGCCGGATCGTCGACGCACCTGAGGCCAGTCCCGCGGGCGGGGTCGATATCTCGGATCGCGAGTATTTCATTCGCCTGCGTGACGATCCGCAACTTGGGCTGGCGATCGCGCCACCGCGGACCGGGCGCATCTCCGGCAAGACCGTGGTGGCGATGGCGCGGCGACTGGGGGCAAGGGAGCAGCCGTTCAGCGGCGTCGCCGTGGCGTCGGTTCCCGTCGACTACCTCAAGGGCATGCTTTCCGGGCTCTTTTCCGAACCGGCGAGCTACGTCGGGTTGCTCGATTCGCAACTGCGCTGGGTCGCGGCGGCTCCCGCCCTGCCGGCTGGGGCACAGGCCGGAACCCCGCTGGCCAGCGGCGCATTGCGCTCGGCCCTGGCCGGGTTGCCCGTGGGCGCTGCCGTCGTCAAGAGCGACGACGGCAGCGAGCAGCTCGTCGCGTACGCGCGAAATTCGACCTATGGCTTCACCGTGCTCGTCGCTCGGTCGGCCGCGGTCCCGCTCGTCGATTGGTGGCGGAAAGTCGTCGCCGGTGGGGTGGCGATGGCCGTGTTTGCCCTGCTGACGACGCTTCTCGGCTGGTTGCTCGTGCGCAGCTGGAAGCAGCAGTCGGCGATGACGGCGAGTCTGCTCGAACGTGACGAGTGGGTCCGCCAGGCGCAGCGGGTTGGCGGCCTGGCGCTTTTTTCCTACGACCTTTCCAGCCAGCGCTTCGCGGTCAGCGATGCCCTGTACGCCATTACCGGAACCGACGTCGACTACCCGCACACCTGGCCAGGCTGGCTGGCGCTGGTGCACGCGGACGACCGCCAGGCGCTCGATCTCGCTTTTCGCGGCGTCGCGCGCGGTGAGGTCGATGGTCCCGCGCTCGAATACCGGATCGTCCGGCGTGGCGACGGCGAGCTGCGCTGGCTGAGAAGTGTCGCCCATCTGGTCGCCGCGGCGGACGGCGTCAAGCAAACGATCACCGGCGTTGTCCGCGATATCACCGTCCAGAAGCACGACGAGGATGCGCTGCGCAAGAGCGAGCAACGGTTGCGCGCCAGCGAAGCGGATCTGCAGGCTGCCGTCGACCAGGCGGCGGTCGGTATTGCCTTCGTTGCGTGCGACGGGCGCTGGCTGCGGGTCAACGAGCGCCTGTGCGAGCTGGTCGGCTACACGGAGTCGGAATTGCTCGCCATGCGCTTCCAGGACATCACTCACCCGGATGACCTGGCGCGCGACCTGGCCCAGCTCGAGCGGACGCTGCGCCGGGAAATCGACCGCTACACGCTGGAAAAGCGCTACATCCGCAAGGACGGCCGTTGCCTCTGGATCAACCTCAGTGTCTCGCTGATTCGCAATGACGAGGGGACGCCAAAGCACTTCGTTTCGATTGTCGAGGACATCGACGCGCGCAAGAACGCCGAGCAGGATTCCCGCCGCGTGCGTGGCTTGCTGCAGGGGTTCCTCGATCACCTGCCCGGCCTGGCTGCGATCAAGGATCAGCAGCGGCGCGTCGTCTTCGCCAACCGCGGTCTGCAGGCGGCACTGAAGCGGGACGACGCCGGGATCCTCGGCCGTGGCAACGGCGAGCTGTTTCCCGGCGAACTTGGCGAGACGCTCGACGCTCTCGATCGGCGCGTCCTCGCTGCCGGCGAGACCGAAGTCACGGAGCTGGCCTACGCTGGACGAGTCTATCAGACGACAAGCTTCATTATCGGGCAGGACGACGGGCCAGCGGCGCTCGGCGCCATTGTCCTCGACGTCACGCGGCGCCACCGGCTCGAACGGCGGATGGAGGCACTGCTCGAGATCAACGAACGCGCCGGCACGCTGGCGGAGAAGGAGTTTCTCGCTTACGGACTCGAGGTCGCCGAAAAGCTGACCGCCAGCGACGTCGGTTTCCTGCATTTCGTGAATGACGATCAGGAGAGCATCGAGTTGTCGACGTGGACCGCCGGCGCGCTCAAGGGCTGTGCGGCAATGTTCGACAGCCACTATCCGCTCAGCGAGGCCGGAATCTGGGCCGATTGCTGCCGCCAGAGACGCGCGGTGTGCTTCAACGATTACGGCGAGTACGCGGCCAGGCGTGGCCTGCCCGACGGGCACGCACCGCTGCAGCGGCTGATCTCGGTGCCGGTGATCGAGCAGGGCGCAGTGCGCATGGTCGTCGGCGTCGGTAACAAGCTCACCGCCTACGACGACTTCGACGTCGAGACGGTGCAACTCATCGCCAACGCCGTATGGAGCGTCGTCCAGCGGGCACGGGCAGAGGCCGCGCTGGCGCGTCGCCTCGCCGAAGTCACCGCGCTCAACGGCAAGCTCGAAGACGCTCATCTGCAACTCCTGCAGTCGGAAAAGATGTCGGCGATCGGCCAGCTCGCGGCAGGCGTCGCGCACGAGCTGAACAACCCGATCGGTTTTGTCCACTCCAACCTTGGCACCCTCGGCGAATACGTCGAAGAGCTGCTGGCCATCGATGCCGCCTATCGTCGTGTCGAGGAGTTGCCCGCGCTGGCGGGCAGCAGCGCGCTCGACGAAGTCCGCCGCCTGAAAGCGGCGAGCGATCATGCGTATCTCGTCGAAGACCTGCCGAAATTGATTCACGAAAGCAAGGAGGGCCTCGAACGGGTGCACAAGATCGTCCTCGACCTGCGCGACTTCTCGCGCGTCGGCGAAAGCGAGTGGCAGTGGACCGATATTCAAAAAGGCCTCGAAAGCACGATCAACATCGTCTGGAACGAGCTCAAGTACAAGGCCGACGTCGAGCGCCAGTACACGCCGCTGCCGCCGATCCGCTGCCTCGCCTCGCAGCTCAACCAGGTATTCATGAACCTGCTGGTCAACGCCGCGCAGGCGATCGAAACGAGTGGCCGGATCGTCATTCGTACCGGCACTGACGCCGCTTCCGGTGACGCTGCCGATGCTGGCGCTGCGGTCTGGGTCGAGGTCGAGGACAGCGGGCGCGGCATGGCACCGGAGGTGCAGAAGCGCCTGTTCGAGCCCTTCTACACCACCAAGCCGGTCGGCAAGGGGACCGGGCTTGGCCTGTCGATTTCATTCGCCATCGTTGCCCGGCATCATGGCCGCATCGAATTCCGCTCGGAAGTCGGTCGCGGTACGACGTTCCGCATTACCCTGCCGATCGATGCCAGTCAAGCCGACTCGGCAAATGAGTGATTGACGGCGGAGGCCGCGCCACACTATGCAGACGAGAGGAAAACCATGGCATTCATGAACTGGAGCAGGCACTTCGTGACCGGCATCGAGATCGTCGACCGCGAGCACCGGGGCCTGGTCGACCTGATCAACGGCGTTGCCCCGCTGCTCGCGAGCAGCGAGCCGGTGTCAGGCGAAGACGTCGAAACCCTGCTCGACGATCTCGACACCTACGCGCAGACCCATTTTCGCGACGAGGAACGGCTGATGAGCGAGGCCGGAATGGACGCCTACGGGATCGAACAACAGGTGCACGCCCATCGCGCCTTTGTCGACGAGCTGGCCTCGATGCGCCGCGAGGTCGGCGCCAACGGAGAACTCGACGGGCGCCTGTTGCTGCGTTTCCTGGCCAACTGGCTGAGCTTTCACATGCTCGCCGACGACCAGCTGATGGCCAGGAAACTGGTGTTGATCGCCAGCGGGCATACGCCGGCGGAAGCGGCGAAGCAGGTTCGGGAAGCGAAGGAAGACTCGGCGCAGGCGGTGCTCGCCGACGCGCTGATCGACCTCTACGGCGTCGTCTCGGCGCGCAACCGGGCGCTGCTGCAGAGCAACGAGCAGCTGAAGTCCGCGCGCAACGCACTGGCGGAGGTCAACAGCCGTCTCGAACAACAGATCGACGAGCGCACACGGGAACTCTCGCAAAGCAACGCCGAGCTGCTGCGCGAGCAGGCCGAACTGCATCAGGCGATGGAAGCCGTCGAGCGCACGCAGAGCCAGTTGCTGCAGTCCGAGAAAATGGCCGCCGTCGGCCAGCTTGCCGCCGGCGTCGCGCACGAGATCAACAACCCGATCGGTTTCGTCAGTTCCAATCTTGGTTCCTTGCGGGCTTACGTCGATCGCCTGCTCGAAGTCGTCGACCTGGCCGCACCGGCGGTTGCCAGGCTGCCTGCCGATGATCCGGCAAGACTGGCTGTCGAAGAGGCCTGGCACGCGGCGGAAGTCGACTTCATGCGCGAGGACATCCCGGCGCTGATCGGCGAGTCGGCGGAAGGGCTGGCGCGGGTGCGCAAGATCGTCGCCGACCTGAAGGATTTCTCGCATGTCGATGAAGGCGTGTGGCAGGATGCCGACATCAACGGCGGCCTGGAGAGCACCTTGAACGTGATCTGGAACGAGCTCAAGTACAAGGCCCAAGTGGTGCGTGACCTGGGCGATCTGCCGGCAGTGCGCTGTATCCCGGCGCAGCTCAACCAGGTGTTCATGAACCTGCTGGTCAATGCCGGGCAGGCGATCGAAAGCGCCGGCACGATCACCCTGCGCAGCGGCTACGAGGACAGGCACGTCTGGGTCGAGATCGAGGACAGCGGTGGCGGCATGCCGCCCGAGGTCCAGAAAAGAATCTTCGAGCCCTTCTTCACCACCAAGCCGGTCGGGCAGGGGACCGGACTCGGTTTGCCGATCTCCTGGGAGATCGTCCAGCGCCACGAGGGAACGATCAGCGTCGATAGCGAGCCGGGGCGGGGTACCTGCTTTCGCATCCGTCTGCCGGTGGCCGGAGCGCAGCCTGGCACGGAGGCGGCGCCTTGACTGGCGCCGCGCCGCAGGAGTCGATCTACGATGCGCTCGGTTTGATCGTCATCCGCGTCGACACGCAACTTCGCGTCTGGTACGTCAACACCTTTGGCCTGCGTCTGCTCGGTTACAGCCGCCTGGGGCAGGTGTTCCGGCGGCCGTTGGGCGAGCTGCTCGGCGCCGATTCGCCGCGCTCGCCGGAGCTGCTGGCCGAGCTCCGCGACCTCGCTGCGCACAGTGGCGTTCGCCAGCTGGAGACGCCGCTGACGGCCGGCGACGGGCGGCGCCTGTGGATTTCGTGGTCGATCGAGCAACGCGCCGGTAGCGACACCGTCCTGGCGCCGATCTTTCTCATCGGCACCGACGTCACGCGGGTGCACGCGAGCCTGGAGTCGGCGCTGCTCTTTCGCGATATCGCGCAGAACACGCCGCTGTCGGTGATCATCACCGACGCCGCGCGGACCATCCTTTTCGCCAATGCGGCGGCGCTGGCGATGACCGGCTACGCCGCCGAGGACGTCATTGGGCGCAAGCCGCAGATGTTTCGCTCCGGGCTGACGCCGGAGTCCACGTACAAGGAAATGTGGGCAACCCTCGGCGGCGGCAGCAGCTGGAGCGGCGAGTTGATCAATCAGCGCAAGGACGGCGAGGTGTTTGCCGAGCGGATAACGATCTCGCCGATTACCGATCAGGAAGGGCAGGTCAGCTTCTACTTCGCCATCGGTGAGGACTCCACGCAGCAACGCGCTTTGGAAAAGCGGCTGGAGGCGTTCACCAGTACCGACGCCCTGACCGGGCTGCGCAACCGCGTCGGCTTTCTTGCCGAACTGACCCGGCTGGTGACGCATATTGCCGACGACAATACGGGAATCGCCGTCGTGCATATCGACATCGACAACTTCGACAGCGTGAACCGCCTGCTCGGCCACGAACAGGGCGACCGCCTGCTCATCGATATCGGGCAGCGGCTCGCCGATGCCGTGCGCGAGGCCGACGTCGTCGCCCGCCTGGGCAGCGACGAGTTTGGCCTCTTGCTGATCGTTCCGGACATCGCCGCGGGGGACGACTACGAGGAGATCTCGCGCCGCCTGCAGGCGGCGCTGCGACCCACTTTCCACAGTGGCGAGCGCACGATAGACGTCACCCCGTCAATTGGCTTCGCCTGTTTTCCGGTCGACGGCGAAGATCCGGGCGACTTGCTGGCCCGCGCCAGCAGTGCAACGCAAAAAGCCAAGCGCGACGGCGGCGACGGCGTGGCGCGCTTCGATCGCCTGCTGCATGCGGAGGATGGGCAACGCCGTGAATTGCTCGGCGAGCTGCGCCGCGTCGTCGAAAACCGCCAACTGCTGCTGCATTACCAGCCGCAGCTGAGCCTGCACACCGGTGCGCTGGTCGGCGTCGAGGCGCTGCTGCGCTGGCAGCATCCCGAGAAGGGAATGATCCCGCCTGGCCTGTTCATTCCCTGGGCCGAAGAGAGCGGCCTGATCATCGCCATCGGCGAATGGGTTGTTGGCGAGGCCTGCCGCCAGGCGCGCGCCTGGCTCGACGCCGGCTTCCCGCCA
>JEMY01000022.1:0-9786 GCA_000585075.1 Candidatus Accumulibacter regalis | reverse complement strand
CCGGCTTCCCGCCACTCAAGGTGGCGGTCAACCTCTCGGCGCGCCATTTCCGCATGGCCAATCTCTGCCAGAGCGTCGGCGATGCGCTCGCCAAGCACCACGTCGACCCGCGCACGCTCGAACTCGAGATCACCGAGGGGGCGATGATGCACGACGTCGTGATGTCGGCGCGGACCAGCGAGCGGCTCAAGGAAATCGGCGTGCGCCTGTCGCTCGACGACTTCGGCACCGGCTATTCGTCGCTCGCCTACCTGTCACGTTTTCCGATCGACGTCGTCAAGATCGATCAGTCTTTCGTCAGCGACATCATCAGCAATCCGGCCAACGCCGCGATCACCCAGGCGATCATCGCCATGTCGCACAAGCTGGGCAAGATCACGCTCGCCGAAGGCGTTGAAAGCGAGGAGCAGATGCAGTATCTGCGGCGCAACGATTGCGACGAGATGCAGGGCTATTTCTTCTCGCGACCGCTGCCCGCCGACCAGCTCGCCGCGCTGCGCAGCGCCGGCAAGCGCCTGGCCCTCGCGAGTGGCAGGGACGACGCGCCGCCGACCGTGCTGCTGGTCGACGACGAGCCGAGCATTCTTTCGGCGCTCAACCGCCTGCTCCGCCGCGAGGGCTATCGGGTGCTGCTTGCCGACAGTGCCAGCACCGCCTTCGCCGTCCTGGCGCGCGAGCCCGTCGCGGTGATCGTCTCCGACCAGCGCATGCCGGTGATGACCGGTACCGAGCTTCTCGCCCGCGTCAAGACGCTCTATCCCCGTACCGTGCGCCTGGTTCTCTCCGGTTACTCCGAAATCACCGCCGTGACCGACGCCATCAACAAGGGCTCGATCCACAAGTACCTCAGCAAACCGTGGGACGACGAGCACCTGAAGAGCGAGATTCGCGACGCTTTCCGCACCTGGAAGGAACGCTTTGGCAAGGAGCACGACTGATCGTCGATGCGCCACCATGCGTCCTGCGCGCCTTGTCCGACGGCGAGCGTCGCTTGCGGCGCTTCGGCCGACGCGCAGCAAGGCTTGCCAGCGCCGAACGCAGCTGCTCTAATGCGCTCCCCCATAAGGAAACCGTGATGTGTTCGTCGCCCTGAGCCGCTTCACCGTCGCCAACGGCATGCACGACGCCGTGCGCCAAGCTTTTCTCGCGCGTCCACACCTATCCGTCGCCTGGAGCGGATCGCCGAGTGAGTTGGCCATGCGCCAAGCAGCGCCGACCGGGAGCGTGAGATGACTACCCCCCCCAGTGGCTATCAGACCGACGAAGAAACGATCGAGCGCTTCCTCGCCCTGCGCGGCGAAGCGATCGCGCATGCGACTGCCGCCAGCCAGGCGGCCTGGCCGGAGTTGTTTGCCCGGCGCGGGCCGCAGGCCTTGGCAGCTTGCGCCGAAGACATCGCTTACCACCTTGACTTCCTGCATCCGTCGCTGGCCAGCGGCGATCTGTCGCCGTTCTTGGCCTATCTCGGCTGGCTGGCGCAGGTTCTCTCGTCGCGCGGTGTGCCGTGCGATTCGCTGCCGCGCTCGCTCGACGACCTCGGCGAGTTCTTCGCCAAGCGGCTGGGAGCTGCTGCCAGGCCGGTGCTTGCGGCGCTGACTGCTGGCCGGGAGGCTCTGGCCGGCGGCCTTCCGCCGCCCTCCTACGATCGCCCCTGCCCCGTGCCGTGGGAAGAAGCCGAGGCCTTCGGGAATGCCATGCTCGCGGGCCAGAGACGCGAGGCGTCGGCGCTGTTCAATCAGGCGCTCGACCGTGAAGCTTCGCTGGCCGATGCTGAAATCCATGTCGTCCAGCCGGCGCTCTACGAGGTCGGTCGACGCTGGCAGCAGAACCGCGTTTCCGTGGCCCAGGAGCACCTTGCCACGGCCATGGCGCAAAGCCTGATGGCGCAGGGCTTCGGGCGCGCCGTGGCGGCAGCCGACAACGGTCGCAAGGCGCTCCTGGCGTGTCCGGCCGGCAACCGCCACAGCGTTGGCCTGCGGATGGTGGCCGACGCCTTCGAGCTGGCCGGGTGGACGGTGCATTATCTCGGCGCCGACGTTCCGCAAGCGGCCCTGATCGACCAGGTAAAGCGGCTGCGACCCGATCTGGTCGGGCTTTCGGCGTCGCTGCCGCAGCAACTGCGCAGCCTGCGCGAAACGGTCGCCGCGCTGCGCGCGGGTCGTGCCGACCGTTGTCCGCGGATCGTCGTCGGCGGGCTGGTTTTCAACCAGTTTCCACTCCTGGCGCAGAGCTTTGCCGGCGAACTCCTGGGCGCCGACGCGGTGAGTGCTGCGGCGGCCGCCAGTGCGCTCGTGAGCGGCTAGCGCAGTCCATGCACCAGTCTTTGCTACAGTCGCTGCGATCCGTCGCCTTGGCAGACATCAGTCTGGCGGGACGGGTGATCTCTGCCAACGACGGTTTCTACGCCGTGCTGCAACTCGCGCCCGGCAGCGTCGTCGACAATGTGGCCCCGTACATCAGTGACCCGAGCTTTGCGGAACTGGCCGCAGGCGCGCAGCGGGCGACGCCCGGGCAAGTGGTGCATCAGGGCCTGATCACCTTTCTTGGCGAACTCGGCGAGCCGCGCTCGCTGCTGGCGAAGGTCTGTCGGCGCGGCGATCACCTGGCCATGATCGCCGAGCACGACGTGCGCGAGAACGAAAACCTGCTCGCGGCGGTGATGGACCTCAACGACGAGCTGGCCGAGCAGCAGCGCGCGCTGGCGCGGGCGAATCGCCAGCTGACCGCCGAAAAGGCCGAGCAGCAGCGCCTGCTGCAGGAATTGGCGGCGGCGCAGGCGCATCTCGTTCAGTCGGCGCAGCTGGTGTCCGTGGGGCAGCTCGCGGCCGGTGTCGCGCACGAGATCAACAATCCGATCAGCTTTGTGCGCGCCAACGTGGCGACTCTCGGAGGCTATGTGCAGGACCTGCTGGCGATCATCGATGCCTACGCGGCGGGCGAGGCCCTGCTCGCCCGGGATTCCTCGCTGCTGGCGAGAATCCACGCGCTGCGCGAGCGTTGCGATCTTGACTTCGTGCGCGACGATGCCCCGGCCGTGGTGGCCGACTCCGCCGCAGGCATCGCGCGTGTTGCGCGCATCGTCAGCGACCTGAAGGATTTTGCGCGCATCGACGAGTCGGAATGGCAGGTCGCCGATCTGCACGCCGGCCTCGAAAGCACGCTCAATGTCGCCAGCCACGAACTGCGGCAAAGCGCTGAAGTCGTGCGCCAGTACGGCGACCTGCCGGCGCTTCATTGCTGTCCCGGTCAGCTCAACCACGTGTTCATGAACCTGCTGGTCAATGCCATCCAGTCGCTGGACGAGAGCGGGAACGGAGCGGGGCGGATCTTCCTGCGCACTGGCCGGCAGGGGGATCAAGGCTGGATCGAAATCGAGGACAATGGCCGTGGTATCGCGCCGGAAAACCTGGCGCGCATTTTCGAGCCGTTCTACACCACCCGCGCAATCGGCCGCGGTACCGGGCTCGGCCTGTCGTCGGCGTGGGGAATCGTCCGCATGCACGGCGGGCGCATCGACGTGCGTAGTGAACTCGGCAAGGGCAGTGCCTTCCGCATCTGGCTGCCGCTCGCGCGAACGACGAACGAGTAGCGGCGCTGGCGGCGGCTGCAATGACGGCGTCCGGCGGGCTGCCCGCCCGTCACTTCAGCCGCCGGGTACTTCTTCCATGGCCAGCAGGATCAGCGCTGATTCACCCGCCATGCGGCGGGCATTGAGCATCATCTTGCGCCGGCCAACGTTGGGCAGCTCGCAGTCCACGGCAAATCCGTCGACGGTCTGGTCGCGTGGGAGGATGCTTTCGAGCAGTTCGCGCAGGGCGACGATGTCCCACTGCCGGTTGCCGAGATCGTATAGCTGCCGCCCGACCGTCTCCTCCGGGCTGACCTGGAAGCGCTGGTAGAACGAGCGGCTGGCGGAGATCACCTGCAAGTGGCCGTCGAGGACGAGCAGGGGTTCGCGCACCGCGTCGACGATGCTTTCGGCGAACCGTCGTGCGGCCTCGCTTGCCGACTGGGCGGCGAGGAGGGCGCTGATGTCGGTAAAGGTGATCACCACGCCATCCAGCTGGTCGTCGAGTCGGCGGTACTGCTTCAGGCGCGCCTGATAGCAGAGGCCGCTGCGCGTGCGCACCTCGCGCTCGCGCGCCTGGCCGGAGTCGAGCACCGCCCGCGCGTCGGCGAGCAGGTCGTCGTCGACGATGTTGGCGCGGATGTCGGCCAGCGGTCGGCCGATATCGCTGCCGATCAGGCGATAGAGATCCGCAGCCGCCGGGGTGAAGCGGCGGACGAGCAGCTGCGCGTCGAGAAAGATGATGCCACCGCTGACGTTGTCGAGCAGGTTCCTGAGGTCGTCTTGTGTATCGCCGAGTTGGTCGATATTGGTCTGCAATTCGGTATTGAGCGTCACCAGTTTTTCATTGACCGACTGCAGTTCTTCCTTGGAGGTCTCGAGTTCCTCGACGGTCGACTGCAACTCCTCGTTGGTCGACTGCAGCTCTTCGTTGGTCGACATCAGCTCCTCGTTGGAGATCTGCTGCTTCTCGATCGTCGATTGCAGGCTCTCCCAGGTATCCGCCAGGTCGCGTTCGAGTTCGACGACGCGCTGCGCGGCGCCCGCTTCCCCGACCTCGCCGGTCTCGCCGGTCTCGCCGGTGGTGCCGTCGACGGCCGGCGTGGCGAGCGGCAGCGCCCTGTCGACGTCCTGGAAACTGACCAGCAGCCGCTGTCGATTGCTGTCCGGGCTGGGCAGGGGGCGTACGCTCAGGGCGACGGTCTGGAACCCGCCGTCCACGCGCAGCAATACTTCGCGCGCGCTGGTCTGGGCACCTTTCTCGGCCGCATGGAGGAACGCCGCGCGCAGTTCGAGTTGCAGGCCGTCGACGGCCATGTCGACGACGTTGAGCGTTCCTTCGCCCGGTGCCGGGCGCAGATACCTGCCGGTCTCGCCATGGACGAAGAGGATGTTGCCCGTGCCGTCGGTGACCACCGACGGTGGGGCGAAGGCGTTGAGCAGGGCCCGCCGCGCGATCTGCTCGATGTTGGTCGCCGTCGCGGCGATCGGCATCGCTTCGCAGTTTCTGTCGGCATTCGCTCTTGGCCAGGCGAGGCCGCTGACCATCAAGGCGCGGGTCGACGCGGCGCTGGCAATCGACCGGTAGATTTTCCACTTGTGGTTCAGCGGCTGGAACAGCTCGGCGTGATCGGCGATGGTCTCGGCCGGCGACAGGAAGAGAACGCCACCCGGCTTGAGCGCGTAATGCAGCGTCGGGACGAGCCGGTTCTGCAGCTCGGGTTCGAGGTAGATCATCACATTGCGGCAGCAGATCAGGTCGAGTCGGGTGAAGGGCGGATCCTTGATCACGTTCTGGACGGCGAACACCAGCATCTCGCGAATCTCCTTCCGCACCCGGTAGGCGGCGTCTTCGCGGACGAAAAAGCGTTGCAGACGTTCCGGGCTGAGGTCGGCGGCGATGTTCGGCGGATAGAAGCCGCTGCGGGCGACGCTGATGGCTTCCTGGTCCAGGTCGGTGCTGTAGATCTGGACGCGGAACGTCTGCTGCAGGCGGTCCATGACTTCGCGCAGCAGAATGGCGACCGAGTAGGCCTCTTCACCGGTCGAGCAGCCGGCGATCCAGACGCGAAACACATAATCGTCGGGCTTGCCGGCGAGCAGCTTGGGAACGATCTCGTTGCCCAGCGCAGCGAAGGCCTCGGGGTCGCGAAAGAAGCTGGTGACATTGATCAGCAGGTCCCTGAACAGGGCCTGGACCTCGGCCGGATGCGCGGCGAGGTAGGCGCCGTAGGCGTCGATGTCGCGCAGCGCGTGCTGGACCATCCGGCGCGCGATGCGCCGGCCGATGGTGCCCTTCTTGTAGAGCGAGAAATCGTGACCGGTGGCATTGCGCAGCACGCGCAGCACTTCGCTGTGGTCGGCTGCGCCCGCCGCCGTTGGCGCAGCCGCCACGCCGTGCTCGGCGAGCGCGTGGGTCCCGGCGAGGAGCAGCGTCGGCATGTCTTCGACGGTCACGACATGGCCGGCGTAGCCGCTGCGCAGCGCGCTTTCCGGCATCCCGGAATACTTGGCCGAGGCGGGCTCCTGGACCAGGGTGATGCCTCCCGCGCCGTGGATGGCGCGCAGCCCCAGCGTGCCGTCGCTGCCGGTACCGGAAAGAACGATGCCCACGGCGTTGTGCTTACACGCCTCGGCGAGGCTGCGCAGGAAGCTGTCGATCGGCATCCGCCGGCCGCGCGGCAACTCGGGTAGCGAGAGCTGCAGTTTGCCGTCGCGGAGGGTCATCTCGCGGTTGGGCGGGATGACATAGACCGTGTTCGCGACGACGCTCAGTTGATCCTCGGCTTCGCGGACCGGCATGGCCGTCGAATGTTGCAGGATCTCGCCGAGGATGCTCTCGTGGCCGGGGTCGAGATGCGGCACGAGAACGAAGGCCATTCCCGTATCCGGCGGCAGGTGGCGAAAGAATGTCTCGTAGGCTTCGAGCCCGCCGGCGGAGGCGCCGATGCCGACGATGGTCAGCGCCGGCGAAGAACTTTCGTCGGCGGCAGGGAGGGGCACAGCGGCGCCCGTTTCCGATTTTCGTTGCTCGCTGTTTGTCTTGTCTGTCATAGCTACCTGTTGGCCGTGCTCCGGAGTGCTTGTTGTCGCCGCGGGGCAGGACGGCAGCCTACAGTTGTATCACGTAGGGCGCGTCCGCGGTTGGATTGAGTTCGGCTCGATACGACAGCTCGGCCTGCCGTTGCGGCGAAGCCCACGGCCGAGTCGTCTTGCTGGCGTAGTTGAAGCACAGCGTCGGCGGTTGATGCGGCGAGCGGGCGATGATCCGTTGCATCGCTTCGGCGTCGGGGTGGCGGAAGCGGCTGCCGTTGGTGCTGACGAGAAAGCGCGGGCTGTCGATCAGCGCCAGCAGTTCGTCGCTGACGTTGCCGGCGCTGCCGTGGTGGGCGACTTTCACGGCGTCGACCTTGAGGATCGCCTGGCCACGCTCTTGCAGCAGGCGTTTGAGCGACGCGGTGATCACCTGGTGGTAGGCGTCGGCGAGAAAGAGGCAGGACCTGCCGGCGAACTCGGCCAGGAAGGCGATCGAACTGCCGTTGGCCGCCGAGCTGTCGACCTTCAGCTGGCGCTCGAGCAGCGTGTCGAGTTCGGGGGTGGTGCCGAGCAGGCCCTGCCCGGGCAGGTAGGCCTTGCGCTGCGCGAGGCGTTGCCAGGCGGCGTCGAGGTCGCCGGGGGTGACGTCGGCGCCGAGGTCCTTTTCCCACGCCTTGCGCATCTCGGCCAGCGTTGCCGGTGTCGGCGACAGCAGCGTCAGCTTCATGCCTCCGGCCAGCGTGCGTTCGGGCAGCGCTCCGTCGTCGGGGACGACCACCGCCTGCCCGGAAAACGCGCCGTTCCATTGCCCTTCCTCGAAGCGGCGGACGATCAGCGCGCTGAGAAACTCGCCCTGCTTGCCTCCCAGCACGCGTCCGCCGGAGGTGAGATGGCTCCAGCCGTTGAACCACAGGTCGATGACCCGCATCGGCAGCGGCTGGTTGGCGAGCAGGCGAACGATGCCCTCGACGTGATCGGTATCGACGTGGCTCATGACCACCAGTTCGAAACGCCGGTCGCCGGCGGGGAGCGCGTCCAGGCGTGCCGCGAGATGCCGGTAGGTGGCAATCGGGCCACCGTCGATGAGCAGGCGGCGCGTGCGGGTGCTGTCGCCGTATTCGACGAACAGGCAGTCGCCGTGCAGTGCGGGCAACATTTCGATGCGCAGGAAGGCGCCGTCGTTGCTGGTCGGGGTCATCATCATCGATCTCCAGTCAAAGGCGCCAGTCGGCGTCGCCGAAAGCGACGACGCACAGGGCCATCGGCAGGCTTTCGCGCAGTGCCTGCCGTTTCGCTTCGCGCAGCGCTTCGCCGAGGCAGGGAACGGCGTCCGGCTGGCGCGGCGCGCCGGATTGCTCGTCGGCAGTCGATTGGCGGTGGATGGCGAGCAGCACTTCGAGCAGCTTCTCGCCGACCCGCACGGCGTGCGGGCCGAACACCGTGGCGATGGTCGAGACGATCACCGCGGCGCCCGCCTGGCGGAAATAGCGGATGTGGTTGGCGTACTGCTGCGCGCTGCTGGCGGTGTCGCAGCCGAGCAGCAGCAGCAAGGGGTAGGCGCCGTCGACATGCACGTATTCGCGTGGCAGGCGCAGCGTCTTGAAGGCCACCCCGCCGATTTCCAGCGCGATGTCCTGGCGTTCGCCGGTGTTGTGCGGGAAGGCGACGAGCAGGCTCGGGTGGCTGCCGCTGACCGACTGTTTCCATTCGTCCCAGTTGCCGGCGACGTGCACCGTTTCCGGCAGCTGCTCGCGCAAGGCGGCGAGCAGTGGCGCCACGTCGCTCGCCTTGACCTCCTGGCTGTAGCCGACCAGCGCCCCCTGGTCGAGCTGCAGGCGTACGCGCGTGCCGACCGGTTCGGCCTGGACGATCACTTCGGCCTGGTCGGGGACGTCGATCGCCGGGTTGTAGACGTGTCGTTCGATGACCTTGCGCAGGCCCCAGAAACCCATCGGACAGACGTGTCGACGCGGCTCCTGCTGGCCGGCGCAGCCCTGCGTACAGGCGCCGTCGGCGAGCGCCTGCAGGGCGTTCGGACAGAAGTCGACGCCCGCATCGTCGTCGGGCGGCAGGTACTGGTAGATGAACTCGAAGGGAACGACGGCGTCGGCGCGCGTGCTGACCAGCTGGATGTGCGTCGCTTCGTCGACGTCCATGCCTGCGCGCTGCAGCGGCTGCAGGTTGTCGATCACCAGGCTCGAGTAGAGGTCGGCGCCGAGGCGAGCGAGCTTGACGAAGAGCTTGCGGTTGTCGCCACTGGTCAGCCCCGCGCTGTAGTCGGCGACGCTGTGCGCGACGTCGGAGAGCAGCTGGTTGATGCTCGCGATCGGCTCTTCGATACCGCTCAGATCCTTGGCCCAGGCACGCTTGCCGGCGACGCCGGTGAGCAGCGGCCGCTGCTCATTGCTGTGGTTGAGGATGAAAGCGGCGTCGAAACGCCGTCGCGCGCCGAGTTCGCCCCAATGCTGGCGCACGCGCGCTTCGACCTGCTGCCTGATCGCTTCCCCGGCGCTACCGGCGGCGAGGGCTTCGTCGGCGGCGGCGACGCGGGCGTGGATGAGCACCGTCTGCAGCACGCGGCCGCGGTGCAGGACGCTGACCCGCCCTGCGAAAGCGGCGCGGCGGCGCGGGGTGAACACGAACTCGGCGACGCTGCTCGGCCCGAACCGCGGCAGGATGAGCTCGCCGAGCAGCGGTGCGTCGAGTTGCGTCGGCTCGTGAAAGACCACCTGCAGTCGATGCGGCTGCTCGCTGCGCGGCAGTTCGTGCGCCGGAAACGCTTCCGGCGCCGATTGCCACGCTTCGTCCGGCGGCCCGATCACGCTTCGTCCGGCGGCCCGATGCGCAGGCGCAGCAGGATCGGTACGCCGACCTGCAGGCGTTGCCGTTCCTCGACCAGCTGCGCATCGTGCCGGCGCCAGAAGCGGTGCTGGATGAAGCGCAGCTCGGGCTGTTCGCCGGCGTCTTCGCCCTCCCGCCCGCGCAACTCGCTGGCCACTTCGGTCAGCGACGACGCTTCGTCGGACTCATGGTCGTAGCCGTAGTCGCGGCTCGCCTCGTCCATGCGCCGGGCCAGCAGGGCCGGGGAGACGCTGCGCGCGGACGGCAGCACGCCCCCCACGCGCCCGCTGCCTTGACCGCGTGCACGGCCCCGATCACCTCCGGCCGCGCGGGTGGCGCCG
>JEMY01000021.1:16067-16252 GCA_000585075.1 Candidatus Accumulibacter regalis | reverse complement strand
ATGGAGGAAGGTCTGCGCTTCGCCATTCGCGAAGGCGGCCGTACCGTCGGCGCCGGCGTCGTGGCGAAGATCATCGAGTAGGTTCAGTAAAGACAAGGGGTTGCTCCATCGCGGGGCGCCCCCGGTCTCTGCCGCAGGGGCATAGCTCAACTGGCAGAGCGTCGGTCTCCAAAACCGAAGGTTGG
>JEMY01000021.1:418-15984 GCA_000585075.1 Candidatus Accumulibacter regalis | reverse complement strand
ATGGCCGATAAGTTAAAGTTTGCGTTGGCGGTATTGCTGCTCGTCGCCGGCATCGCTGGCTTCTACCTGCTCGTCGAGCAGGCGATGATCCTGCGTGTCCTTGCCGTCTTGGCCGGGGCGGCGCTGGCTGTCGTCGTCGCCTGGCAGACCGAGCCCGGGCGTCAGTTTTTTGGTTTTGCCAAGGATGCCACCACCGAGGCGAAAAAGGTGGTCTGGCCGTCGCGCAAAGAAACCATCCAGACCACTGGTCTGGTGTTCGCGTTTGTGGTGGTGATGGCGGTCTTTCTCTGGTTGACCGACAAGGGCCTCGAGTGGGTTCTCTACGACCTGGTTCTTGGCTGGAGGCAATCATGAGCATGCGCTGGTACGTTGTACACGCCTATTCCGGCTTCGAGAAGAGTGTGCAGCGCGCACTCCTCGAACGCATCCAGCGACAGGCGATGGAGCATTCCTTTGGCCGGATTCTGGTGCCGGTCGAGGAGGTGGTTGAGCTCAAGATGGGTCAGAAGAGCATTTCCGAGCGAAAGTTCTTCCCCGGCTACGTGCTGGTGGAAATGGAAATGAACGACGATTCCTGGCACCTCGTCAAGAGCACGCCAAAGGTCACCGGTTTCGTCGGTGGAACGGCCAACAAGCCGACGCCGATCTCCGAAAAGGAGGTCGACAAGATCATGCAGCAAATCCAGGAAGGCGTTGAAAAGCCGCGCCCCAAAGTGCTTTTCGAGCCAGGCGAAGTTGTCCGCGTCAAGGACGGTCCTTTTACCGATTTTCACGGCGCGGTCGAGCAGGTGAATTACGAGAAGAACCGTCTTCGCGTCTCGGTGACCATCTTCGGCCGTCCGACGCCGGTCGAACTCGAGTTCGCTCAAGTCGAGAAAGCCTGATCCTGCAGTTGAGTCGCGGTGCGTGAGTTTCCTGGCGCGCCGCAGTAGTGCGGCTCCCGGGCCGCCTTTGTCGTTTGGGGAGCGCTGTCACGAGCGCGTTTGAACCCGTCTAAAGGAGATTCCTACCGTGGCAAAAAAAATCACTGGCTACATCAAACTGCAGGTGCCTGCGGGTAAGGCGAATCCATCGCCTCCCATTGGACCGGCGCTTGGACAACGCGGCCTGAATATCATGGAGTTCTGCAAGGCGTTCAATGCCCAGACGCAGGGCGTGGAGCCGGGCCTGCCGATTCCGGTGGTGATCACCGCCTTCGCCGACAAGAGCTTCACCTTCATCATGAAGACGCCGCCGGCAACCATCCTGATCAAGAAGGCCATTGGCCTGCAGAAGGGTAGTCCAAAGCCATTGACCAACAAGGTTGGCACGCTGACCCGCGCACAATGCGAGGCCATTGCCACGCAGAAAATGCCCGACCTGACGGCGGCCGACATGGATGCAGCAGTTCGCACGATCGCCGGCAGTGCCCGAGCGATGGGCGTCACGGTGGAGGGTGTTTGAGATGGCGAAGTTGAGCAAGCGTCAAAAAGCGGTCAAGGGCAAGGTCGATCGCACGGCCAGCCTGGCGGTTGGCGAAGCGCTGAAGCTGGCCAAGGAGTTTGCCACAGCCAAATTCGACGAATCGATCGATGTTGCCGTAGGTCTTGGGGTCGATCCTCGCAAGTCTGACCAGATCGTCCGCGGCTCGGTCGTTTTGCCCGCCGGTACCGGCAAGACGATCCGGGTTGCCGTCTTCGCGCAGGGTGACAAGGCGGCGGCGGCCCTCGAAGCCGGTGCCGACATCGTCGGTTTTGAAGACCTGGCCGCAGAGATCAAGTCCGGAGTGATGAACTTCGACCGCGTGATTGCCACGCCCGACGCGATGCGCGTCGTTGGCCAACTGGGTCAGATCCTGGGGCCGCGCGGGCTGATGCCAAACCCCAAGGTCGGCACGGTGACCATGGACGTGGCGACGGCGGTCAGGAACGCCAAGGCCGGGCAGGTTCAGTATCGCACCGACAAGGCCGGCATCATCCACAGCACGATCGGGCGCGCGTCGTTTGACGCGGACAAATTGCTGCTCAACCTCAAGGCGCTGGTCGATGCGCTGATCAAGGCCAAGCCGGCAACCTCCAAGGGGCAGTATCTGCTGCGCATTGCCGTCTCCAGCACCATGGGACCGGGTATTCGCGTCGATGCTACGACGCTGTAGAGAATCGAAACAAGCGATATAGAGAGCCGGCGTACGTCGTTTCGTGACGTGCTCCGGCCAGGAACTTTGTTGGGCCGTTTGCGGTGCCGTGCTGGCGCCGTCGATGGATCGTCAAAGACCGCAGGTGCCGAGGGCTTTTCGCCGGAAGCTTAAGTGTGCAAGCAGCCTGCAGAGATGGTGTGCCCAGAAAAGGAATTCGCAGCGACCCGCCAAGGCCGTCGTTGCCACCCCTGATCCAAGGTCGCCGTGGGTGCGGCGCAGGCTGATTGAGGCGCCGTTTGTTGACTTGAAGGGAGGAAGGGCCTGTGGGTCTTAATCTTGATGAAAAGAAAGCCGTCGTGGCCGAGGTGTCGGCCAAGGTGGCTGGTGCACAGACGATAGTCGTCGCCGAGTACAGCGGTTTGCAGGTGGCTCACCTGACGCGCTTGCGGGCGCAGGCGCGTGCTGCCGGTGTTTATCTGCGCGTACTGAAAAACACCTTGGTGCGTCGGGCGGTGCAGGGTAGTGCTTTTGCCGAGTTGTCCGGGCAATTGACCGGGCCGCTGATTTACAGCATCTCGGAGGATCCGGTAGCGGCGGCCAAAGTGCTGCATGACTTCGCGAAGACTAACGACAAACTGGTCGTGAAGGCTGGCAGCTACGCGGGTGAGCTTCTCGACGTCGCTGGCGTACAGAGGCTAGCCGCGATTCCGAGTCGCGAGGAACTGCTCGCCCAGTTGCTGGGCATGATGCAGGCGCCGGTGACCGGGTTTGCCTGTGCGCTCGCTGCCTTGGCTAAACAACGTGAAGATGCGGTTGCCTGACCGCGCTGGCAGCTTTTACAAGTATTCAGATTTAGGAGTTTATTGATTATGGCGATTAGCAAAGAAGACATCCTCGAAGCCGTTGGCACGATGACGGTGATGGACCTGAACGATCTGGTCAAGGCGTTCGAAGAGAAGTTTGGCGTCTCGGCCGCTTCCATGGCGGTTGCTGCGCCTGGGGCAGCCGCAGCGGTGGTTGAAGAGCAGACCGAGTTTACGGTCATGCTGATGGCCAGCGGCGAGAAGAAGGTCGAGACGATCAAGGTCGTTCGTGCAGCGACCGGCCTGGGCCTGAAAGAGGCCAAGGACCTCGTTGATGGCGCGCCGAAGGCGATCAAGGAAGGCGTTTCCAAAGCCGACGCCGACGCTCTCAGGAAGCTTCTTGAGGATGCGGGGGCCAAGGTCGAGGTCAAGTAATTTCGACCCGGTGCCTGGGCTGGCAGCTTTTCGGCTGTCAGCCCTTTTGTGCTTTTCTGGAAACGGCTTTGCGCCGCGGGCGCAGGGCTGTGCAGCGTGCAAACGCAATGCCGAGTAGCGACAGAGAAATGAGTGCCCGAGTACTCGTTGTGCTGCTAGTCGTATTGCTTTTGTCCGTTGCGGACTGGCGGGTCTTGCGACTCTCGCCGGTGCGCGCTAGAGGTTTTGCCGTCTGAGTTCGGAGCGACCATGAACTACTCCTACACCGAGAAAAAGCGTATCCGCAAGAGCTTCGCCAAGCGCGCCAGCGTGCTTGAAGTGCCGTACTTGCTGGCTACCCAGTTGGAGTCATTTTCTGCTTTCCTGCAGAAGACGACGCCCGTAGCGCAACGCAAGAATCAGGGTTTGCAGGCTGCGTTTTCCTCTATTTTTCCAATCGTCAGCCATAGTGGCAATGCGCGCCTGGAGTTCGTCAGCTTTGCGCTTTCGGAGCCGGCTTTCGACGTCAAGGAATGCCACCAGCGCGGTCTGACCTTTGCCTCGGCCCTGCGCGCAAAGGTGCGCCTGGTCATCCTCGATCGCGAGACTCCCGATACGATCAAGGAAGTGAAGGAGCAGGAAGTCTACATGGGCGAAATACCCTTGATGACAACCACCGGCTCCTTCGTCATCAACGGTACCGAGCGGGTCATCGTCTCGCAGCTTCACCGCTCGCCCGGGGTGTTCTTCGAGCATGACCGCGGCAAGACCCATAGTTCCGGGAAACTGCTCTTTTCGGCGCGGGTGATTCCCTACCGCGGCTCATGGCTGGACTTCGAGTTCGATCCCAAGGATCTGCTCTTCTTCCGCGTCGACCGACGTCGCAAGATGCCGGTTACGACCTTGCTGAAGGCCATCGGACTGACGCCGCAGATGATACTGCGCGAGTTCTTCGACTTTGACACCTTCATTCTCGGCAAGAGCGTGATTGAATTCGCGCTGGTTCCCGAGCGCTTGCGCGGCGAAGTGGCACGCTTCGACTTCAACGATTCCTCCGGGGCGCTGATCATCGCCAAGGACAAGCGCATCACGGCCAAGCACATCCGCGAACTCGACGCCGCCGGAATCAAGCAGGTCGCCGTTCCGGACGACTTCCTCATCGGACGGGTTGTCGCCGAGGACGTCATCGACCAGAGCAGTGGCGAGATTCTCGCCACTGCCAACGACGAGATTACCGAGTCGCTGCTGGCGAAGCTCGTCGAATCCGGTATCGAGTCGCTGCACACCCTGTATATCAACGACCTCGACCGCGGTGGTTTCATCTCGCAGACCCTGCGCGCAGACGATACGATATCCAGGCAGGCAGCACGCGTCGCCATCTACCGCATGATGCGCCCTGGCGAGCCGCCCACGGAAGAAGCGGTTGAGATTCTGTTCAACGGTCTGTTCTACTCGGACGACCGTTACGATCTTTCCGCCGTTGGGCGCATGAAGTTCAACCGGCGTGTGGCCCGCAAGGACGTCGTCGAATACAAGATCATGCTCAAGCATGTGCCTTCCAAGCGTGAAGCTATCGTCAATCTGCTCACTGAGGCCCTGGGTGCAGCGGCGCCAGGGATCGAGCTTCTCGGCGAGTTGAACCACGGGGCGCGGGCGATCGCCGAAAACATGACCGAAACGGCGGCGCTGGCCTTGTTCGAGCAGCTCAAAGCTGCCGGTGCCAGCGGTGAAGTGCGCGAGCAATTGACCTTGTCGCCGCGCGATATCGTCGAAGTGATCAAGTTGCTGGTCGAGTTGCGCAATGGTCGTGGCGAAGTCGACGACATCGACCATCTGGGTAATCGCCGTGTTCGCTCGGTCGGCGAGTTGGCCGAGAACCAATTCCGGGCCGGCCTGGTACGCGTCGAGCGTGCCGTCAAGGAACGCCTGTCGCAGGCTGAGTCGGACAACCTGATGCCACACGATCTGATCAACGCCAAGCCGATCAGCGCCGCGGTCAGGGAGTTCTTCGGTTCCAGCCAACTGTCGCAGTTCATGGATCAGACCAACCCGCTCTCCGAGATCACCCACAAGCGCCGCGTTTCGGCCCTTGGCCCGGGTGGCCTGACGCGCGAGCGTGCGGGCTTCGAAGTGCGCGACGTGCATCCCACGCACTACGGTCGGGTCTGTCCGATCGAAACACCGGAAGGCCCGAACATCGGTCTGATCAACTCGCTGGCGCTCTATGCCCGGACCAACGAGTACGGCTTTCTTGAGACGCCGTACCGCACGGTGGTCGACGGCAAGGTGACCAATCAGATCGAGTACCTCTCGGCGATCGAAGAGGGCGCGTACATCATTGCCCAGGCCAACTCCGAGCTTGGCGAGGCTGGCGTGCTTACCGACGAACTGGTGACTTGTCGCGAGAAAGGCGAAACGATTCTCGCCGAGCCGGCGCGTGTGCAGTACATGGACGTCGCGCCGAGCCAGATCGTTTCGGTCGCTGCTTCGCTGATTCCCTTCCTTGAACACGACGACGCCAACCGCGCGTTGATGGGCGCCAACATGCAACGGCAGGCGGTTCCCTGCCTGCGACCGGAAAAGCCGCTGGTCGGTACCGGCATCGAGCGCACGGTGGCGGTGGACTCGGGAACCGCAGTGCAGGCCCTGCGCGGTGGGGTGGTCGACTACGTCGACGCCTCGCGGGTCGTGGTGCGCGTCAACGACAACGAGACCGGGCCCGGCGAAGTGGGCGTCGATATCTACAACCTGGTGAAATACATCCGTTCCAACCAGAACACCAACATCAACCAGCGGCCGCTGGTGCGCGTCGGAGATGTGATCGCCAGGGGTGACGTGGTCGCCGATGGGGCGTCGACCGACAAGGGCGAGCTGGCGCTTGGCCAGAACATGCTGGTCGCGTTCATGCCGTGGAACGGCTATAACTTCGAGGATTCGATCCTGATCTCGGAGCGGGTGGTTGCCGAGGACCGTTTCACTTCGATCCACATCGAGGAGCTGACGGTCGTTGCGCGCGACACCAAGCTGGGTCCCGAGGAAATCACCCGCGATATTGCGTCGCTCGGCGAGTCGCAACTGGCGCGCCTCGACGAATCGGGGATTGTCTACATCGGTGCCGAGGTCGAAGCCGGCGACGTGCTGGTCGGCAAGGTGACGCCGAAAGGCGAGACCCAGCTGACCCCGGAAGAGAAGCTGCTGCGCGCGATCTTTGGTGAAAAAGCGTCCGACGTGAAAGACACGTCGCTGCGCGTGCAGTCGGGAATTGCCGGCACGGTCATCGATGTGCAGGTGTTTACCCGCGAGGGAATCGAGCGTGACCGGCGTGCGCAGTCGATCATTGACGACCATCTGCGCAGCTACAAGCTGGACCTTGCCGACCAGCTGCGCATTGTCGAACGCGACGCATTTGCCCGGGTCGAGCGGATGATCGTTGGCAAGCCTGCCAATGGCGGTCCGAAGCGGCTGGCCAAGGGATCGGCGGTGACTCAGGAGTACCTGGACGGTATCGAGCCCCATCACTGGTTCGACATCCGCATGGCTGACGACGAAGTCGCACATCAGCTGGAGTCGCTCCGTGATGGCCTCGAGCAGACGCGCAAGGGCTTCGACGTCGCCTTCGAAGAAAAGCGCAAGAAGCTCACCCAGGGCGACGAATTGCCGCCGGGTGTGCAGAAAATGGTCAAGGTGTACGTCGCCGTCAAGCGTCGCCTGCAGGCGGGCGACAAGATGGCCGGCCGGCACGGCAACAAGGGCGTCGTTTCCCGCATCGTTCCCGTCGAAGACATGCCCTACATGGCCGACGGTCACCCGGTCGATATCGTCCTCAACCCGCTTGGCGTTCCGTCGCGGATGAACGTTGGACAGATTCTCGAGGTCCACCTCGGGCTGGCCGCCAAAGGCCTGGGTTTCCGAATTGGCGAAATGCTGCGTCGCCAGGCGACGGCAACGGAGGTGCGCGGCTTCCTTGATCAGATCTACAACAGTACCGGCAAATCAGAGGACATCGATCAGCTGAGCGACGGTGAGGTTCTGGAAATGGCCGGCAACCTCGAGGCGGGCGTGCCGTTTGCGACGCCGGTTTTCGACGGCGCCAAGGAATCCGAGATCAAGGGCATGCTGGCGTTGGCCGGGATGCCGGAGTCCGGGCAAATGACCTTGTACGATGGTCGCACTGGCGAGCGCTTCGAGCGTCAGGTGACGGTCGGCTACATGCACGTATTGAAGCTGCACCACCTGGTTGATGACAAGATGCACGCGCGTTCGACGGGCCCGTACTCGCTGGTTACCCAGCAACCACTGGGCGGAAAGGCCCAGTTCGGTGGCCAGCGCTTCGGAGAAATGGAAGTGTGGGCCCTTGAAGCCTACGGTGCCTCGTACGTGCTGCAGGAAATGCTGACCGTCAAGTCCGACGATGTGAATGGCCGGACCAAGGTGTACGAGAACATCGTCAAGGGTGACCACAAGATCGAGGCCGGGATGCCCGAATCCTTCAACGTCCTGGTCAAGGAAATCCGTTCGTTGGCGATTGACATCGATCTCGAACGTTTCTGATTGTTTGCCGAGGGGTGAGCGTCGCGGTCGGTTTGCCGACCGTTGCGCTCCCGGCCCCTGACACCCCACTCCTCACTGGAGCAAAAGATGAAAGCACTGCTTGATTTGTTTAGGCAGGTGACGCAGGAAGAGCAGTTCGATGCGATCACCATTGGTCTCGCCTCGCCGGACAAGATCCGCTCCTGGTCCTACGGCGAAGTGAAGAAACCAGAGACGATCAACTATCGTACCTTCAAGCCGGAGCGTGATGGCCTGTTCTGCGCCAAGATCTTCGGCCCGATCAAGGACTACGAGTGCCTTTGCGGCAAGTACAAGCGGCTCAAGCATCGTGGCGTGATCTGCGAGAAGTGCGGTGTCGAGGTCACGCTGGCCAAGGTTCGCCGTGAGCGCATGGCACACATCGACCTGGCCAGCCCGGTTGCCCATATCTGGTTCCTGAAGAGCCTGCCCAGCCGTCTGGGCATGGTTCTTGACATGACCCTGCGTGACATCGAGCGCGTGCTCTACTTCGAGGCCTTCGTGGTCTACGATCCGGGCATGACGCCGCTGGCACGTGCGCAGCTGTTGACCGAGGACGACTACCTGGCGAAGGTCGAAGAGTATGGCGACGACTTCTACGCGGCGATGGGTGCCGAAGGCATCCGCGAACTGCTCCGTTCCATCGATCTCGCCCGCGAAGTCGAGACGCTGCGCTCCGAACTCGAGACCACCACTTCGGAGACCAAGAGCAAGAAGTTCTCCAAGCGCCTGAAGATTCTCGAGGGCTTCCAGAAGTCGGGCATCAAGCCCGAGTGGATGGTGCTCGAAGTCCTGCCGGTCCTGCCGCCCGATCTGCGTCCGCTGGTGCCGCTGGACGGTGGCCGCTTCGCCACCTCGGACCTCAACGATCTCTATCGTCGAGTCATCAACCGTAACAACCGCCTGAAGCGGCTGCTCGAATTGAAGGCGCCGGAGATCATCGTGCGCAACGAAAAGCGCATGCTCCAGGAAGCTGTTGACTCGCTGCTCGACAACGGTCGCCGTGGCAAGGCAATGACCGGCGCCAACAAGCGTCCGCTGAAGTCGCTGGCCGACATGATCAAGGGCAAGGGCGGTCGTTTTCGCCAGAACCTGCTCGGCAAACGCGTCGACTACTCGGGTCGTTCGGTCATCGTCGTCGGTCCGCAGCTCAAGCTGCATCAGTGCGGTCTGCCGAAGCTGATGGCTCTCGAGTTGTTTAAACCCTTCATCTTCAACCGCCTCGAAGGCATGGGCCTGGCGACGACCATCAAGCAGGCGAAGAAAATGGTCGAGACCCAGGAAGCCGTCGTCTGGGACATCCTGGAAGAGGTGATCCGCGAGCATCCGATCATGCTCAACCGGGCGCCAACGCTGCACCGTCTGGGTATTCAGGCTTTCGAGCCGACGCTGATCGAAGGCAAGGCGATCCAGCTGCACCCGCTGGTCTGTGCGGCCTTCAACGCCGACTTCGACGGCGACCAGATGGCCGTTCACGTGCCTCTGTCGCTGGAAGCGCAGATGGAAGCGCGGACCTTGATGCTGGCCTCGAACAACGTCCTGTCGCCGGCCAACGGCGAGCCGATCATCGTTCCCTCGCAGGATATCGTTCTCGGTCTCTACTATGCCACCCGCGAGGATATCAACGCCAAGGGCGAGGGAATGATCTTCCCCGATCTCGCCGAAGTGACGCGCGCCATGCAGGCCGGCGAACTCGATCTGCACGCACGTGTCTCGGTGCGCATCACCGAATACGAGAGTGATGGCGAGAACGGCTGGCAGGAAAAGGTCACGCGCTACAAGACCACCGCCGGTCGCGCGCTGCTCTCCGAGATCCTGCCGAAAGGACTGCCCTTCAGCTTGATCGACAAGACGCTCAAGAAGAAGGAAATCTCGAAGCTGATCAACGCGGCGTTCCGTCGCTGTGGTCTCAAGGAAACCGTCGTCTTTGCCGACAAGCTGATGCAGAATGGCTATCGACTGGCGACCCGTGCGGGCATTTCGATCTGCTCCGACGACATGTTGGTGCCGTCACAGAAGCGCGAGATCATCGCCGCGGCCGAAGACGAGGTCAAGGAAATCGAAAACCAGTACACCAATGGACTGGTTACCAACGGCGAGCGCTACAACAAGGTTGTCGATATCTGGGGACGCACCGGCGATCAGGTGGCGAAGGTGATGATGGATCAACTCGGTCACGAGGAAGTCGTCAACCGCCAGGGCGTTACGGAACGGCAGGAGTCGTTCAACTCGATCTTCATGATGGCCGATTCCGGCGCGCGCGGTTCTGCCGCCCAGATTCGCCAGCTGGCCGGCATGCGTGGTCTGATGGCCAAGCCGGATGGCTCGATCATCGAAACGCCGATCACGACGAACTTCCGCGAGGGTCTGAACGTTCTCCAGTACTTCATCTCGACGCACGGTGCCCGCAAGGGTCTTGCCGATACGGCGCTGAAGACAGCCAACTCGGGCTACCTGACGCGGCGACTGGTCGACGTGACGCAGGATCTGGTGGTAATCGAGGATGATTGCGGGACGAGCAACGGCGTGACCAGGAAAGCGCTGATCGAAGGCGGTGAGGTGATCGAAGCGATTCGTGAGCGCGTTCTTGGCCGCGTGACCGCTGCCGACGTGATCGACCCTGATTCGGACGAAACCATCATCGAGCAGGGAACGCTGATCTGCGAGGATCACTGCGATCTGATCGACCGTCTGGGAATCGACGAAGTCAAGGTGCGTACGCCGCTGACCTGCGATACGCGCTATGGTCTGTGTGCCATGTGCTACGGCCGAGACCTTGGTCGCGGTTCACCGGTCAACGTCGGCGAAGCGGTTGGGGTCATGGCCGCACAGTCGATTGGCGAGCCGGGAACGCAGCTGACCATGCGTACATTTCACGTCGGCGGCGCCGCCTCGCGTGCGGCCGTCGCCAGCCACGTGGAGACGCACAGCATCGGCGTCGTGCGCTTCACGTCGACCATGCGCTACGTGACCAGCGCCAAAGGCGAGAAAATCGTCATCACGCGTTCCGGTGAGATTCTGATTACCGATGACAGCGGGCGCGAACGCGAAAAGCACAAGGTCCCCTACGGGGCGACGCTACGTGTCGTCGACGGCGAGGCGGTCAAGGCCGGTACCCGCCTGGCGGCGTGGGATCCCCATACACGGCCGATCATCGCCGAGTACTCCGGCCTGGTGAAGTTCGAGAACGTCGACGAAGGCGTCACCGTTGCCAAGCAGATCGACGAAGTCACCGGCCTGTCTACGCTGGTGGTCATCGATCCGAAACGGGGTGGCAAGGTGCCGAGCAAAGGGCTGCGCCCGCAGGTCAGGCTGTTCGAGCCGAGCGGCGAGGAAGTGAAGATGCACGGCAGCGATCAGGCGGTGACGATCACCTTCCAGGTGGGGGCGATCATCAATGTTTTCGACGGACAAACGATTTCGGTTGGCGACGTGCTCGCGCGCCTTCCGCAGGAGTCGGCGAAGACAAGGGACATTACCGGCGGCTTGCCGCGCGTAGCGGAACTTTTCGAGGCGCGCACGCCGAAGGATGCCGGCATGCTGGCCGAGTTTACCGGCACCATGTCCTTTGGCAAGGACACCAAGGGCAAGCAGCGCCTGGTGATTACCGATCTTGACGGTGACACCCACGAGTACCTGATTCTGAAAGACAAGCACGTTCTGGTTCATGATGGACAGGTGGTGAATAAAGGGGAGTCGATCGTCGATGGTGCGCCCGACCCGCACGACATTCTGCGTTTGCTCGGCGTTGAGGCGCTGGCGGTCTACATCACGGACGAGGTTCAGGACGTGTACCGCCTGCAGGGCGTCAAGATCAACGACAAGCACATCGAGGTGATCGTTCGCCAGATGCTGCGTCGGGTAAATGTCCTGGACCCCGGAGACACCAAGTTCATCAAGGGCGAGCAGGTTGAACGCGCACATCTCCTCGACGAGAACGACGCCATCGTCGCCGAGGGCAAGCTTCCGGCGACCTACGAGCACGTCCTGTTGGGGATTACCAAGGCCTCCCTGTCTACCGATTCGTTCATTTCGGCGGCCTCCTTCCAGGAGACGACGCGGGTGCTGACCGAGGCGGCGATCATGGGCAAGCGTGACGAGCTGCGTGGCCTCAAGGAGAACGTCATCGTCGGCCGCCTGATACCCGCCGGGACCGGACTCGCCTATCACAACACGCGCAAGAAGAATGCCGCTGGCGAGGATGTCGCTGTCCGCAGCGTATTGCTCGACGATGACCTTTCAGCGACCGAAGAGAGCTCCGAGGACCAACCGATTGCTTGACTTGGAGCGTGATAGACCCTAGAATCCCCGGTCTTTGTCGCCGACGGCGTGTATCGCGTCGGCCGATCACTGAAATCGCCAAGGCGGCCAATCTGGTCCGCCTTGGTTTTTTGCTGACCTCGCGAGCGTCTCGCGAGCGTCTCTGCACTGAATATAAGGGTGGAAACATGCCAACCATTAACCAGTTGGTGCGCAAGCCTCGCGAGGCAATCCGCACCAAGAGCAAGGTCCCTGCGCTGGGAAATTGCCCGCAAAAACGGGGCGTTTGCACGCGTGTGTACACCACCACGCCGAAGAAGCCGAACTCGGCCTTGCGCAAGGTCTGCAAAGTGCGTCTGACGAATGGTTTCGAGGTGATTTCGTACATCGGCGGTGAAGGGCACAACCTGCAGGAGCACTCGGTCGTGCTGATCCGTGGCGGTCGTGTCAAGGACTTGCCGGGTGTGCGTTATCACACCGTTCGCGGTTCGCTGGATACCCAGGGTGTCAAGAAGCGCAAGCAGGGTCGTTCCAAGTACGGTACCAAGCGCCAAAAGGCCGCTTGATTTCCGTCCGAGTAAGGGCCGTTCCCCATGGGCGGCCGGGAGGGTCGGGCGCTTTGCCTGCTCCTTCGACTGAATTGTGACTATGAGAGGTTGCTATGCCCCGTCGTCGTGAAGTGCCGAAGCGCGATATTCTGCCGGATCCAAAATTTGGTAACGTCGATGTCTCGAAGTTCGTGAATACGCTTATGAAAAGCGGCAAGAAGTCGGTTGCCGAACGCATCGTCTACGGTGCTTTCGACCAGATCGTGACCAAGACCGGCAAGGACCCGCTGGAAACCTTCGCTCTGGCCCTGGGTAACATCAGGCCGCTGGTCGAGGTGAAGAGCCGCCGTGTCGGCGGTGCCAACTACCAGGTGCCGGTCGAAGTTCGCCCGAGCCGGCGCATGGCGCTGGCCATGCGCTGGTTGCGTGAGTCGGCCCGCAAGCGTTCCGAGAAGTCGATGGGTCAGCGTCTGGCGGCCGAAATACTCGAGGCCTCCGAAAGCCGCGGCGGTGCGGTCAAGAAGCGTGACGAGATTCACCGTATGGCCGAGGCAAACAAGGCTTTCGCGCACTTCCGCTTCTAGGTCACACCAAAAGCGTCGCCGCCCTGCGGCGACGGTCGCTCTTTATTAGTGAAGGTCCATTACTGTGGCACGTAAAACCCCTATCGAGCGCTACCGGAACATCGGTATCAGCGCTCACATTGACGCCGGCAAGACGACGGCGACCGAGCGTATCCTGTTCTACACGGGTATCAACCACAAGATTGGTGAAGTCCATGACGGTGCTGCGACCATGGACTGGATGGCGCAGGAGCAGGAGCGCGGTATCACCATTACTTCGGCTGCGACGACCTGTTTCTGGAAGGGCATGCAGCTTGACCGCCCCGAGCACCGGATCAACATCATCGATACGCCCGGGCACGTCGACTTCACGATTGAAGTCGAGCGCTCGATGCGCGTTCTCGACGGTGCGTGCATGATCTACTGCGCGGTCGGGGGTGTACAGCCACAGTCGGAGACCGTTTGGCGTCAGGCGACCAAGTACAAGGTGCCGCGCTTGGCCTTCGTGAACAAGATGGATCGGCAGGGCGCCGATTTCTTCAAGGTCATGGAGCAAATGAGAACCCGCCTGAAGGCCAATCCGGTGCCGATCGTCATTCCGATTGGCAAAGAGGATTACTTCGAGGGCGTTGTCGACCTGATCAAGATGAAGGCCATCATCTGGGATGAGGCCTCGTTGGGGATGAAGTTCGACTATCGTGACATTCCTGCCGGGCTGCAAGCCGAGGCCGACGAATGGCGTGGCAAGATGATCGAAGCGGCGGCCGAGTCGTCGGAAGAATTGATGGACCGCTATCTCGAGCACGGTGACCTCGACGAAGCCGATATCATCAAGGGTCTGCGCGCGCGCACTCTGGCCTGCGAGATTCAGCCGGGTTTGTGCGGAACCGCTTTTAAGAACAAGGGCGTGCAGCGCATGCTCGACGCGGTGATCGATTTGCTGCCGTCGCCGATCGATATCCCGCCGGTGACCGGCGAGCTGGAGAATGGCGAGATTGGTAGCCGCGAGGCGTCAGATGGCGCCAAGTTCTCGGCGCTCGCCTTCAAGCTGATGACAGACCCCTACGTCGGGCAGTTGACCTTTATTCGCGTCTACTCCGGAGTGCTCAAGTCCGGCGACTTCATCTACAACCCGACCAAGGGTCGTCGCGAGCGTATCGGGCGCGTCCTGCAGATGCACGCTAACAACCGCGAGGAGTTGAAAGAGGTGCTCGCCGGCGACATCGCGGCCTGTGTAGGCCTCAAGGACGTGACCACGGGCGAGACGCTTTGCGATCCGACCGCCGTGATCACCCTCGAGCGGATGATTTTCCCGGAGCCCGTGATCCACGTCGCAGTCGAGCCGAAAACCAAGCCCGACCAGGAAAAGATGGGTATCGCACTTGGCCGTCTGGCGCAGGAGGATCCGTCTTTCCGTGTGCGTACGGATGAGGAGTCCGGGCAAACCATCATCTCGGGTATGGGCGAGTTGCACCTGGAGATCATTGTCGATCGTCTGCGTCGCGAGTTCGGGGTCGATGCCAACGTGGGTGCGCCACAGGTGGCCTACCGTGAATGCATCAAGAAGACGGTCGAACAGGAAGGCAAGTTCGTCAAGCAGTCCGGTGGGCGTGGTCAGTACGGTCACGTGTGGCTCAAGATCGAACCGAACGAGACCGGCAAAGGCTACGAGTTCGTCGACGCTATCAAGGGTGGTACGGTGCCGCGCGAGTACATTCCGGCGGTCGACAAGGGCTTGCAGGATGCGATTACCAGCGGTGTGCTGGCCGGCTTCCCGGTGGTCGATATCAAGTTCACCCTGTTTGAAGGCTCGTACCACGACGTTGACTCCAACGAGAACGCCTTTCGTATGGCGGCATCGTTTGCCTTTAAGGAAGGGATGCGTCGCGCCCAGCCAACCCTGCTTGAGCCGATGATGGCCGTCGAAGTCGAGACGCCGGAAGACTATATGGGCAACGTCATGGGCGACCTGTCGAGTCGTCGCGGCATGGTTCAGGGAATGGAAGATGCGCCAGGCAACATCAAGCTGATTCGTGCCGAGGTGCCGCTGGCGGAGATGTTCGGTTATTCGACGACCCTGCGCTCGCTGTCTCAGGGTCGTGCGACCTACTCCATGGAATTCAAGCACTACGCCGAAGCGCCGAAGAACGTCGCTGAGGCCATCATCAACAAGAAATGACGTTGTTTTTGAGGATAAGGTAATGGCAAAGGGAAAATTCGAGCGCAACAAACCGCACGTCAACGTTGGCACGATTGGGCACGTTGACCACGGCAAGACAACGCTGACGGCGGC
>JEMY01000021.1:0-337 GCA_000585075.1 Candidatus Accumulibacter regalis | reverse complement strand
TTGACGCAGCGCCGGAAGAAAAGGCGCGCGGGATCACGATCAATACCGCGCACGTCGAGTACGAGACGTCCAAGCGCCACTACGCGCACGTCGACTGCCCGGGTCACGCCGACTACGTGAAGAACATGATTACCGGTGCGGCGCAGATGGACGGCGCCATTCTGGTGGTTTCCGCCGCCGACGGCCCGATGCCGCAGACGCGCGAGCACATCCTGCTCTCCCGCCAGGTATACATCATTGTCTATCTGAACAAGTGCGACATGGTTGACGACGCCGAACTGCTCGAGCTGGTGGATATGGAAGTGCGCGAGCTGCTGTCCAAGTACGACTTTCCTGG
>JEMY01000020.1 GCA_000585075.1 Candidatus Accumulibacter regalis | reverse complement strand
GCCCGCGCCGACGACGAGCAGGCGCTCGTGGCGATCGTCGGGCAGCTGCGCCGGCACGCAGCGCGCCGGCGCGGCGGCCGCGGTCGCCGCGGCGAACAGCGACTCGAGAAAGTCGAACTCGGGGCGGGGGTTCACCGACGTCTCCTTGCGCTATGAAGCATTGATCCCGCGCTCGTCCCGCCTGTGAGGCGACGCAAGCCCGCGTCCCGCTAGGCGGCCAGCCATTCCCTTGCCCACGCCAGGCCGCGGTCGGTATCCGCCAGCGAGGGCTTGTACTCGCAGCCGAGCCAGCCGCGATAGCCGAGGCGGCGCAGCAGCGCGCACAGGAAAGGGTAGTTTATTTCGCCGCTTCCCGGCTCGTGGCGGCCGGGATTGTCGGCCAGCTGGAAATGGGCAATGCGCCCGATGTTGGCTTCAATGGTCCGCGCCAGGTCGCCTTCCATGACCGGCGCGTGGTAGATGGCGTATTGAAGCCAGAGGTTTTCTTCGCCCGGCCCGGCGATCAGCGCCAGCGCTTTGGTCGGTGTATCGAGCCAGAACGCGGGGATGTCGACGCGGCTGCTGATCGGCTCGACCAGCAGGCGGATGCCGTTGCCGGCAAGGCGCCGAGCGGCGTGCCGCAGGTTGCTCATGAAAGTTGCCCGGATTGCCGCCTGCGGCGCATCGTCCGGCGGTACGCCGGCCAGGCAGTTGACCTGTGCGGGCAGCCGAGCTCGCGCGCGTAGGCGATTCCCTGCTCGACGCCGGCACGGAACTCGTCCTCGCGTCCGGGCAGGCAGGCGATGCCGCGTTCGCCAGCGTCCCAGTCGCCCGCGGGCAGGTTGTGCAGGACCTGCTGCAGCCGGTACTCGCGCAGCAGTCGCGACAGCTCCTGCGCGTCGAAAGCGTAGGGGAACATGTACTCGACGCCGCGAAAACCGGCGCCCGCCGCGCGCGCAAAGCGCTCGTCGAAAGGGCTGTCGGTGAACAGGAAACTGAGGTTGGCGCTGAGCTGCAGCGATCGGGCGGTCACGAAATCTCCTTCGGCTATAATCGCGCTTATTTTGATCAGGAAAGCCAGCATGGGCAATCGCCTCTCGAAAATCGTTACCCGTACCGGCGACGCCGGCACCACCGGCCTTGGCGACGGAAGCCGGGTGGCCAAGGACTGCCTGCGAGTCGAGACCATGGGGCAGGTCGACGAGCTCAACTCGGTGCTCGGTCTGTTGCTGACCGAAGACATGCCGGACGCCATCCGGCAGGCCTTGACCCGCATCCAGCACGATCTCTTCGATCTCGGCGGCGAGCTGTGCATTCCGGGAACGAGCATGATCGGCGAGGCGCAGATCACTCGACTCGAGGCGCTGGTCGAGCAGTTCAACGACCATCTCTCGCCGCTCAAGGACTTCATCCTGCCCGGCGGCACACGGGCCGCTGCCTTTGCGCATCTGGCGCGCACCGTCTGTCGACGCGCCGAGCGTCAGATCGTCCATCTGGCGGCGACCGAGCAGGTTTCCGACTTTGCGCGCAAGTATCTGAATCGCCTCTCGGACCTGATGTTCGTCCTCGGTCGTGCGCTGAACAAGGCGGCTGGCACGAGCGACGTGCTGTGGGTGCAAGGCAAGGATCGCGGCGGCGACTGAAACCAGGAAATCACTTACTTCGAGGGGGTTCGAGATGGCGATCGGCATTACGGTCATTACTACTGCCAACCGTGCGCGGCGCTTCCTGCAGACCGGCGAGGCCGCCACCGAGCACACCATTGACAGCCTCAGACGGAGCAGCCAGATGTTTACCGGCAAGCCTCTGATCATTGGCTCGGCAACGCAGACCGAGGTCTTTGCGCGGGCGTCGATCGTCTGCGTCGAGTTCGAGGCAGCGAAAGACCTGAGCCCTTACGTGGCCAGCCCGCTCAACCTCGAGCTGACGGTGATGACCCCCGAGCAGCTCGCGGCGCCGGTCATCGGCGTGTTCGAAGGTGAGCATTTCAAGGTGCGCATCGATTTCTTTTTCAGCGGCGGCCACGTCCTGCATACCCTTGCCGAAGGCGTTCGCAAGGCAGCGCTCGCCGAGCGTCTGATGAACCTGACCAGCTTCCTCGATCGTCCGGTGATGAACTACCGATTGGCCCATGGCGGCGTCGGGCTGATGAATCCGGCGACCATTACGCGCTTCCTGATCGCTCCGGGAGCCGGCGATCTGCCGCGTGATGCCTGGCTGGCGGAGTCGGCGTAAGGCGTTACTTCCTGGTCCAGTGTTACCGGCGCACAGAAGGAGCCCGACCAAGTCCAGCGCATCATTGAAGCCTTCTGACCAACTCAGGCGACGGGCTGTTGCCGCTGCCGAGAAGCAGGGGGTATCGCCCCGTGCGTTCATGGCGCACGCGATAGAGCAGGCGGCCACCTTGGCAGAGCCGCGCAGCAGCTTCGTGAGCGAAGCGCAAGCGGCACGGCAACAGATGCTGAGGACTGGCAAGGGCTACGATGCCAGCGAGGTCCACACCTACCTGAAGGCACGCATTGCCGACCGTAGCCATGCGCGGCCGAAAACCACATCTTGGCGAGACTGAGCTATTCGGAACAAGCGTTGGCCGACCTTGAACGACCAACCATCCGCTGCTTGGACGTCCGGTAGAGGTTGGCTTGCGTGAGTTGGTGATATCGCGTGGACGTAGCGCTTACCTGGCTCTCTATAGCATCGATCCAGATCAGGATGTCGAAGGTCGGGGCGTCTGCCGCGACCAAAGGAGAGCGGCAGGTATTGCGCACCAGGGTCGCCAGGTCGGCCATCAAGGTCGAGGAGCTGTGCGCCGGCGTACCGTTGTCAAGGGTGTGCTGGGAGACCTTGGCCAGGGCGGTTTCGCAGCGCGTGGCCGGCGCCACCGGGTCGCGGGTTGCCTTGGCCTCCTGATCGGTATCGGCGAACACCAGTTCGCGCCAGGCCTCGCGAATGATGTACAGGCCATCCAGCACCGCTTTCGCAGCGATACTGACCGCCTTGGGTGCGAAGGAGAAGCTCGTCTCGTCAATCACCAGTTCGCAGTGCTTGGCGAGCTTCTTCTCGACTCGCTCACGCTCCACTTCAGGTGTCGCGCGCAAGAGCCGCTTTGCTCGGTGTGGAAGGTAAGGCGTCCACCCACCCAGGCCGGGACGCGGTCGCGTTTGGCGGGAGCGTCAGCTATGCATAGCCACGGTCAGCCTTCCGGGCGCCGTTTTCGAGCAGACGTAGAGTAGCCTTTGGATCGGCGAAGCCGGCGGAATCTGCCTGGGCTAGTGTAGGGCTTCATTCTTGATGCGACTCTTGGCGACTGCTGAAAGCAGGGCGAAAACCCGGTGGTGGCTGAAATTTGCAGGGTCCATGCCGGGGCGGCCCTCGTCGCCACCCACGGCACTGACGAGCGGGCTGGCGTGTTGCCGCCTTCCCGACGAGGCTCTCAGCAAGCCCGACAGCCGCGCGCAACCCCCGCGGTGGCTGGGATGTCTATGTTCCACTCTGCGTGCAACACTACACTAGGGCTGACGGGCAGTTGCGCCAAACAAGTCATCGAACTCGCCGAGCACGACGCAGGCGGTTTCGAGTTGCCGGCCACGGTGGTGGATTCACCCGTGGTCACGCGCTCGACAGACCCTGGCTGAGGCCGCGCTTATCTTGCGCACGACTCCTCGGCGTCGCTTTCCGCGGGGCTGATCTGGCGGGCCAGCTCTCCCCCCTCACCACGCCAGAAGTCCCGGTCCGCGGCACGTACCCGCTGAGCGGCGCCTTCCATGTGCTGCGTCGCGGCGGCGCGTGCGAGATCCGGGTCCCGGGCGGCGATGGCACTGACGATCTGCTCATGCTCGGCCCTCACCTGCCGCGCGAAATCCTCACGACGGGCTTCATTGGCTCGCGTCACCCTGACTGCCGAGCGAACGTGCTGCGCGAACATTTCGATGATCCGAACCCAATAGGGGTTTCCGGTCACTGCGGCGATGCACTGGTGCAGGCGGGCGTCTTCCTCAACGCCATCGCTGCCGGCGGCGACGGCCTCGTCTATGCGGCGCAAGGCATGCTCGATTTCCGCCAGTTGCCCAGGCGTGCGACGAACTGCGGCCAATGCCGCCACTTCCGACTCAACGCCACGGCGTACCTCGATCAGGTTCAAGAGCGCTCCGACTGATTCCTCGGTCATTCGGTCGCCGTCGACGAGGGTTTGCTGTCGATCGGTGGCCAGCACAAAAGCACCGCTACCCCTCCGTGTCTCCAAAAGGCCGTCCGCCTTGAGCCGTGCGATCGCCTCACGCATGACCGTGCGGCTGACGCCGAAATGCTTGGCCATGGCGATTTCCGACGGCAACCGGGTGCCGGGTACGAGACTGTCGCCGCGCATCTTGTCGAGAAGTTGTTCGGCCACCCGGGAGGCCAGGTTGCCGGCGACAAATCCAGGGGTTTCCTGGTTGGATGGGGGAAAAGGGAACAGGCGGGCGGTATTCAAGGCTTGATCTTCCTGCTTCAAGGCAGCGTGTTGTTGATGTAGCCAAACTATACAACAAGACAACTAACGTGGCTATGAAAAAGTAGTTGACTATTTGTTTAGGTATTTGTACATTTCGCCTAGACCACAACTAGACAACTTCTAGACATCTAGAAAGGGCAGCTCATTGAACTGTTGCCCAAAGTTGGGTCGTCACTCAACCCCTGGAGGAGATACGAATGAAACACAGCCCCTTACTTAGCTCGTTGCTCTTGGCACTTTGCTTCAGCACCGCCGGTGCAGTGCAGGCGGAAACCGTTCTTAAGCTCGGCTACACGGCCACCAATGATTCCCACTACGGCGTCGCGGCAAACGTTTTCGGAGAAGAGCTGGCGAAACGGACCAATGGTCGTTACAAAGTCCAGCAGTTTCCCTCATCGGCCTTGGGCGGCGAGCGCGAGATGATCGAAGCGGTGCAGCTGGGAACCCAGGACATGGTGATCACTTCCACCGGTCCGGTGGGCAATTTCATCCCCGCGACGCGCATCTTCGATATTCCGTTCCTGTTCCGTGACTATACGCACGCACGCAAGGTGCTCGATGGTCAGATCGGGCAGGAGGTACTCAAGAAATTCCCGGCCAAGGGTTTCGTGGGCGTCGTATGGCTGGAGAACGGTTTCCGCCATATGACCAACAGTCGGCACCCGATCAACGTTCCAGCGGATGTCAAGGGTCTGAAGATTCGGACCATGGAAAACAAGGTCCATATGGAAGCCTTCAAGACCATGGGCGCGCTGCCGACGCCGATGGCGATGAACGAGCTCTTCACCGCGCTGCAGCAAGGCACAGTCGATGGTCAGGAAAACCCGGTGCCGGTGATTCTCTCGAACAAGCTGTACACCGTTCAAGACAACGTCTCCCTGACCGGGCACGTCTATTCTCCCGCGCTTCTGCTGATGTCTAGCGACGCCTGGAACAAACTGTCCGAAGCCGACAGAAAGGCCTTCCTCGAAGCCGGCAAGCTGGCGGCTGTTGCCAATCGCAAGCGGGTTAACGAGGACGAGGACAAAGGCATCGCGGTGATCAAAGGGGCCGGTGTGAAGGTGGTCGAGAAGGTCGACATCAAGCCTTTCCGGGAAGCCGTGAAGCCCGCTTATACGGTCTACGCCAAGGAGTTTGGCGCCGACGCCATCAAGAAGATTCAGGACGTCCAATAACCCACCTCTGAAAGGACGGGGTCGACGCCGCGTCGGTGGACCGACCCCGAAACGCCCATGATCAAGTTATTCCTCGCAGCCGAGCGTCGCGTCAGCTCGGCGATGATGGTGCTCGCCTGTTTGCTGATGGCCCTGGCCGCGACTCTTGGCTTCTACCAGGTGATCACCCGTTTCGTGTTCTCCGAGCCCTCCACCTGGAGTGAAGTCGGTGTGCGCATGACCCTGATCTGGATGGTGATGCTCGGCACGGTCGCCGCTTTTCGCCAGGGCGCTCTGGTCTCGGTGGATCTCATGTTCCGTCTCAGCCAAGGTAGCTGGCGGCGCATTCTGCACATCTTGATCACCACCGTCATCATCGCATTCCTCGCGGTCATCGTGTGGTTCGGTGCGGAGATCACCTGGAGGGTGCGTCACCAGGAGCTGGCAGGACTGGAAATGATCTCCATCGCCTGGGGCTATCTGGCGCTACCGGTCGGCGCCTTCTTCAGCATCGTCGCCGTCCTCGCCAACCACTTCGACCCGCGCCACATGGAGCTCGACACCGCTCTGTAGAACCGGCCACACCCAAGACAAAGGAGACCCCATGTCCGCTGCCATGTTCATCGTCATGATGCTCTGCTTCGCTTTCAGCATCCCTATTGCCGTATCCATCGGTTTCGCAAGCATCGCCGGTATCCAGTTGTTCGGCAGCGTTCCGCTGCTGGTGGTACCGAAAGAGATCTTCGGTGCCATCGACAAGTTCGCGCTGGCCGCCATTCCCTTCTTCATCCTGGCGGGAAACCTGATGGAAGTCGGTGGCATCTCCCGGCGTCTGGTCGAGTTCGCCAAAGCCATCGTTGGCGGACTGCAGGGCGGTCTGGCGATGACCTGCGTGCTGACCTGCTTGATCTTCGCCGCTGTCTCGGGCTCAAGCGTCGCGACCACTTTCGCCATCGGCGCGATCCTCATCCCGGCGATGATCAAGCATGGTTACCCGACAGGCTTCGCCACCTCACTGCAGGCCACCAGTGCCGAGCTTGGCGTCATCATCCCGCCGTCGATCCCGATGATTCTGTATGGCGTGTCGGCCGAGGTCTCCATTGGCGAGCTGTTCGTCGCCGGTTTTGGCCCCGGTCTGCTGATCGTTGCCGGGCTGATTCTCTTCGTCTGGATCTGGTCCAAGATCAAGGGATTTGGCAAAGACGACCATATCGGGCGCCTGCCGTTCGGAACGGCTTTCCGGCAGGCGGCTCTGGCGCTGATGATGCCGGTGATCATCCTCGGCGGCATCTACGGCGGGATCTTTACGCCGACCGAGGCGGCCGTGGTAGCGGTCTTCTATGCCCTCGCGGTCGGCATGCTGGTCTACCGCGAAATCCGCTTCGAGCATCTCTTTCCAATCTTCAAGAAGTCGGTGATCTCGTCGGCGGTGATCATGTTCATCATCGCCAACGCTGGCCTGTTCAGCTACCTGATCACCCGTGCCGGGGTGCCGGAGGCGATCGGCGAATTCCTCAAAGAGCACCTGACCAGCCCGTGGATGTTCCTGCTCGGCGTCAATGCGTCGCTGTTCGTAATCGGCATGTTCATCGAGACTTCTGCGTCGATCATCGTGCTGGCACCGATTCTCGTACCGGTAGCCGTCCTGTTCGGCGTCGATCCGGTCCACTTCGGCACCATCATGGTGGTGAACCTGGCGCTCGGCATGATTACACCGCCGTTCGGCGTCAATCTCTTCGCCGCCTGCGCCGTCGCCAAGACGTCGCTGGACAAGATCATCACTTCGCTGATTCCGTTCGTCCTGGTGATCATCGGCTGTCTGATGGTGATCACCTACTTCCCGCCGCTGAGCCTGTTCCTGCGCGATCTGGTCTATCGCTGAGCCTTGCGCAGTCCTCAGGAACCCGTTGTCTCGGGTGGCGGCCCAGCCGCCACCTCCGCCTCTAAAAATGTCAGGAGTATAGAAAATGAGTACTAACATACGTCGCGTAGGTGTCATTGGCCTGGGTGCCATGGGCATGGGTGTCGCCCAGTCTCTGTTGCGTGCCGGCTTCACTGTGCATGTGTTCGACCTGCGCCCCGAGGTGGTGGCGAAAGTTGTCGAACAGGGGGCCATCGGCGCGCCCTCACCAGCCGCCCTCGGAGCCACCGTCGATGCGCTCCTGATCCTGGTGGTGAACGCCCAGCAAACCGAGGAAGTGTTATTCGGCGAGCAGGGCGCAGCAGCGCAGCTGCTGCCGGGGTCGGTCGTGATTGCCAGCGCAACGGTGTCGCCCGAGTTTGCCGAAGCCCTCGGTCAGCGCCTTGAAGCGCTGCAGCTGCAATTCATCGACGCCCCGGTTTCCGGCGGTGCCGCCAAGGCCGCTGCCGGCGAGATGTCGGTGATGGCATCCGGTTCGCCGGCGGCGTTTGCCCGCTGCGAAGCCTTGTTCGAGGCGATCTGCGCCAGGCTTTATCGTCTCGGTGAACGACCGGGCCAGGGGTCCAAGGTCAAGATGATCAACCAGCTGCTGGCCGGCGTGCACATCGCTGCCGCCGCCGAGGCGATGGCCCTCGGTCTCAAGGCAGGCTGCGACGCGCGGGCACTGTATGAAGTGATCAGCAATAGTGCCGGCAACTCGTGGATGTTCGGTAACCGGGTGCCGCATATCCTGGAGGGGGATTACACGCCCCTGTCGGCGGTGAACATCTTCGTCAAGGACCTGGGCATCGTGCTCGATTATGCGAAGAAGAGCTTCTTTCCCCTGCCGTTATCGGCAACTGCGCACCAGATGTTCCTGCAAGCCTCGGCGGCCGGTCATGGCGGCGAGGATGATTCAGCAGTGGTCAAGATCTTCCCCGGCATCGTCCTTCCCGCCGCCTCGGCAAAGGGCGGATCATGAGCGCGCTTCTTGGTTGTATTGCAGACGACTTTACCGGCGGTACGGATCTGGCGGGAATGCTGGTCAAGGCCGGCATGCGTACTGTGCAGATGATCGGCATACCGCAGGGGCCCATACCCGACGATGTCGATGCGGTGGTGATTGCGCTGAAGTCGCGCACCTCGCCAGTGACCGAGGCGATCGAAGAGTCTCTGGCGGCACTGCGCTGGCTGCAGGCCACCGGCTGCCGACAGTTCTATTTCAAGTATTGCTCGACCTTCGATTCGACGCCGCAAGGCAATATCGGCCCGGTCGCCGAGGCGCTGATGGACGCCCTCGGTACCGACTTCACCATTGCCTGCCCAGCCTTCCCGGCCAATGGCCGCAGTGTCTATCAGGGCTACCTGTTCGTCGGTGACACCCTCCTGAGCGAGTCGGGAATGCGCAACCATCCGCTGACCCCGATGACCGATCCCAGCCTGGTGCGCGTGCTGCAACAGCAGGTACAGCGCGGCGTTGGTCTCGTCGCCGAATCGGCGGTGATGCAGGGTGAGCAGGCGATTGCGCGCCGCTTCGCCGAACTGCGCAAGAACGGGAAAGGCTTTGCCATCGTCGATGCCATCTCGGACGATGATCTGATGGCCATCGGCGCCGCCTGTGCGGACCTGCCGCTGGTCACCGGAGGGTCCGGGATCGCCCTGGGGCTGCCGCAGAACTTCCGCCGCCAGGGCCTGCTGGGCGACGACGCGCAAGCAAGATCGGCCGCCAGCCTGCCGCCGACCGGTGGCCTGCGGGCGGTGGTGTCTGGCAGCTGTTCTATCGCCACCCAGGCACAGGTCGAGGCAATGCGCGCACGGCATCCGGCCTTCAACGTCGACCCCTTGCGTCTCGCCGAAGGCGACGATGTCGTGGCGGCCGCTCTTGACTGGGCCAAGTCGCGCGTCACGCAGGAGCCCGTGCTGATCTACGCAACCGCCGCACCCGAGCTGGTCAGGGAAATCCAGGCCCGGATTGGCGTGGAGCGAGCCGGCAGCCTGGTCGAGGAGGCGTTGGCGTCGATAGCGCTTGGACTGGTGGAACTCGGCGTTGGGCAGCTGATCGTTGCCGGCGGCGAGACATCGGGTGCAGTGGTCAAGGCCCTGGGCATCGACGGTTTGCGCATCGGCCCGGAGATCGACCCCGGCGTGCCGTGGACGGCTGCCATCCAGAACGATCCGGCCGCGCGTACGCTGGCGCTGGCGCTCAAGTCGGGCAACTTCGGCAGTGAGGACTTCTTCCTCAAGGCCTGGGACCATCTGGCATGAGTGCCGCGATCATTGCACACGGCGAGGAAAACCGTCGGCGCGAGGAGATCGTCTCCTTTGGACGTTCCCTCTTCGAGCGCGGACTGAGCGCTGGCAGTAGCGGCAACATCAGCGTCCGTCTCGACGATGGCTGGCTGTTGACGCCAACCAATGCCTGCCTCGGGCGCCTGGACCCGGCACGGGTGGCCAAGCTGGACTGGGAAGGACGCCTGGTCAGCGGCGATCAGCCGTCCAAGGAGGCCTTCCTGCACCGTGCCATGTACAGCGAGCGGCAAGGCGCCGGCGCCATCGTTCATCTGCACGCCAGCCACTCGGCGGCCGTCTCGTGCATGCACGGCCTCGACGATCATGACTGCCTGCCGCCGCTGACCGCCTACTACGTGATGAAGATCGGGCGCCTGCCGCTCGTCCCCTACCACCGTCCGGGAGACCCGGCACTGGCCGAGGCCATTCGCGGGCTGGCCGGCAAGCACTCGGCGGTCCTGCTTGCCAACCACGGACCGGTGGTCTCGGGCAGCACCCTCGAGGCCGCGGTCTATGCCACCGAAGAACTGGAAGAAACCGCCAAGATCTTCCTCTTGTTGCGTGCTGTACCCACCCGTCCATTGAATGAAGTCCAGATCGCCGAGCTCAAGTCGGCCTTCCGGCTCGACTTTTGAAGCGAAGGAAAAATGATGCCCAAATTTGCTGCCAACCTGACCATGATGTTCAACGAAGTCCCCTTCCCGCAGCGCTTCGCCGCCGCGGCCAAGGCAGGCTTTCGTGCCGTCGAGTTCCTCTTCCCTTACGACCACAGTCCCGCCGAGGTGGCGGGGTGGTTGCGGGAAAACAGTCTCGAAAGTGCTCTTTTCAATCTGCCGCCGGGAGACTGGGCCGGCGGCGAGCGCGGGCTGGCCGCCTTGCCCGGGCGTGAAGCGGATTTTCGCGCCAGCGTCGCCCGTGCGCTGGAATACGCGCTGGCCATGGGTACCCCCCGCGTGCACGCGATGGCCGGTCTGCTGCCGGTCGACGCCGACCAGGCTTATCGGGCCCTCTGCCGCGAAACCTATCTCGAAAACCTCGCTTATGCGGCGAGAGAACTGGCGAAGCATGAGCGGACGCTGCTGATCGAGCCGATCAACGGTCGCGACATGCCCGGTTACTTCCTCAACAGCCAGGCGGATGGGCACGCCATCCGCGAGGCGGTCGGCGAGGCCAACCTCAAGGTTCAGATGGACTTCTATCACGCGCAGATCGTCGAAGGAGATCTGGCCACCACCTTCAGAAAGCACTTCGATGGCATCGGCCACGTGCAGATCGCCAGCGTCCCCGCCCGCAACGAACCCGACGACGGCGAAGTCAATTTCCCCTACCTGTTCAGACTGCTCGACGAGCTGGGCTACGACGGCTGGGTCGGTTGCGAGTACCGGCCGCGGGGCCGGACCGAAGATGGCCTGCAATGGTTGCAGGCCTTGCTTCACTAACTGTACGAGGAAAGCACATGAAAATCGTGATTACCGGCGGTGCCGGTTTTCTTGGCCAGCGCCTGGCACGCCGACTGCTGGAGCAAGGCAGCCTGACCGATGCGGCCGGCGAGCGACGCCGGATCAGCGAGATCGTTCTGCTCGATGTCGTGGCCGCGGGTGGTTTCAGCGATTCGCGGCTCCGCGAGGTGACCGGCGACATTGCCGACCCGGATCTGATGCGGCAGGTGGTCGACGGCAATACCGCCTCGATCTTTCACCTCGCGGCGGTCGTCAGCGGTCAGGCGGAAGCCGATTTCGACCTGGGCATGCGCATCAACCTCGACGCCTCGCGCCAGCTGCTCGACGTCTGCCGGCAGCTTGGGCATCGTCCGCGGGTGGTGTTTACGAGCTCGGTTGCCGTCTATGGCGGTCGCTTGCCGGCGATGGTCGACGACGAGACCGCGCGCGAACCCCAGTCCTCCTACGGGGTTCAGAAAGCCATCGGCGAGCTGCTGCTTTGCGATTACCACCGACGGGGCTTCATCGACGGCCGCGTGTTACGTCTCCCGACAATCAGTGTGCGGCCGGGCAAGCCCAACAAGGCGGCATCGAGCTTTGCCAGCGGCATCATCCGCGAGCCGCTGAATGACGTCGAGACCGTCTGTCCCGTGTCACCCGAGAGTCGTCTGTGGCTGCTTTCACCCCGCCAGGCGATTGCTTCTCTGATTGCCGGACACGAGTTGTCCGACGAGGCGCTGGGGCAGCGTCGCTGCGTCAATCTGCCTGGCATCTCGGTCAGCGTGCAGGAGATGGTCGATGCCCTGGGCCGCGTGGCGGGCGCCAGCGCCGTCGAGCGCATACGCTGGCAAGCTGATCCGGTGGTCCAGCGCATCGTCGGTGGCTGGCCAGCCGCCTGGGACACCGGTCGGGCGGACGTGCTCGGTCTTGCCGGTGACGCCGACTTCGAAAGCATCGTCCGCGCCTATGTCGAGGACGACCTGCCGCTGGCAGCGAAGTCGTCCGGTCAACAGTCGTAGCGGGCACCCGGCGGAAGTGAAAATGAAAGTACTGGGGCAGCGTTACCTGCAATAACGTCAATCGAACTCATGGACGTTCCGGTACGCTCTGGGAAAGTCGCTTCCGTTCGTGTCTGATCCAGAGGGACAGTGACCTCCCCCTGTCCGCGTTACATCGAACCAAACCCCGTTCGCGCTGTTGAGCATTCGTCCGAATGTCCATGGTTTTACATGGTCGAGCGAGCGGGTAAACGCCACACCGGTGACGATAGAAGCGAAAATGTCACCTCCTGTCAGGGGGGGTGCTCCGAAAGCAGCCCTTGGCCACCCGCCCATTGAGAGCCAGCCCGGCCGCATCGGCCCCGCTTTCATGCTGGTCGGGATAACTCAAGCGAAAAGCCGTGGTCAGAGCGCCGGGGCCGCCTGCATGTCGTCGAAAGCAGCGGCAAAGTTCCGGATGCGTGGGAGCCCACGTTCTTGGCGGCGAAAGGCGTGTCATCTGGACGGCTTCGGCGCAGTATGATGGCATGCTTCCCAGAGTCGGGCCTGAGCGGCGAGAGAGGAGAACTCGGAGGGCCGCGAGGGTAAGGCCGGACACTGGCGAGGCGACGTCGAAGGAGCGCTACGGGGTGACGAACTGGTCGGAGTACGACCGGTCGCTGCTCCCCCCGCGCAAGCGGCCGTCGTCCATATCGATTGCTTCGCGCGCATTCGGTAGTACACTCCGCAGCTCGAAACACCACGGCGCCAGGCTCCGTTCTGGCGTTCTAGTGTTCGCCCCGGCCGGGTGAGGTGGCGGGCTGCTGCCAGCGCCGGCCACGGAGCCGGCTTCTAATCCGGCTGCTAGCAACCCCGGACAAGCGTCCCCGACCGCCCGCGCACTTCGCCAGCGCGGCCTGCTGGAGAAATCAGAGTCATGAGCTACACCGCAGAATCGATCGCCGTTCTCAAGGGGCTGGAGCCGGTGCGCCATCGTCCCGGGATGTACACGCGCATCGATTGCCCGCTGCACATCATCCAGGAGGCGATCGACAACGCCGCCGACGAGGCGCTGGGCGGCTTCTGCAAACGCATCACGGTGACCCTGCACGCCGACCAGTCGGTCAGCGTCGAGGACGACGGACGGGGTATTCCAGTCGAGATTCACCCGCTCGAACAGGTGCCGACGGTGGAAGTGGTGTTCACCCGGCTGCACGCCGGTGGCAAGTTCAACAAGGACGAGCGCGAGTCGGCGTATCGCTTCTCGGGGGGCTTGCACGGCGTTGGCGTATCGGTGACCAACGCGCTGTCGACGCGGCTCGAAGTCGAGGTGGTCCGCGACGGCGGGCGGCATCGCATGGCTTTTGCCGGCGGTAACGTGCTCGAGCCGCTGCAACGGCTCGGCGATGCGCCGAAGAGAGCCAGCGGCACGCGCGTGCGCGCCTGGCCGGATGCGAGCTTCTTCGACTCGCCGTTGATTCCTCTGCCACAGCTCGAACGTCTGTTGCGCAGCAAGGCGTTGCTGCTGCCGGGTCTGCAGGTCGTGCTCAATGTCGAGGGTGGCGCGACCAGCGAATGGTGTTTTGCCGATGGCATGCTGCAGTACCTGAGCGAGCAGATCGACGGCGAAATGGTCGCTCCGGTGTTCAGCGGCGAGAAGTACGCGCCCAGGGGCGACGAGAATTTTCCGGTCGGTTCGGGTGCCGCCTGGGCCATCTGCTGGACGGCCGACGGCAGCCTGGCGCGAGAATCCTACGTCAACCTGATTCCAACGCCGTCCGGCGGCACGCACGAGGCCGGTCTGCGCCAGGCGACGCTGGACGCGGTGAAGAGTTTCGCCGATCACCACGCGCTGCTCCCCAAGGGCGTCAAGCTGGCCGCCGAAGACGTTTTTTCGCGCGCCAGCTTCGTCCTCGCGGTGCGCATGCTCGATCCGTCGTTCCAGGGCCAGACAAAGGAGCGCCTGAACTCGCGCGACGCGGTGGCACTGGTCGCGCGCATGCTGCGCGACCCGCTGGAGCTGTGGCTGAACGAACATCCGGACGCGGCCAAGAAGATCACCGACCTCGCCATCCGTGCCGCGCAGGCGCGTACGCGCGCCGGCCAGAAAGTCGAGAAGCGCAAGCAGTCGGGGGTGGCGATCCTGCCCGGCAAACTCTCCGATTGCCAGAGCGAGGATACACGCCGCAACGAGATCTTCCTCGTCGAAGGCGACTCGGCCGGCGGTTCGGCGAAATCGGGGCGCGACAAGGAACTGCAGGCGATCCTGCCGCTACGCGGCAAGGTATTGAATACCTGGGAGGTCGACGCCGGCAGCCTGTTCGCCAATCGCGAGGTGCACGACATCGCCGTCGCGCTGGGAATCGATCCGCATCCGGCGAGCGCGCCCGACACGGTGCTGAACAACCTGCGCTACGGCAAGGTGGTGATCATGACCGACGCCGACGTCGATGGCTCGCACATCCGCGTCCTGCTGTGCACCCTTTTCTATCGCCATTTCCCGAAACTGATCGCCAGCGGCCATCTGTACTTTGCGCAACCACCGCTGTTTCGCCTCGACGTTCCCGGCCAGGGCAAGAATCGCCCGCCGCGCAAGCTGTACGCGCTCGACGGCGACGAGCGCCTGGCGACGCTCGACCGTCTGCGCCTCGAGGGGATCAAGCCCGAAGCAATCGCCATTTCGCGTTTCAAGGGACTCGGCGAGATGAATCCCGAACAGCTCTGGGAAACGACCATGTCGCCCGATACGCGGCGCCTGATGCGCATCCGCATGCCGGGTAGCGAGGAGGCGAAGCCGGTGATGCAGATGCTGATGGGCAAGAGCGAGTCCGCGGGTCGGCGGGCGTGGATGGAAGACAACGGCGCGCTGATCGGCGCCGACATTTGAGGATGAGCGCAACGTGAGCAAGGACGACTCGACGCCAGACCTGTTTGCCGAAACGCTGCCGGCGGAGGCGCCGCCCGTGCCGCCGGGCGACGGTGGATTGCCGCTCGTCGCCGGCGACGGGGACGACGACAGCATCCTGCTGCACGACTCGGCGGCGCGCGACTACCTCGAGTACGCGATCGCCGTCGTCAAGGGGCGCGCGCTGCCTGACGTCAAGGACGGCTTGAAGCCGGTGCAGCGCCGGGTGCTCTTCGCGATGCGCGAACTCGGGCTGTCGGCGACGGCCAAGCCGGTCAAGTCGGCGCGCGTCGTCGGCGACGTGATCGGCAAGTACCATCCGCACGGCGATACCTCGGCCTACGACGCGATGGTGCGCGTCGCGCAGCCGTTCATGCTGCGCTATCCGCTGGTCGACGGGCAGGGCAACTTCGGTTCGCGTGATGGCGACAACGCCGCGGCGATGCGCTACACCGAAGCGCGCCTGACACCGATCGCCGAACTGCTGCTCGGCGAACTCGGCGAAGGCACGGTCGACTTCCTGCCCAACTACGACGGATCCTTCGAAGAACCGGCGTTCCTGCCGGCGCGCCTGCCTTTCCTGCTACTCAACGGCGCTTCGGGAATCGCCGTCGGCATGGCCACCGAAATTCCGGCGCATAACCTGCGCGAGGTCGCTGCGGCGGCGATGCACAAGATCGAGCATCCCGCCGCCGGCGTCGAAGAACTTCTGGAACTGGTGCCGGGACCCGATTATCCGGGCGGCGGCCAGATCATTTCTCCGTCCGCCGACATCGCCGCCGCCTATCGCACTGGTCGCGGCAGCCTGCGCGTGCGGGCGCGCTACGAGTTCGAAGAGATGGCACGTGGCGCCTGGCAACTGGTGTTCACCGAGTTGCCGCCGGGTGTTTCATCGGCCAAGGTGCTGTCCGAAATCGGCGCCCTGCTCAACCCGCAGCCGCGACCGGGAAAGAAGGCGATCGAGCAATCGGCGGCGCAGCTGAAGACGCTGATGGCCTCGCAGCTCGACCGCGCTCGCGACGAGTCGGGCAAGGACGACGATGTCCGGCTGGTCTTCGAACCGAGCAGCTCGCGCATCGATCGCCACGAATTCGTCGCCCTGCTGCTCGCCCATACCAGCCTCGAAACCTCGGCGCCGATCAACCTGGTGGCGGTCGGCATCGACGGCCGGCCGTGCCAGAAGTCGCTGGCCGACCTGGTCGGCGAGTGGTGTACCTTCCGCTTGCGGACAGTGTACCGGCGCACCGAGTACCGCCTGCACAGGGCCGACGAGCGCATCCACATTCTTGAAGGTCGGCACATCGTCTTCCTGAACATCGACGAAGTGATCCGCATCATCCGCGAATCCGACGACCCGAAAGCGGCGCTGATCGCGCGCTTCATTCTCTCCGATCGACAGGCCGAGGACATCCTCGAAATCCGCCTGCGCCAACTGGCACGGCTCGAGGGAATCCGTATCGAGCAGGAACTCGCCAAGCTGCGCGGCGAACGCGAGGGCCTGCTCAAGCTGCTCGGCAGCGACGCACTGCTGCGCCGGCAGGCGATCCGCGAAATCAAGGCCGACGCCGAGAAACATGGCGACGCGCGGCGGACGGTCATCGAGACTGCGGTGACCGCTTCGCGCGCGGAAGCGGCCGCCGTCGCCGACGAGCCGGTGACGGTGGTCATTTCCGAGAAGGGTTGGGCCCGCGTTCGCCAGGGGCATGGCCTGGACCTCTCGGGAGTCGTTTTCAAGGACGGCGACCGCGCCGGTTCGGCGCAGGAATGCCGTTCGGTCGACTCGCTGGTGATCGTCTCGACCGAGGGGCGGGCGTTCACCGTCGCCGTGGCCAGCCTGCCCGATGGCCGCGGCATGGGCGCGCCCCTGTCGTCGTTCGTCGAACTCGGCAGCGGCAGGATCGCGCACGTCATCACCGGCCGCGCTGACGATCAACTGCTGGTCGCCAAGACCTCGGGCTACGGCTTCATCTGCAAGTATGGCGATCTGCTTTCGCGGCAGAGGGCGGGCAAGGCTTTCCTCACCGTCGAAGACGGTGCGAGCATCCTGCCGCTGCTCCGGATCGGCAGCCAGGATCATCTGGCGGCACTCGCGGACGACGGTCGCCTGTTGATTTTCCCGCTCGCACAGATGAAGCGCCTGGCCGGCGGCAAGGGGGTGCAGATCATCGCCCTGCAGGGCCGTGAAACCCTGCGCACGGTGGTGCTCACGCAGGGCGTGCGGGTGACCATCCGGGGGACGGCGCGCAGCCGCACCAAGACTCTCGTTTCCGAGGATCGCCACCTTGGGCAGCGCGCCCGCCGCGGCTCACCGGTCGGGCAGATGAGCAACGTGACGCTGGAAGCGTATCCGGAGTGACGATGAGCGAAGGAGTAGACGACGATGATTGAGCGAACTGCCGTCTTGGCCAGGGCGAGCGTAGTTTGCGCGCTGGCCTTGTCGAGTGCAGGGGGGCTTGCCGAAGAGGTCGGCTGCGTGACCACCGAGTGGAAGCTGATCGGCGCGAATCACAAGATTTGCGTCGACAGCTTTTCCGATCGACAGGTGCCGGGAGTGACCTGCCACGTCAGTCAGGCGAGGACCGGTGGCGTCAGCGGCAGCTTCGGGCTGGCGCAGGATCCTTCGCAGTTCTCGCTGGCCTGTCGGCAGACTGGCCCGATCACCTTGCCGGCCAAGCTGCCGAAACAGGAGGTGGTCTTCGCCGAAGATACGTCGATCATGTTCAAGGAGACGCGCGTCATCCGCATGTGGGACGCCGCCAACCACACCCTGGTGTACCTGGCGATCAGCCGCAAGCTGATCGACGGCGCGCCGGCGAACAGCATCTCGACGGTTCCGGTCATGCCCTGGGGCGGGCGTTGAGGGTGGCCGGGCTGGCAATCGCCGAAGTGCGGCCAGCGCCGGGCGATTTCGATGTCGCCGGCCTGGGGCAGGTGTTTACCCCGCCGGCGATCGTCGAGACGATGCTTTCCCTGGTCCGAAGGCACGGGCGGGTGCTCGAGCCGGCGTGTGGCAACGGTGCTTTCCTGCAGCATTTTCCCTTTGCCGTGGGAATAGAGATCGATGCCCGGCACGCGCCACCCGGGGCACGGGTGATGGACTTTTTTGCCCTGCCGGAGAACGAGACTTTTGCGACGATCATCGGCAATCCACCGTACGTGCGCTATCAGGATATCGCCGTCGCGACGCGCGCCTTGACCCGGCACAGCGTTCTCGACGGGCGCGCCAATCTTTATCTGTTCTTCATCGAAAAGTGTCTGCGCCATCTGGCGCCGGGTGGCGAGTTGGTGTTCATCACCCCGCGCGATTTTCTCAAGGCGACCTCGGCGGTACCCCTCAACCGCCTGCTCCACGCCGCCGGAACGATCACCGACTTCGTCGATCTCGGCGACTCGCGCATCTTTGCCGACGCGACACCGAACTGCGCGGTCTGGCGTTTCGAACGCGACAATTTCTCGCGCCGCACGCGTTACGCCGCGCAGGGCTTCGCCGACGGGCTGGCCGGTCTCGGACGATTGCCGTGGGAGGAGCGCCACTTCGTCGAAAGTGGCGGGCACCTGTTGTTTACGCGCGGCGACTACGCCCTGCACCTGGCCGATATCGCCTTCGTCAAGGTCGGCGCGGTGTCCGGTGCCGACGACGTGTATGCCAGCGAGGCCTACGGCAATCGCAGCTTCGTCTGCTCGGCGACGGTCGCCACAGGTGCCACCCGGCGGATGCTGTGGTGCGAGCCGGGTGCGTCGCCGCCCACGGCACTGCTGGCGCACAAGGAACGCCTGATCGCACGCCGAATCAGGCCGTTCGACGAGTCCAACTGGTGGCATTGGGGGCGTGGCTACCACCAGTCGCAGCAGCCACGGGTCTATGTGAATAACAAGACGCGCCGCCCGCAACCTTTCTTCGTCCATCGCTGCAAGAATTACGACGGCGCCGTGCTGGCGATCTTTCCGCGCGATCCCGGCGTCGACGTGGCGGCGCTGGCGGCGGCTTTGAACAGCGTCGATTGGGCCGACCTTGGCTTCGTTTGCGACGGCCGCTTTCTATTTACCCAGCGCAGTCTCGAACAGACGCCGCTTCCCGAATCCTTCCGCACTTTCCTGGGCAGCTGCGGTGTAAGATCGCGCATCGAAGCCTAGCGTCGTGGCCCGACTGGCCCAACCCGCCGCGGCGCTCGAACTCGAGCGCACGGCCCCCGCGGAGGAGCAGTTTTCATGCGTATAGCATTCGTGGTCGATCCCCTGCCGTCGCTGAAGGCGTACAAGGACACCAGTATCGCCTTGATGCGCGCCGCGCAGGCCGCCGGGCATGCGGTGTGGGTGGTGCAGCAGTCGGCGATACACTGGTCGGCGCTGCATGGCGTCTGTGCCGAAGCGGTGCACCTGGAAATGCTCGCCGACGATGACGAATGGTTTGTCGAGGTTGACCGTCACGTCGTCGCGCTGCGCGATTTTGCCGCCGTGCTGATGCGCAAGGATCCCCCGTTCGACACGGAATACGTGACCAGTACCTGGTTGCTCGAGCGCGCCGAGGCAGAGGGCGCGCGCGTTCTCAATCGGCCGCGTGCGCTGCGTGATCATTCCGAGAAGCTGGCGGTGGCTGAATTTCCACAGTTTGCGGTCCCCGGCGTGGTCGCGCGCGTTCCGGCGCTGATCCACGCTTTCATCGATCTCGAGCGGGATACCATCGTCAAGCCGCTCGACGGCATGGGCGGGACGGGCGTCTTCCGTGTTCGTCGCGATGACCCGAACCGCAATGTGATCGTCGAGACCCTGACGCACAATGGCGCACGCACGGTGATTGCCCAGCGCTACATTCCGGAGATTGACGACGGCGACAAGCGGATCCTGATCGTCGGCGGCGAAGTCGTTCCCTATTGCCTGGCGCGCATTCCGAAACCCGGCGAGACGCGTGGCAACCTGGCGGTCGGCGGGCGGGGCGTGGCGCGCGAACTGAGCGCGCGCGATCGCCAGATCGCGACGACGCTGGCGCCCGTGCTCGCGGCGCGTGGCCTGTTCTTCATCGGCCTCGACGTGATCGGCGACTGGCTGACCGAGATCAACATCACCAGCCCGACGTGCATCGTCGAGATTGCCGAGCAGACCGGCTTCGACGCTGCCGAGCTGTTCGTTACGGCGCTGGAACGTGAGTGCGCGCCGGCCGCCTAGTTTTCCTTTGTGCGCTGGCCTGTTTTCTTGCTGCCTGCGGCCGTGCGCCGCTGCACCAGCAGCAGGCCTTCGTTTTCGGTACCCGTGTCGAGGTCCTCATCGCCGGCCTCTCCGAGGCCGCGGCGCGTCCGGCCGCGGCGGCCGTGCTGCGCGAGTTCGACCGCCTGCACCGCAGTTATCACGCCTGGCAGCCTTCCGAGCTGAGCCGTCTTAATCAGGCGCTGGCCGCTGGCCGGTCGTCGACGGTGACGTCGGAAATGGCCGACCTGCTGGCCGACGCGCAGCGTTTTTCGCTGCTCGGCGACGGGCTTTTCGACCCCGGGATCGGCGCCCTGATCGCCCTCTGGGGTTTTCAGTCGGACGAAATGCCGGCGACCCTGCCCGCGGCAAGCGCGCTCGCCGCCTGGCGGGCGGCACCGGCGGGCATCGCCGATCTGCAACTCGACGAATTGCAGGTCAGCAGCCGGAACACGCGGCTGGCACTCGATTTCGGCGGCTACCTGAAGGGCGTCGCGCTCGACCGCGCGGCGGGTATTCTCAAGGCGCGGGGTGTGCACAACGCGCTGATCAACATCGGTGGCAACGTCCTGGCCCTCGGGAGCAAGAACGGCGAGCGCTGGCGGGTGGGCATCCAGCATCCGCGCCAGCCGGGTCCGCTGGCGACGGTCGAACTCGACGATGGCGAGGCGATTGGCACCTCCGGTGACTACCAACGCTACTTCGAGGTCGATGGCCGGCGCTACTGCCACCTGCTCGATCCGCGCAGCGCCGAGCCGGTGAGGCACACGCAGGCGCTGACGGTACTGGTCAGCCGACGTTCCGACGCGGGAACGCTCTCCGACGTCGCCTCCAAGCCGCTGTTCATTGCCGGCGCCGACTGGCCGCGTCTGGCGCGGCGATTGCAGCTGCAGCAGGTTCTCAGGGTCGATGCTGAAGGCCGGGTACAGGTCAGTCGCGCTCTGCACGCTCGCCTCGATTACGTCGGCGGCGAGCCGTCGGCGCTCGAAATCCTTCCATGAGCGGTTCAGCGATCGTGTGGAGAGTGCCCCGGGGGCGCGGAATCGCTTAGAATGGCGGCCTGTTTTGACGGGTGGGCGCAATGATCGGCATTCTTCTGATAACGCACGGCTGCTTTGGCGAAAGCCTGATCCAGAACGTTTGTCATGTGCTCAACAAACGTCCGCCACTCATCGCACAATTTGGCGTCGCACCGCAGGACGACCCGCTCGATATCCTGCCGCGGGCGCGCCTGCTGCTCAAGGAAGTCGACGGCGGCGAAGGGGTGGTGGTGATGACCGACATCTTTGGCGCGACGCCGGCCAATCTGGCGCTCAAACTGCTTCAGCCCGGCCGCGTCGAAGGTGTTTCCGGCGTGAACCTGCCGATGCTGCTGCGCGCGCTGACCTATCGCGACAAGGGCATGGAAACCATTCTTCAGAAGGCCGTCAGTGGTGCTCACGATGGCGTGATGAAGCTGCCCACACCCTAGCCGCTGACGACGATCGGAGCCGCGAATGGTACGTGCTGAAACAGTCATTCTCAACAAGCTGGGCCTGCACGCGCGTGCCTCGGCGAAGCTGACCCAGCTGGCCAGCAGCTTTGACAGCGACGTGTGGATGGAGAAGGGCGCCCGTCGCATCAACGCCAAGAGCATCATGGGGGTGATGATGCTCGCTGCGGGCAAGGGATCGACGGTCATTGTCGAGACGACGGGCAACGACGAGCAGGCGGCCAGCGAGGCCATTCTGGCTCTGATTGCCGAAAGATTTGGCGAGGCCGAATGAGTTCCAACATGAGTTTTACGCTGCATGGCCTGCCGGTGTCCGGCGGCATAGCGATCGGTCAGGCGCATCTGATGTCGCACGCGACACTCGAGGTCTCGCACCTGGTCATCGCGCCACGCCTGGTAGACAGGGAGGTGGCGCGCTTCGAGGACGCGCTGGAGCGCGTCCGCGAGGAGTTTGCCAGCCTGAAGGAGCGCATGCAGCATGCGCCCGGCGAGTTCGGCGCGTTCATCGACCTGCATACGATGATTCTCGCCGACCCGGAGCTTGCCGAGACGCCCAAGCAGCTGATTCGCGAACGCCGCTGCAACGCCGAATGGGCACTGGTGCAGCAGATGGAAGTGCTGGTTGGGCAATTCGAGAGCTTTGAAGACCAGTATCTGCGCGAGCGCAGCTACGACGTGCGCCAGGTCGTCGAACGGGTGATCAAGGAACTCATCGGACAGCCGGGGCGAATGGCGATGCGCACCGGCAAGGGGGTCAAGGAAGAGGATCTGATCGTCGTTGCGCACGATCTCTCGCCCGCGGACGTCATCGCCTACAAGGAGCACCATTTCGCGGCCTTCGTCACCGACGTTGGCGGCTCGACCTCGCACACGGCGATTCTTGCACGCAGCCTGCGCATCCCGGCGGTGCTTGGCCTGCACAATGCCCGGCAACTGATCCGCGACAAGGAAAACCTGATTGTCGATGGCACTCGCGGCGTGCTGATCGTCAACCCCGATCCGCGCATCCTGGACGAATATCGCCTCAGAAAAAGTCAGATCGAGCTCGAACGCACGAAGCTCAGGCGTCTCAAGACGGCAAAGTCGTCGACGCTCGACGGTGTCGATATCGCGCTGCATGCCAATATCGAGCTGCCTGGAGACGTTGCCAATGCGCTCGACGGCGGCGCCGAAGGAGTCGGCCTGTTTCGCAGCGAGTTCCTGTTTCTCGACCGCGGCGACATGCCGACCGAAGACGAACAGTTCGAGGCCTACCGAACGGTGGTCAAGGGCATGATCGGTCGCCCGGTCACCATCCGTACCTTCGATCTCGGTTATGACAAGGACCTGCATCCGGAGAAGGTCGCCGGGGAGCGCATGCAAAGCAATCCGGCGCTCGGCCTGCGCGCGATCCGGCTGTCGCTCGCCGAATCGAAGATGTTCCAGACGCAGTTGCGCGCCATCCTGCGCGCGTCGCAGTTCGGCAAGATCAAGTTGCTGATTCCGATGCTTTCGCAGGCGCACGAGATCGACCAGACGCTGGCGGCCATCGAGCGCGCGAAGGCGACCCTGCGCGGCGAGAACTGTCCGTTCGACGAGGCGATCGAAGTCGGAGCGATGATCGAGATCCCGGCCGCAGCGCTGGCGGTTGGACTCTTTCTGCGCCGCCTTCACTTCCTGTCGATCGGTACCAACGACCTGATTCAGTACACGCTGGCCATCGATCGCAGCGACGAGCAGGTGGCGCACCTCTACGATCCGCTGCATCCGGCCGTCCTGATGCTCCTGGCGCACACCATCGCCAGTGCCGAAAAGGTGCACATACCGGTTTCGATCTGTGGCGAGCTGGCCGGCGACCCCCAGCTGACGCGCCTGCTGCTGGGAATGGGCTTACGCCAGTTCTCGATGCATCCGGCGCAGATCCTGTCGGTCAAGCAGCGCATCATGCAGAGCAACTGCGCGGAGCTGGCGCCGATCGTTCGCCGTTTGCTGCGTTACGAGGAGCCCGGGAAGATTCGCGAGCAGCTCGACAAGCTCAACGCCTGAATTGACTTTTTCGCAGGCTGCGGGTAACTTTCGCGGCCTTGGCGCCGATTTGAACGATCAGCTTGCGGGCGCCCTATAAATACGGCTAAAGCGCGGCATGCCCAGTCCGCCTTGCCAGCTGACTGGGTTTTTTTTCTCCTGCCTCGGTTACTCAAACGATCGCGATGTCACCAGAGAACTCTGTCGGACTCGTTACGCCGCAGCGCGTGCGCTTCGACACGCCGCTGACACTGAAGAGCGGTGCCGTGCTGCCCGGTTTCGAGCTCGCCTACGAAAGCTATGGCACGCTCAACGCGGACCGTTCCAACGCCGTGCTGGTCTGCCATGCGCTGGCCGGCAGTCACCACGTCGCCGGCTTCTATGCCGACGATCGCGAGAACATCGGCTGGTGGGACAACCTGGTCGGACCCGGCAAGCCACTCGATACCCACAGGTTCTTCGTCATCGGGGTCAACAATCTGGGCGGCTGCTACGGTTCGACCGGCCCGCTCTCGATCAAGCCGGAGACCGGCAAGCGCTACGGCGCTGATTTTCCCCTGGTCACCGTCGAGGACTGGGTCGCGGCGCAAGCCAGGCTGGCCGACCATCTGGGCATCGACACCTGGGCGGCAGTGCTTGGCGGCAGCCTCGGTGGCATGCAGGCGCTCGAATGGTCGTTGCAGTTCCCCGACCGCATCCGGCACGCGATGGTCATCGCTTCGGCACCCAAGCTTTCGGCGCAGAACATCGCCTTCAACGAGGTGGCGCGGCAGGCGATCATCTCCGATCCGGATTTCCATGGCGGGCACTACGCCGAACACGGGGTGTTGCCGACGCGTGGCTTGCGGCTGGCGCGAATGGTTGGCCATATCACCTATCTCTCGGATAGTCAGATGGCCGAGAAGTTTGGGCGGCAGCTGCGCCATGGCGAGCACAAGTTCAGTTACGACGTGGACTTCGAAATCGAGTCCTACCTGCGCTATCAGGGCAACAAGTTCGCCGCTTTCTTCGACGCCAATACCTATTTGATGATGACCAAGGCGCTCGACTACTTCGACCCCGCCTACGCCTACGCCGGGCACCTGCCGAGCGCCCTGGCACGTGCCAAGGCGAGGTTCTTCGTCGCCAGCTTTTCGACCGACTGGCGTTTTGCACCGGCGCGTTCACGGGAAATCGTCTTCGCGCTGCTGCAGAACGGCCTGCGCGTCGTGTATGCGGAGATCGACTGCGACGCCGGCCACGATTCCTTCCTCCTCGACGATCAGCATTATCACGCCCTGCTGCGCGCCTATCTGGAGAACATCGCCGTATGACCGAGCACGAGAGGAGAGTCAAGGCCGAGCAGCGCGAGCGCTTCGATTTCGCGGTGATCGCGAACTGGCTGCAACCCGGCGAGCGCGTTCTCGACCTTGGTTGTGGCGACGGCAGGTTGTTGCGTTACCTCGACGAGACGCGCGATGTGACCGGCTATGGCGTCGAAATCGACCAGGAAAGCGTTCTCGGCTGTATTCGCAACGGCGTCGACGTGATCCAGATGAACATCGAATCGGGCCTGCAGGGCTTCGAGGACCACTCTTTCGATCGCGCGATCATTTCGCAGGCCTTGCAGACCATGCATACCACCGAACGCATTCTCAGCGAGATGTTGCGCGTCGCTCACGAAGCGGTGGTCAGCTTCCCGAACTTCGCTTACCGCAGCAACCGCGCGGCGATTGCCGCCGGGCACATGCCGGTGTCCGAGGATCTGCCCTACGACTGGTTCGACACTCCGAACGTGCGCTTTTTCACCATCGTCGATTTCGAAGATCTGTGTGCCCGGCTCGGTATCGAGATTCGTGAGCGCCTGGCCTTCGACGAGGCTGGCCGGGAGGTGGCCGACGACCCGAACCTCAACGGCAGCCTGGCTTTCTATCGGCTCGGACGCAAATCTTGACGCCTGACTGGTTGCGCCTGCTGCTGACGCGGCGGATGCTCATCTGTGTGTTCACCGGGTTCAGTTCAGGACTGCCACTCTACCTCTTGCTGAACCTGCTTCCGGCCTGGCTGCGCAGCGACGGCGTCGACCTCAAGATCATCGGTTTCTTCGCCCTGATCCAGTTCCCCTATACCTGGAAATTTCTCTGGGCGCCGCTGCTCGATCGCTATCGCCTGCCGCTCGGTCGCCGACGGGGCTGGACGCTGGTTTCGCAGATTGGCCTGCTCTTGTCGATCGGTCTGCTTGGCGGCTTCTCGCCGGCGACCAATCTGACGCCGGTGATCTGGCTCTCGGTCGCGCTGGCCTTCCTTTCGGCGACGCAGGATGTCGCCCTGGATGCCTTTCGCCGCGAAATCCTGCATGACGAAGAGCTCGGGCTTGGCAATGCCGTGCATGTCAACGCCTACCGGATCGCCGGACTGGTACCGGGATCGCTGTCGCTGATTCTGGCCGACCTGATTCCCTGGGCGCAGGTCTTCTGGATTACCGCCGCCTTCATGGTTCCCGGGATGGTGATGGTGCTGCTGGTCGACGAACCGCTCGCGGCAGCGGCCCCCAAGACCCTGCGCGCAGCGGTCATCGAGCCCTTTCACGAATTCATCGGCCGCAAAGGCTGGCTGGGAGCCGCGCTGGTTCTCGGCTTCATCTTTCTCTACAAGCTTGGCGATTCGCTGGCCACCAGCCTGTCTACGCCGTTCTACCTCGACCTCGGCTACAGCATGACCGACATCGGCGTGATCGCCAAACACGCCGGCCTGTGGCCGGCGGTATTTGGCGGCCTGCTTGGCGGCCTGTGGATGGTGCGCCTGGGTATCAACCGCGCGCTTTGGCTGTTCGGCGTGGTGCAGATGGCGACCATTCTCGGTTTCGCCTGGTTGGCCTGGCGCGGCGTGCAGCCGAGCATCGAGGGCATTGATCGAGTGGCGCTGGCGAGCGTCATCGCCGCCGAGTACCTGGGTGTCGGGCTTGGCACGGCGGCGTTTACGGCGTTCATCGCGCGGGCCACGAACCCGGCGTTTACGGCCACCCAGTTCGCCTTGTTCACCAGCCTGGCGGCCGTTCCGCGAACCTTCATCAACGCCACGGCTGGCGCACTGGTCGAGTCGCTGGGCTGGGTGAGCTTCTTTTTTCTGTGTTTCGGGCTCGCGCTCCCGGGCATGCTGCTGCTCTTGAAAGTCGCTCCATGGAACGAGACACCGGCGTCGCCGAAAGACTGATCGCTGCCGCCCGAGAGCTGTCGGCAGGACTCGCCGGGTTGCGCTTCGCTCCGCCGGTCAGCCATACCTACGACCCGCTGACCTACGCCTGGGCGGCGCATGAGATGTACCTGCGGCGCTACGCTGTCGGCCTCCGCCGGGTGGTGTTTCTCGGCATGAATCCCGGCCCTTTCGGGATGGTCCAGTGCGGTGTGCCTTTCGGCGAGATTGCGCTGGTGCGCGACTGGCTGGGAATCGTGGCGACCGTTGAGAAGCCGGCGCTGGAGAATCCCTGGCGGCCAATCGAAGGATTCGCCTGCACGCGTTCAGAGGTCAGCGGGCGGCGCCTGTGGGGATTGTTCCGCGACCGCTTTGGCTGCGCCGAGCGCTTCTTTGCCGATCATTTTGTCGCCAATTATTGTCCCCTGGCTTTCTTTGCGCGTGCTCGCAATCTCACCCCGGACAAGATGCCCGGCGAAGAGGGAGTGGCCTTGCGTGCCGCCTGCGATAGCCACCTGCAGACCTTGGTCGCCGTTCTGCAGCCGGAATGGGTGATTGGCGTCGGCGCTTTTGCCGAGGCGCGGGCGCTGGCGGCACTGGCCGGGACAGGCGTCAAGATCGGGCGAGTGCTGCATCCGAGTCCGGCCAGCCCGGCGGCCAACCGTGGCTGGGCGGAAGCCGCCACCCGGCAGCTTGTTGCGCTTGGTGTTTGGCCGTGAAGGCAGCGCGGCGTCGCGCTGCCTTCCGGGCTGACGAGCACGCTGACGGCCCCCCGGTCGCACTGGGTGCCGCTCGCTATGGCCGCTGGCGAGCGAGTACGCCAAGATCGGTCAACTGTCGGCGCAGCGCGCTCAGGGCGCGCCACGCGAAGTAGCCACGTTTGCTCCAGCGCCAGACGCGGCCGGGTTTGACGACGATCAGCACAGCGACGCCGACGGCGACGATTTCGGGGTGTTGCTTGAGGTAAGCGGCGCCCTGGCGAACGCTTATGATTGCGCGATCGGCGGTGTGCAGGCTTTCAGCGACGGGCTGCAGGTCGCGAGCCAGAATTTGCCGCTGGTTGCTGATGCGCTCGATCAGTCGGCCGCGCTCGACGGCGATGTCAATCAGCTCTTGATTCATCGCCGGCCGCGCGTTTCAGTTGGCGGAGATCCTCTTCGAGTTGGGCCAGGCTGGCTGCGAATAGATGATCCGGCCGGCGCATGGCTCGTTGCAGAGCCAGGTAGGCAAGACCACTGCCCGCAATGAACAGCACGCTGCCAGAGGCCAGGATGACGACGCGCTGGTCCCAGTACACGATGACCAGCAAACCCACCAGCAGAATCGTGCCCAGTGCCAGGCAGAAGGCCAGCATCTGCGAGAGGAGGAGCAGACGGACGGCGCGCAGCTTTTCCTCCTTGAGCTCATTGCCCAGGAGTTCGAGCCGCGTCCGCCCGCTGCCGAGTAGCGCCAGCGCAGAATTCCTGGCGCCGGTAAGCAGGCCGCTGCGGCCGTTCCCAGCGCTGAACCCGGTGTCGCTCATGGCGCCGGGCTATGCCTAGCGGCGACTGATGAGCGCACCGAGCAGCAGGCCGACGAAGGCCGCGACGCCGACGGCCCGCCACGGATTCTCGTGCACGAAGTCGTCGGTGGCACGTGCCGCTGCCTTGGTTCTATCGACCACCGCCACTTCAGCGTCGGCCAGGCGAAGCTTGGCGTCGCGCAGGCTCTCGCCAATACGTTCGCGCAGGTCGCCCATCTTCTCGCCGGCAACGCCGGCGGTTGCGCGCAGAATCTCCTCTGCATCGGAAACCACGATCTTCATGTCGGAGACCAGCTTCTGTTTGCTGGCGGTGGAAAATTCGCTGTTGACGTCGGGCATGGTAGACCTCGCAGTAGAAAGTGATCAGGAAAAGAGGAGCAGGGCAATCACGATGCAGGAAGAAGAAAGTGCGAAGAGCGAAGAGGAATCGTGGCCCAGCAAACGATTCGTCATGGATGTTTCAGATTATAGAACTAGGCACGCAAGATCAATGCACGCTCGCAAAAGACATCGTCTCCTGTCCTCAACGTCAGGGGCATGCGCCCGGCGCTCCTGCGGTCTGCAGGAGCCTTACCCGTGCAGGTCGAAATTGTAGTCGATGGTCAGCGGCGCATGATCACTGAAGCGCTGCTGCTTATAGACCGCGGCGTTCGTGGCCGTTGCGGCGATGGCCGCGGTGGCGAGCTGGTAGTCGAGTCGCCAGCCGACGTTGTTGGCCCATGCCTGGCCGCGGTTCGACCACCAGGTGTACCCTTCCTCGCCAATGGTCGGGTGCAATTGCCGGTACACGTCGCACCAGCCTCCGTCATCCAGCAAGCGGCTTACCCAGGCGCGCTCGGCGGGCAGAAATCCTGAGTTCTTGCGGTTGCTGCGCCAGTTCCGCAGGTCGATTTCCTGGTGGGCGATGTTCCAGTCCGCGCAAACGATGACCTCCTGTCCGCTCCGGGCGAGTGCGCGCAGATGCGGGTCGATGAAGGCCATGAAGCGGTATTTTGCTTCCTGTCGCGACTCGGAACTGGAGCCGGAGGGTTGATACAGCGAGACAATCGACAACTTGCCAAAATCGGCGCGCAGATAGCGTCCCTCGGCGTCGAACTCGCTGCTGCCGAGCATGTCGCTTACCCGTTCGGGCTTCTTGCGGCACCACAGGCCGACGCCGCTGTAGCCTTTCTTTTCCGCGCAGCGGTAGTAGGCATGGAAACCGTCAGGGGCCTGCATTTCTTCGCTGAGGTCTGCGTGTTGAGCCTTGAGTTCCTGCAGGCAAATGATGTCAGCATTCTGCGCGCTGGCCCAGGGAAGTACTCCCTTGCGCCAGGCCGAGCGAATGCCGTTGAGATTCAGGGTAATGATGCGTAACATAGGGCACCGGGCCGGGAACGGCCCTGTTTCAGAAAAAGGCGGTATGGACTTTCGTCAGGAATTCATCGAGTTTGCTGTCGGGCAAGACGTGTTGCGCTTTGGTGAGTTCGAGACCAAGGCGGGGCGGCTTTCTCCGTATTTCTTCAACGCTGGTCTGTTCAACGACGGTGCGGCGCTGGGCCGGCTGGCGGAATTCTACGCCAAGGCGATCGGCGTCAGCGGTATCCGCTTCGATGGCTTGTTCGGGCCGGCCTACAAGGGCATTCCGCTGGTTGCCGTGATTGCCGTCGCCTTGGCGCGCGCCGGGCGCAACCTGCCTTTCTCGTTCAACCGCAAGGAAGCCAAGGATCATGGCGAAGGCGGCAATATTGTCGGCGCGCCGTTGGCCGGGCGAGTGCTGATCGTCGATGACGTCATTTCGGCCGGCACCTCGGTTCGCGAATCGGTCGACCTGATCACTGCCGCAGGCGCTACGCCCTGCGGGGTGGTGATTGCCCTTGATCGTATGGAACGTGGTCGTGGCGCCTTGTCTGCGGTGCAGGAAGTGAAGCGGGACTACGATATTCCAGTCATCGCTGTTGCCAGTCTGGACGATTTGCTGGGTTTTCTTCATGGCCGTCCGGATTTCACGCAGAGCGAGGTGGCCGTCGAGCGCTATCGACAGGAATATGGCGTTGCGCGCAGCAGCTAGCGTCGCCTTGCTGATGTCGCTGGCGGTGGGGGGTACTGGTTCCAGTATCGCCGCAGCGCGGATTTTCTGTTGCCACGACGAAACGGGCAAGCAGGTCTGCGGCGACATTCTTCCGTCGGCGTGCTACGGGCGCGCCTATCGCGAACTTGGCCAATCCGGCAGGACATCGAGACTCGTCGATGCACCGCTGACCGCCGAGGAGCGTGCGGCGAAAGCGGCCGAAGAACGGCAGCAGCAGGAGCGCGAGCGTCTCGAGAATGAGCAGAGGCGCAAGGATCAGGCGCTGCTCAATACCTACGGTAGCGAGAAAGATATCGAAGTCATGCGCAGCCGCACGCTGGGTGATCTCGATACGGCGATCAAGGCGGCCGAGGAGCGGATCGTCGAAATACGCAAGCGTCGCAAGACGTTCGAAAACGAGGCGGAGTTCTACAGGAATCGGCGTCTGCCGGCGGAGGTTGCCAAGGGCTTGCGCGATGCGGACTACGAGATCCGGGCGCAGGAGTCGGTGATCGACTCCAAGAGAAAAGATCAGGAAGCCGTTCGTCTCAAGTACGACGAGGACTTGCGCCGTTTTCGCGATATCTCCAAGCGGGCCGCTCAACGGCGCTGAGCGCGCGGCGCAAGGAACACACCGCAGGTGCTGCCGGCGGCCGAGTGCAGCGAAGCGGTCAGCCGAGCTTCTTGCGCAGCAGCGCGTTGACCTGTTGTGGGTTGGCCTTGCCTCGTGTCGCCTTCATCGCCTGGCCGACCAGCGCATTGAAGGCTTTCTCCTTGCCCGACCTGTATTCCGCGACCATCGCCGCGTTGGTCGCCAGCAGTTCGTCAATCAGCGTTTCCAGCGCATCGCCATCGGTGATCTGCTGCAGTCCCTGGCTGGCGATGATCTCGTCGGCAGAACGGCCTTCGCCGTTGCACAGGGCGTCGAACACTTTGCGGGCAATATTGGTCGAGATCGTGCCATCGACGATGCGCGCGACCATGCCGCCGAGCTGTTCCGCGCTGATTGGCGACTGGCCGATGTCGCGTTCCTCCTTGTTCAGACGGGCGGTCAGGTCGACCATTACCCAGTTGGCGCAAGCCTTGGCGCCCGAGTTGCCGGCGGCGGCAACGGCCGTTTCGTAGTACGTGGCAAGTTCGAGTGAGGCGGTCAGGAGTTTTGCGTCGTAGGCCGAGAGCCCGTAGTCAGTGGCCAGGCGATCGCGCCGCGCCGCCGGCAATTCGGGCATCTGCCGGGCAATCTCGTCGACCCACTGGCGATCGATGACCAGCGGCAGCAGATCGGGGTCGGGAAAGTAGCGATAGTCGTGCGCGTCTTCCTTGGAGCGCATGGCGCGGGTTTCGCCGCTTTGCGGGTCGAAGAGGACCGTTGCCTGTTCGACCGTACCGCCATCCTCGAGGGTGGCGATCTGCCATTGCACTTCGTAGTCGATCGCCTGCTGCATGAAGCGAAAGGAGTTCAGGTTCTTGATTTCGCGCCGCGTTCCGAATTCCGTCTGGCCGACCGGGCGAACGGAAACGTTGGCGTCGCAGCGGAACGAGCCCTCCTGCATGTTGCCGTCGCAGATGCCGATCCAGCGCACCAGCGCGTGCAGCGCCCGGGCGTAGGCGACGGCCTCGGTCGACGAGCGCATGTCGGGTTCGGTGACGATCTCCAGCAGTGGCGTTCCGGCGCGGTTGAGATCGATTCCCGTGCGCCCGTGGAAATTCGCCCCCGCGCATTCATGCAGGGATTTGCCCGCATCTTCCTCGAGGTGGGCACGGGTCAGCTTGACCACTCGCTCGCTCTCGCCCACCACGATCGCCAGCTGGCCACCAACAACGACCGGCAATTCGTACTGACTGATCTGGTAACCCTTGGGGAGGTCGGGGTAGAAATAGTTCTTGCGTGCGAAAACCGATCGCGGAGCGATTTTTGCACCAACCGCCAGACCGAAGCGGATCGCGCATTCGACGGCGCCCCTGTTGAGCACCGGCAGCACGCCGGGCAGGGCGATGTCGACGGCATTGGCCTGGACGTTGGGCTCGGCGCCGAAGGCCGTCGAGCTGCCCGAGAAGATCTTCGCTCGCGTCGACAGCTGCGCGTGCGTCTCGATGCCGATGACCACTTCCCATGCTTTCATCACTGCTTACTCACTCGTCAAGAACGACGCCCGCGGCAAACTGCCAACCGGCGCTGGGGGGAGAGCCTGCTGCGAGCGCGGGCGCGCGCATCAGTCAAAGCCGGCTGGCCGCTGCACATGCCAGTCGCTCACCTGTTGGTAGCGGTGGGCGACATTCAGCAGCTGCGTCTCGGCGAAATAGTTGCCGATCAGTTGCAAGCCCGCCGGCAGGCCGCCAGCGAAGCCGCAGGGAAGCGAAATTGCCGGCAGGCCGGCGAGGTTGACGGCGATGGTATAGATGTCCGACAGATACATCTGCACCGGGTCGGCGGCTTTCTCGCCGAGCTTGAAGGCGGTACTCGGGCTGGTCGGCCCGATGATCACGTCGCATTGCCCGAAAGCCTTGGCGAAATCGTTGGCAATCAGCCGGCGAATACGCTGTGCCTGCAGATAGTAGGCGTCGTAGTAGCCGTGCGAGAGGACGTAGGTGCCGATCAGGATGCGCCGTTTGACCTCGGCGCCGAAACCCTGCGCGCGGCTCTTGCTGTACATGTCGTTGAGGTCCTGGTACTCCGGGGCACGGTAGCCGTAGCGCACGCCGTCGAAGCGCGCCAGATTCGAGCTCGCTTCGGCCGGCGCGATCACGTAGTAGGCGGCAACCGAGAGCTGCATGCTCGGCAGGCTGACGGAGATCGTTTCGGCGCCGAGCTTGCGGTACTCGGCAATCGCCGCTTCGACCAGGTGCATCACTTCCGGGCGACAGCCTTCGCCGAAGAATTCTACCGGCAGGCCGATTTTCAATCCGGCCAGGGGTCTGTCGCCAGCGGCGGCGTCGATTTCGCGGCAGTAGTCCTCGCCGGGACGTTCGACGCTGGTCGAGTCGCGTTCGTCGAAGCCGGCCATGGCGTTGAGCAGCAGCGCGCAGTCCGCGGCCGAACGGGCCAGCGGACCGGCCTGGTCGAGCGAGGAGGCGAAAGCGATCATGCCGTAGCGCGAGACGACGCCATAGGTTGGCTTCATCCCGGTCAGGTTGCAGAGCGCGGCGGGCTGGCGGATCGAGCCGCCGGTGTCGGTGCCGGTGGCTGCCGGAGCGAGGGCCGCGGCGACGGCCGCGGCCGAGCCTCCGGAAGATCCGCCGGGAACGCAGTCAGCATTCCAGGGGTTCCTCACCGGGCCGTAGAACGAGGTCTCGTTCGACGAACCCATCGCGAACTCATCCATGTTGGTCTTGCCGAGCAGGACCGCACCCGCGGCCTTGAAACGGGTGATCACTGCCGCGTCGTAGGGGCTGACAAAATTGTTCAGCATCCTTGAGCCGCAGGTGGTCAGCCAGCCCTGGGCGCAGAAAATGTCCTTGTGGGCGATCGGGATGCCGGTCAGCGGACCGCCCTCGCCCTTCGCCAGGCGCTCGTCGGCGGCGCGCGCCTGAGCCAGGCTGCAGCCTTCGTCGACGCTGATGAAAGCGTTGAGCTGTGGGTTATGACGGGCGATGCGATCGAGGTACAGGTGGGTCAACTCGACGCTCGACACTTCTCTCTTGGCCAGTGCCCTGGCCAGCACCTGCAGACTGGCGGCGATCATTCGATGACTCTCGGGACCAGGTACAGGCCGGCCTCGGTTTCCGGCGCGACTTCCTGAAATGCGGCGCGTTGGTCGATCGTGCCCGCCTCGCTGACGCGGTCAGCGCGCAGGCGCTGGGCGACGTCCTGAGCGTGGGCCATGGGCTCGACGCCACGGGTGTCGACGGCCTGCATCTCTTCGATGAGCGAGAAAATTTCGTTGAGCTGGCCGAGAGTGCTCTGCGCTTCGCCGTCGCTGATTTCAATTCGGGCAAGGTGGGCAACGCGGTGGACCTGTTCTAGGGTGAGCGACATGGCTGGGAAATCACTAAGGTGTTAAACGAGGTAGCCATATAAGGTATCATAAAAGTTTTTCCCACCGCAGCCCCTGCGGGGCCATCACGGATTTCGCCAGCATGTTCAGTTTTCTGCGCAGTTATTTCTCGAACGATCTCGCCATCGACCTAGGCACGGCCAACACGCTGATCTATGTTCGCTCGAAGGGGATCGTCCTCGACGAGCCGTCAGTGGTCGCCATCAGGACCGAAGGCGGACCGAGTTCCAAAAAAACCATTCAGGCCGTCGGCAAGGCCGCCAAGGAAATGCTTGGCAAGGCGCCTGGCGCGATTACCGTCATCCGGCCGATGAAGGATGGCGTGATTGCCGACTTCACGGTGACCGAGCAGATGCTCAAGCAGTTCATCAAGAAAGTGCACGACTCGCGCTTGCTGTCGCCCTCGCCGCGGATCATCATCTGCGTGCCCTCGGGTTCGACGCAGGTCGAGCGCCGCGCCATTCGCGAGTCGGCAATCGGCGCGGGTGCGAGTCAGGTCTTTCTGATCGAGGAGCCGATGGCGGCAGCGATCGGCGCCGGGCTGCCGGTTGCCGAGCCGACCGGTTCGATGGTCGTCGATATCGGTGGGGGAACGACCGAAGTCGGGGTCATCTCGCTCGGTGGCATGGTCTATGCCGGTTCGGTTCGTGTCGGCGGCGACAAGCTCGACGAAGCGATCATGAACTACATCAGCCGCAACTACGGCATGCTGATCGGCGAGAACACCGCCGAGAACATCAAGAAGCATATCGGTTCGGCTTTCCCCGGTGCCGAAGTGCGCGAGATGGAGGTGTCGGGAATCAACAAGGCGGAAGGTATTCCGCGCAAGTTCACCATCTCGTCGAATGAAATCCTCGAAGCGCTTACCGAACCGCTGAACAGCGTCGTGTCGGCGGTCAAGTCGGCGCTCGAGAAGACGCCGCCGGAACTCGGTGCGGACATTGCCGACAAGGGGATGGTGCTGACCGGCGGCGGCGCCCTGCTACGCGACCTCGATCGTCTGCTGATGGAGGAGACCGGCCTGCCGGTGATCGTGGCCGAGGAGCCGCTGACCTGCGTGGCCAGGGGTTGTGGGCTGGCGCTCGAGAAGATGGACAATCTCGGCAGCATTTTCGCTTCCGATTGAGGTGCTACGGCCTGAGCGCCGTAGCCTGCTCGCCTAGATGATCGATTGATGGACGAACAGCCGCCGCCTTTTTTCAAGCGCGGGCCGGCCCCGCTCGCGCTGCTGTCGTTTTACGTTGCGCTGGCGCTGGCCCTGCTGGTCGTCGATGCTCGCTTCCAGACGCTCGAGGTGCTGCGCCAGGCGCTGTCGATGTTCACCCATCCGGTGCAGAGCCTGGCGCATCTGCCGGCGCAGTTCCTGGACAACGCAAGAAGCTATTTCGCCAGCGCCGCTCGCTTGCAGACGGAGAGCGCGGAGTTGCAGCGCGGGCGACTGGAGCACGCGGCGATGCTGCAGCGCAGCCAGCACGTCGAGGCCGAGAACGAGCGCTTGCGAAAGCTGCTCGGTGTCAAGGAGCGGCAGCAGGTCAGCGGCCAGGTCGCGCGTATTCTCTATTCGGCACGCGACCCCTACGCCCGCCGCGTGATCGTCGATAAGGGCCAGCAGGACAGGGTGATCGCCGGGCAACCGGTGGTCGACGACATTGGCATCGTCGGGCAGGTCACGCGCGTCTTCCCCTTCGTCGCCGAAGTCACCTTGATCACCGACAAGGAGCAGGCGGTGCCGGTGCAGGTCGTGCGCACCGGCATGCGCTCGGTGGTTTTCGGGCTTGGCAACGGTGAGCTCGAACTGCGTTTCATGCCCCTCAACGCCGATATTCGGAGCGGCGATGTGCTGGTAACCTCGGGGCTGGACGGGATTTTTCCGGCCGGTTTCCCGGTCGCCAAGGTGGTGCACATCGCCAGTGATACCACCTACACCTTTGCCCAGATCCGCTGCGCTCCCGTGGCCGGTGTCGAGCACTTCAGCGAAGTGATGATCCTCGATCCCCGTCCACCGGTGGCTTTGCCCGAGGAACTGGCCGAAGAAGTCGCCGGCAAGAATGCAGCGACTTCGCCAAAAGGCACGCGCGCGAAGAAGAAGCGCCCGAAGAAGGACTGAACGAGATGCAGACCAGCTACTCCTCATCGCGTATCCTGCTGCCGGTTCGCCCGTGGTTCATTGGCTGCAGCCTGTTGCTGGCCTTGCTGCTCAACTTCCTGCCGACATCGGTCTGGCCTGGCGTGCCGGATTGGCTGGCGCTGGTGATCGTTTTCTGGAGCGTTCGCGAGCCTCGCCTGGTCGGAATGGGTCTGGCCTTTCTGCTTGGTTTGGCGATGGACGTTGCCGATGCCAGCTTGTTGGGCCAGCATGCCCTGGCCTACGTGCTGGCCGCCTACGGCGGCGCGGCGCTGTCACGGCGAATTCTGTGGTTTCCTCTCGGGCAGCAAGCGCTGCAGGTGTTTCCGCTGTTGCTGCTGGTCCAGTTGGTGCAGTTCACGGTGTGGGCGATGGTGGGTGCCGACCTGCCGGGGATGGCGTACTTTCTCGGACCTTTTCTGGCAACTTTTCTGTGGCCGCTGCTGACGCTCATCCTCCTGTTGCCGCAGCATCAGCCGGTTGACCGCGATGAAAACCGACCGCTGTGAATGGCTGGGAATCGGTTCGACGCACGCCTATCTAGGCGCGCTCCGGCCTTCGGGCTGCCGCGCGCAGCCGTTTCCCGGATGCTGAGGAGTCTGCCGTGCTAGCTCGTCAGTCGTCGCTTCATGCCTCGGATAGAGAACTTGCCCGTTTCCATTTTCGTGTCGTTCTGGCGGCGGTCGCGGTACTCGCGGCGTTGTCCTTGTTGGGCGCCCGCTTTTTCTATCTGCAGGTCGTTCAGCACGATTACTACAGCACGCGCGCCGAGGACAACCGCATATCGGTCGTTCCGATCGTTCCCAACCGGGGGGTGATTGTCGATCGCGCCGGAATCGTCCTGGCGCGTAATTACTCCGCCTTCACCCTGGAAATCACACCGTCGAAGGTCGACGACCTGGAAGCGACGATCGACGGTCTGGGTAAGCTGATTGAAATCGAGGCCAAGGATCGGCGGCGTTTTCGCAAGCTGCTGGACGAGGGCAAGACCTTCGAAAGCCTGCCCATTCGCACGCGCCTGACCGAAGAAGAGGTGGCACGCTTTGCGGCCAACCGCTATCTCTTCCCGGGTGTCGAAGTCAAGGCTCGTCTGTTCCGTCAGTATCCGCTCGGGTCGACCGCGTCGCACGCCATCGGCTACATCAATCGCATCAACAAGCGTGATCTCGAGAAGATAGCCGAGAGCGAGGAGGCGGCCAATTACAAGGGGACCGACCACATCGGCAAGACCGGCCTCGAACAGAAGTACGAGTTCGCGTTACACGGCGAGACCGGCTACGAGCAGGTCGAGATCGACGCCGGCGGTCGAGCCATCCGCAGTCTGTCGCGCACCCCTCCGGTACAGGGCAGCCACCTGACCCTGACGCTGGACGTCAAGTTGCAGGAAGTGGCCGAAGAAGCCTTTGGCGACCGCCGCGGTGCCCTGGTTGCCATCGAGCCGTCGACCGGTGGCATTCTGGCGCTGGTCTCCAGTCCCACTTTCGATCCGAATCTGTTCATCGATGGTATTCGCAACGAGGACTGGGATGTGCTCAACAAATCACGTGACAGGCCGATGCTCAACCGCGCGCTGAATGGAACCTATCCGCCGGGTTCGACGTTCAAGCCGTTCATGGCCCTGGCCGGACTCGAAACGGGCAGGCGCACGGCGGGCCAGAGCATTTCCGACCCCGGATTCTTCAACTTCGGCGGGCACCATTTCCGGGACGACAAGGTGGGTGGGCACGGAACCGTAGACATGTACAAGTCAATCGTTCAGTCGTGCGACACCTATTACTATCAGCTCGCCACTGACATGGGTATCGATGCCATTGCCGGCTTCATGGGTCAGCTGGGATTCGGTCAGCGCACCGGCGTCGACATCGAGGGTGAATCGGAAGGCGTGCTGCCGTCTCCCGAGTGGAAGAAGCGCCGCTTCCGCAGGCCCGAGCAGCAGAAATGGTATGCCGGCGAGACGGTCTCGATCGGCATCGGCCAGGGTTACAATTCCTACACGCCGATTCAGCTGGCGCAGGCGACGGCCACCGTTGCCAACAAGGGCGTCATGTTCCGCCCCCATCTCGTCAAGTACATCACCGACAGCCGCACTGGCGAAAAGACGATGATCGAGCCGGAGCCCTTGCGCCGGCTGCCGTGGAAGCCGCAGCATGTCGAGACCATCAAGAACGCGATGATTGGCGTGAACACCCAGGGCACGGGCGCGCGCGCCTTCGCCGGTGCCGGCTACACGTCGGGAGGGAAGACGGGTACGGCGCAGGTGTACAGTCTGAAAGGCAGCACCTACAAGGAGTCGGCCATACGCAAGGAACTGCGCGACCATGCTCTGTTCATCGCCTTTGCGCCCGCTGACGAGCCGAAGATCGCCTTGGCCGTGATCGTCGAGAATGGCGGCTTTGGTGCCCAGTCGGCGGCGCCGATCGCGCGCATGGTGATCGACTATTATCTGCTCGGCAAGCTCCCCAAGGGCGCGGCAGCGGAAGATGACGTCAAGGAGGACTAGCTGATGCACGAATTCCTGGCGCGTGTCTGGCGCGGTCTCGTCGCGCATGTCGACGCGCCACTGCTCCTGATTACCCTCACGCTGATGGCGGTCGGGCTGACGACCGTCTATAGCGCGACCTATGATGCCAACAGCCATCTCCTGGCGCAGATGCTCAATATGGCGATCGGATTGTGCGCGATGTGGACGGTGGCGCAGGTTCCCCCGCAGAAGCTGATGCGTTTCGGCGTACCGCTGTACCTTGTTGGCGTCGTGCTTCTGATTCTGGTGTTTTTTTTCGGGATCAAGGTCAATGGTGCCCGGCGCTGGTTGTCGCTCGGATTCACCCGCATACAGCCCTCCGAAGTCCTCAAGATAGCCGTGCCACTGATGCTCGCCTGGTACTTCCACAAGAACGAAGCGGTGCTCAAGTTTCGCCACTACGTCGTCGCCAGCCTGCTGCTGCTGGTGCCCTTCGCGCTGATCGCCAAACAACCCGACCTGGGAACGGCGATTCTCGTTGGCGCTGCCGGTTTCTACGTGATCTTCTTCGCGGGCCTTCCCTGGCGGGTGATCGGCGGCCTGTTGGCGATCGCCAGCGCTGCCACGCCTTTTGCCTGGGGCATGCTGCATGACTACCAGCGAAAACGCATCCTGACCCTGGTCGACCCGACGACCGATCCGCTTGGGTCGGGCTATCACATCATCCAGTCGACCATCGCCATCGGCTCCGGCGGCAAGGTCGGCAAGGGTTGGCTGGCCGGCACGCAGACTCACCTGGAGTTCATTCCCGAGCGCCACACGGACTTCATTCTTGCCGTGTTCTCGGAGGAGCGCGGTCTGCTCGGCAACGGCATTCTGCTCCTGCTCTACCTGCTGATGATTGGCCGGGGGCTGATGATTGCGGCCAGGGCGTCGACGCTTTTCGGGCGGGTGATGGCGGGTTCGGTGACGCTGAGCCTGTTTACCTATGTCTTCGTCAATATGGGCATGGTCAGCGGGATCTTGCCGGTGGTCGGCGTGCCATTGCCGTTCATGAGTTACGGCGGCACCGCACTGGTGACGCTTTCGGTCGGTATTGGTATCCTGATGAGTATCAACACGCACCGGATGCTGGTCAGGTCATGAGGCGAGAAACAACGGAATGGATCACTGCGCGGCGCTGCTGCGCGGCGCTCGCGCTGCTGGCCCTGCCAGTATTGCTCACCGCCTGCGGCGGTTCGCCGTCGCGTTCATCCGAGGCGACGGCCGAGCGCAGCAAGCTGGCCCGCAAGTCGGGCGTGGTGCAGAAGCGCGGAGGTGGCTATTACAAGGACGATGGGCCGGGCGATGAAATCCCCGACAATCTCGACGACATTCCCGACGCACAACCCAGGCTCGAGCCCCTGCATCGTTTTGCCAATCGCCCGTACGTCGTTCTCGGCAAGGCCTACCAGCCAAGAACCAGCCTTGCAGCGTATCAGGAACGCGGCATTGCCAGCTGGTACGGCAAGAAATTTCATGGCCAGAAGACGTCGATTGGCGAGCCCTACGACATGTTCTCGATGACTGCTGCCCATCCGACCCTGGCGATTCCCTCTTATGTCCGGGTGACCAACGTCAGCAATGGCAGGTCGGTGGTCGTTCGGGTCATCGATCGTGGCCCTTTCCATGCTGACCGCGTCATTGACCTCTCCTACGCCGCCGCCTACCGGCTGGACTACGTGGACAGCGGCAGCACCATGGTGCAGGTCGATTCGATTCTGCCGGATGGCGCGACGACCATGACCTACGCGCAGGTGATGCCGGCAGCAGCCCCGGCGCCGGCACCGGTACCGGCACCGCTTCCACGCCAGGCGCCGCTCCCTGGCGAGCGCGACCAGATTGCACTACTGGCGGCCAACCTCGGCTTCGCGGCGGCGCCGGTGGCCTCGTCGTCGCCGGCGGTCGTTCCCGAGCGCCCGTCGCCGCTGCCATCGGCGTCCGTACCGGCCGCGATGCCCGCCATGACGACGGCGCTGCCGGGTGTCTTCCTGCAGCTCGGTGCTTTCGCCAGCGCTGAAAACGCCGAAAGTCTGCGCCTGCATTTGCAGCGTGAGCTGGATTGGCTGAACGAGGGAATCCAGATCAACGCCGGCGGTGGCATGCACCGCGTGCACATGGGACCGTATCGGAGCCGCGCCGACGCCGAAAAGGTCGCCGAGCGGATTCGCCTGGCGCTGGGTTACAAGCCGACCTTCATCAGCCGCTGATCAGGTCTCGCCGTGGCTTTGCCCTGTCGATAGGGGACGGAAAACGCCCTGCACGATCTTGCGCCCGTGTTCGAGCTGTACTTCGTGGCCGATGATCTCGACCGGAATGACCGTGCCGTCAGGGTTGACCACCGTGCTGCGCACGGCTTCGACGCCATTGACCTGGCCCAGGGTGAGCAGTTGGCATATGTCCAGTCCGCCACCACCGGCATGCAGCTCGCTTTGCAGAAGACCGAGGAGCTGCTGCAGTTGCCGTCCGAACAGCTTCTCGGCCTGCGGGTTGGCGTCGAGAATGTGTCCGGTCCTGGCGTCGGAAATGAGAATGGCGTCACGAGCCCCGGTAAAGAGCGCCAGGCGCAGACTGTTTGCGTCGCGCAGTTCCTCCTCAATTTGCAGCACCTGGTGCTGGACCAGCGCCAGGCTCACCAGGTTGGCCACCGCGTGTGCGAACAGCCGCTGTACCGAAGTCCACGCCGAGTGCGGGCCGACGCGTTCGATACACAGCACCCCCTGGAGTTCTCCATTGACATGAATCGGCGAGTTGATCAGGGCGCTGATGCCGTTCATCAGCAGGTAGTCCTCGGTGAGTGCCTGGGTACTGGGATGCGTCATCGCGTCATCGGCAACAATCGGCTCGCCGCGGATCAGTGCCTGGAAATACTCGGGGTGGCGAGCGGCATGCAGGGTCAGGCCGATGCTGTGCCGGTTACGGGAAAGCTCATAGAGATCAATGCACTCCAGACTTGCACGCTGAGCGGTCAGGCCCCACAGGCTGACCCGCTCGATGTTCAGCATGCGCCCGCTTGCGGCGGTGAGTTGGCGCAAGGCGTCGTCCAGGCTGTCGCTGGAGAAGCTGCGTCTTGACAGTTGCGCAAAGGCACCTTGCAGGTCAAGAGAGCTTGAGAGTGGTCGAAAGGGTGGCAGCATACAGTCCAGGGAACGCCACTTTCAAGTGGGCAGGCGGGCAGGGAACTGCCGTCATCGTACGTGCCCCCAGGCCACGGCGAGTGTGCGCAATATCACGGAAGACGGGATTCTGCGTTGTGCGCTGGTCACAAAATGGCTACAGGCCCGAGCCGGAGGGCTTGCTATAATCCGCCCTTTTGCCGTGAATCCCGCCATGCTCAAGCTACGATCCCTGCTTTCCGTTCTGCTCTGTTTTCCCATTCTGGCGCTCGCCCAACAGTTGCCGATACCGCCGGCGCTGGCCGCCAAGTCATGGCTCCTGATCGAAATGACTTCAGGCCAGGAGCTGGCCGCCCAGGCGCCCGACGAGCGCCTCGAGCCGGCGTCGTTGACCAAGCTGATGACCGCTTATCTGGCGTTCTCGGCTCTCAAGCAGGGAACGCTCAAGCTTGACCAGGAAGTGCTCATTTCGCGCAAGGCCTGGAAGACCGGCGGTTCCCGGATGTTCATCCAGGTGGGTACCGAGGTCAAGGTCGAGGACTTGCTCAAGGGCATGATCGTGCAATCGGGAAATGACGCCTGCGTGGCCTTGTCCGAGGCCATTGCCGGCGACGAGGAAAACTTCGCCCAGATGATGAATCGCGAGGCGCACCGACTGGGCATGAAGGGCTCGAATTTCCGCAACTCGAACGGCTTGCCTGACCCCGAGCACTACACCACGGCGCGCGACCTGGCGACTCTGGCCAGCGCGCTGATTCGCGATTTCCCCGAGGAATACGCCAAGTACTACTCGCTGAAGGAATACACCTACAACGACATCACGCAGCCGAATCGTAACCGTCTGCTGTGGATCGATCCGACGGTCGATGGTCTGAAGACCGGCTACACCGCGGCTGCCGGCTACTGCCTGGTGTCGTCGGCAAAACGCGGTCCGCGTCGCCTGCTGTCGGTGGTCCTCGGCGCGTCGTCGCCGAGCGTGCGCATCCAGGAGTCGCTCAAGCTGCTCAACTACGGCTTCCAGTTCTATGACGGCGTGCAGTTATACGCCAAGAACGCCCCGGTCTCCAATCTTAAAGTCTGGAAGGGCAAGGAAGCGACGGTGAATATCGGTTTTGCCGACGATCTGGTAATTGTCGTGCCCAAGGGCTACGGACCGAAGATCAAGACCGAACTGGTTTCCCAACAGCCCTTGCTGGCGCCGGTGACCTTGGGGCAGCCCTTGGCGACGCTGAAGGTCAGCGTCGATGGCAAGCCCTACGGCGACTATCCGGTGGTGGCGCTTGAAGCGGTGCCGGTCGCCGGAATCGTTGGCCGGGTCATGGACACCGTCCGGATGTGGTTCAACTAGGCGCGGCGTCCGAGGTGAAGGGAGGCTGTCGATGACCGCCTATCTCAACGGGCAGTTCATGCCGCTTGACGAGGCCAGGATCTCGCCGCTCGATCGTGGCTTCCTGTTTGGTGACGGCGCCTACGAAGTGATCCCCGTCTATGCTCGTCGTGCGTTTCGGCTCGAACAACACCTGGCCCGTCTGCAGCGCACCCTCGACGGCATTGCCCTGGCCAATCCGCATACGCTCGCCGAATGGTGCGAACGCCTGCAGCGGGTGATCAGCGAAAGCGAATTCGCCGATCAGTCGCTCTACCTGCAGGTCACTCGCGGCGCCGACAGCAAGCGCGACCAGAGCTTTCCGAGAGCGCTGCCGCCGACGGTCTTCATTTTTGCGACCGCCTTGCCGTCGCTGGCCGCGCAACGCGAGAACGGTGTCGCCGTGCTCAGTGCGGTGGATAATCGCTGGTTGCGCTGCAACCTGAAAACGGTCTCGCTGCTGCCCAACGTGCTCCTGCGCCAGCAGGCGATCGATGCCGGTTGTGCAGAAACGATCCTGCTGCGCGACGGCATTCTCAGCGAGGGGGCGACATCGAACATCCTGATGGTCAAGGACGGCGCGCTGCTGGCGCCGCTGCGGGACCACCGCATGCTTTCCGGAGTAACCTGCGATCTCGTTCTCGAACTGGCCGCAGCGCACGGCATGCCATGCCAATTGCGTGACATTGCCGACGCCGAACTGCGCGTCGCCGACGAGTTGTGGCTGACCTCATCGACGCGCGAAGTACTGCCGATCACCCGTCTCGACGGGCAGCCTGTGGGCAGCGGAAAGCCCGGCCCGGCGGTACGCCAGATGCAGGCCTGGTACACCGCCTTCCGTCAGCAGCTGGCGGGCCAGGGCAATGCCGGCGATGTCTGAAGAGCGTGACAGCCTGTTCGACTTCCCCTGTGCGTTTCCGCTCAAGATCATGGGCCTGGCCGACACCGCCCTGGCGCAGGAGGTGCTCGCCGTCGTCTTGCGGCACGCAGCGGATTTCGACGCGGCGACGATGTGCATGCGCGCTTCGAGCGGCGGCAAGTACGTCAGTCTGACCTGCACCATCAACGCGACCAGTCGAGCGCAGCTCGACACCCTGTACCGGGAACTAAGCAGCCATCCGCTAGTCAAGATCGTCCTATGAGCGACGAAGTGCGGCGCCCGCAGTCGGCGCCTGTGGCGGTCGTGGCAGCGAGGGCGGAGGGCGCGGAGGGGGTGGACTTGGCGGAGGAGGGCGGTGGTGCCCCATTGCGCGCCGTTGCGCCGTTGCCGTTGCGGGTCCGCAATCTCGGCCAAAGCGACTACCAGAAGACCTGGCGGGCGATGATCGATTTCACCGCCGCGCGCACTGACGAGACCGCCGACGAACTGTGGTGTTGCGAGCACCCGCCGGTGCTCACCCTCGGTCAGGCGGGCAGAGCCGAGCACCTGCTGGCCGATCTTGGCCTGCCGCTGGTGAAGACCGATCGTGGCGGCCAGATCACCTATCACGGTCCTGGCCAGGTGGTAGTTTACGTGTTGCTCGACCTGGGCCGGCGCAAGCTGAAAGTTCGCGAACTGGTCACCGCCATCGAGCAGGCGGTCATCGACCTTCTCGCCGCGCACGCGGTGCGGGCCGAAAGGCATGCTGGCGCGCCGGGGGTCTATGTGGGTCCGGCCAAGGTCGCGGCGCTGGGTCTGCGCGTGCGCAGGAGCTACAGCTATCACGGCGTCAGCCTGAACGTGGACATGGATTTGTCGCCTTTTGCGGCGATCAACCCTTGCGGCTACCCTGGTCTTCCGGTCACCCAGACCCGGGACCTCGGCATTTCGCTGACTCCGTCGCAAGCGGCGACGGCGCTGGCAGAACACTTGGCAGTACAACTGGAGCGCAGGCAACGATGAGCACGCAGGATCAAGATCGCGACGTGGCCAGGCCAGCGGCCCGGGTCGCCGGTGTCAAGGAGAGGGGCGAGCTGAAGACGGCGCGCATTCCCATCAAGATCGTTCCGCAGGCGCCGCAACGCAAGCCGGACTGGATTCGCGTCAAGGCCGGCAACGCCTCGGGTCGCTTCGGCGAGATCAAGAAGATGCTCCGCGAGCAGAAGCTGCATACCGTCTGCGAAGAGGCGGCGTGCCCGAATATCGGCGAATGCTTCGGCCGCGGTACGGCCACCTTCATGATCCTGGGCGACGTCTGTACGCGGCGCTGTCCATTCTGCGACGTCGGCCACGGCAAGCCGCTGCCGCCTGATGTTGACGAGCCTGCACATCTCGCCGACAGCGTGGCGCGGCTGCAACTGCGCTACGTGGTGATCACCAGTGTCGATCGCGACGACCTGCGCGACGGTGGCGCACAGCATTTCGTCGACGTGATCAGCGCGGTGCGCCGCAGTTCGCCGGCGACGACGATCGAAACGCTGGTCCCCGATTTCCGGGGGCGCATGGAAATTGCGCTCGAGGTGCTCGGCAGGTCATTGCCCGATGTGCTCAATCACAACATGGAAACCGTGCCGCGGCTCTACCGACAGGCGCGCCCGGGGGCCGACTACGCGCATTCGCTGGCGTTCATGAAAGGTTTCAAGGCGCGCTACCCGCAGATTCCGACCAAATCCGGACTGATGGTCGGTCTCGGCGAAAGCGACGACGAGATCCTCGAAGTGTTGCGCGACCTGCGCGCCAACGAAGTCGAAATGCTCACCATCGGTCAATACCTCGCGCCGTCCAGCCATCACCTGCCGGTCGCTCGCTACGTCCATCCGGACGTGTTCAAGATGTACGAGGAGCAGGCTCTGGCGATGGGCTTTACCGGCGCCGCCTGCGGGCCGATGGTGCGTTCGAGTTACTGGGCCGACGTCCAGGCGGAAAGCGCTGGCGTGGCCTGAGCGTCGGCGCTTCGTCCTTCGCCGCTCGCGCTCTGGCTGGTCGGCCGCTGGCTCGGCGGCTCTCAGTTATAGCGCATGAAGCGCGTCGGGTAGTGGGCCGTCGCCCAGGCCATGAACAGATACTTGGCGGTCTTGCCGATCGCCACCGCGGCCAGGATGCCGAGCGACGAAACGTCGGCCAGGGCGCAGAAGAGCAGCGCCGGGGTTTGCGGCATCGGTGAGCCGGCGATGATCAGTACGGCCAGCAGCCCCCAGTCCTGCAGCCATTCGCTGGCCCGTTGCCAGACCTCCATGCTGACCAGCTCGGGGTAGCGTGCGACGACGAACTCCCAACCCAGGTACTGGAATATCTCGACCAGCACGGCTGCTCCACAGCCGCTCGCCAGGCCGCAGAGCAGGCCGAGCGTGCGCCAGCGTCGTGGTGCCAGGAGCACCGCCGGGATGAGGACGGCGACGAACGGGAAGCTGAAGGTGATGGTGGTCACAAAGGCGATGGCCGCGACGACCAGCGAATAGTGGCGATAGCCGACGCTGCGCATGAGTAGCGCGCGCAACCAGTCCGGAAGCAGGTGAGTTTTCATTCTTGCCGCATTTCAGGATAATGCCGGGGAAATCGCCGTGTGGCAGTGGCTTGTGTGGGCGCCTGCGAGCAGGCTATTCTTACGCGCTCGGGCCACCACCGGTGACCAAAGGCCACGACGGAGGGACGTTGCATGCGCGGTTGCGTACAGATGGCGGGAATTGTAAGCGCTTTGCCGAGCCGCGCGCAGACTTTGGCGTTCGCAGCCCGTGGCAGCTAGGTCGCAGGGAGCGGTGGGGCCCGCAGTGGCCGTACGACGGCCGGCCGGGTCGCCGCTGGCCAGGACCGCAGTTCGGTGAAGCTGCTGTTTGCGCTGGTCGCCCTGGCCGTGTCGGCATTGCCCGAACTTGCCTTGGGCGAACCTTCAAGCGCCCTGAAAAGGGCTGGCGAGTGGCCCGAAATACCGCCAATCCTGGCTGGTCGGGCGAGTTTCTACGGGAAGCGATTCAGCGGCCGGAAGACCGCCTCCGGCAAGTCCTTTCAACACGAGAAGCTCTCGGCGGCGAGTAATCGCTTCCCACTCGGGACGATGGTCGCCGTGCGCCGCCCGTTATCCACCTATTGCGTGGTGGTCAGGATCAACGACCGCATGGGGCACGGTGGTCGCGTCATCGACCTTTCGCGAGCGGCGGCCGAACTCCTCGGAATGATTGAAGTGGGGGTCACCGACGTGGAAATCGTCCCCTTGCCGAAGCCCTTGATCGGGCACGAAAGTGCCTGCACCCTGGCCTTCATGCCGCCGGTCCGGCTGCCCTCCGCCGAAGGACGGCTGTCCGATCGCGCCGCAGACGACCGGCTCGCTGGAGGACAGGCGTCCGACAATTGGCGCGATTGAGGACGCAGGGGTGGCGAGCGGCTGCCGCTTGCCGAGCAGGCGCTGCGCTGCTTGAACGCCGCCACGGTTGACCGCGCTAGGCAAGCTCGGGAATACTCATCCACAGCGTGCAGGCCTGGTGGCCAGGGGAGGGATGATGGACGAGGTGCTCGGCAACGAAGTGGCGACGAGCGAGGCGCCAAAAGGCAAGAAGTCGGTTGCGCTCTCCGGCGTCGTGGCCGGCGACACGGCCATCTGCGCGGTCGGCCGCAACGGCAATGACCTCCACTACCGCGGCTACGACGTCATCGCCCTCGCCGAGCACGCCACTTACGAAGAAGTGGCGTATTTGCTCCTCTATGGGCGCTTGCCGAGCGTGAACCAGCTCAACCAGTACCGCAAGAAGCTGAAGACGCTGCGCGGCCTGCCGGTGCGTCTGCGGCCGGTCCTCGAAAACCTGCCGGCGTCGGCGCACCCGACCGATGTGCTGCGCAGCGGCTGCTCGGCGCTGGGAACCATCCTGCCGGAGGCGCAGGATCACAACCCCGGTGGCGCGCGCGAGATTGCCGACCGGCTGATTGCCAGTTTCGGGTCGATGCTGCTCTACTGGTATCACTGGTCGCACAATGGTCGGCGCATCGAAACGGAGACCGACGACGATTCGATCGCCGCGCACTTTCTGCACCTGCTCTGCGGCAAGGCACCGTCGGCGCTGCACGCCAGCAGCCTGGACAAATCGCTGGTGCTCTACGCCGAGCACGAGTTCAACGCCTCGACCTTTACGGCGCGAACCATCGCCGGAACCGGTGCCGACCTGTACGCCGCGGTCAGCGGCGCCATTGGCGCGCTCAGCGGTCCCCGACACGGCGGCGCCAACGAAGCGGCGTTCGAGATCCAGAGCCGCTACAACGATGCGCAGCACGCCGAGAGCGACATCTGCAATCGCCTGGCCAGGCGGGAAATCATCATCGGTTTCGGTCACCCCTTGTACACCATCGCCGATCCGCGCAACAAGGTGATCCGCGCCGTCGCACAGCAGTTATGCAGCGATGGCGACAATCAGGCGCTGTTCGACATTGCCAGTCGAATCGAGCAGGTGATGTGGGAGCAGAAGCGCATGTTCCCCAATGTCGACTGGTTCTCGGGCGTTGCCTATCACATGCTGGCCGTGCCGACGCCGATGTTCACGCCGCTGTTCGTGATCGCCCGCACCAGCGGCTGGGCCGCACACATCATCGAGCAACGCATCGACGGCAAGCTGATTCGCCCGTCGGCCAACTACGTCGGGCCGGAGGTGCAGGAATTCGTCGCGCTGAACGCACGAAGCTAGCGTTGCCCGCGGAATCAAACCTGGGAATGCCGGCGACGACATGGTTTTGAGCGGCTCTCCTCTCCGGCGTGCTGGAAGTGGCGGCGGAAATGCGGCGCCACAGCCGCCCGCAGGTCATTGCGAGGAGGCGTCGCCGACGTGGCCATCCAGAGGTTTTGTTTTGCGCCTGGCTGACGTGGCGCGCAGTTCTTCAGAGAATGGAACTGGATTGCCGCGTCGGCTGCGCCTCCTCGCAATGACGGTGGACCGGGAATGGTTGCCCGGATTTGGCGCCGCGGGCAGCGGTATGGGCCGGGCGAACTCGATCCACCCATCCACCCTACGCTTTCACGCTGCTGCCAGGGTCGCTGAAAGCCTCATCAAGAACGCAGCAGTACACTAGAATTGCGTCTCGTGCCGATTTTCCGGACTGGCCAGCGCAGCGCAAGTCGCTGCCTGGCCATCGCCGGGCGGCCCGGCAGGGCAGCAGGAGTAACACCATGTCATCGCGAATTGCCAAGTCTCGCCCCGAACCCGATCGGTTGCTGGTCGATATCGCCAGTTACGTTCTCGATTTCAAGGTCGAGTCGAGTGCGGCCTTCAATACCGCACGCTATTGCCTGATCGACGCCCTCGGTTGTGGCCTCGAAGCGCTCGCCTACCCGGCATGTACCAAGCTGCTCGGGCCGGTCGTTCCGGGTACCGTGGTGCCCCACGGCGCGCGCGTTCCCGGTACCCGCTTTCAGCTGGACCCGATTCAGGCGGCCTTCAACATCGGCACCCTGATCCGCTGGCTGGACTTCAACGACACCTGGTTGGCGGCTGAATGGGGTCACCCCTCGGACAACCTGGGCGGCATTCTGGCCACCGCCGACTGGCTGTCGCGGACCCGCGTCGCCAGTGGCCAGGCGCCGCTGCAGATGCGCCAGGTTCTTGAAGCGATGATCAAGGCCTACGAGATACAGGGCGTTCTGGCGCTGGAGAACAGCTTCAATCGCGTCGGCCTGGATCACGTCCTGCTGGTCAAGGTGGCGACGGCGGCGGTGTGCACCTGGCTGATGGGTGGCCAGCGCGAGCAGGTCATCAACGCCGTTTCACAGGCTTTCGTCGATGGCACTCCGCTGCGCACCTATCGGCACGCGCCGAACACCGGTTCGCGCAAGTCCTGGGCCGCCGGCGATGCGACCGCGCGCGGGGTCATGCTGGCCCTGTTTTCGCTCAGGGGCGAGATGGGTTATCCAAGCGCGCTGACTGCCCGCACCTGGGGCTTCCAGGACGCGCTGTTCAGGGGGCAGGCCTTGCGCGTTGCCCGCCCGTTCGGCAGCTACGTGATCGAGAACATCCTCTTCAAGATCAGTTTTCCGGCCGAGTTTCACGCCCAGACGGCGGTCGAGTCGGCCGTTGAACTGCATTCGCAGGTGTGGCAGCGGTTGGCGAGCATCGAAAGAGTCGTCATCCGTACGCACGAATCCGCGCTGCGTATCATCGACAAGCGAGGGCCGCTGCACAATCCCGCGGATCGCGATCATTGCCTGCAGTACATGGTTGCTTTTGCCCTCATCAACGGCGCCCTCAGCGCTGACGCCTACGAGGACGAAGCAGCGGCGGATCCGCGCATCGACGCCTTGCGCGCGAAAATCGAAGTGGTCGAGGAAGCACGTTTCTCGGCGGACTACCTGAATCCCGAGAAGCGTTCGATCGCCAACGCGCTACAGGTCTTCTTCACCGACGGCAGTGCGACAGACGAGTTGATCTGCGAATACCCGCTTGGCCACAGTCGCCGACGCGCGGAAGGGATCCCGGTTCTGCTCGAGAAGTTCAGGAAACACCTGGCCCGGCAATTCAACTCCGCGCAGCAGGCCGTCATCCTCAAGTCGTCGCTCGACGTACGTGGCCTGGGGACGCTGGCGGTGAACGATTACGTCGATCGCTTTGTGCCGTGAGCCATTCGCCGTGGAGATCAGCGCCGCGCACCGGGGAGGAAGAAGGATGAGAGGCAATCTTGGCGCCAGCGCGCTGATCGTCGTCGGGAGCCTGGCGCTGGCCAGCAACCTGGGCCTGTTTGACGTCGATCTCGGGCAATTGCTGCGTACCTGGTGGCCTGTCCTGCTGATCCTTCTCGGCGTCGGGATGTTTCTCGCGCCGGGAACCGACGAGCCACGCAAGCGGCCGGAAAAGCGCTAAGCGACGGGGTTTCTGAGCGCAGCGCACTATCGCCGCCCGCCCCACTGCGCTTGCCGTTCGTCCCCTGCTGACGAAGGCGGCTGAAGCCTTATCCGCAAATTCTCCTGAATTCCCCCTAAAGACCCTTCTGTTTAAGCCGTTAGAAGCCTGTGGCCTGGAAAAAACCAGCGACCCGGGTTCGCCATCGGTGCGCGTACCGGAAAGGCTCGGCCGCGTGCCCGATGGGGGAGGCAGGAAGGAAGACGATGAGCGAATTCGCAAGGCCATCCGACGCGGCGCAGCGCCGGCTGCTGCAACTGTAGACGCCACTCCTTGCGCCGCAACCGCTCGAGCAGGCTGCCAGCACGCTGTGCAGCGAACTGGCCTGCACTCTCGCTTTCGATCGCGTCAGCGTCGGGCTCTCTACGCGTGCGGGCTTGACGCTCGTTGCCGCGTCGCCTACCGCCGGGTCCGGTGACGGCGAGGAACGCTCGCAGGCGCTGACCCTGGCCATGCAGGAAGCCATCGACCAGAATGCCTCGATTGTCTATCCGCTGCCTTCCGAGGCAGCACCGCGCGTTGTCCAGGCACACGCCCGACTGGCCGCGCAGGGTTCGGGCACGCTGCTCAGCGTCCCGTTGATCGGCGCCGGTCAAACGATCGGCTGCCTGTGCTTCGAGCGTCAGCGTGCCGTCACCGCCGACGAGTTGCGCGTTATCGAGCCTCTCGTCTGCATGCTTACGCCGTTGCTGGCACTCAAACAGCGGGCTGAACTGGGCTGGTCGGCGCGCGCCAGTGAAGCGCTGCGCGGCTACTGGGGCGGATCCGGGCGGCGCACGCGACGGCTGGCCTGGCTAGGTGGGCTGGTGGCGATCGTTGCTTTGGCCATGTTCCCGGTCAGCCACCGCATCGGTGCACCGGCGCGGCTCGAAGGCGCAACCCAGCGCGTGCTGGCAGCCCCCAGCGATGGCTATTTGCGCGCCGCGCACGTGCGCCCGGGCGACGTCGTCGCGGTCGGGCAGGTGCTGGTCGAACTCGCGCAGCAGGACCTGCTGCTGCAGAACCGCAAATGGGAAGCCGAACTCACGCAGCACCAGAACAGCGCTGCAGCGGCCCTGGCGCGCGCCGACCGCAGCCAGTACGCCATCGCCCAGGCGCGAGCTGCCGAGGCCGGTGCGCAACTCGAGCTGGCGCAAGCGCAACTGGTGCGCAGCCAGGTCACCGCCCCGATCGACGGCCTGGTCATCCAGGGCGACCTGTCGCAAGCGCTTGGCGCGCCGGTACAGCGCGGCGACGTCTTGCTCACTCTCGCCCCGCGAGACGCTTTCCGGCTGATCATCGAAGTCGACGAGCGCAGCATCGGCGGCGTCGTTCTCGGTCAGCGCGGCCAGTTGGCGCTGTCGGCTCTGCCCGGTGAGCGGCTCGACTTCGCGGTGACCCGTATCAGCCCGATGGCACTCACCCTGGAGGGGCGCAATGCCTTCGAAATCGAGGCTGCTTTCGGGCAGCCGCCCGCCGGGTTGCGCCCAGGGCTGAGAGGCGTCGCCAAGATCGACGCCGGGACCCGATCGCTGGCTTGGGTGGCGACGCATCGCATCGGCGACTGGCTGCGCATGGCGACCTGGACATGGGGGCTTTGAAATGACGCAATCGCTGTTCAGCACGCAGTGGTATCGAGTCGCTCAACTTCATCCCCGCCTGCGCCCACAGGTACGGACGCAACGCCAGAACCGGCGCGGCCAGCCCTGGTACCTGCTTTCCGATACGGCGACCGGCCGCCAGCACCTGATCAACGATCCGGCTTACCAGTTCATTGGTCGTTGCGATGGACGCCACGACGTGCAGGGGGTCTGGGACAGCGTACTGGCGACGCTCGGCGATGCGGCGCCGACCCAGGACGAGGTGATTGCGCTGCTGGCGCAGCTCAACGAGCACGAGCTGCTGCAGTGCGAGCACACGCCGGATACCGCCGTTCTCTTCCAGAGGCGCACCGAGCGTCGTCGCCGCAGGCGCCGGGCGATGGTCAATCCCTTTGCCTTCCGCCTGCCCCTGGGCGACCCTTCGTCGTGGTTGCCGCGCTTCGATCCTCTGGCCTCGCTGCTCTTTCGTCCGGCGCTGTTGTGGGTTTGGCTGGCGCTCGTCGCCGTCGCCTTGCTGGTGGCGGGGGCCAACTGGAGCGAGCTGCAGGCCGAAGTCCGAACGCAGATGCTGACGCCCACTTATCTGGCGCTCGCCTGGCTCGTTTTCCCGCTCGTCAAGGCCCTGCACGAGCTCGGACACGCTCTGGCGATCAGGCGCTGGGGAGGCGAAGTGCACGAGATCGGCGTTGCCCTGCTGGTGCTGGTGCCGGCACCGTACGTCGACGCATCGGCGTCCTCCGGCTTCGCGCGGCGCAGCCAGCGGGCAGCCGTCGCCGCGGCCGGAATCATGGTCGAAACGACGCTTGCCGCGCTCGCTCTGCTGCTGTGGTTGAACGTTCAGCCGGGGCTGGTGCGCGACGTCGCGCTGGTGGTGATGTTCATCGGCGGCGTCTCGACGCTGCTCTTCAACGGCAATCCGCTGCTCCGCTTCGATGCTTACTATGTCCTCTGCGACCTGCTCGACCTGCCCAATCTGGCGACTCGCAGCAGCGCCTGGTGGAGCTATCTGGTGCGCCGCCACCTGCTGCAGGCGCCGGGCGAGGCACCGCAGTTCGTTGCCGGTGAATTGAAGTGGCTGTTGCTCTACGCGCCGCTCTCGTTTGCCTACCGGCTGCTGATTTCAGTGGCGATCATCCTCTGGTTCGGCGCCAAGTGGTTTCTGCTCGGCGTCGTCGCGGCGATCTATCTGACGGCTTCGATGATTGTGCGACCGATCGGGAACTGGGTCAGACACGCGCTTGCCGCCGCCGCACCAGGGTCGGAACTGACCCGTGTGCGTACCGGCATTGCGCTGCTGCTGGCGATTCCGGGTGTCCTGCTTTTCGTTTTGCCGTTGCCCTTATCGACCGTCGCCCCGGCGGTCGTGTGGTTGCCCGAGCAAGCGCAGGTGCGCCCCGAGGTCGACGGTTTCATCCGCCAGCTGCCGGTTCGCGACGGACAGTCGGTACAGCCTGGCGACCTGCTCGTGGTCCTCGAGAATATCGACCTCGTGGCCGCCCGCGAGCAGTTGACCGGTCGTCTGGGCGGGCTGCAGGCCGACCAGTACCAGCTTCTCCTGCGCGACCCGACCGGCGCGCAGAACCTCGCCGAACAGATCGCCCGTACCGAGGCCGAACTCGCGCGTGCCGAGCAGCGCATCGGCCAGCTCGAAGTGCGCGCCAAGGTTGCCGGCACCCTGGTCATGCCGCACCAGGACGACCTGCCGGGAACCTTCAGCCGCCAGGGAACGATCCTCGGTTACGTCCTTGAAGCGAGCGAGTTGCGCGTCCGCGCCGCGCTCGCCGACGAGGACGCGCATCTGGTGCGCAATCGTACCCGTCACGCCGAAGTGCGCCTCGCCGAGGCGCCGGGCAGGGCACTCTCGGCGAGTCTCGGCCAGGATGAGCCTGCCGCCTCGCACCTCTTGCCCAGCCCGGCACTTGGCGAGCGTGCGGGCGGGCCCTACGCGACCGATCCGGGCGACCCGGACGGCCGGCGCAGCATCGCGCCGGTTTTCCTGATCGACCTGACGCTCAAGGGCGCGCCGCTGGAGCGTGTCGGCGGCCGGGCCTGGGTCCGTTTCGATCACGGTTTCGAACCCCTGGCCGGACAAGTCTTCCGGCGCGCGAGCCAACTCTTCCTGAAACATTTCGATCCCGGCGAATGAACGCTCGGCTCCCTGACTATCTGCCATGAGATGCGCCGACCTGCCGATCCCCGGATTGTTCTGGGGCGACTACCCGGAACGCCAGCCTGCTGCCGCCGAACCGCAGACGCGCCGCTTCCCGGCTGCGCTGAAGGTGCTTGGCGATCGCGCGCAGGGGCTGCTGTCGAACACGCCCCCACTCCTGCTGAGCGCATTTTCCGGCCAGCGCAAAGCGTTCCGCCGACTCGGCCCGGCGCAGTTCAGGGAGGCCGTACGCACGCTGCGGCTGCAGCTGCAGACGGACGGCATGCGCGATACCCATCTCGCCAGCGCCTTTGCGCTGGTCGGTGTCGCTTGCGAGCGCGAGCACCAGATTCGAATTTTCGACACCCAGGTCATCGCCGCCTGGATCGTGCTCGGTAATCGCCTGGCCGAGATGGCCACCGGCGAGGGCAAGACCTATGCCGTGGCACTGGCGGCCGCCACTGCCGCGCTGGCCGGCATTCCGGTGCACGTGGTCACCGCCAATGATTACCTGGTCGCCCGTGACGCAGACCTGCTGCGACCGGTCTACGCCGCGCTCGGTCTGGCGGTCGGCGCGGTGATCCAGGGACAGCAGGCCGGCGAACGCCGCGCGGCCTACGCCTGCGACATCACCTGCTGTACGGCTCGGGAACTCGTATTCGACTACCTCCGTGACGGGCTTGGCCGGACACGCGACCCGCTGCGTCGGCGGGTCGACCAGCTGAGCGGCGAAGGAAGCTCGCCACCGCTGCTGCGCGGCCTGTGCATGGCCATCGTCGATGAGGCCGACAGCATCCTGATCGACGAGGCGCGGGTGCCGTTCATTCTCGCGCAAGCGGTCGGCAACGAACAGGAGACCGACTACCTCAAGCAGTCGCTAGAGATCGCGCGCCAGCTCGGCAGCGCCGTCGACAGCCCGCACTTCCGACTGGACCCGGCAGCGCGCACTGCGCGGCTCACGCTGTCGGGGCAAGAGCGGGTCGATGCGCTGGTACGGCCGCTGGCGTCGGTCTGGCGCAACCGCCTGCATCGCGAAGAGAGCATTCGCAGCGCGCTGGCAGCGCTGCATATCTACCGTCGCGACCGCCATTACCTGGTCCGTGACGGCAAGGTGCTGATCATCGACGACACCACCGGGCGAGTCGCGGCTGGCCGCGCCTGGTCGCGCGGCTTGCATCAGCTGATCGAACTCAAGGAACAATGCCTGCCCACCGCTGCTCAGGTCACCGCCGCGCAAATCACCTATCAGCGCTTCTTCCCGCGTTATCTGCGCCTTGCCGGCTTGAGCGGCACGCTCAGCGAATCCGCCGGCGAACTGCGCGCGCACTACGACCTGGCGGTGTCGTGCGTGCCTTTGCGCCGCCCGAATCGGCGCACGGTTCTCCCCAGCCGGCTGTTTGCGAATCGCCAGCTGCTGCAGGAAGCCATTGCCTGCCGCGTCGTCGAGTTCCAGCACAGCGGCCGGCCGGTGTTGATCGGCACCGACTCGGTCGCCGATTCCGAGGCGCTGTCGCAGCTGCTGGAGCAGCGCGGCGTCGCACACGCCCTTCTCAACGCGCGCAACGACCTCGCCGAAGCCAAAATCGTCGCCCGCGCGGGCGAGCGCGGAGCGATCACCGTGGCCACCAACATGGCCGGTCGCGGGGTCGATATCACCCTCGGCAAAGGGGTCAGCGAGCTCGGCGGCCTGCACGTCATCTGTTGTCAGTTCAACGCCGCCCGGCGCATCGATCGCCAGCTGGCGGGGCGCTGCGCGCGCCAGGGCGATCCGGGAAGTGTCGAAACCTGGTTGACGGCCGATGCGTCGCTGTTCGTGACCGCACTGGGAGGCGGCACGCGTCGCCTGCTTGCCGCCCATGCCGCAGCGCTGCCAAGCCGGGTGGTGCACGCGCTCGCCGCGCTGGTGCAGCGGCGTATCGAGCGTCGCCACGTGCTCGAACGCAAGCGCCTGCTGCAACACGACCAGAGCATGGACCGCCGCCTGTCGTTCGGCGGCCCGCTCGAATGAAATCCGTCAAGGGAGAAGAAGTCATGAGCAGAACACGCAACTGGGGGATGTTGTTCCTGGTCGGCGTCAGCGGATCGCTGGCCGCCGCGCAGCCCATGGGTTGCCTGATCGAGCCCGAGCGGGTGGCCGAGGTCGGCTCGCCGGTGATCGGCGTGATCGAGGAGATTCGCGTCGAACGCGGTGACCGGGTGCGCCAGGGGCAGGTCCTGGCCCTGTTGCGCGGCGACGTCGAGCGCGCCGCCGTCGGTGTCGCCAGCAGCCGCGCCCAGGCCGCCGCCGACGAGCGGGCGG
>JEMY01000019.1 GCA_000585075.1 Candidatus Accumulibacter regalis | reverse complement strand
CGCGGACGCATTGGCGGCCGCCTGCGCCGACGCCGCGGCCGCTGCCTCCTGCGAAGCAGCCGCGCTTTCGCTGGCCACCGCAGCCGTGGTCGCCGCGCCGGCAACGATCACCGTCCGCCTGGCAGCGCGCCGCCAGACGCCAAAGATCGCCCAGGCCGGTTGCGTACAAACCAGCAGCGCCAGACCGCCCAGCAGGCTGCGCCGTGAAATACCCTTGCCCGTTTGCTTCATTTCTTCTCTCCTTTTCCCGTCGGCCCGACTACTTGCTGCGCGTGTAACGCAATTCCATCATCTTGAACATCTTCTTGCCCAGGCCATGGCCCCAGAGCTCCGTGACGTGGCCACCGTCGTCGTTCATCTTCACGCGCAACTCGACGGGCGTCGGCTTACCGGTCAGAGCATCGGGGACCGAGCCCTTCATCGTCGCCGACTTGCCGCTCGCGTCGAAGCCGCCCTTGTACCAGGTCATGCCGGTGCTGCCGCTGTCCATCCACGTGGACTGGTACTGCTTGCCGACGTTGTCGAAACCGATATAGCCGATGCCGTTGAACGGCTGGCCCTGCAGGTCGCCAGCAAGCATCATCTGCACGTAGCGCTCACCGAGGACCCAGGCGCCGACACTGGTTGCCGACGATTCGATCGGCGGCTGCGACGGGTCGACCCAGGTGCGGATGGCGACGTTGAAAGTCCCAATCATCGCCGCGAGCCGTTTCTGACCCTCGCCCGGGGTCATGGCGCTGTCGAGCGCCCTGGCCTGCGCCGAATCCTTCGTCGATTCCTTCGTCGATGCGCTCGCCGCCGCCGTGCCGGCGTCCTTGGCAAATACCGGGTTGGTCAGACAGACGATGGCCGCCAGCAGCCCCCCGACGCGATAGGACATTTTCATTTTTCAAGCCTCCTTTTCGAACAATAATCGGCACCACGAAATCACTTGCCGCACATTTTGGCAGAAGTGGACAACACCGTCTCAGCGATAAGGCCGCGCGCGCCGATTCCCGGCGGCACCAGGGTGGTTGACGCCCGGGTCCCGCCCGACGTTGCCGGCAGCTCCTGGCTGATTGACGCCGGGGTCCCGCCCGGCATTGCCGACGGCCCCGGGCTGGTTGACTCCCGGATCCCGTCCGACGTTACCCACTGCCCCGGGCTGATTGACGCCCGGGTCCCGCCCGACGTTGCCGGCCGCTCCTGGCTGATTGACTCCGGGATCGTGCCCGACGTTGCCGGCTGCACCGGGCTGATTGAATCCGCGATCACGCGCGCTCAGCGTCGCCGGCACGGCGACGATCAGGGCGCCGATGAGCAGCGCCGGCAGCCACGTTGTTCTGCCGCCGAGCGGCGGTTCGCCGGCCTCTTCCTGCACTGTCATTGATGTTTTCATCGTTTTCTCCAAAAGAAATGCAACGGCTCCAGCGCACCTCGAGGCAGGCCTTGTCGCGGCCGACGAGCGCGCCGCACACCCGCCAAACGGCTACTTGCCACCCGGCGACCCGGCCTTCGGCGCCACCTGTAGCACGTAGAAGCCCTTGCCGACCGCCGTCGGGAAGTATACGCGCCCACCGAAGCCCGGCGGCGTCAGCGAGTTGATCGTCAGCGGCTCGAAAAAGTCCGACTCGGCGATGATCTTGCCGGTGGCAGCGTCACGCCAGGTCAGCTGTTCCTTGTAGTTGGCCGTGAACAGCGCGGCCTTCAGCGGCTCCTTTTCGACGTTGCGCTTCATGTTCGTCAGCACCAGCACACGCTCGTCGGGTGGCCCGAAAAGCGGCTGAAAGGTGGTGGTCGTGTCGTCGAGCACGAATACCACTTTCAGTTCACCGCTGACCGGGTCGAGCTTGATGCCGGCGACCTTGCCAACGCCCATGTCGGCCGAATAGATCATGTTGTTCTCGGGGTCGGCGCCGCACTTCGGCGGCGCGAAGCTCCACTCGCCCTTCTTCAGCTCGCCGAAGGGGAAGATGATCTGCTTCCTGCTGGCGTCCTTCAGGTTGGCGACGACGATACTCGATGCCACCTTCTCGCTGCCGGCGCCATTCAACTGGAAGGCGATCCAGTCGCCGACCAGACTGGGGGCGGTGGCGGTTGTCTGGCCTTCCTGCATGGGATAGATGACCCAGGAATCGTCGGCCGAGAGCTTTTTCGTCTCCGCATCCCAGAAGTAACGCCGCGCGCTCTTGTCCATGCCAATGTAGATCGCGATCCGGGCTTCGTACATGCTCACGATGTGCGGCGACGACGCCGGTTCGGGAAGTTGGATGTCATCCAGCACCTCGAGTGTATCGGGGTTGACCGCCACCAGCTGCGAGTTCGGCTGCTTCATGCCTTCCCCGGCCGCGCACTTGATGATCGCCATCGTGCCCTGCAGTGTGCAGCCCTTGGGCCGTGTCTGGTCCTTCATGATCAGCGTGCCATCGGGCGCGATTGTCATGTGCTTGAAGTTGGTGTCCATGGCTGGCGCGTCGCCACTGGGCAGGGTGTTATGCTTGAGAATCGCGCCGGTATCGGCGTCGAGCAGCACGATCTGGTTCGACCAGGAAAAGGCGATCTTGCCGTTGGCCAGGATGTTCAGGTTGGCGTTGCCGATCCAGCGGCCCGACGCGTTCAGGTTGTCCAGATAGGTGCGCCAAAGCTGCTTGCCGGTCGTGGCGTCGGCCTTGGCGACGAAGGGCCCGGCCATGTTCGGGTCTTCGAGCGTCGGGTATTCGCCGCCAACGATATACAGTTCGCCTGGCTTGCGGTTGTTGATGTATGAGATGCCCGGGTAGTCGTCAGCGCTGCGCCAGGCGTAGACCGTGTTCGCGCCGTCGCGCGCGCCGAGGAAGCTGGCGCAGGGGAAGAGGCCGCTGCGTTGGGCATCGGAGATTTCCGCGCCGTTGAGCGACGAATAGTAGCCCGGCGTCGGGATCTTCTGCTGGCATTCCATTTCCTTCGCGTACAGGCCGATATCCCCCGGCAGCGGTCCGTTGGCGGCAATCTGGTTCGGCGTCAGGCCGATCTTGGCGACCCGCTGGTCGATCTTCGGCTCGATTACCGACCAGCCCAGGCGGTAGGCGGCGTAGCCCAGCGCCACCACGACGATCAAGCCGATCAGCTTCAGCAATGTCGATGCCTTCAAGATGTTCTCTCCTCTGGTTGGTCGCGATGCGGATGGCACACATCGAACGGCAGCGCAGCACGTGCTGCCACAGCTTGCGGCCGTGTCCGCGGCATGGCGAGACAGACGCTCAGCGCTTCGGCCCGCGGGCCTCAAACTCGGCCTTCGTCATGTATTCGCCGCGCGGGTAGTACGCGCCCATCACCTGCTCCTCCATGCCGGGCTTGGTGATGTTGTCGGGGCGCTCCGTCCAGCTCGGGTTGGTCGCCATGATGCGCAGCATCAGCATGCCGAAGTCGCGCCGGTTCTTCGCCCCGTCGACGCCTTCGCCACGCGGGCTCCACTCGATCCAGGCCACGCCGTTCTCCGCCGTCGCGTTGGCCGGCCGGTCTTCCTTGCGGCTGTAGACGATGGTGTAGTTGCGTTCGCCGTCCAGCGGCACCTGCATGTCGGTCAGGCCATCGACGATCTGCCCCGAGGGCATCGCCTCGCAGCTGACCAGCGACCAGTACTGCGTCTGCGCCTCGGGCATCACCTCGAGGCCCTTGCCGCCGGCGCCGGCGTAGGTGTTGGGGAAGGTCGGCATCTTGCCACGCATGACGTACACCGGGCCGAACCTGCGCGACAACTGCACGAACATGTACTCGGTGGCCGGGTCGCCGCCACCATCGATCGGTCCGGCGAAGGGGATCTTCGCGCGCTCCTCGGGCGTCTTGAACGAACCGAGGATCGAGTAGCGGATGTTCCAGTATTTCTCCCACACCGGCAGCCTGCGCGCAGGCGCGGTGGCCGGGTCGAGCGCCGGGTCGTTGCCCTTGGCGTGCACCAGCTGCTCCCATTGCTCGTCACTTAGCGGCTGTTTGGTCGCGCCGGGGAAGGGACGGCCGAAGCGCTTGACGGTCTCCTCCGCCGACAGCGTCGTGCCGTCGGCCAGCATGCCGGTATAGGTGGGCATGTGGAAGCCGCCGCTGGGTGTGTCGGCCGGGCCCCAGCCGGTGCCGTCGCTGCCCTGGTCGGAAAGATAGATGCGGTTGACGAACTGCAGCTCGCGGCCGCCGGTCCCGGCATAGAGCACGTTGCGCTCGCGCTGTTGCGGATCCTTCGGCGCCTCCCTGGCGACGACGCGCAGCGTGAAGTTGCGCGGTTCGGCGAGGCGCTGGGCACCAACGAGGAAAGGGTTGCTCGAAGCCGCGTCAGGTTCGATCTCGCGCGCATCGACGGCCTCGCCGATGGAGACGAAGCTGCCGCCCTCATCACGGTACAGCGCGAACTGGAAGTAGCGCGCATGCGGGTAACGGTACTTGAAGCTGACGCTGGCGCCGTCGGGGATGGCCATCCGGCCGATGAAATAGGTCGACTGCCAGTCGGGCCACAGGTTGGGGTTCTGGATCGGGCGCGGGTATTCGAGATGGTTCCAGTAGCCCCAGCCGCGTGGACCCTGGAACAGCGGGTCGTTGCCGTAGCGCGTGTCGGTGCGCACGATGTTCTCGACCGACTTGTCGCCGAAGCGCCGCACGCCCAGCGCGTTGAGGTTTTGCACCGGCACCAGGGCCGGCGGCTTCCAGCGGCCCTCACCCAGCGGATACACCGACGGCGCCTCGGTCGTCGGCCAGTACAGGCGCATGACGATGAACATCGGTCCGGCGGGCGCGGGCAGCCAGTTCGCTTCCTTGTCCTTGCCCGGCGAATCCTTCTGAACATACACCGTGATCGAGCCGTCGGCATTCTTCTTGAGCGCCGGCAACATCGGCGAGTTGATCAGGTAGCGCTTGATCGGGTTGGCGATCAGCAGTTGCGTGCGCCCGTCGTACATGGTGATCGACCAGAAGGCGTTCACCGGTGGCAGTTGCCCGGGCGCGAAGGTCATCTGGTAGGTGTGCCGTGAGCCGTCGGCGACGATGCCGTTGGCGTCGTGCCGGGTGAACGGGTAGACCGCCTCGGCCTCGCTGTTGCCGTAGATACCGAGCTTGGCGGCGGCTGCGCGCAACGCCCAATTGCCGTTATAGAAGTCGCGGCTGCCGGCAGCGGCACCGATATGCCAGCCGTTGACGTCCTTGCCGATGCTCTCTGCAGTCTGCCCGATCTTGTGCAGCGCGGCCTTGATCGCCGCGCCCGTTGCCTCCTTGAGCGCCGCTGTCATGGGTTCAGCCGAAGGCTTGACTCCAGCGCCAATTCCGACCTTGGCAAAGCGCTCGCGCATCGGCTTCTCCACCTCGGCTGAGCCGCTAGGCGGGCAGAACTGGAGCAGGAAGTTCAGGTAGGTGACAAACTCGGTCGTGAAGGCGTCGGGCTTGACGGCCGGCCACTGGATGGCCGGCGCCGCCGGCGGCTTGGCGCCGCCGGTGAAGGCGGACAGCGACTTGACCTGGTAGCCGGCCTGGACCTTCTTGACGTTCGGCATGTCCGCCGCGTTGAACAGCTGGGTGCGGTAGATGGCCAGGCTGAACTGTGTCTCGCTGCGGAAGGTCCTGGCCACCGTGGCAGGCGCCGTGCCCTTCCAGTCGGGCCCGGCGACCAGGTAGCAGCCAGCGTCATTGCCGGTGGCGCGGCTGCCGATATACGCATAGTTGTCGGTGTACAGGTCTACCAGCTGCACATCGTAGTAGCGTGCCGGCTCGACCTTCGGCATGCATAGCACCATCGGCTCGGCGCGCAGATCGAGCATGACCATCGAGTAGGGCGTGTCGCTGTTCGGCGTGCTGATCGCCGTGTCCTTGGGCGTGTAGACCCGCGCTTCGTTGTGCAGGGTGTTCACCGGCGCCTTGAACTGGCCCGAGTCGCGGTCGATGAAGTAGTCGTACTGCACCTTGTAGCCGACGATCATCGGCAAGCCGTAGAGGTAGGCTTCCTCGACGACCGCTTTGACCTCGGCGAGCTCACTGGCCTCCTGCGCCGCCAGACTTGCGCTTCCCATGCAACTGAGCGTGGCCATCACCACCAGCCCGGAGATGAACTTGCGCATGTGCAGCTCCTTTCAATAAGAACGAGGCAACCGAAGAACGCGGGCAGGACAGGCGGCGATCGCCAAGCCGACGAAAGGGGGCGATTGTCGACGCTTCCGTACCGACTTGCTTGATAATTTGCGACAGCTTCGCGTGTTGCCTGCGAACACTCACCACCAGGGATGGCCAGGAAATGGAACAATTCAAGAAAGCCTACGGCGATGTTCCCGAAGGTTTCATGCGCGTCGGCCCGCTGACGCAGATTGCGCAGGCGATCGAGCACCATGCCGTCGACGCCGACGCCTTGTTCGCCAGCGTCGGCGTGGCGAGGGATCTGTTTACCGACCCCAACAACATCATCTCGCCGCACAGCGCGGGCGAACTGCTCGAACGCTGCGCCGCGCTGACCGGCTGCCCGCATTTCGCCCTGCTTCTCGGCCGCGCGCAAGGGGCATCGTCACTCGGCATGGTCGGCGAGTTGCTGCCGCACTGCGCGGATGTCGGCACGGCACTGGCCCACCTGCAGAATCTGCTGCACCTGCACGACCGTGCGGGGATCGCCACACGAACGATCGATGGCGATACCGCCACCCTTGGCTACACCCTGTTCGCCGGACCGATCGCCGGTGTCGACCAGATCTACGACGGCACACTGGTCATCGCCCAGAACATCATGCGCCTGCTCTGCGGAGCGCAGTGGAGGGCGCGCGCGGTACTGCTCTCACGCCGCCGCCCGGAGAACCTGCGGCCGTATCAGCAGGTTTTTCAGTGCCCGATCGAATTCGACGCCGAGAGCTCGTCGCTGGTCTTTGCCGCCAGCAATCTCAGCCTGCCGGTCGCCGGTGCCGACCCCGGGCGCTTCAAGGTACTGCAGGAGCAGCTGGCAAGCATCCACGACCGGAACGACCTTGACTTCGTCGCGCAGACCCGTCGCGTGGTGCAGGCGATGGTCGTCCTGCGCCGCTGTTCGCTCGCTCGCGTCGCCGCCGAGCTGTCGATGAACCCGCGCCGACTCAACCGCCTGCTCGAACGCGAGGGAAGCACCTACCGGGAATTGCTCGACGAAGCGCGCTGCAGTCTCGCCTTGCGCCTGATCTGCCATACCGATCTGCCCCTTGGACACATCGCGGCGGTACTCGACTATTCGGGCGCCAGTGCCTTCACCCATGCCTTCAAGCGCTGGATGCGCGTCTCGCCACTGGCGTGGCGCCTGAGCAACGGGCAAGCATTCACTGCCGCCGCAATGCCGCTCGATTCACGCTAGACTAAGCCACCCGTTACACTTCCGGACGCGGGATCAGTTATTCAGAAAGGTAGCCGCCAATGAATCAAGATGTACGAAAACCGTTCAGTTTCTCCGTGCGCAGCTTTTCCGTTCTTGCCCTTTCCGTGGCGCTCGGAATTGGGCTATCGACCAGCGCGCGCGCCGACGAAGCGGATGCCAAGCGCCTGCTCAAGGCGATGTCCGATTACCTGGCCGGGCAACAGGCGCTGTCGTTCAGCTACGACGCCACCCTCGAGGTGGTCACCCCGGAAGACCAGATTCTCGGGCTCGCGAGTTCGGGCAAGGTCGTCGTCAAGCGGCCCGACAAGATTCACGCGACGCGCGCCGGCGGCTTCGCCGATGTCGCCATGTCGTTCGACGGAAAAACGCTGACCATTCTCGGCAAGAACCTGAACGCCTATACGCAGGTCGAGATACCGGGGTCGATCGATCATCTGATTGACGTGATGCGGGAAAAATACGACCGCCCCCTCCCCGCGGCAGACCTCCTGCTGACGAATTCGTACGCGATGCTGATGGAGGGTGTCGAAGACATCAAGGATCTCGGCAGTGGCGTGATCGGCGGCGTCGAATGTGATTCGCTGGCTTTTCGCAGCAAGGACGTCGATTGGCAGATCTGGATCGCGCAGGGCGAAAAGCCGTATCCCTGCCGTTATGTGATCACATCCAAGAGCATGCCGAATGGCCCGGCTTACAGTATCCAGTTCAGCAACTGGAAGGACGGGAAGGCGGTCAAGGCCAGTGGTTTCGAGTTCAGGAATACGAGCAAGGCGAGCAAGGTCGAGCTTGAGGATCTCAAAGGCACGGCTGACCTGCCCGAACACTTCACCAAAGGAGCAAGCAAATGAGCAGGCTGAGACCAGTTGCAATTTTCGTGATCGCCACGGCCATCGTTGTTCTCGGATCTGAAGTGGGCGAACAGCTCGCGATTCCGGGGATTCACAGCGTCGTCCCGAGCGCCGAAGCCGTCGTCGGCCGGCCGCTCACCCCGGTAAGCTACGCCGGTGTCGCACGTCGCACCGTGCGCCGTTGCGCGGCAGGGGTCTATCGCTGCTAGTCTGTACTCGCTGCGCGAAGGGTGCAGAAAGTGCGCCCTTCGGCGCAGTTTCAGCTGCCGCCTGTTGGCGCCGAGGGCTCGCTCGGCGAAGGCCGGTCAGCGCTGTGGACGATGCCGAAGTCGCGAAGTCCGGCGATGAAGGCGTCGGCAGCGCTGCCGTGGCCTTTGGCGTGCGCCACGTCGAGTAACTCCGACGCCAGGCCGGAAAGCTCTTCGCGACTTCGCGCCGAATCGATACTGGCCGCAAAGTAATCCGCGTCCGGACCGAGAGTGGCGAGCATGCTGTTCAGCATGAACTGCTTTGCCGCGCGCAACGCATCGGCCGATGCGCCGCCGCCAGCCGGCGCAGCCACTTCGATGAAACCACAGGCGAGCAGGCCGGAAATGCCCGCGGCAGCCTGGGCGGGCGACGAGAAGCGGCGCACCAGCGCCGCCGCGGTGGCCTTTCCGTCGATGGTAATCAGGAGCGCTCGCAAGCGCGCCGGCAGCTTGTGTCGGCGCCACTTGATCTCGTCGAGCCCCCTGGCCGTCTTGGTGTAAACGACGTCCGGATCCATCGCCACTCCTCTGCTCACAGGCGACGAATATAACACCATTCATTCTGCCCGGCGCCGGCCGCCGGGGCACCGCCAGGCGAGGCCGCAGACGGGCGTGAAGCGCTGCTGACCGTCATGCTTTCGACACAACCGCTGCCTACAATCTGCCCGTCGCGTGCGCCAAAGGCGTCGTCGCGGACGACGCGCTCACCGGCTGACCGGGGCCGCTACGGGTCCGTACCCAGCAAAGGAGACAGACGTGGACAAGTGGTTCAGCAAACTGCGCATCGGTGAAAAGATCGGCCTCGCCTTTGCCCTCGTCGGCCTGCTCTTTATCGGCGTCGTCTGGCACTACCATCAGACCTTGGCTACGGTGCTCGGCGACTACCGCCAACTACAGGTTTTCGAAGTGCGAAAATCCCTGGCGCTGGAAATCGAGATCGAGCTGGCCGCCGTGCGTGACGCCGAGAAAGGCTTCCTTATCGAGCATCAGGAAGTCTTTGCCGAAGAAACCGACCAGCGCTTGCAGGCGCTGAACGACAAGGTGGCGGCGCTGGCCGCGGTCGACCAGGATTCCCGGCAGACTGCCACGGCGCTGCAAAGCCTGCTCACCACCTATCAGGAACGTTTCCACGCCGTCGCCAACGCCTGGCGGGTCATGGGACTGGACGAGAACTCCGGCCTGCAGGGAGCCTTCCGCGACAAGGTGCATCGCCTCCACGAACTTGCCGCCAACTACAACGTGGACCGACTGTATACCCTGCTCCTGCAGATTCGCCGCAGCGAGAAGGATCTGGCCTTGCGCCAGGACGCTGCCTACCGCGAACGGGTGCGCACGCTGATCGCCGAGTTCCGCGAGCAGGTGGAGACGTCCGGCCTCAACGACGCGATCCGCGCGAAACTGCTGGCCGAACTGACGGCCTACGCAACGAGCTTCGAGCCCTACGCCGACAGCGCCCTCAAGGCCGGCAACGTCGCCGGCGGCAAGGGGCCGTTCCGTGACGCCGCACACCGCATCGAGGCGATGCTGAACGCCTATCATGTGCCCAAGCTGGAAGCCAGCGTCCTGCAACTCAGGCGACGCGAAAAGGACTTCCTGCTACGCGGCGATGAAACATACCCGCCAATGGTCGTCGAAATCGCCGACGCGATACGCGCGCAGATTGCCCGCTCGCTGATCGCCGATGCCGACAAGGCGCTGCTCACCGGACTGCTGCAGGACTATCAGCGGGACTTCCTGGCGCTGGTCGCCCAGAGTGGCAGCATCGGCACGCTGAGCCGCGAGATGAGCGCCGCCGCCGGCCTTGTCGCGCCGCTGGTGAAACGGAACGTGGACCAGGCCAATCAGACGATGGCCCGCCGCGTCGCCGAAATCACTGCATCGTCGCAAGCCAGTGCGCGGCTCAGCCTGATCGTCGTCGCCTGCGCCGTCGCTCTCGGTGTGCTCTTCGCCGTCCTGATCACCCTGCGTATCGTGCGTCGCGTTCGGCTGATGGCCGGACTGCTCGACGACCTGGCCTACGGCAGCCCCACCCGCCGCGTTCCGACGGTCAGCAACGGCCGCGACGAAATCAACGCCATGGGCGAATCGCTGAACGCGCTGGTCGACCACCGGGCGACGTTCATGGGATGGTGGAAGGAGGCGATGGCCGAGGTGAACGCGCGGCGCGAACTCGCTGCCGCAAACAGCGACGAGGAAAAAGACCAGGCGATGCACGACCTGCGCAGCGCGGGAATCGCCAAACTGCACCTGCTCAACGCCATCCGCGGCCGCCTGCTACAGCACGGCGAGCGCGTTCTCGACATCGCGCAGCGCATCCAGAGCGCTCCCGGCAAAGTCAGCGAGCAGGACGGCAAGGCGCTTGAGCACGCGGCCAAGGGCATGGCCACCCTGTTCGAGGTGCTGAACAACGACAGCGAAGCGCCCGCCAGCCTGCAACGAGGGCACGCGCAGCGCTGAGACCATACCCCGCTCGATGCGCAGTCGTCAGTCGTCGGCAGGAGCGCTCGCCGCCGGGGCTGGCCGGTCAGGCGGCTCCGCCAGGCGCGCGTGCAGATCGACCCACTGGCGGTCAAACAAGCCCTCGATGGACTTGAAGTTGGCCTTGTAGGACATCTTCCTGCTGGCGCGGATCCAGTAGCCGAGGTACAGGTACGGAAGCTTGTTGGCCGCACACTGGCTGATCTGCCAGACGATGTTGTAGGTGCCGAAACTGGCCGGAGCAACGTCCGGATCGTAAAACGTGTAGACCGACGACAGACCGTCGTTGAGCACGTCCAGGATGCTCACCATGCGCAGGACGCCGTTTTCGGTGAATTCGACCAGGCGGGTGTCGACGCGACTCTGCAGCAGGAAATGCGCGTACTGGTCGTGGCTGTCCTCGTCCATGCCGCCGCCCGCGTGCCGCGCCGACTGGTAACGCAGGTAGAGCCGATAGTGCTGCTCATTGAAGGCCAGCGGCAATTCACGCGCCTGCAGCCGGGCGTGCATGCGCACACTGCGCCGCTGGCTGCGGTTGGGCTGAAAGAGCTGCACCGGGATACGTACCGGAATGCAGGCCTGGCAGTGGTCGCACTTCGGCCGATAGGTGAACATGCCGCTGCGCCGAAAGCCGCTGCGCACCAGTTCGGCGTAGACCTCGCTGGTGATCAGGTGGCTGGGCGCGGCGACCTGCGATCGCGCACGCTCACCGGCCAGATAGCTGCAGCTGTAAGGGGCTGTGGCGTAGAACTGCAGCAGCGAGAAGGGCAGGTCGGAGTCATTGAGTCGCGCCATGCAGCTAGCTCCAGGGTTGGCTGGCGCCGTCGACCGGCCATCGGCCGGGCTGCCAGGGCACGGCGACCAGCGCGCGCAAGCGGGCCATGAACTCGGCACGGGGAATTTCACGCGCGCCCAGAGACGCCAGGTGAGCGGTCTTCATCTGGCAATCTATCATGCCGTAGCCCTCCCCCTCAAGGAAGCGGGCGAGGTGCGCGGCGGCGATCTTGGAGGCATCGGTCGCCTGCGAAAACATCGATTCGCCGTAGAACATGCGCCCGATGGCGATTCCGTAGAGTCCTCCCACCAGCCGCCCGTCGATCCACGTCTCGACCGAATGCGCGAAGCCGAGCTGCGCCAGCTCGCCGTAGGCGTGCTGCATCGCGCGCGAGATCCAGCTCCCGTCCTGACCGGCGCGCGGCACTTCGGCGCAGGCGCGGATGACCGCCGCAAAGTCTCGGTCCAGCGTCACCTGGTAGCGGCCGGCACGCAGGCAGCGGCGCAGCGAGCGCGAAATGCGGAAGGCGGCAGGGTCGAGCACCATGCGTGGATCCGGACTCCACCAGAGGATCGGCTCGCCGCTCGCGTACCAGGGAAAGATGCCGTGCTGGTAGGCGTTGAGCAGGCGTTGCGGCGACAGGTCACCGCCCGCACAGAGCAGGCCGTTGGGCTCGAGCAGCGCCGATTCCAGCGCCGGGAACGGAGCCTTGCCCTCGAGCCAGGGAATCATCGATGGAATTGAATGCCCAGCGCGACGGGCGCCAGGCTGTGGATCGGCGTCTTGAAGGCGACGACGTGATCGACGTCGAGGCGGATACCAATTTGCTCGCCAATGGCGTGGTTGTGATGCGAGGGCACCAGCGACAGGACTTCGACGCCACTCGCCAGCTGCAGGGTGTAGAGGATTTCCGCACCGCGAAAAGCCTTGAGGCGGACTTCGGCAAGCAGTTCGCTGCGGTCGTCGTGAACAATGTCGTCCGGACGCAGCAGGACTTCGACACCGCAACCCTTGCCACAGGCTCCGCAGCCCTGGCTGCATTCGAGCGGCAGACGCGATTCGAGAACGCCAAGTTCGACCTGCACGCGCCGTTCGTCGATGACCGTGCCGGCCATGAAGACGCCCTGCCCGACGAAATCGGCGACAAAGCGATTGACCGGCTGGTGGTAGAGACGATACGGACTGTCCCATTGCTGAATGATGCCAGCGGCCATGACGCCCACCTCGTCGGCCATGGCAAAGGCTTCGTGCTGATCGTGGGTAACCAGCACGGCGGTAATGTTCTGACTCTTGAGAATGTCGCGCACCTCGAGTGACAGGCGCTCGCGCAGGCCGACGTCGAGATTGGAGAACGGTTCGTCGAGCAGCAGCAGTTGCGGCTGCGGCGCCAGCGCGCGGGCCAGCGCGACGCGCTGCTGTTGCCCTCCCGAGAGTTCATGCGGGTACTTGCCACCCTGACCGTCAAGACCAACGGTCGCCAGCAGTTCGGCGACGCGATCCCGACGCTGCCCGGCGGCCAGTCCGGAAAGCCCAAAACCGACGTTGGCGGCGACGCTCAGATGGGGAAAAAGCGCGTAGTCCTGGAAAACCATGCCGATCTCGCGCTTCTCGGGCGGCAGTCGCCAACCAGAGCGACTGACGGCCCGGCCCTGAACGCGAATCTCGCCCGCGGCGATCGCTTCAAAGCCGGCGATGCAGCGCAGCAGGGTCGTCTTGCCGCAACCCGACGGGCCGAGCAAACAGGCGATGGTGCCGGTTTCAACGCTGAAGCCGACGCCATCGACGACGGTGTGCGAGCCGTAGCGCTGGACGATTCCTTCGAGTTCGAGATGGGCCATCGCCGCCTGGGGAAGAGTGGAGAGTGGGTTCTTGCCGCGTGCCGACGCCTTGCTCTGCGTGAAGCGGCCAGGAGCCGGCCGAAAGCGGGTGCTGGTCAATTATAATTCTCATTTACGCGCTTGAATCATGATCCGCTCACCGCTCAACCCCCTGCTCGTCGTTTCGGCCACCGTCGCCGCCCTGGTCGCCCTGCCGGTGGCCAGCGTGCTGACCAATATCCTCAGCGGCGGCACCGGCGCGACCTGGTCGCATCTGGCGACGACCGTCCTGCCGGATTACATCGCCAACACCCTGGTCCTGTGCCTGACCGTCGGGGTGGGCGTCGTTGTCGTCGGCGTCGGCACGGCCTGGCTGACGACCATGCATTCGTTTCCCGGTCGGCGCGTCTTCGAATGGGCACTGGTCTTGCCGCTGGCCATGCCGGCCTACGTTCTGGCCTACGTATACACGGACTTCCTGCAGTTCGTCGGTCCCCTGCAGACTTTCCTGCGCGAGTCTTTCGGCTGGAGCAAGGCCGACTACTGGTTTCCGGAAGTGCGCAGCCTTGGCGGCGCAGTCGGCATGTTCGTCTTCGTCCTTTATCCCTACGTCTATCTGCTTACCCGTACGGCCTTCATCGAGCGTGCCAGCGGCATGCTCGAAGCGTCACGGACACTCGGTCTCGGACCCTGGCGCAGCTTCTTTCGTGTCTCGCTGCCGCTGGCCCGGCCGGCAGTCGCCGCCGGCGCGGCGCTGGCGCTGATGGAAACGCTCGCCGATTACGGAACGGTCTCCTATTTCGGCGTCCAGACTTTCACCACCGGCATCTATCGCGCCTGGTTCTCGCTTGGCGATCGCATTGCCGCAGCACAACTGGCAGCGGCGCTGCTCGGCTTCGTGACGCTGCTGTTATTGATCGAACGCATCTCGCGCGGCCGTTCGCGTTTCTACAACACCACCGCACGCAACCGCCCGCGCTCCGGCCAGCGCCTGCTCGGCTGGCGCGCCTGGCTGGCAAGCACGCTGTGCGCACTGCCGCTGGCCATCGGCTTCGTGCTGCCGGCCGGCCTCCTGCTGCGACTGGCGCTGGCCAACGGCGACGCGCGCTTTGGCGAGCATTTCTTCGTCATGGTGCGCAACAGTTTCGTTCTCGCCGGGCTGACCGCCGCCATCGCCGTCTCGCTGGCCGTGCTGCTCGCCTACGGCGCACGCCTGGCGAAAGGCCTGCCGGCCCGCGCACTCAACCGCCTGGTCAGCCTCGGCTACGCCGTTCCGGGTTCGGTGATCGCCGTCGGCGTCCTTATCCCGGTCAGCCGGCTGGACATCTGGCTCGCCGGCCAGTGGCAAGACTGGTTCGGCAGCAACCCCGGCCTGCTGCTCACCGGCGGGATCGCGGCGCTGATCTACGCCTACCTGGTACGCTTCCTGGCCGTCGCCTTGCAGGCAGTGAGCACCAGCCTGGCGAAGATCACGCCGAACATGGACGATGCGGCACGCGGTCTGGGACTCGGGCAAGGGGCGACGCTGCGCCGCGTGCACCTGCCGATCCTGCGCAGCAGCCTGTTCACGGCAGGCTTGCTGGTCTTCGTCGACGTCATGAAGGAACTGCCGGCGACGCTGGTGATGCGCCCTTTCGATTTCGACACCCTGGCGACCCAGGCCTACACCCTCGCTTCGGACGAGCGTCTCGCGGAAGCGGCCAGCGCGTCGCTGGCCATCGTCGTCGTTGGACTTCTGCCGCTGATCGCGCTGTCGCGCCAGATCTCACGCAGCCACCGCTGAACCGGCGACGACGGCCTTCGCCTCAAGCTGGCGGGCAGCGCGAGCGCGTCGCTCAGCGATAGCCGACCTGATCGAAAATGATCTGGGCCTTGGCGCGATACATGGCCAGCGAGCCGACCGGCAGCGGGTCGGCCTTGAACTTGCCGAGCGCAGCCAGCGCCGGATTGTCGATCTTGATCCCGACCACCACCGGCCACTCGTTGTTGCCGTCGGCGAAATAGCGCTGCGCCTGGTCGCTGGCCAGGTACTCGAGAAACTTGAGCGCCGCTTCCTTGTGCGGCGCGTGCTTGAGCACACCGCCACCGGAAACGTTGATATGGGCGCCGTAGCTCTGCTGGTCAGGCCAGACGACGCCGATCTTTTCCATCGTCTGGCGATCCTCGGGCTTGTCCGAGCGCATCAACCGCGCCAGATAGTAGGTATTCGAGACCGCCACCGCGCATTCGCCAGCGGCCACCGCCCGGATCTGATCGGTATCCCCGCCTTTGGGCGCGCGCGCGAAGTTGGCCACCACCCCCTTCGCCCATTGCTCGGCCTTGCTCTCGCCCTGGTGCGCGATGATCGACGCCATCAGTGACAGATTGTAGGGATGTGATCCCGAACGCGAGCAGACCTGTCCCTTCAGGCGTGGATTGGCCAGATCGTCGTAGGTCTGCACCTGCTCGGGCTTGACGACGCCTTTGGCATAGACAATGACGCGCGCCCGGGTCGAAAACGAGAACCAATCGACGGTGCGCAGGTTGGCCGGAATGCGCGCCTCGAGCGTCGGCGACTGGACGGCGGCGAACAGCCCGAGTTCGTGCGCGGCGGACAGACGGGCGGCGTCGACGGTGAGCAGGACGTCTGCCGGACTGTACGCGCCCTCGTTCCTGATCCGCTCGAGCAGCTCGTCTTCCTTGCCCTCGATACGCTTGATGGTGATTCCGGTCTGCTTGGTGAAACCCTCGTACAGGGCTTCATCGGTCTGGTAGTGCCGCGCCGAGTAAAGATTGAGCACCTTCTCCTCAGCCTGGGTCACGCTGCTCCCGAGGGCAGAAATCGCCACGGCGAGGGTCAGCAGCGACCGCGAAAAGATCAATTTCATGCCATGTCTCCCTTGATGAATATGCGAATAAATAGTGTGACCGGCGAATAATAGCAGGCGCACAACGCAGTGTAAATGCGAATCGTTCTTGATAAAGGACGAAAAAAAACGACGCAATGCGTCGTCAGAGGGTGCTCCGCGAGCTTCGTCTAGCGAGCCAGCAGGCGGCGCGCTCCGTTATAGCGGTTGATCCAGTAGCTCTGGCGCATATCCTCGATGCGTACTTCGGCGCCGGCACGCGGTGCGTGCAGGAAGCGGTTGTCGCCGAGATAGATACCGACATGCGAGAAGGTGCGGCGCATGGTGTTGAAGAAAACCAGGTCACCGGCTTTCAGTTCCTGGCGATCAATCACCGACCCTACCTCGCTCTGCTCCCGCGCCGTGCGCGGCAGCAGGATGCCGATGGCTTCCTTGAAGACGAGTTGCACCAGACCGCTGCAGTCGAGACCGAGATCGGGATTGGTACCGCCCATGCGGTAGTTGATGCCGATCAGTTCCAGGCCCTTGAGAATCAGATCCTGAGCGCTGTTGGTGTAGCGCTCGAAGAACGACGCATCTTCCGCAAGCCTGTGCAGTTCGTTGGCGTGGACCGAACCGACACCCGGGAGAGCGATCAGCGCGGCGGCGAAAAGGGGGGCGAGGAGGTGTTTTCTGAGCATAGGGGCGGAATTTATGTGAAAAAAGTCACACTGTAAACCCCCTATCGATCAACAACTATTCGGGAAAGCGATCGAGGAAAGCACCGCAACCGGTTAAATTAACGGATATATCGTCGAAAAATCAGCCTCCTGGCTTTGCTGCACTGCACACATCGGCGGGGGAACAAACGCGGTATATTGCTTGTCTCGTCGGCGCCACTCACAGCACGCCCGATGCCGGCCGCGGCGAGTGCGTCGGGGTTCGTTCGAGGGCGCCCGGCTTTGTGTTTATAATCGCCGGCTGTCTTTGGCGCTGCCCCGGCGTTGTGCGCAACGGGTCGTGCCCAACGCAGTCCTTCCCCAACGCGTGGAACAATCATGAGTCCATTCAAAGCCTACTTGATCGATGAGCACGAAGGCGTCACCAGAAGCGACTTCGTGAGCATGGACGACACACAACTGGACGCCGGCGAGGTGACCATCAAGGTCGCCTACTCGAGCGTCAACTTCAAGGACGCCCTGGCCGCAACGGGTGCCGGCCGTATCGTCCGTCGCTACCCGTGCGTCGGCGGCATCGACCTCTCGGGAACCGTCGCCACGAGCAGCGACCCGCGCTTCGAGATCGGCGACGCGGTGATTGCCACCAGCTTCGACATCGGGGTCGCACACCACGGTGGCTACGCCGAATACGCCCGGGTGCCGGCGCAATGGGTCGTTCCCCTGCCCGCCGGGCTATCGCTGTACGAAGCGATGGCCCTGGGTACCGCAGGCTTCACCGCGGCGCTGGGAATCGTGCGCATGGAAGAAAACGGCCTGGCGCCGAGCAAGGGTCCGGTGATCGTCACCGGCGCCAGCGGAGGGGTCGGCAGTCTGGCCGTGGACATGCTCGCCCGGCGCGGCTATTCGGTCACCGCACTGACCGGCAAGGAAAGCGAAGCCGACTATCTCAAGAGCCTGGGTGCGACAGAAGTGATGTTCCGTTCGGCGCTCGACCTGTCGCGCATCCGCCCACTCGACAAGGCGCTCTGGGCGGGAGCCGTCGACAACCTCGGTGGCGACGTGCTCGCCTGGATCGTCAGCGCCATGAGGCAGGGCGGAACGATCGCCAGCATCGGTCTGGCGGCAAGCCCGTCGTTGCCGACGACGGTGATGCCGTTCATCCTGCGCGGCGCCTGCCTGCTGGGGATCGATTCCGGCTACATCGGCGAGCCTTACCGCAGCGGCGTCTGGCAGCGTCTGGCCAGCGACCTGCGCCCGCAGCATCTGCACGCAATGACGCGCCGCATCGCCTTCGACGAGCTGCCCAATGTCTTCGACGACTTCCTCCAGGGTCGCGCACATGGCCGGGTAGTGGTCAATGTGGGCGAGAACTGAGGCGCTGATCTGGACGTCAGGCGCGCCTCGATGGAGACCCCGAAGCAACGGCCTCGCATCCTGATCGTCGATGAATCGCGGCTCGTCCGGACGCAGTTCATCCAGCTCATTCGCGACCATTACGACTTCCGCGAGGAGGTCGACGGCGAAGGGGGCTGGCAGGCGCTGGTCATCGACCCTTCGATCCAGCTGGTGATCAGCGCCTTGTCGATGTCGATGCCGGTACTCGATGGCGACGGTCTGCTGGCGCGTTTGCGCTCGTCGCGTCTGGCCCGCCTGCGTCAGATCCCGGTGCTGATGATTGCCGGCGACGACGAGGCGGCCAATGCGCGTGCGCGGGCGCTCGGCGCATCCGACTTCATCGTTGGCAGCATCGGCGCCAGCGAGCTGCTGGCGCGCATCGACTCGGTGCTGCGCCTGGCCCAGGCGCAGAACGAACTGCGCGAGAATCCCGAACGCGATGCCCAACATCCCGATACCGGACTACCGACCCGCCAGCGCGTCGAAGTCCAGGCGGCGCAGGCGATGTCCTATGCCCTGCGACACGAAAGTCCGGTGAGCATTCTGATCATGGGCTTCGACCGCTTCGACGCGCTGCGCAACGAGCACGGCGAAGATCTGGTCAAGGAGTTGCACAAGCGTTTCGCGAGTATGCTGGCCACCAAGGTGCGCAAGGAGGACAGCCTCGGCCACTACTCGGGCAGCGACCTGGCCGTGGTTTCGCCAGGCACCCCCTACCCGGCCTGCGAAGCCTTTGCCAATCGCCTTCGCGAGGCCTTCGCAGTGGCCAATATCGCGGTGCACGGCAAGCGCCTGAACCTGTCGGTCAGCGTCGGGGTGGCAAATACCCCGGTCGATCGTCTAAACTCGGCGTCGTCCTTGCTCACCCTGGCCGCTCAACGCCTCAAGACGGCGCAAGAGGCGGGTGGGAATCGCGTCGTCGCCTGCAGCGACAGGTCGTCCAGCCGCCAGCCCGCACCGCGGCTGGGCCACGCCATCGACCTGATCAAGGCCGGACACGAGAGCGCGGTGATCCCGCATCTCCTGCAGTTGGGCAACGAAGTACTACCCTTTCTGGAGCTGTTGGAAAGGGAATTGAAGTTGGGTCTGCCTTTGGCAGAGCTCCGAAAAAGGACGCGTGACCGGGAGCACTAGGTCCAAGACACCCGGCAGGCGTAGTTTCCATTGATGCACTGGTATGAATTTTGGACGAGGGAGTCTCATGACGACAATCCGAGAGTTTCACAAGAAATCAATCGACAATCCAGACGCCTTCTGGGGAGAAGAAGCCAAACTCGTTGACTGGCACAAGCCGTTCAGTCAGGTACTCGACTTTTCCCGGCCGCCGTTTGCCAAGTGGTTCGTCGGCGGCGAGACCAATCTTTGCTACAACGCCGTCGATCGCCACGCCGAAAAGCGGCCGAACGACCGCGCGCTGGTCTTCATCTCGACGGAAACCGACCAGGAAGTGGTCTATACCTTCGCCGAACTGAAGGCTGAAGTAATGCGCATGGCGGCGATCATGCAGAACCTCGGCGTCAGCAAGGGCGACCGCGTCCTGCTGTACATGCCGATGGTTGCCGAAGCCGCTTTCGCGATGCTCGCCTGCGCACGCATCGGCGCCATCCACTCGGTCGTTTTCGGTGGCTTCGCCTCCGGGTCGCTGGCCACGCGCATCGACGACGCCGAACCCGTTCTCATCGTCTCTTCGGACGCCGGCATGCGCGGTGGCAAGGCAGTGCCCTACAAGGGTCTGCTCGACGAAGCGATTTCTCTGGCGGAAAAGAAGCCGGCGAAAGTGCTGATGATCGATCGCGGCATCGACAAGGGCTTCAACAAGGTTGCCGGTCGCGACGTGGACTACGCGAGCGAACGCGCCAAGGTCATGGACGCCGACGTACCGGTCACCTGGCTGGAATCGTCCGATCCTTCCTACATCCTGTACACCTCGGGCACCACCGGCAAGCCGAAGGGCGTGCAGCGCGATACCGGCGGCTACGCCGTCGCGCTCACCTCGTCGATCAAGCACATCTTCTGCGGCGAAGCCGGCGAGACCTTCTTCGCCACCTCCGACATCGGCTGGGTTGTCGGCCACTCCTACATCGTCTACGGTCCGCTGCTCGCCGGCATGGCCACGATCATGTACGAAGGCACGCCGCTGCGCCCGGATCCGGGCATCTGGTGGCAGATCGTCGAGAAGTACAAGGTCAGCGTCATGTTCTCGGCGCCGACTGCCGCGCGCGTACTCAAGAAGCACGACACCGCGTACATGCACAAGTACGACCTGTCGTCGCTCAGGCACCTGTTCCTGGCGGGCGAACCTCTCGACCAGCCGACGCACGAATGGTTGATGGGCGAACTCGGCTTGCCGGTGATCGACAACTACTGGCAGACCGAGACCGGCTGGCCGATGCTGTCGGCGATGCCCGGCGTCGAAAAGACGGAAATCCGCTTCGGAACGCCAAGCTTCCCGGTCTATGGCTACAACCTCAAGATCTTCCGCGAGGACGGCACCATCTGCGATCCGGACGAGAAAGGCATCGTCGGCATCCTGCCGCCGCTGCCACCGGGCTGCCTGTCGACCGTCTGGGGCGACGACGACCGCTTCGTGTCCACCTACTTCACGCTCTTCAACGAGCCGCAGGTGTACTCCTCCTTTGACTGGGGCATCGCCGACAAGGACGGTTATCACTACATCCTCGGCCGTACCGACGACGTGATCAACGTTGCCGGCCACCGCCTCGGCACGCGCGAGATCGAGGAGGCCATCCAGGGGCATGCGGCGATCGCCGAAGTCGCCGTCGTCGGTGTCGCCGACAAGCTCAAGGGTCAGATGCCGATGGCTTTCGCGGTGGTCAAGAACGCCGACAGCATCGCCACTCCGGAGCTGGCAGCGGCGCTGGAGAAGGAAGTGATGAAGAAGGTGGACTCGAGCCTCGGCGCGATCGCTCGCCCGAGCCACGTGCACTTCATCAGCGTCTTGCCGAAGACCCGTTCCGGCAAGCTGCTGCGGCGCACGATCCAGGCGCTCGCCGAAGGTCGCGACCCGGGCGATCTGACGACCATCGAGGATCCGAAGGCCCTCGAGCAACTGCAGAAGGCACTCAGCGCCGCCCAGGGTTGAGGCCAGGGCCGCCTGGCGGCCACGCTTGCGCATTCAGCTGCCGCCCGCGAGGGCGGCAGTTTTTTTTCGCCCGCTGCCGCAATGACGGCCACGGCGCCGGCAATCCGCAAGTAAGCCCTAAAGCTTGACTGGTCTTGTCCGTTAACGAGTGGTCAGTCGCTGACGCCCGACCGGAGAGGATTCTCGAACCATGACCGCCAAGCCCGCCACCTTGACCCGTGCCCTCGCGCTCGCCTTCGCTGTCGGCCTCGCCGGCCACGCCACGGCCCAGTCCCTGCCGCCGGAAGAACTCGACATCAGCCTTGAGGACCTGCTGCGCGTCGAAGTGACCAGCGCCTCGCGCAAGAGCGAGCGCCTGCACGACGTGGCCGCGGCGGTCTACGTGATCAGTCGCGAAGACATCGAACGTTCGGGAGCGACGAGCATTCCCGAAGCGCTGCGCATGGCCCCGGGGGTCGAGGTGGCGCGCCTGGCCAACAACCGCTGGGCGGTCAGCGTGCGCGGCTTCAACAACCGTTTCGGCAACAAGCTGCTGGTGCTGATGGACGGGCGCAGCATCTACTCGCCGCTCTTTTCCGGCGTCCTCTGGGAGAACGAGGACACCCTCCTCGAAGACATCGAACGCATCGAGGTCATCCGCGGGCCGGGGGCGGCGATGTGGGGCGCCAACGCGGTCAACGGGGTGATCAACATCATCACCCGCCGGCCGCGTGACACGCAGGGCAATCTGCTGGTTGCCGGCGCAGGCAACGAGGAACGCGGCTTCGCCTCGTTCCGCCACGGCGGCGAGGCCGGCGATGGCCACTACCGCGTCTGGGGCAAGGCCTTCGATCGCGACACGGCGGTCAGCGGCGACGGTCGCTCGGGCAACGACTACTGGCGCTCCGGGCGCGTCGGCTTTCGTGGCGACTGGTCCGTCGCCAGCGGCCAGCGCGTGATGCTCAGCGGCCAGGCCTATTCGAACGATACCGGCGATCGCTGGCGGGTGCCCGACGTCACTGCCCGGCAGGGCGTGCGACTCACCGACATGCAGCAGACCGGCAAGGGAGCGCACCTGCTCGGGCGCAGCGAATGGACCCTGAACGATGGTTCCGAAGCCGCGCTGCAGGCCTATGTCGACTACAGCCAGATCGACGTACCCGGCGCTTTCAAGGAGGACCGGACCACGATCGACATGGATTTCCAGCACCGTCTGCTCGTCGGCGAGCGCCACGACGTGCTCTGGGGCCTCGGCTACCGCTACTCGGGTGACCGCATCGCCTCGGCGGGAATCATTTCCTTCCAGCCCGACCGTCGCAGCTTCAATCTGGCCAGTGCCTTCGTCCACGATGACATCACCCTGCTCCCGAATACGCTGCGCATGATCCTCGGCGTGCGCTTCGAAACCAACAACTTCACCGGCTACCAGCCGCTGCCGAACGCCCGCCTGATGTGGACGCCAAGCGACACCCAGTCGGTATGGGGCTCGGTCGCCCGCGCCGTGCGCACCCCGTCGCGCGGCGAGCTCGACGCCAACATCGATCTCTCGGTGCAGCCGCCCGGTACGCCGGGCAATCCGTCGCCCTTGCCGATCCTGACGCGCAACGTCCAGGACGATCACGAGCTGAAAACGGAGACCGTCGTCGCCTATGAACTCGGCTACCGGCAGCGCCTGGCGACCAATCTGGCGCTCGACGTCGCCACCTTCTACAACCAGTACGGCGACCTGCGCTCGGCGGTGCTCGGCGCGCGCAGTTTCGAATTCTCGCCGCCGCCACCGCATATCGTGCAGACGATCACTCCCGACAACAGCATCAAGGCGCATACCCATGGCGTCGAGGTCTCCGTCGACTGGTCGCCGCTGCCCTGGTGGCGGCTGCAGCCGATCTACAGCTATCTCTCGCTGAGCACCTCGTCGACCAGTGGCGACGCGGTCTCCGTCGCCAATGCGCAGATCTTCAACAGCAGCGACCCGCAGCATCAATGGTCGCTGCGTTCGTCGATGTCCTTGACCGACCGGCAGCAGTTCGATCTCTGGCTGCGCTATGTGAGCAAGCTCGGCGGCAGGAGTGTGCCGTTCTCGATTCCCGCCTACACGACCCTCGACCTGCGCTACGCCTGGCGACCAACGCGCGACCTGGAACTGTCGCTGGTCGGCCAGAACCTGCTCGACAACCAGCACCCGGAGTTCGTCCCCAGCCTGCTGCCCGGGCAGGCGCTGGAAATAGAGCGCGGCGTCTACGTCAAGGCAAATTGGCAGTTCTGAGAGCTCCCAGAGTGACAAGTCGATGGCCGCACGCGTGAACTCCTTGCTGCTGCGCTGGTTCGCCCGACTGCTGGCGATCGCCATGATCGTCGCTGCCGGCGGCGCTCGCGCCCAGACCACGCTCACCGAAGCGCAGGCCAAGGCGGCGTTCGTGATCAATTTCGCGCGCTACGTCGAATGGCCGGAGCGCGTCTTCGCGAACCGCACGGCACCGCTGCTGATCTGCGCCCTCGGGCGCAGCGCGGTCGGCAACGCGCTGGAAGCCCACGAAGGCCGCCAGGTACAGGGACGCCCGGTCGCCGTGCGCCAGTTGCTGGGCATCGACGAGGCGCGCCCCTGCCAGGTCCTGTTCATCGCCGATTCGGAAGAACGTCGGATGAGCCAGTTGCTGCGCGCGCTCAGCGGACAGCCGATACTGACGGTCAGCGACGCCGAGGCGTTCATCGATGGCGGCGGCGCCATCGGCCTGGTGCGCGCCGATCAACGCCTGCAGTTCGAAGTCAATCGCCAGGCGTTGGAGCAGGCACAGCTGAGGGCCAGCTCCAACCTCCTCAAGCTCGCCCGCAACCTTTCCGATTTCAGGGGGAAAAACTGAGATGCGTTTCCGCGATCTGCCGCTGAAGAACAAAATGATGCTGATCATCGGCCTCACCGCCGGTGCCGGGTTGCTGATCAGCACCCTGCTCTTTGCCGGCTCGGAGATCGACGACAACCGCGAGGCCGAACTCGCCAAGCTCACGGGCATGGCCGAGATTCTGGCCGCGAGCAGCACCGCGGCGATCGCCTTCGCCGACGCGCCCGCGGCCAGCGAAACGCTGGCCGGCCTGCGCGCCCGCCCCGAGGTCATCGGCGGTTCGATCACCCTGCGCGACGGAACGGTTTTCGCGCACTACCCCGCCGAGCGGGCAGCGCTAGCGGCCACGCGTCCCGGCGCCAGCGTCGCGCTCGTCGCCGGCGACTACTGGAGTAACTCGCTGAAGATCGAGTACCCGATCCGCCAGGGCCGGGAAGTCATCGCCACGCTGAGCATCGAATCGGACCTCGAGCCGATGTGGCAGGACATCACCCGGCGCATGCTGGTCGTCCTGGCCGGCGCGCTGATCGCCTTCGCCGTCGCCCTGCTCCTCGCCGCACGCCTGCAGCGTTCGGTTTCGATGCCGATTCTGGCGCTCAGGCAGGCGATGCGCCTGGTGGCCACCGACAAGGATTATTCGCAGCGGGTGATGATCGACCAGCACGATGAAGTCGGCGACCTGATCGCCGGCTTCAACGTCATGCTCAGTGAAGTCCAGTTGCGCGACCATGAACTTGCCGCGCACCGGGCGACACTCGCGGATCAGGTCGAGCTACGCACCGCGCAGCTGCGGCTGGCCAAGGAACAGGCGGAAAGCGCCAACGTCGCCAAGTCACGCTTCCTGGCCAACATGAGTCACGAAATCAGGACCCCAATGAACGGCGTCATCGGCATGGCCGACCTGCTCATCGAGACGCCGCTGTCGCCACAGCAAAGGCGCTACGCCGAGACCCTGCGCGTTTCCGCGGAGTCGCTGCTGCACCTGCTGAACAATGTTCTCGACCTGTCGAAAATCGAGTCCGGGCGGCTGGAAATCGAGCTCATCGCCTTCAGTCCGCGGCAACTCGTCGAGGAGGTCGTGCAACCGTTTCGCGAGATGGCCTCGGCCAAGGGCGTGCTGCTCAGCGCCCTGATCGGGCCGGACGTCCCCGCGGCCGTCCTCGGCGATCCCTACCGCATCAAGCAGATCGTCAGCAACCTGCTCAGCAACGCCGTGAAGTTCACTGAACGCGGCTCGATCGTCGTCTCGCTGACCTGTGAATGCCGAGCCAAGTTCGCCGCGGCCGGCGACGACGCTTCGCCGAACGTCGATGCCGGGGACTGCCTGCTGTGCTACGCGGTCATCGACACCGGCGTCGGCATCGCGCCGGAAAGCCGCGAGAAGCTCTTCGCCCCCTTCTCGCAGGCCGACAATTCGACGACGCGCAGGTTTGGCGGCACCGGTCTGGGACTGGTGATCATTCGCGAACTGGCGCAACGCATGGCCGGCGAGGTCGGTTTCGAAAGCGAGCCAGGGAACGGTTCGACCTTCTGGTTCCGGCAGCGCGTGCAGCGGCACGCGCAAGCGCTGCCGCAGCCCGTGCTGCTGGCACGGCAAGCGCGCCGGCTCGGCGGCCGAGTGCTGCTCGTCGAGGACAACGAGGTCAATCGCGAGATCGCCGGCGCCATCCTGGCCAACCTGGGATGCCAGGTGGACCGTGCTCACGACGGCGCGCAAGCGGTGCTTGCGGCGCACGCCGGGAACTACGACCTGATCCTGATGGATTGCCAGATGCCGGTCATGGACGGCTTCCAGGCGACTCGCCAGATCCGCGCCGACGAGCGTCAGGCAGGCCGTGCGCCGTGCCCGATCGTGGCCCTGACCGCCAATGCTCTCGCCGGTGACCGCGAACAGTGCCTGGCCGCGGGGATGAACGACTACCTGGCAAAACCGATCAATCGGGCGCAACTCGCCGCCGCACTGGAGCGCAACCTGCCCGCGCTGCCGGCGACGGCGGAAGTGTCGGCAACGCCTGGCGCGAGCGCTCAGGCGGCAGCGAGCGCAACGGTCACCGTCGGCGACGCCAGCAAGGAGGCTCGGCCGCACACGCCACCCGCTTTCGACCCGGCTATCGTGCAGGCGCTGCCGATGGTCGCCGACGGCAGCAACCCGGCCTTCGCCGAGCGCGTGCTCGACCTGTTCACCAGCAACGCCAGCGAGCTGCTGGCGGCCATCGAACGGGCCAGCGAGAGCGGCGACATCACCACCCTGCAGCGCTGCGCGCATACGCTCAAGTCGTCGAGCGCAACGGTCGGCGCTCTGGCCCTTTCGGAGCAGGCCAGGCAGCTCGAGATGTTGCTGCGCGCCGGCAGCTCGCCAGCCAGCGACTGGCCATCCAGGCTCGGCGACAGCTACGGCGAATTCAACGCCAGCCTGGCACAATATCGCACCACCACGGCGGCACCGAAGGCAACCGCGAAAGAGAACGCCTGATGAACGACACTGCACGAACCGGCCGCCTGCTGCTCGTCGACGACGACGGGATGCTGCGCATGCTGGCCGCCGAATCGCTGCGTCACGCCGGCTTCGAGGTCAGCGAAGCGGACTGCGGCGAGATCGCCTTGCACGCCTGCGAAGAGGACGAATTCGACCTCATCCTGCTCGACGTGATGATGCCCGGCATCGACGGCTACACGGTCTGCGCAGCGCTGCGCCGCGACGCGCGTGCCAGGTGGCTGCCGATCGTCATGCTCACCGGGCTCGACGACACCGATTCCATCGAACGCGCCTATGCCGCCGGCGCCACCGACTTCGTCACCAAGCCGATCAACTGGGCGCTATTGACCCACCGCGTACGCTACGCCCTGCGCGCCAGCCGTGCCCTTGCCGAAGTGAGACGCAGCCAGGCCAGCCTGGCGCAGGCCCAGCGCCAGGCGCGGATGGGTAATTGGCAATGGTCGTTGAATGACGCGCGTTTTACCTGCTCCGACGAACTGCGCCGTATTTTTGGCGACCTCGAACTCGCCGGGAGCGGCACCCCGGAACGTTTCCTGAGCCGTGTGCGGGCCAGCGACAAGACAATGGTCGATGCCGCACGGAAGGCGCTCTTGCACGATGGCACGGCCTACCGGCTGAGCTACGCGATGGAAAGTCTCGACGGCCGGATGGTCGAGGTCCTCGAACAGACGCAGGCGGTCAGGGACGCCGCCGGCCGGATGGTCAGGATCGAGGGCATCACCCAGGACATCAGCGAGCGGGTACAGGCCAAACGCCGCATCGAGCATCTGGCGATGCACGACAGCCTGACCGGACTGGCCAACCGGCGCTTCTTCACCGAGCTGGTCACCGTCGAACTGGCGCGCACGCGCCGCGCACGTGGCAGCTGCGCACTCCTGCATCTCGATCTTGATCATTTCAAGAGCGTCAACGACGCCTTCGGCGACGCCGCTGGCGATCGTTTTCTCTGCCAGATTGCCGATCGCCTGAAACTCTCGGTCCGGGAAAGCGACCTGCTGGCGCTCAATCCGCCGATGCGCCCCGCCGAAATGGTCGCCCGTATCGATGGCGACGCATTCACCCTGCTGCTCATCGACGTGCGTGTCGCCAGCGATGCCGCGCTGGTCGCCGAACGCCTGCTGCACAGCGTTTCCCGACCGCTGCTGTTGGATGGCCGCGAACTGGTGCTCACCGCGTGCATTGGCATCGCCGTCTTCCCGCGCGACGCGGATTCGGTCGAAAACCTGTGGCGCCACGCCGAGCAGGCGCTGTACGCCGCCAAGGGCGCCGGCCCGGCGCACTGCCGTTTCTTCGACGACGAGATGAACAGCGCCGCCAGCGCCAAGCTGCAGCTGGAAAACGAACTGCGCCGAGCCATCGGCGAAGGCCAGCTGCGCCTGCATTTTCAGCCGAAGGTCGACGCCAGCAGTGGGCGCATGAGCGGCGCCGAGGCACTGGTGCGCTGGCAGCATCCGCGCCTCGGCCTGCTCGCGCCAGGCCAGTTCATCGGACTGGCCGAGGAATGCGGACTGATCGTCGCCCTAGGCGACTGGGTGGTGGGCGCTGCTGCACGCCACCTCAAACAGTGGTCCAACGCCGGACTCGACCCGGTACGCGTCTCGGTCAATCTGGCCAGCCCCAGTTTCCAGCAGGACGACATCGCCGAGAAACTCGCCGACGCGCTGCGCCGCGTCGGCATTTCGCCCCGACAACTGGTCCTTGAACTGACCGAGTCGCTGCTGATGGTCGATGCCGAACGCACGATCATCCGGCTGCAAAGCTTGCGCGAGCGGGGCTTCAGCCTGTCGCTCGACGATTTCGGAACCGGCTATTCGTCGTTGAGCTATCTCAAGCGCTTCCCGATCGATGAACTGAAGATCGACCGCGCCTTCGTCACCGACGTCGCCCGCGGCGGCAAGGACGCCGCCATCGCCCTGTCGATCATCGAACTCGGCAAGCAGTTCGGCATGCGCGTCGTCGCCGAAGGCATCGAGACCCGCGAACAGTCTGAGTTTCTCCTCGCCCACGGCTGCAGCATCCAGCAAGGCTTCCTGTTCTCGCGACCGCTGCCGCTCGACCGGTTCGAAGCCGTTCTGGCTGCCGGCGGCCGCTTCGACGTCGGGCTGTCGACAGCAACGAACAGCGTCGGCGGCTGACCCGACCGCAAGCCGATTCCGCGCAGGAACGCGGCGCCACACCCGCCCGCAATGACGGGAGCAGGGGAATGCTACAGCAGCGCCTCGGCCACCTGCCGCCAGAATTCCTGCCGTCCGGCAACGCTCGCCCGGCGATCGATCGGTACTTCGATCAGCGTCGCACCACCGCGCCGCAGCGCGCGCTCGACGCTGGCGGTGAGCTCGGCCAGCGAACGGACACGCTCGCCGGCGACGCCGAAACTGTGCGCGGCGGCGACCAGGTCGACCGTCTGCGGGGTCAGCCAGCCGCGCTCGAACTCGGGCAAGGCGGCCACGGGCAGATAATCGAAGATGCCGCCCCCGCCGTTGTTGAGCACCACCACGATGATGTCGCGGCCCTTGGCATCGGCCAGGGCGGTCAAGTCGTGTTGTGCGGTCAAGTCGCCGACCAGTGCCAGGCAGGCTCCCGAACTGGCGATCCCGAGGGCCGTCGACAGATTGCCGTCGATGCCGCTGGCCCCGCGATTGCCGAAGAAGCGCAGCGGCTTGTCGCCACTGCCCGAAAAGGCGTCGAGGTCGCGGATCGCCAGCGAGTTGCCGCAGAAGACGCGATGGCCCGCCGGCAGGCGTTCGAGCAGCGCCGGAATCAGCGTCCCTTCGCAGGGCGCCTGCAGCCCGGCGGCACCCTCGCAATGGGCTCGTGCCACGGCTTCTGCAGCCGCCTCGGCGCGCGCAAAAAGGCCTCGCCAGCTGGCCGGCGCGGGCTGGCCGCCGCCGGCCAGCAGGGCCCGGCAAGCCT
>JEMY01000018.1:900-74912 GCA_000585075.1 Candidatus Accumulibacter regalis | reverse complement strand
GTGGCGTCGCCGCCTTGGCCGGCGTGCGTGCGCGTCCGTCACGAGCGGGGCCGGCACCGCGGCGACTGCCGTCGTGGCTGCCGCGTGGTGCAGGCGCTGCCACCGCTGGCGCCGCGGTCTTGCCGGGCTCGAAGCCTTCGACGACCTGTTTTTCAATGCGTCGGGTGAGCAGCTTTTCGATCGCCGCCAGCAGCGGGCGCTCTTCGGCCGAAACCAGCGACAGCGCTTCACCCGAGCTACCCGCGCGGCCGGTGCGGCCGATGCGATGGACGTAGTCCTCGGGGACGTTCGGCAGCTCGAAGTTCACCACGTGCGGCAGCTCCTCGATGTCCAGACCGCGCGCGGCGATGTCGGTGGCCACCAGCACGCGCACCGTGCCGTTCTTGAAACCGGCCAGGGCACGCGTGCGCGCCGGCTGGCTCTTGTTGCCGTGGATCGCGGTGGCCTCGATGCCGGCTTTGCACAGATATTCGGAGAGGCGGTTGGCGCCGCTCTTCATGCGCGTGAACACCAGTACCTGTTTCCAGTCGCCCGACGACACCAGGTGCACCAGCAGGTCGCGCTTGCACCAGCTATCGACCGGGTGTACCCGCTGCGCGACGAGCTCGGACTCGGCGTTGCGGCGTGCGACTTCGACCATCGCCGGGTTGTGCAGCAGGCCGTCGGCGAGCTTGCGGATCTCTTCCGAGAAGGTCGCCGAGAAGAGCAGGTTCTGGCGTTTCGCCGGCAGCACCGCGAGGACGCGGCGGATGTCGCGGATGAAGCCCATGTCCAGCATGCGGTCGGCTTCGTCGAGCACCAGGATCTCGACGTTCGACAGTTCGAGCGTCTTCTGCTGCAGGTGATCGAGCAGCCGCCCGGGTGTGGCGACCAGGATGTCGACGCCACGGCGCAGGGCGTCGATCTGCGGGTTGATGTTCACGCCGCCATAGATCAGCGTCGACTTCAGTTTCATGTACTTGCCGTAGGTGCGTACGCTTTCCTCGATCTGCGCCGCAAGTTCGCGCGTCGGGGTCAGGATTAGCGCCCGCACACGCTGGCGTGGCAGGGCGCTGGCGTCCGCACGGGCGGGCATGGTGGCCAGGCGTTGCAGCAGGGGCAGCGTGAAACCGGCGGTCTTGCCGGTGCCGGTTTGCGCGCCCGCGAGGACGTCGCGGCCCTCGAGAATGAGTGGAATGGCCTGCGCCTGTACCGGCGTCGGGTCGGTGTAGCCTTGTTCGGCGACAACACGGGTGAGCTCGGCCGACAGGCCGAGAACGGAAAACGATTGAGTCAAGGTGAATCTCCGGTGAACGACCTGCTGCGGCATGATGCCAACAGAGCCGGTTCAGGCGTTTGGAACTTTGGGGGAGGGGTGTGCTGCGGGGCGATCGGCAGGTGCCGATGGGGGATCAACCGCGAGAGGACCGAGCTGCCGACCGGATGAAACGCGGCTCAGTTCTGCTCGGCACTATACACGCTTTGTTGCCGCATCACGAAAAAAGGCCGTCGCGCATGCGCAGCCGGCAAGCGATCGACGCTGCCGGATCCCCGCGCCGGCTGGCTGATGCACGATCTACAGAATGACTCTCCTCTGGCGCGATGGCCGGTTTTGCCTCCGCGGCCAAGGCACGCCATCCCGCCGCTCACATCGGCAAATCCTTCGGAAAGCCGACCAGTTCGTCGTGGTCGAGCTTTTCAATCGCCTCCGGCCCCAACTCGCGGCTATTCCAAGCGTAGTTGAGCTTGGCGTAGACCGCTGGCAGCAACTGTGGCAGCAACTCGTCGACCGCGTCTGGATCCGATTCCAGTTCGCCGATCGCTTCTTCGAGCGCTTCCATGGCGTCGGTGAGGGTGGTGAGAACCCATTCAGCGTCCATTTCCTGTTCCTTCAAGTCTGGTGTGGGTGCGAATGTTAATCCGGGAAAGCTGCTTTGGCGATGGCGGCACTCGCATGCTCGCTCCCCGCTTCGGGTACGGCGCGCCCCAGGCAATGGTACTTGGCCACGGTGGCGACCGGGTTCAGAATGGGCAGGATGGCGGAGCCTGCCAGTTGCAGGCACTCTGCCGGGCGATGGCGCTGTGTCGCCGGCAGGGCCGGTGATGAGGCTCAAGGCAAGGTAAATCGCCATTTCTTCCAAGGAGAACAACGATGCTGCCGCTATGTTTCGTACTCATGCCCTTCGGCAAGAAACCCATACCGTCCGGAGTCACTGTCGATTTCGATGCCGTTTACCACGACCTGATCGCGCCGGCCATCGAGGCGGCGGGGTTGGAAGCGCTGCGTGCCGACCAGGAGGTCAGCGGCGGGGTGATTCACAAACCGATGTACGAGCGGCTGATTCTCTGTGACTTCGCCGTTGCCGACCTCACCGGCGCCAACGCCAACGTCTTCTACGAGCTCGGTCTGCGCCACGGTGTTCGCCCCTCGACCACGGTGCTGCTCTACGCCGGGAGCGAGCGCATGCCTTTTGACGTTGCGCCTCTGCGCGCGCTGCCCTACAAGTTGGCGGCGGACGGCAAGCCGAGCGATGTCGAGGGCGCACGCCAGGCTTTGCGCAAGCTGCTCGAAACCGCCAACGCCGCGCGTGGTGACGAGAATACCGACAGCCCGGTATTCCAGTTGGTCGATGGCTACACCGCTCCCGATATCGCGCGCCTCAAGACCGACGTCTTCCGTGATCGGGCGCACTATGCGGTCGAGGCGCGCAAGCGGCTCGCCGACGCTCGCCGCGCCGGAACGGACGCCCTCAAGAAAGCTGCTGGCGAACTTGGCGAGGTGCAGAATCTCGAATCGGGGGTGGTCGTCGACCTCTTTCTCTCGTATCGCGCGCTCAGTGCCTGGCAGGCGATGGTCGAGCTGGCGGCGCAGATGCCGGCGCCGCTTGCGCGCAGCGTGCTGGTGCGCGAACAGCTGGGCTTTGCCCTCAATCGGCTCAAGCGCCGCGACGAAGCCGAACAGTTGTTGGCCGAACTGATCAAGGAGCGCGGCCCGAGCAGCGAAACCAATGGGCTGCTCGGACGCGTGTACAAGGATCGCTGGGACGAGGCCCGCAACGCGAATGACCTGCTGAAGGCTGCGGGCTGGCTGAGCAAGGCGATTGACACCTATCTGCAGGGTTTCGAAGCCGACTGGCGCGACGCCTATCCGGGCATCAACGCGGTGACGCTGATGGAGCTGAAGAACCCGCCCGATCCGCGCCGGTTTGAACTGCTGCCGGTTGTCAGCTATGCGGTCAAGCGGCGCCTGGCCAAGGGAACGCCCGATTACTGGGACCATGCGACGCTGCTCGAACTGGCCGTCCTGCAAAAGGACGAGGGCGCGGCGATCGAGGCCGCGGGCAACGCCCTGGCCGCGGTTCGCGAAACATGGGAAGCGGAAACCACGGCCCGCAACCTGGCGTTGATCCGCGCCGCGCGTGAGCTGCGTGACGACGAAGTCGCCTGGGCGGCAATGATCGAGGACGAACTCACCAAGCGTTCTGCCGGCTGACGCGCGCGGCGGCGCTGGCCGCCTGGGTGACTACTTCGGCGCGCTTTGCCTGGCCAGAAAGCGATCGAGCTGCGCGGCAAAAGCCTGCCGGTCGCTGGCGCCGAAAGCCGCCGGTCCGGAAATGTCGACGCCGCTGCCGCGCAGTTCTTCCATGAAGTTGCGCATGCTCAGGCGTTCGCTGATGTTTTCCGGGGTGTAGAACTCGCCGCGTGGATTCAGGGCGTGCGCCTGGCGTTCGACGACCAGCGCGGCGAGCGGGATGTCGGCGGTGATCACCAGGTCGCCCGCCTGCACGTCCTGGACGATGCGCTGGTCGGCGACGTCGAAACCGGATGGCACCTGCCGTGCGCGGATGTACGGCGAGGGCGGTACGCGCAGCATCTGGTTGGCGACCAGCGTGGTCATGATGCGTGTCCGCTGTGCGGCGCGAAAGAGGATTTCCTTGATCACGCCGGGGCAGGCGTCGGCGTCAACCCAGATTTGCATTTTTTGCCATTTTCATGAAGGTCGCTACGGGTCGCGAAGGCGGCGCTTCGCCTGCCGCACACCCAGGACTGCGGCTATTTCTGCCTGGCCAACGCCGCCATCGCTGTGGCGTGTGTCTTGTCCGCTGCCGCCTTGCGCGCGGCGACATAGGCCTGGAGGGTGTCGTTGATCGATTCACCGGCCTTGCCATGGGTATCGAGGGCGGCGAGCAGCTCAAGCTGGCTGGCCTTGATCTGCGCGGCATCGCGCAAATGGCCCGCGTAGCGCCGGCAGGCAGCGAAGATCGCGGTTGCGTCATCACCGCTGCGCTTGCTGACCTGCTCGAGCATTGTTCGCGTTCTGATCACGGCCGGATCGCCGGCGGCGACTGGGTGGCCGAGCGACAGCGAGGCCATCTCCTGAGCGACGGTGTCGGTCGACATTGCTGCGGCGCTGCCGCAGCTCATTGCGGCCAGCGAGATCAGGGCGAGCATGGCGAGAATCTGTTTCATCGGGTGGGAGGTTTTCAAGTGAGTGGCTGGGATCAGCGTGGTTGGCGACTCTCGCGCAGCCGCTTTTCGACGCCGACGACAAGATAGGCGAACAAGCCGACAGCAACGATCTCCAGCCACTGGCGCAGGCCGATCGGCGCCGTGGCGAACAGGCGGTTGAGCAGCGGCAGGTAGGTGAGCAGCGCCTGTAGCACGGCCATGGTCAGCACACCGTACCAGACCGCGGGGTTGGAGAACAGGCCGACGTGCAGCGCCGAGCGGGTCAGCGAGCGGCAGTTGAAGAGGTACATCGCTTCGACGACGACGAAGACGTTGAGTGCGACGGTGCGTGCTTCAGCCAGCGGATTTCCCAGCGACAGTTCGCGCAGGAAAAGCCCGAACGAGCCGGCGAGCAGCAGCAGGCTGACCAGCACGATCCGCCAGACCAGCTTGGCGTCGAGAATCGGCGTTCCCGGCCGGCGCGGGCGGCGCTGCATGACGTTCTCCTCGATCGGCTCGAAGGCCAGCATCAGTCCGAGGAAAACGGCTGTGGTCATGTTGATCCAGAGAATCTGCAGCGGCGTGATCGGCAGGGTGGCACCGGCAAGAACTGCCGCCAGGATGACCAGGCCTTCGCCGAAGTTGGTGGGTAGCGTCCAGGTGATGAACTTGACCAGATTGTCGTAGACGCCGCGTCCCTCCTCGACGGCCGCTTCGATGGCCGCAAAATCGTCGTCGGTGAGGACCATGTCGGCGGCGTCCTTGGCCACCTCGGTGCCGGCCAGGCCCATGGCGATGCCGATGTCGGCCTGCTTCAGCGCCGGCGCGTCGTTGACGCCGTCGCCGGTCATCGCTACCACCTCGCCGTTGGCCTGCAGCGCCCGTACCAGACGCAGTTTCTGCTCCGGCTCGACGCGGGCGAAGACGTTGACTTCCTGGGCCACCCGGAGCAGCGCCTGGTCATCGAGTGCCGCCAGTTCGACACCGGTGAGTGCTGTCTCTCCCTCCTTGGCGATATCGAGCTGGCGGGCGATCGACAGCGCGGTGACGGCGTGATCGCCGGTGATCATCTTGACCGTGATGCCGGCGGCGTGACAGGTGTCCACCGCGGCAATCGCTTTCGGACGCGGTGGGTCGATCATGCCGATCAGACCGATGAATACCAGGCCGGCGTCGGCGCTGGCCTCGTCGAGCGCCGTCGCCGTGCCATCGCTGCCGCTCGCCAGCCGGGCGATCGCCAGTACGCGCAAGCCCTCCCTGGCCATGGCGCGGGCCGCATTTTCGATTTCGTCGTGGCGCAGCGCAACCGGCTGGCCGGACGCGTCGAGCATCTGTGGCGAGCGCGGCAGCAACTGTTCTAGAGCGCCCTTGAAATACGCCACGCGCTGGCCGTCGATTTCGTGCGCCGTGGCCATGTACTGACGCGCGGAATCGAAGGGAATTTCGTCGAGGCGGGGGAAGCTCTTGTGCAGGCTTGTTTCGTCGAGGCCGGCCTTGCGGGCGACGACGAGCAGCGCGCCCTCTGTCGGGTCGCCGACGACGACCCATTGCTCGCCGTGTTCGCCGTCCGCGTCTTCCTTGCTCAGCGCGGCGTCGTTGCACAGCACGCCGGCGAGAAGGCACTCGCGCAAGGCAGCACCGATCGCCGCGCCGTCGCCGACCTTGCCCTCCGGCGAGTACCCGTTGCCGCTGACCGTCGTCGGCACGCCGCCCGCGTAGAGTTCGCGGACGGTCATCTGGTTCTCGGTCAGCGTGCCGGTCTTGTCGGAACAGATGATCGTTGTGCTGCCCAGCGTTTCGACCGCCGTCAGCTTGCGGATGATTGCTCGTCGTTTGGCCATCCGCGCGACGCCGATGGCCAGCGTGATGGTCATTGCCGCCGGCAGCCCCTCGGGGATCGCACCAACGGCGAGCGCGACGGCAGCCATGAACATTTCGAAAGCCGAAGAACCCCGCCACATTCCGACAACGAAGGTGAGCACCGCCAGCAGGCCAATGGCGATCAGCAGCCAGTTGCTGAAAACCGCCATCTTGCGCGTCAGGGGTGTGGTCAGATCGGGGGCTTCGGCGATCAATTGCGAAATGCGGCCGGTTTCGGTATGGTCGCCGGTCGCCACCACTACCCCCGCGCCGCGGCCGGTGATCATCACCGTGCCGGCGTAAGCCATGTTGCAGCGGTCGGCAAGGACGGTTGCTTCGGGCAGCACGTCGCCGTGTTTGGCCACCGCCGTCGATTCGCCAGTCAATGCCGATTCTATGGCCTGCAAGTCCTTGGCGCGGAACAGGCGCAGGTCGGCCGGCACCTTGTCGCCGGCCGCCAGCAGAACAACGTCGCCGGGAACCAGTTCGGTCGAGGGCAGGCGTTGCTTGCAGCCTTCGCGCAGGACGGTGACTTCGCTGCTGACCGAACGTGCCAGCGCCGCAAGGGCATCCTCGGCACGGCCCTCCTGGATGAAACCAATCGCCGCGTTGATCAGGGTGACGCCAAAGATCACGCCCGAGTCGACCCATTCACCGAGGAAGGCCGTGACCGCTCCGGCCACCAGCAGCACCAGCACCAGTGGCTGGACGAACTGCAGCGCAAAGCGCAGCAGCGGTCCCTTGCCCGCTTTCGGGGTGATCCGGTTCTCGCCGTGCAAGGCGCGACGGCTGAGGACTTCACTTTCGGCCAATCCCTCGTCGCAGCTGGCCTGCAGGCGTGTTGCCGCTTCATCGGCGGCGATGAAATGCCAGGCGACTCGTTCCGGGGTGTTCGCGTTCATTCTTCCCTCTGGCCAAGGCCGGCCGCTGGCCTTGGAAGATCGACGGTTTCAGTGCATTCTTCTGAATTATAGGGCAGTCTTGGACTCACCCCCGCGCACGCGCCCCCTCCGTCACGGTAGCCAGGCAGCCGCGCCAGCGCCGGTCGATGGTGTCGGGAAACTTGACAATGGCCAGATCGCTGGCGCCCGGTTGCGGACAATGCGCTTGATTTAAGGCGCTCTTGCAAATGGGCGTGATTTTTGCTTCTATGTTTCGGAATCTTTCGGATCCTTGGCATGATGGCACGTTTCAAGCGACCGCACGGGTTCCCCGGACTTCTGGTCGGGGCCCTTCTTGCAGCTCAGGCGGCAGCACACCCTCTTGACGACTATGACCTGGCACCGAAAGCCGGTGTCGGTCGCGACGCGTTCGTCGAGTTGCCGGCGGCCACGAACGCCAATGGCGACCCCTGGTCGACCGGCTCCTTGCTCGGCATCGACCGCGAGATGCCCGTCCCCTTGTTCGTTGATCCACCGGCTGTCGTACACCAGGACGTGGATTTTGCCAGCCCGGCGCAGGCCGACCCGCTCGGACGGGCGCTGCGATCGGTGGTCAACGTGACTGCCAGGCGGCAGCCGGGATCGTCTGTGCCGCGTGTGACTTTGCCCGCGGAACAGCTCGACCAGGTTAGCCCAATCCTGGTCGAGGACATCGCGGCGGCGGTTGTCAGAATGGAGGAAGGGCTTGCTCAAGTGATTACCGAAGCCCTTGACGCGCGCGTCGACGGCGAAGGTCGGGTCACTTTTTCCCTGCTTGGCGTGCAAGGTTTTCACGTGACCGCTGGCGACGGTGAGGTCTCGTTGGGCCATGGCGATACTGCGGTGGCCTTCAACCAGGCAGCGGGGGCCCAGCTTGAGCGGCGGATTGCCGCGCTCGATGCTGCCCGCGAAGCCGCGCAGCAGGCGCCGCGCAGCACTTTCAATCCGGTACGTGAACTGGCCGAGCTGGGCTCCCGCATGGTCCAGTATCCTCTGTTCTGGGTGCTGGTCGTTCTGGCGCTGATCGGTAAGCTGGCGCTGGTGATTGCCCGCTCGCACGGCCGCCGGCACTCGCGTCGGCCGAGTTCTGGCGGCGAGCAGCCGAAGGTCAAACGCACTCGCACCCGTATCAGGCTCAAGCGGGTACGTACCCGAATCAGGCTGCAGCAGCCTTCGTAGCTGTGCCGGCAGCGTTGCCGCCGCGGGGCCTTGGCGCCCGGCTTTGCCCGCCCACGGGAGGACACTCTGTTCGCGCCTGCCTGGGTCGGCGGCTGCCCGTCGGCGCGGACCCGAGTCCTCGCCGATCCCGGCCAGACGGGCTTGGGGGTATACTGGAGCTGACGTCGCGGGCTTCTCGCTTGTTCCGGTTCCTGCGGCCTACCTTCTGACCTCTCCACTCCCCAGGAATCCATCATGTTGCAGAAATCTGCGTCTTTCCCCGGTATTCGGGGCCCGATCGTCACCATCGTCATGGACGGCTACGGGATTGCCAAGTCCGACGTCGGCAGTGCCATCGCTGCCGCCACGAAGCCGACTCTGGATCGTCTCTTTGCCAATTATCCGAACATCACCCTGCGCGCGCACGGCGTCGCTGTCGGCATGCCTTCCGACGACGACATGGGCAACTCCGAAGTTGGTCACAACGCCATCGGCGCCGGCCAGGTCTACAGCCAGGGCGCGTCGCTGGTCGCCGACGCCATCGCCGCCGGCTCGATCTGGCAGGGAGCGGCGTGGCGGGAAGTCGTCGCCGCTGTCAAGGGCGGTCGCGGCGTGCTGCACTTCCTGGGCCTCTTTTCCGACGGGAACGTGCACAGCCACGTCGACCACCTGCGGGCGATGATCGTGCGCGCCAAGGAAGAGGGCGTCAAGACCGTACGGGTGCACATCCTGCTTGACGGTCGTGACGTTCCCGAGACCAGCGCCCTCGACTATGTACTGCCCTTCGAGGCCTTCCTGGCCGAGACCAGCGACGACAGCTTCGATGCCCGCATCGCCTCGGGTGGTGGGCGCATGAACATCACGATGGACCGCTACGAGGCGAACTGGAACATGGTCGACAAGGGCTGGCGCACGCACGTCCTCGGGGAAGGTCCGCAGTATGACAGTGCTGCCGCCGCGATCGAGGCGCTGCGCGCCGAGTTCCCGGGAACGATCGACCAGGACCTGCCGGCATTCGTCATCGGGCGCGCCGGGGTTCCCGTCGGGACGATCAATGACGGCGACGCGGTGGTGTTCTTCAACTTTCGCGGCGATCGTTCGATCGAGATCACGCGTGCTTTCGAAGACGCCGAATTCGACAAGTTCGATCGCCTGCGCGTGCCCAGCGTGACCTATGCCGGCATGCTGCAGTACGATGGCGACCTCAAGCTGCCGAAGCGCTTCCTGGTCGATCCGCCAGCGATTCTCGACACCATGGGCGAGTGGTTCGCCAAAGCCGGGATCACCCAGTTTGCCTGCTCGGAAACCCAGAAATTCGGTCATGTGACCTATTTCTGGAATGGCAACCGCTCGAACAAGTTCGACGGTGAAACCTACCAGGAGGTGCCCAGCGACGTGGTGCCCTTCGAGCAGCGTCCGTGGATGAAAGCTGCCGAAATCGCCGACGCCATGATCGACGCGCTGAAAAGTGGCAAGTACAAGACGCTGCGCTGCAATTTCGCGAATGGCGACATGGTCGGCCACACCGGCAGTTTCCGCGCTGCGACGATGGCCATCGAAGCGGTTGACCTGGAACTGGCGCGCATCCTGCCCGTCATCGACGCGCTTGGCGGCGTTGCCTTGATCACTGCCGACCACGGTAACGCCGACGAGATGTACGAAATCGACAAGAAGAGCAAGCAACCGGCGAAAAATGCCGACGGCTCGTTCAAGGCGAAGACGGCGCACACTCTCAATCCGGTGCCCCTCATCCTCTACGACAATGTTTCCGGCGGCAAGCTTGCTCTTCAGGCGAGTGAGACCGCGGGCCTGTCAAACATTGCAGCGACGATCGCCAACCTGCTCGGCTTCGAGAAGCACGTCAAGTGGGACGACAGCCTGCTGGTCGTCAAGTAGCGCTGAAGGGGCGTTTCAGGAAAGCTCAGACGGCCGCCGCAAGGCGGCTGTTCTGCTTGCCAAGTGGCCCCCTACCCGTGTCGACGCCAGCGGTCACCGAAAAGCGGCGCCGCAAAGAACCGGGTGGCGATCAGGATTTGCAGGGCCTCTTCTCGGATCGATTGGGGCCGGGGCAAAGCTTCCGTAGAATCAGCAAATATTTGCTCTGGGAACTGCCGTGGCCACTGCTCGCAAGAAAGCGTCTTCGACGCTGCTCACCTTGAAGATCGAACTCGTCGACACGACGCCACTCATCTGGCGCCGGCTGGTAATTGGTGGGCAGGCGAGCTTCGCCACGCTGCACCACGTCATTCAGGCCGCGATGGGTTGGCACGACGCTCATCTGCACGAGTTTCGCGTCGGCGACATGAGAATCGGCGTTCCGGACGCAGAGTTCGACGAGCCCGACCACCCGACCGCGTTCGAAAAGCGCGTTCGACTGGACAGGCTGCTCGCGACGGGCGCCACCTTCACGTATCTCTACGACTTCGGCGACAGCTGGCTGCATCGCATCAGCGTCGAGCAGGTGCGCAACCGGGGCGATCACGACGACGGACTCGCTGGCGGCGTCGAAGGGGGCGAGCGTGCGTGTCCGCCCGAGGATGCCGGTGGCGTTGGTCAATACCAGGAGTTCGTGGCCAGCTTCGAGAACGACCCGTACGGCGAGGAGACCGAGGCGGTACGCACCTGGGCGGGGCTGGACTTTGATCCCGCCCGTTTCGATCGACCGGCGGCGAACGCGGCGATCGCCCGCATGTTGTGGAACGGCTGGATCAAATGATCCAGCTCCTTACGGCGACAAGAAGCTCTCCGATCAGGGAAGTGACCGGCCGGCCCGTATTCGCCTGGACGAATTTTCGGGCTTGCGGAAGCGGGCGAGAAAGCGGAGGGCTGACGTGATTCGTCAGCTTCTGCGGGTCGCTTGGCTTGGTCTTGCCTGCGTCTTGATGGTTGGATGCGTCAGATTTCCGGCGGGTTCTGAACGGGCCATCGTGGTGCCCTCGCCAAACCACAACGCCCGGCGGCCAAATTTCGTGATCCTCCACGACACCACGAGCAGCAACGTCGAGCATGCCCTCAGAACGCTGACCAACCCGGTCCGCGAAGTCAGCTCGCATTACCTGATCGGACGCGATGGCACCCTCTACCAACTGGTCGATGAAGAAAGGCGCGCCTGGCACGCGGGGATCTCTTACTGGGCAGGCAACACTGATCTCAACTCGGCGTCGATTGGCATTGAGCTCGACAACACGGGTGCCGAACCGTATTCGGAAGCACAGATCATGGTTCTCCTCGATCTTTTGAAGGACTTGCAGCAGCGCTACCGGATTCCGACGAACAATTTCCTCGGGCACGGAGATGTCGCTCCACGCCGAAAGATCGATCCGAGTCGGCTCTTCCCCTGGGAGCGTCTGGCGGCGAAAGGATTTGGTTTGTGGTGCCGCGAACCAGCGGCGATGCCGGTTGCGGAGCCTTTCGATCCTCAACTTGCGCTCGAGGACATCGGCTACGACACTTCGGACCCGGCCGCCGCCCTGGCGGCGTTTCGGCGGCATTTCCTTGGCGTTGATCGAGAAGGAGAAGCGACCGAGGCGGAGCAGCAGTTGATGCAGTGCCTGGTCGTCGCGAAGCGCCCGAAAGGCGCCTCCTGAATCACCCTGCTTGAGCGACTTGCGCCTGGCGATCAGGTCGGCCGCCGCATCGCTCGCTCGGCCCCGCGGCGATCGGCAAACGAGGCGGCCGCGCTCGCCTCATTGCTGCTGGGTTGGACGTCGTGTGAAATATGTCCTCGGCGTCGTGGTGCGGCATTCGCTAGACTCAAGGCATGTCGAAGCAGATTCCGCCTCCAACTCCGGAAATCAACCGTCTCAGGGCTGCCGCAGCCCTGATCCCGATCATTGAGTCCGGCTTGTTGGCCTCAAAGCTCTCCATCGAGCGTGCTTCAATCATGGCCTCGTTCTGCGAATGGACGGTGGAACGACCGTCTGACGATCCGAACGTGGTCAAGCTGGCGGAAACGGTGGGTAGTGGCCTCAAACGCATCAAGATGGTGTTGTCTTCGGCAGGGTGAAACCTCCCGGCGGCTCTTGCTTTCATAAGCTTGCCGTCCATTGATTCTGGGTCGGCAGATCATCGACGAAGTGCCATAGAAAATCGCTGAACGACTGTCCACCTGCGGTGAGCGCCAGGTACGCTTTGGCGTTGTTGATGGCGGCGGCGACCTTGGCTCGATTTCGGACGATCCCCGGATCCGTCAACAGGGCTGCAACTTTTTCGTCGTCATAGCAGGCAATCCGGGCCGGATCGAAGGCATCGAAGGCACGTCGGTAGTTTTCTCGCTTCTTGAGGATGGTCGCCCAAGACAAACCCGCCTGCGCGCCTTCCAGAAGCAGCCGTTCAAACAGGGATCGATCATCGTAGAGCGGCACGCCCCATTCCCGAATCATGGTATTCACGGTAAAGGTCGAAGCCTTCGCACCAAGGACAACGTTGCATCGGCGGCGGCTCGGCAGACAAAAATTCAGTCTATGCGAAGTGCCCAGAAATCGCCGGTTTCCGGATGTCCGGGGTGAGCGGCTACCGACGACCAGATCGCCTGCCGGGCTTTTCCGGGCAGCTTCCGCTCCGCCGGGTCGCTTGTTTCTGGCAGGCCCGGGCCTTGATGAGAGGCGGCTCCTGCGCGGTTCGTCGGGTTGCCAAGCAGGCGCGCAGTCAACGGTGCTTGGGGTGCGCGCGTTAGTAGACGACATCTACACCTACAGGGCCAGCATGAAACGTCTTTTCCTCGTCGCCGCACTGATCGTCTCGACATCGCCTGTGCTTTCCGCCGACCTTGGCGTATCGGTAAGCATCGGCCAACCCGGTTTCTACGGGCGCATCGAAATTGGCGGCTATCCGCCGCCGCAACTGATCTACCCACAGCCGATCATCATTGAGCGGGTGCCGGTCATGCGCCCGCCGATCTACCTGAACGTGCCTCCTGGTCATGCAAAGCACTGGAGCAAGAACTGCCACAAGTACCGCGCCTGCGGGGAGCGGGTCTATTTTGTGCAGAACAACTGGTACAACCGCGAATACGTTCCGTACTATCAGGGTCAGCAGCGCTATCGACGTGAGGAATACCGCGAGGATTACCGCCGCGACTACCGTCATGACCACGATGATCAGCGCTGGGATGACGATCGTGGCAAGCAGAAGAAAGACAAGGGCCACGGCAACAAGGGTAACCACGGCGGCAATCGCCAGGATTAGCGAACGCCGTACTGGCTTCGCCCCGGCGTTCGAACCTTGCCATAGCCTTCTTGTGAGGCTTGGAACCACAGTGCAGCGCACCTAATGGCCCGAACCGGCCGAGGGGGCGCAACCGGTACCCTGTGAAATGTTCTCTGTTCAGAACGGGAGTTTCGCGGTCGGGGCGATTCCCCTGTCCATGCGCTCTTGCGGCCGCCGTGAGCGTGATACCGCTCAGGGCGCTGCAAAGAACTTCTTCAGCGCCGCCGCAAATTGCGGCGCGTGGCGCGGATCGGCCTCGTAAGGCTGGCAGCGGCGCTTGGCCACTGCAGGCAAAGCGGCTTTCACCAGGCGTTCGGTGCCCTGCTCGCCGATCAGAAGCATCGGGCGGCCGAGCGCGTCGGCCATCCCCAGTTCGAGGCATACGTTAGGGTTGAAGCCGCTGATGTCGACCGTGACGTGTGTCGCGCGGCAGATCTCGTGCCAGATTGATTCGATGATCTCCTGTCCATCGGCCTGGTCGCCACGCACCGGCTCTACGCCCGCCTGCCGCGCGCTGGCTTCGATCACCGCATAGGCCGCCTCACGCTCGCGGCGGAACGGCATGACGGCGAAGGTTCGCCGCGCACGCGGGTCCGGGTAGAGGCCGGGCCAGCGCGTTTGCAGCAGCTCGTGCTGACCTGTGCCGAGATAGGCATTGAAAGTCGTCAGCGCATTGCGGAACTTGATCGGATCATCGCCCGCGGCACGCATCACCTTCAGTGCAACCGCGAGCAGTGGGTTGTCTGGCTCGCCGGTGGCCACCCGTTGGGCGTAGTCGAGTGTCGCCGCCAGACTTGATTCCTTGCCGCCCCTGACCTGCAAGCCGTAGATCGCCGTGTGCACTTCGTTGGCCAGCCATGGGCGCAGCGTATCACCCGGGCGGTAACGACTGACGTTCTGCGCGATGTCGAACGGGATCTCGGTATCGTCGGCGGCAATCAGCAGAATCTGAGTGCCGATTGTCAGTGCAATCCCCAGCTCGTAGTAAACCTGCGCCTGCGCCTCGGAAAGATCGAACACCGCGACGTTCGAGGATTGCAGCTCCTGCCATCGATGGGTTGCGAAATCAGCCCCTACGGGAGCGTCCACGGCGAGTTCCAGGCCCGAGAACATCAGTGCCCCCGCCAGCTCCTTGCGCATGCGCAAGCCGCCCGAGAAGAAGATTCTATTGGCATCGGTCGTTGCTTCGCCACGCGGCCAGACTGGCTGCGCCAATAGCGGGTGCCGGCGTGCGGCATACAGGCGAACCTCGTGTGCCAGCGCACGCGCCTGATCGCGCTCGAGCTTGTCCAGCGTCGCCGTATCGTCGCCGGCCTGGCTGACCCAGGTGGTCAGCCGTCCGAGCCGCGCGAACAGGTCCATCGCGGCTTCACGCATTTCGGCTGAACTTTCCGGCGCCATGCCGGCCGCGCCGACGAACATTTTCAGCTCCTGCAGCGCGGCCAGTAGCCGTCCGCCGCGCGAGCCTTGCGCCGCACCCGGCCCCTTGAGGCTCGGGTTACGGGCCTGAGGGCTGAGTTCGCGTTTGAGCGCATCAATTTTTCCGCGATTGGCCATCATCGCTTCGAGCGACAAGCCCTCTGATGTTGTCGATCCGACCACTCCTTGCAGCCGTTGCATGAGACTCGAAAGTCCCGCCTGGCGGGTCGGATCGAGCGAGGGTTTCTCTTTCTCGAACTGTTGATTGAGGACATCGAACATGGCGCTGATGTGCTTCGCTTCGGCAGCGCGCTCTGGGTTTCGCTGTGCGTGCATCGGCTCGCCAGCGTCGGCAAGCCCGAGCTCGTCCTTCAATTGAGCCATCCGCTGATCGAGCTGGCCGGCTTCGCCCAGCAAGGTGACGATCTGCTGCGCGGTTGCGAGTTCCTCCCGGACGCTTTCGACTCCGTCCGGCATGTGTAGGCGCGCCAGCGTGAGAGCCGCGCGCAGGCGAGTGCACGCTTCAGTGGCGAGCCCGGGGTCTTTTCCTTCGCTCAACTGCAGGAGCACTTTCCCGAAGCAGTAGTTGAGCTTGACCCAATCGACCGCGTCCGCAGCCTCGGCGGCTACCTCCAGAGCGTTCTCGGCCTTGCGGTAGGCCCTTGCCGCATGTTCGAGCGCGCGGCGCTCCTTGCCTGCGCCGAGATCGTAATAGGCGTTGCCCGCCCAGCGCCAAGTGCGCGCACCTTCGACGGCATCGCGCTCACTGAGCGGCGTCGCTTGCGCAAGTACTTCGAGCCCGTCTGCGACCGCCTCCATTTCGCTTGTGAAGCCCGCCCCGGTGCGATCCGGCCAGCGTTCGAGTGCCGCGTCGCTACGGGCGATCAGCGCCTCGCGATGCCTAAGTTGGTCGGGAGTCATGGCTGCGACCTAGGTCGACCAGGAAGTCTTGCCGTCGTCGAAGAAGAGGAAACCCTCGCCGTCGCCGCCGACCGTGCCGGCCCGGCTCGAGGCCGTCCAGGGTCCACTCTGCGCACCCGGCATGTGCATGGACGCCGCCAGGTTGCCAACCGCCGGACCGCCTTCGCATCCGAAATTACCGACCGCGTCCACCCAATAGCGACCTGGCCAAACCTGCATCACGCGGGTCAGCGCGAAGACGTCCTGTGGATGAAGCTCGCGTCCATTGACGAATACGCCGGTCCCGCCACCTGAGGCATTCGCCATCAGTGGCCCGCCAAGCGGCAGGCCGGCCGGGATGAAGCCGGTACATGGGCCTCCTTCGACGCCACAGGCGCCGTTTGCCCGGTCGTACCAGTAGCGGCCATCGAGTAGTGCGATATTCCATGCCCGCTCCATTGCCCCGACATCGTCATCGCTGATGCGCGCACCGTTGATGTAGATGGCACGCGCTGGCGCCTGAGCAGCGGCAGAGTTGGCGCACGTGCCTTCGGACAATTCGTGATAGCGCAGTGCGAGGTCGGCCCCGCCGATGTCGTAGAGGCGGGACAGCGTGCTTTGGTAACCTGATGATCGTCGGTTCATCGCAACCTCCTGCCAACGTGTGGAAGGATAGGAAACCCAGGGGGTGCCGATGCAGGATAGACAACGACCGCGATTTATTTGTTTCGATCAAGTGGCGCGAACCGGGAATCAGGTCGCGAAGGACCGGACACCCTGGTCAGCCTGCCGCGCTTGGTTTCGGGAGTTCCTCCAAAAATCCAGAATCGAGGAGTCGCGCAGAAGAAGCCACGGCAAAAACAGGGGAAGCGACAGAGCAAGGTCGTCGGGGCGAAGGGAGATCAGCGTGCCTTTTGATAGGTGCCGACCAATTGCGTTTCGGCAACGATGTGCCCCTGCATGGCCTGCTCCAAGGTCTTCTTGTTCGGCTCTTTCAAGTCGGGCAAGACGACGTCCAGCGCGTAGAGCTTATGGAAGTAACGGTGCCGGCCGACGGGCGGGCAGGGGCCACGGTAGCCGGTGCGCTGCCAATCGTTGAGTCCGTCCAGCGCGTTGGCCGGACGCGACGGCAGTGCCTCGGGCAGCCCAGTGCTGTTGGCAGGCAGGTTGTACAGCACCCAATGGACCCAGGTCATGCGGGGCGCTGCGGGATCTGGTGCATCGGGATCGTCGACGATCATGACCAGGCTCCTTGCCCCCGCAGGCACGCCACTCCAGGTCAGTGGCGGGGAAATGTCCTTGCCCTCGCAAGTGTACAGCTTGGGGATCGAGCCGTTGTGCGCAAACGCACTTGAAGAAATGCTCATGCCCATGGTTTTGTCTCCCGCTTGCGTGGTTGCGGACCAGGCGCCAAGAAGGGCCAGGCACGCCAAATGGGGCGCCCACCACCGGATTGTCACGGCCCTGTCAGGCATCGAAACGTCCCCTCTGTTGAAAACGAGCATAGAACTCAACCGCACGATAAAAGTATGCGGGTTTTCTCCGTGAGGTCAAGCTGCACCGATGGCTGCTCGCCATCGGCTCGGCCCGGCAGCCCGTGCGAGGTCCCCGTTACGCCTCGGTCGACACCCCCCGATTTGGTCGCGATCGCTGCCCTGGCGCTCGACCGGGAACGGGCTGGCGTCGTGGGCCCCGCCGACCAACAGCAGGTCATTCATTGGAGGCGCGAACTCAGGCGCCGTGCCGGGGGGTACGCGAGGTCAACAGGTATAAACGAAAAACCCCGCGGAACATGGCGTTCAGCGGGGTGTTCGTTTTTTGTCGCAGAGCTTTGCTGCGACGTTCCTGGCGGAGACGAAGGGATTCGAACCCTTGATGCAGGTTTATGCCCGCATGCTCCCTTAGCAGGGGAGTGCCTTCGACCTCTCGGCCACGTCTCCTAGGAGGGCGTGATGATATCGGTTTCGTCACGGCCGGTCAAACTCAACTTCGACTTCGCCGGTTTCTCCAGGCCGAAGGCTTTGTGCAGGACACGAACGGCCAGCTCCAGATACTTTTCCTCGATGACCACCGAGATCTTGATCTCCGAAGTCGAGATCATTTGCAGGTTGATCCCTTCCTTGGCCAGCGCGCCGAACATCTTGCTGGCGACGCCTGGATGGGAGCGCATTCCGACGCCGACGGCAGAGACTTTGCAGGTGCTGGTGTCGCCGCTGAGGTCGCGGGCGCCGATCTTCTGCCGCACGGTCTCCAGGATCGCGAGGGCCTTGTTGTAATCGCTGCGGTTGACGGTGAACGAGAAGTCGGTGGTGTCGTCTCGGCCAATGTTCTGGATGATCATGTCGACGTCGATGTTCGCGTCGGCGATCGGTCCCAGGATCTGGTAGGCGATGCCTGGGCGGTCGGGAACGCCGAGCATGGTGAGTTTGGCTTCGTCTCGATTGAAGGCGATCCCGGATATGACAGGTTGTTCCATGGTGCTTTTTTCCTCAACAGTGATCAGCGTGCCCTCGCCTTCGTCCTCGAAGCTCGAAAGCACACGCAGTTTGACTTTGTACTTGCCGGCGAACTCGACCGAGCGGATCTGGAGCACCTTGGAGCCGAGGCTGGCCATCTCCAGCATTTCTTCGAAAGTGATGGTATCCAGTTTGCGTGCTTCCGGCTCGACGCGCGGGTCGGTGGTGTAGACGCCGTCTACGTCCGTGTAGATCTGACACTCGTCGGCTTTCAGTGCGGCGGCCAGCGCGACCGCCGAGGTGTCCGAACCGCCGCGGCCCAAGGTGGTGATGTTGCCGTGTTCATCGGCACCCTGGAAGCCGGCGACGACGACCACGTTGCCTTCGGACAGGGCCTTGCGAATTCGCGTTTCGTCGATCTTGAGGATGCGCGCCTTGGTGAACGAGCTATCGGTCAGCACGGTGACCTGCGAGCCGGTGAAACTCTTGGCCTTGAGGCCCTGCGCGTGCATGGCCATGGCCAGCAGCGCGATGGTCACCTGTTCTCCGGTCGAGGCAATGACGTCGAGTTCGCGCGGGTCTGGCGAGGGCGAGATCTCGTTGGCCAGGGCGATCAGGCGGTTGGTCTCGCCGGCCATCGCCGACGGAACGACGATGACGTCGTGCCCTTGAGCCTGCCAGCGCGCGACGCGTTTGGCGACGTTTTTGATACGGTCCGTCGAGGCCACCGACGTACCACCGAACTTCTGAACTATCAGCGCCATCGCAAATCCAATTTGAGGTCCACAAAAAATCGGTATTCTAAAGCATTGCTTGACACGGCGGCAAAGGGCGTCGGTCTTAAAGAACCGATCAGCATTAGTCAAATGTTCTAATCAAATGCCACTTGCAATTCTGTTTGATTCGCCTATAGTGTGCCGTGTGTTACCAGGGTCATAGGGTGTCGATCTGTGGCAGGAGGCAGGGTTTCCTGCTGGTTCGCGTGGAGTAATTGTACGAAAGGATAGCTATGAGCACCGTCAAAGTCGTCGAGAGGGTCGATCCCCGCGAAATTCGCCGTAAACTTGGCCTCAATCAACAGCAGTTCTGGTCAAGAATCGGCGTGACACAAAGCGGTGGTTCGCGCTACGAAAGTGGCCGCAACATGCCCAAGCCGGTCCGTGAGTTGCTGCGCTTGGTGCATGTCGAGCAAATCGATATTCAGCGCCTCAAGCGCGAGGACTACGAGGTCATCGAGTATCTGAAGGCGGAAGACCCGGAACAGTTCAAATCCCTCAAGAAAGCTGCCCGCGGCAAGGGCAAGAAGCCCGTCTAAGCCTTGCTTAACCATCGTGGCTGGCGCCGCCGGTAGTGGCGTCGCTTGTTCTGGCTGCCGATGGGCCGAGGTTTCCGCAGCCACGTTCACCGCAACATTTCTCCAAGCTCTCGCGTGTTTGTCGTGTGACGGCCCCGCCGTCGCGGGCTTTCGTGGTCGGGCGGGCAGCGCTGCTTGTGCCGCCGCGAGCGTCAGTCACCGCCTTGCACGGGATCAGGGGAGCTGCAGCATTTCCTTGGCGTGCTGGCGGGTGATTGGCGTGATTTCTATGCCCCCCAGCATGCGGGCGATTTCTTCGACGCGTGCTTCGGCGTCTAGCGTGGCGACACGGCTGCGTAGCTGACCGGCCTCGGAAACCTTGCTCACTTGCCACTGCCAGTTGGCGCGTGCGGCGACCTGCGGCAGATGCGTTACGCAAAGGACCTGTCGTTCGGCGCCCAGTTCGCGCAATAAACGGCCCACGACCTCGGCCACCCCACCGCCGATGCCCACGTCAACCTCGTCAAAGATCAGTGTCGGCACGCTTGCCGCCTGGCTGGTGACCACCTGGATGGCCAGGCTGATCCGCGATAGCTCGCCGCCAGAGGCAACCTTGGCCAGGGAGCGCGATTCATTCCCAGCGAGACCGGCAATGCGAAATTCGATTTGTTCATGCCCGCCTGCGCTGCCCCCTTCGACCGGCAGTAGCGCTACGTCGAAGCTGCCGCCACCAAGCGCCAGTTGCTGCATGACCTGGCTGACTTCGCGGCCAAGCGCAGCGGCGGCGCCAGCGCGACCGGCGGTCAGCCGGCGGGCAAGTTCGCCATAGCGTTGCTTCGCGGCTTCGACGCGTTCGGCTAGTCCGGCGAGATCGGCGGCGTCGTCAAGCACGGCCAATCTCTCCTGCCAGCGCGCGAGCAAGGCCGGCAGGTCATCCGGAGTGCAGCGAAACTTGCGCGCACAGTCCAGGACCGCTTCGATGCGGCTTTCGACTTCCGTCAGGCGTTGTGGATCAAGTTCGACGCGGTTGGTGTAGCGGCGAAGTGCGGAGATCGCTTCGCCAAGTTCCGCCTGCGCCGAGTGCAGCAGGACGGCGATTTCTTCGAGTGCAGAGTCGTATTCGGACAGGTCGTCGAGCCGGTTGGCGACACTGGCGACCTGTGCCTCACACGCCGCATCGCCTTCGGCGAGGACCTGCAGCGAAAAGTGGGCACCCTCGACCAGGCTTGCGGCGTGCGCCAAGCGCTGGTGTTCGTCGTTCAACGCCCGCCATTCCTCGCTGGAGAAGCCGAGAGCGCTCACTTCGCCAAGTTGCCAGCCCAGTTGCTCGCGCTCGGTGGCCAGTGCTTCTATGTCGTCGGCCGCAGCGTCGAGCCGGTTGCGGGCATCGCGCCATTGCCGCCAGGCGTCTGCGACTTCGGCCGGCAGGGGGGCTAGGCGCGCGTGCGAATCGAGCAGCGCGCGCTGTGCGTCGCCGCGCAGAAGCGATTGGTGGGCATGCTGACCGTGAATGTCGACCAGCGCTTCGGCAACTTCACGGAGTTGAACGACGGTGACCGGCGAGCCGTTCAGATAGGCGCGCGATCGGCCGTTGGCGTCGAGCAATCGGCGCAGCAGCAGACCGTCCTGCGTGTCGAGATCGTGCTCCCGCAACCATTCTGCGGCCGCCAGGGAATCGTCCAGCTCAAACTCGGCAGCAATTTCGGCGCGCTCGGCTCCGGCGCGTATCAGGCTGGCGTCGGCACGCTCGCCGAGCGCAAAAGCCAGCGCGTCGACAAGAATCGACTTGCCGGCGCCGGTTTCGCCGGTGAGCGTGCCGAAACCGCCCTGAAATTCGAGTTCAAGGCGATCGACGAGGACAAAGTCGCGGATCGTCAGCCGGCGCAGCATGATGGGGTCGTCGCAGGAATCGCCTAGTGCTCCTTCGGTCGCTCGCTCCAGTGCAGCTTCTGACGGAGCATGGCGAAGTAGCTGTGGCCGGGGGGGTGGAGCAGGCAGATCGAGTATTCGGAGCGACGGAGGCGTACGCAGTCGCCGTTCTTGAGGTCGACCGTCACCTGGCCGTCGAAGTGGGCGCGTGAATCGATGCCATGGACGATGCGGATTTCGATCTCGTTGCGATCACCAACCAGGATCGGTCGGTTGGTCAGGGAATGAGGGCAAAGCGGGACCAGCGCGATCGCCGAAACCTGAGGATGCAGGATCGGGCCGTTGGCCGATAGCGCGTACGCCGTCGAGCCGGTGGACGTGGCAACGATCAGGCCGTCCGAGCGCAGGTGATAAATGAATTCGCCGTCGACGAAGAGTTCGAATTCGATCATGCGCCCGATGGCGCCCTTGTCAACGACCACGTCGTTGAGCGCCAGATGGGCAGCAACGAGGCGCTCGTCGCGCGTGACCTCGGCTTCGAGGAGCATGCGCGTTTCGGGAACGAACTGGCCGTCGAGCAGGCTGTCCATGGAAGCCAGCATGTCACTGCGTGAGATGTCGGTCATGAAACCCAGGCGCCCCTGGTTTACTCCGACCAGGGGCACGCGATAACGGGCCAGTTGACGTGCTGCGTTGAGCATCGTGCCGTCGCCGCCGAGGACGATCGCCATGTCGGCATGCGCTCCCAGCCAGGAAAAGCTGCCGCTGGCCCAGCTGCGCAGGTCAAGTTGCGAGACGAGGTTACGGGCGGTTTCCTCCTCGATCAGGACGGTGATGCCGCGTTCGTGCAGGTATCTGGCCAGCATGCGCAGCGATTCGGCGATTTCCTGGCTGTGGTACTTGCCGATCAAGGCAATGGTCTTCGGCAGATTTGCGCAATCGGTCGATTCGTGAGGAAAGGCATTGTTCATGGCAGCAATTAGACCACAATTCAGCTTGCCTCCGCGGCGCCCCGCGAGGGGGGGAATTTTTGTAGAATCCGACCCATGCTAGACGAACGCGCCAGACGGCTGCTCAAGACGCTCATCGAACGCTACATCGCGGACGGACTGCCTGTCGGGTCGCGTGCGCTGTCAAGGTTCTCGGGCCTGGACCTATCGGCGGCGACCGTGCGCAACGTGATGGCCGACCTTGAAGACAACGGTTTGATCGCCAGTCCGCACACCTCGGCCGGGCGCGTGCCGACGTCGCGTGGCTACCGTTTCTTTGTCGATAGCCTGCTCACCGTCGAGCCGCTCGAAAAAGAGAAAATCGACGCCATCGAGGGGCAGTTGCTGCTTTCCCAGCCGCGCCAGTTGATCAGCAATGCGTCGCTCCTGCTCTCCGGCTTGAGCCGTTTTGCGGGCATCGTCATGACGCCGAGGCGGCGGGTGCCGAAGATTCGCCAGATCGAGTTCGTCAGTCTGTCGGAAAAGCGCATCCTGCTGATTCTGGTGACGTCCGACGGTGACGTGCAGAATCGTCTCCTCTTCCCCGGGCGGTCGTACACTCCGTCGGAACTGGTTACCGCCACCAACTACCTGAACCAGCATTTCATCGGCGGTGATTTCGAGCACATTCGTTCGCGCGTCCAGGAGGAAGTGCAGAGGCTGCGCGGTGACCTGCAATCGCTGATGGCCGCCGCGCTGGCCGCTGGCGACGAGGCGATGAAGGGTTCTGACGAGCGCTACATCATTTCCGGCGAGCGCAACTTGCTCGAAGTCGAGGAGTTCTCGTCGAACATGAAACGGCTGCGTGAGCTGTTCGACCTCTTCGAGCAGCGCACGTCTCTTATGCAGTTGCTCGATCTGTCGCATCGCGCCGACGGCGTGCAGATCTTCATTGGCGGCGAATCGGGCCTGGCACCCCTCGATGAATGCAGTGTGGTTACCGCGCCCTACGAGGTGGACGGCCAAGTCGTCGGTTCGGTGGGTGTCATCGGTCCCACCCGCATGGCCTACGAGCGCGTCATTCCGATCGTCGACATCACCGCCAAACTCCTCTCTTCAGCACTCTCCTACCAGGCCAACTCCTGATGCCTCGTTATCTTCCCGAGCCGGCCTACCGTCATGGCTCGCCGGAAAAAACCGCCGTCCTGTTGATCAATCTCGGGACGCCCGAAGAACCGACGGCGTCGGCGGTGCGACGCTACCTCAAGGAGTTCCTCTCCGATCCGCGCGTCGTCGAGATTCCACGCCCCGTCTGGTGGCTGATCCTGAACGGCATCATCCTCAGGCTGCGCCCGCGACGCTCGGCCGAAAAGTACGCGTCGATCTGGACCGCCGAAGGCTCGCCGCTGAAAGTGCATGTCGAGCGCCAGGCGAAGCTGTTGCGTGGATTCCTTGGCCAGGCCGGGCATCAGGTGGTCGTCGATTACGCGATGCGTTATGGCGAGCCGTCGATGGCCGCGACGCTTTCTCGACTCAAGGCGGCGGGCTGTACGCGGATTCTGTTGCTGCCGCTCTATCCGCAGTACGCGGCAAGTACCACGGCCACCGCCATCGATGCCGCCTGCAGCTGGCTGCAAAGCGTTCGCAACCAGCCGGAAATACGCTCGCTGAGGAGTTTTGCCGACCATCCGGGTTACATCGCAGCACTGGCTGCCAGTGTGCGCGAGCATTGGGCGAGCAGTGGGCCGCCGGGTGACTCGTATCGGCTGATCATGAGCTTTCATGGGTTGCCGCGCTACACCCTGGACAAAGGCGATCCCTACCACTGCGAGTGCCAGAAGAGTGGCCGCTTGCTGGCCGAAGCGCTTGGCCTGACGGCCGAGCGCTATCAGATCTGCTTTCAGTCGCGTTTCGGTCGCGCCGAGTGGCTGCAGCCGTATACCGCGCCGACGCTGAGGGCGCTCGGCAAGCAGGGCGTGCAGCGGGTCGATGTGATCTGTCCGGGGTTTCCTGCCGATTGCCTGGAGACGCTCGAAGAGATCGCTATCGAAGGTCGCGCCGAATTCCTCCATGGGGGCGGCAAGGAATTCCACTACCTGCCGTGCCTCAACGAGCGCGACGACTGGATTCGAGCCCTCGCCGATATCGCGGAAACGCAGCTGCGCGGCTGGCCGACACAGCTCGCACCCGACCAGGCGGGACTCGAGCTCAGCGCATTGCGCGCCAAGGCATTGGGAGCGCCATCCTGAGGGCTGCTGCGCCAGTGCGCCTGCCCTCTAGAGCAGTTCCAGCGGCGGGGTCAGCCCGAGCGAGGACGCCGAAAAGCTGCCCTGGACGGCTGTCTGCCCCAGTTTGGCGAGCACTTTGTTGGCGTCGCGCAAGCGAGCGAGCACTCTGGTCAGGAGAACCTTGTTGAAGCGTTCGCGCAGTTCGTCGGAAGCCAGTTCGAGGGCTGCGCTGTTGACTTCCAGGAACAGCGTTCTTTCCAGGGTCACTACCGTGGCGTGGCGCAGGGTGTCGGTGGGGTGCAGGAAAGTCATTTCGCCGATCACGTCGCTCGAACCAAGCCGGCAGATGACACGGCCATTGGTCGATACTTCGACGAAGCCGTCGATGATCACCCCAAACTTGCGGTGCGTGTCGCCTTCACGGATCAGGGTCACTTTTTCGGTTATCTCTTGCCATCTGCTGATACGCAGCACTTCCCACAATTCGATATCCTCGAAGTCAACGAAGAAGTCGAGCTTGCGCAGCGTTTGGAAGTGCGTCAAATCCTGTTGCGTCTGGTCTTCGTCGAGCATTTGGTAGCGCACCGCCGAGAGGTCCTTGGCGAAGGCGGCGCCATTTCGGTAGCGGCTGTAGAGGTCTTTCTCGAGCGACTTCTTGATGATCGCATCTAGCCCGGCAGGCAGGTTGGGGTTCAGCGCGCAGACCGACGGTGAATCCATGTTGACGATCTTGTAGACCAGCGTCGCGGGATTGTTGGCGCGAAACGGCAAGCGTCCGGTGAGCAGCTGGAAGAGCAGGACCCCGAGCGAATAGAGGTCGGTCTTGTGATTGAGCGGGTAGTTCTTGACCTGTTCGGGAGACATGTAGGCCGGCGAGCCAACGCCCATCACGAAGGTCGAGTCCTGGCCCATGTCCTTTTGCAGGTTCAGCCCCAGGCCGAAGTCGGTGATGCGTGGATTGTCGTCGGCATCGAGCAGGATATTGGCCGGCTTGATGTCGCGATGGACGACGCCCTGGCGGAAAGCGTGATCAAGCGCCAGGCAACACTTGAAGATAATGCCGATCACCCGGTGCATGGGCAGCAGGCGGTTGATCGAGCAGAAGCGGTCGAGCGCGCCGCCGTCGACGAATTCCATGACCAGGTAGGCCTGATCCTTCTCAACGACGGCGTCGTATACCTTGACGATGTTCGGGTGATCGAGTCGCCGGCCGATCGCGTCCTCGGTCTGGAAGATCTTGCGCAAGCGCCTTGACATCGCTGCGCTGTCCTTGCCGAAGCGGATCAGCTTGATCGCTACCTGCCGGTTCAGGTCCGGATCCTCGGCCAGGTAGACGACCGCCGTCGCGCCCTTGCCAAGCGTGCGAATGATCTGATATTTGCCGATTTTCTCCGTCATGCCGGTACCAAGTCCTGTTCGGGACTAGAGAGAATTGAAATGCTAGTAGCGAAGCGAGGCGCCGAATGAGCAATTATGCGCGAATTGCGTCGCTCTTCCACCTCCGGGAGTCCACAAAAAAGCCTTGAAATCGAAAAACTCGCCCCAACCTGCCTGCAGTTTTCTGGGAGATCATCATCTATGCAAGCTAACGACATACCGCCTGACAATGGCAACGATGCGCCTGTGGCATCGGAGCCCGTTGAAGTGATTGCCGAAAGCGCGCCTGCTGAAGAGGGCGTGCCGAATCTCGAAGATGCCTTGCGCGAAGCCGAGCTGAAAGCTGCCGAGTATCACGATGCCTGGTTGCGCGCCAAAGCGGAAACCGAAAACGTGCGTCGGCGCGCTCAGGAAGACATTGCCAAGGCTGCCAAGTTCGCGATCGAGCGCTTCGCTCGGGAGCTGCTGGCGGTCAAGGACAGCCTGGAAATTGCGCTGGCCACCGATGCGCAGAGCGTCGAAAGTTTGCGCGCGGGTAGCGAAGTCACGCTCAAGCAACTGGTCGCCGCTTTCGAGAAATCGGCGCTGAAAGAAGTCAACCCGCTCGGCGAGAAGTTCGATCCCAACCTGCACCAGGCGATCAGCGTCGTCGCATCGACACAGGAGCCGAACACGGTGGTCACTGTGTTGCAGAAGGGCTACCTGCTGGCTGACCGCGTCTTGCGCCCGGCGATGGTCGTCGTCGCCAAGGCCGAGGCTTGAAATTCCTGCGATGAGCCCCAGTTGGTGCTTGTCACCAGACATTCGGCCAGTGGGCCGATGTCGTCACAATTTACCGAAATACTGAAAGGATCCTTACATGGGCAAGATCATCGGCATTGATCTGGGCACAACCAACTCCTGCGTCGCCGTTATGGAAAACGGCAAGCCGAAGGTTATCGAGAACTCCGAGGGCGCACGCACGACGCCGTCGATCGTTGCTTACACCGAGGATGATGAAATTCTCTGTGGTGCGCCGGCCAAGCGGCAGGCGGTCACCAATCCGAAAAACACGCTGTACGCGATCAAGCGGCTGATCGGCCGGCGTTTCGAGGAAAAGGAAGTGCAGAAGGATATCGCCCTGATGCCTTTCAAGATTCTCAAGGCGGACAACGCGGACGCCTGGGTCGAGGTGCGCGGCAAGAAGATCGCCCCGCCGCAGGTTTCCGCCGAAGTGTTGCGCAAGATGAAGCGGACCGCTGAGGACTACCTGGGCGAAGAGGTCACCGAAGCGGTGATCACCGTGCCGGCGTACTTCAACGACAGCCAGCGTCAGGCGACGAAGGACGCCGGTCGCATCGCCGGTCTGGAAGTCAAGCGGATCATCAACGAACCGACTGCAGCGGCGCTGGCTTTCGGTATGGACAAGAAGCAGGGCGACAAGAAGATCGCCGTCTATGACCTCGGCGGCGGCACTTTCGACATCTCGATCATCGAAATCGCGCAGGTTGAAGGCGAGCATCAGTTCGAGGTTCTGTCCACCAACGGCGACACTTTTCTCGGCGGCGAAGACTTCGACCAGCGTCTAATCGACTACATCATCGACGAGTTCAAGAAAGAGTCGGGGGTCAACCTGAAGTCCGACGTGCTTGCCCTGCAGCGTCTCAAGGATGCTGCCGAGAAAGCCAAGATCGAGCTTTCGTCGGGCCAGCAGACCGAGATCAACCTGCCGTACATCACCGCCGACAGCTCCGGGCCCAAACACCTGACGCTGAAGATCACCCGTGCCAAGTTCGAAGCCCTGGTGGACGAACTCGTCGACCGGACCATCGAGCCTTGCCGTATCGCACTCAAGGATGCCGGCTGCAAGATGAGCGACATCGACGACGTGATTCTCGTCGGTGGCCAGTCGCGCATGCCCAAGGTGCAGGAGAAAGTGAAGGCCTTCTTCGGCAAGGAACCGCGCCGCGACGTCAATCCGGACGAAGCCGTTGCCGTTGGTGCGGCGATCCAGGGTGGCGTGCTGCAGGGCGAGGTCAAGGATGTCCTGTTGCTCGACGTGACGCCGCTGTCGCTCGGTATCGAGACGCTTGGCGGGGTGATGACCAAGCTGATCAAGAAGAACACCACCATCCCGACCAAGGCGAACCAGGTTTTCTCGACGGCCGATGACGGCCAGTCGGCGGTCACCATTCATGTCCTGCAGGGTGAGCGTGAAATGGCCAGTGGCAACAAGAGCCTCGGGCAGTTCAATCTCTCCGACATCCCGCCGGCGCCGCGTGGCATGCCACAGATTGAAGTGACTTTCGACATCGACGCCAACGGCATTCTGCATGTCTCGGCCAAGGACAAGGCGACCGGCAAGGAGAACAAGATCAAGATCCAGGCCTCTTCCGGCCTCAGCGAGGAGGAAGTGCAGCGCATGGTGCAGGATGCCGAAGTGCACGCCGAGGAGGATCGCAAGGCGCACGAACTGGCGGAAGCGCGCAATCAGTGCGATGGCATGGTCCATTCGGTCAAGAAATCTCTTGCCGAATACGGCAAGGAGCTTGCCGATGGGGAGAAGGCGGTCATTGAAGCCGCGATGAAGGAGGCCGAGGAGTCGATCCGCGGCGACGACGTCGAGAGCATCAAGGCGAAAACCGAGGCCCTCGGCACGGCGGCGCAAAAGCTTGGCGAGAAAATGTACGCCAAGCAGCAGGCCGAGGCGGGTGGGGGCGGCGAGCATCACGCGCCCGGAGCCGAGTCCGCAGGGACGGCGAAAAAGGACGACAGCGACGTCGTCGATGCCGAGTTTACCGAAGTCAAAGACAAGAAGTAGGCATCCTGCTGCAGGGCGGGGCGTATAATCGCGCCTCGCTCCGTCCCACAACGTGCTTGAGAAACGATGGCTAAACGCGACTTTTACGACATTCTGGGCGTCAATCGCGACGCATCCGATGAAGATCTCAAGAAAGCCTACCGCAAGCTGGCGATGAAACACCATCCGGACCGCAACCCGGATAACCCCAAGGCAGAAGAGCAGTTCAAGGAAGTCAAGGAAGCCTACGAAATTCTCGCGGACTCCCAGCAGCGTGCGGCTTACGACCAATACGGCCACGCCGGGGTCGACCCCCAGTCCGGCATGGGCGGTGGAGGTCCGGGCGGCTTCTCCGACGCTTTTGGCGGTATTTTCGACGAGATCTTCGGCGGTGCTCGTGGCGGGCGCTCGAACGTCTATCGTGGCGCAGACCTGCGCTACAACCTCGAGATCACCCTCGAGCAGGCGGCCTTCGGCACTGAAACGAAGATCCGCATTCCGACCATGGAAGTCTGCGATGCCTGCCACGGCAGCGGTGCCAAGGCTGGCACGCAACCGAAAACCTGCCCGACCTGTCAGGGGAGTGGCCAGGTTCGCCTGCAGCAGGGCTTTTTTTCGATTCAGCAAACCTGCCCGAAATGCCATGGGACCGGTCGCTTCGTCGCCGACCCATGCGCTCCCTGCCACGGCGCGGGTCGGGTCAAGCAACACAAGACGCTGGCGGTGAAGATCCCCGCCGGGGTTGACGAGGGCGATCGGATTCGGCTCTCCGGCGAAGGCGAGCACGGCGTCAATGGCGGCCCGGCGGGAGATCTCTACGTCCAGATTCATCTCAAGGCGCACGCCGTCTTCCAGCGCGAGCAGAGCGACCTGCACTGCGAGATGCCGATCAGCTTTACGACGGCGGCGCTCGGTGGAGAGATCGATATCCCGACTCTCGACGGTGCGGCCAAAATCAGGATCCCTGCGGAAACGCAGTCTGGCAAGGTCTTCCGCCTGCGTGGAAAAGGCATCAAGAGCGTGCGCAGCCACGCGCACGGAGACCTGCTGTGTCACGTCGTCGTCGAAACGCCGGTCCATCTGACTGAACGTCAGAAGGAGCTGCTGCGCGAACTCGAGGAGTCGAGTCAGGAAAACTCGGGGCGTCACAATCCGCGCGCCAAATCCTGGATGGATCGGGTGCGCGATTTCTTTGCGGCGACCTGAGGGTTCGGCGGGTGGGCGGGCCGGCACAGCCCTGTCCGTTTGGCCGCCCGCGTCCGCTGGCCAACTGCCACGCTTGTTGATTCGTAAGCTTCAAACCCGTTTCTTCTCAAGCCTGTAAGCCGCCTGTCAGCTTTTCTTGCCATCCTTCCCCGTCTGGTCGAAACGGTCCGCAGACGACCGCGACCCCTATTCGGGAGGAGGACAAGCGCATGAGCATGAGGTTGGCAAAGGCGCTGCTGTGCGTTTTTTTGAGCGGCTTTGGCTGCTGCGTCACCGCGGGCGAGACGGGCGTTACCGCAAACGGTGTCCTGATCGGCATGACGGCGCCGTTTTCTGGTCCCAACGGCGTTTACGGCCTGGATATGAAGAGAGTCATCCAGACCTACTTCCGCCAGATCAATGAAGCCGGCGGCATTCACGGCAGGATGCTTTCCTTGCGCGTTCTTGACGACGGCTACGAGACCGAACGCGCGGTGGCCAATACCAAGGCCTTGATCAACACTGAAAAGGTTTTTGCCCTGCTCGCTTCATACGGATCGAGCCCGACGACGGCCGCCATGAACGAGGCTTTTGGCGTCGCCAGGGTGCCGTTGGTGGGCGCGATTTCCGGTGCCGATTCGCTCCGCCAGTCGCCCAAGGACAGTTCGAACAACCGCTACATGTTCAACGTCCGGGCCAGCTACGCGAACGAAACCGAAGCCCTGGTCAAGCATCTGGTCTCGCTGGGCATGAAGAACATTGCCGTAGTGTACCAGAACGACGGTTTCGGCAAATCGGGCCTCGATGGCGTCGTTGGCGCGCTCAAGCAGCATCGGCTGGCGCCGTCTGCGGTGGCCTCGGTTGAGCGCAACTCGGTCGACGTCGCGCAGGCGGTAGAGCAGATCGCCGGGGTCAATCCGCAGGCGGTGATCATGGTGACGCTCTACAAGCCGACGGCGGCCTTTGTCCGCGGCATGAAGAAGGCCGATCAGATGCCGCAGTTCATGACCCTTTCTCCCGTTGGCGCCGAATTGCTGGTTCAGGAGCTCGGTGAGCAGGCGCGCGGTATCGGCATCTCGCAGGTCATGCCGTCGCCGTGGAACGACACAACGCCGCTGGCGCACGAATACCGGAAGCTGATCGGGCCGCAGGGAAAGCCTTCGTACTATGGGCTCGAGGCCTATGCGATGGCCAGAGTGCTGGTCGAAGCGCTCCGCAAAGCCGGCAGGGAGCCGACCCGTGAAGGGCTGGTCAATGCGCTGGAGAGCATGCACAACCTCGATCTGGGGGGGTATCGGGTCAGCTATTCAGCGCAGGAACGGAGTGGTTCGCGCTTCGTCGACCTGACCGTTATCGGGCCCGACGGCCGCATCATGCATTAGGGCTTCCGCGCTTTCAGTGCTGCTCGCTGCCGGCTGGCGTTGGTCAGGCAGCGCTTACGAGCGTCGCCAGGTGGTTCCGGCGCTGCTGTCCTCGAGGACAACGCCAGCCGCCAGCAGATCGGCGCGGATGCGATCCGCCGCCGCGTAGTCCTTGTTCTTCTTGGCAGCAACGCGCTCGGCGATGCGCGCTTCAATGTCCGCGACACTGTCCGCGGTCTCGTTGCTCGGCGCCGCTTGCAGGAAGATCTGCGGATCGCGCGTCAGCAGGCCGAGCAGACCTGCCAGTCCGCGCAATTGCCCGGCGACAGCCGGCGACTTCCTGCGGTTTAGTTCGGCCGCCAGGTCGAAGAGTACCGCGCACGCTTCGGGGGTGTTGAAGTCGTCGTCCATCGCCTGCCTGAAACGCTGCGCGTGCGGCTCGTCCCAATCGACTGGCGAGGCACCGGCGTCCGCGGCGCCCACGCTCTTCAGCGCCGTATATAGTCTGGTCAGCGCCTGACGGGCATCGTCGAGATGGCTGTCCGAGTAGTTGAGCGGGCTGCGGTAATGCGCGCGCAGGATGAAGAAGCGGACAACTTCGGCGTCGTAGTTCTTGAGGATTTCCCGGATCGTGAAGAAGTTGCCGAGCGATTTCGACATCTTTTCGTCGGCGACACGAACGAAGCCGTTATGCATCCAGTAGTTCACAAAGCGGCAGAGGTGGGCGCCCTCGGATTGCGCGATCTCGTTCTCGTGGTGGGGAAACTGCAGATCCTGGCCGCCGCCGTGAATGTCGAAGTGCTTGCCGAGCAGATCCGAACTCATCGCCGAGCACTCGATATGCCATCCGGGGCGGCCATTGCCCCACGGCGAAGGCCAGAAAGGCTCGTTGTCACGAGCGTGCTTCCAGAGCACGAAGTCGAGCGGATCCTCCTTGGCGGTGTCGACCTCGACACGTTCGCCTGCCCGCAGGTCGTCGATAGACTTGCCCGAAAGCTTGCCGTAGCCAGCGAACTTGCGCACCGAAAAGTTTACGTCGCCATCCGCGGCCTGGTAAGCGAGGCCGTTCTTTTCCAGTTGTCCGATCAGGTCGAGCATCTGCGGCACGTAGGCGGTGGCGCGAGGTTCGTGGTCGGGCGGCTCGACGCCGAGGGCCGCGGCATCCTCGTCCATGAAGGCGATGAAACGCGCCGTCAGCTCGGCGATGCTCTGCTTGCTCTCGACTGCCCGCTTGATGATTTTGTCATCGATGTCGGTGATGTTGCGAACGTAGGTCACCTGCAACCCACTCGCCCGCAGCCAGCGTTGGACCATGTCGAAAACCACCAGAACGCGCGCGTGGCCAAGGTGGCAGTAGTCGTATACTGTCATGCCGCAGACGTACATGCGGGCGCTGCCCGGGATGATCGGCACAAAGTCCTGTTTTTCGCGCGTCAGCGAATTGTAGATTTTCAGCATTTTCGGACTCACGAGAGTGCTCGGCGCCGGCCAGCGCGAGTGGGGAGTGCTTTGGTTTCGACGTACTTCTTGTTAGAATCGACCGGCTAAGTAACATCCAACCGCTGCACCGGTCAGTATACCATAACGATGCGCTCGATCTCCCAGAGGCCCTTGTCCGCCTGCTTCCCTGCCCTGCTTTTCGGCCTGCTCCTGATTGCTTCTGCATCCTGGGCGATTGTCGATTACCTGCCCGACGTGCAGCGCTTGATGAAGGGTGGCCAGTGGTCGCAGGCGCTCGAGAAGGTGGATGCCCATCTCGCCAGCCAGCCAAAAGAGGCGCAGGGGCGCTTTCTCAAGGGCGTTATCCTCACCGAGATGGGGCGCCCGGCCGAAGCGATCGTCATCTTCAACAGGCTTGCCGAGGACTATCCGGAACTACCCGAGCCCTACAACAACCTCGCCGTGCTCTACGCTCAGCAAAAGCAGTACGACAAGGCGCGCACGGCGCTCGAGATGGCCATCCGGACGCATCCGAGCTACTCCATCGCGCACGAGAATCTCGGTGATGTCTATGCCAAGCTCGCCAGCCAGGCGTATGACAAGGCGTTGCAGCTGGATTCGTCGAACCAGGCGACGCAGTCCAAGCTGTCGATGATTCGTGAGCTGATCGGCACCTCTTCCAGGGCGTCGGTGAAGCCCGGTGCCGCGGTGCCAGCGGCGGACGATGCCGGCAAGAGGGCCGCTGTCCAGCCGACCAGGGCACCGCCAGTGACTGCTGCACCAGTGCCGCCGCCGACAGCGCAGACAGCGCCGACAGCGCCGGCAGGCAAACCTTCCGAACCGCCGCCCGCGAAGGCGGTGGACAGGGGCGCCGGGATTTCCGTGGGCAAGCCCATGGCCGCTACGCCGGCAGAAAGAGCGCCACCCGCGCCATCGCCGAGGGTCGCCACGGCGCCCCCTGCGCCGCCAGAATCGCCACCGCCGCCAGCCGAGCAGGTCGGCGTCAGGGCGGCGCTGCAGGCCTGGGCCAAGGCCTGGTCGGACAAGAACATGAAGGTTTATCTCGCGCATTACGCTGACGATTTCAGGACGCCGCGCGGAATGTCGCGCAAGGCGTGGGACGCCCAGCGCAGAAAGCGTATCGACAAGCCCGGCAGGATTCAGGTCGATCTCGAGGAGATCACGATCTCCTTCGCTGACAACAAGGCAACGGTCAGCTTCAAGCAGCATTACACGTCGGACAAGCTCGAATCAACCGTACGCAAGACACTTGTCTTCGTCAAGAAACGGGGCAAATGGTTGATCGAGCAGGAGCGGGTCGATTGATCAACAGGGTCCGCGTCACCTTGGCCATCGTTGCCGCCTGTGTGGCCGCTCCGGCCATCGCTGCCGGCGCCGCTGGCACGGTGGTCTTCCCCGATGCGGGTCCGGAATCGCAACTCGCCACCATCCTCGGAGAGATAGAGAAAAATCGCATTGATGCGGCACTCCAGAAGACCGAAGCTCTTCTCCTTCAATATCCGAATTTCCGGCTCGGGCATCTGATCAAGGGCGACCTCCTGCTCGCTCGCAGCAAGCCGCTAGAGACCTTTGGTAACGCCGACAACGCGCCACGGGAGAAGCTCTCCGACCTGCGCGACGAGGCGCTGGTGCGCATCAAGGCCTACCGCGAGAAGCCGGCCCTGGCGGATCAACTGCCCAGCTCGCTGCTGCAGATGGAGCCCGGGCAGAAGCACGCGATGCTTGTCGACACGCAGAAGTCGCGGCTCTATCTGTACGAGAACGACGGTGGCCGGCCACGTTTCGTCGCCGACTATTACGTGACGCAGGGCAAATCGGGCGCCGACAAGATGCGCGAGGGCGACCGCAAGACGCCGTTAGGCGTTTACCATGTCACCGCCGCGCTGTCGGCCAAGAAGTTGAGTGATCTCTACGGCACCGGCGCGTTCCCGATCAACTATCCCAATGAATGGGACAAGCGTCAGGGACGGAAGGGGCACGGCATCTGGCTGCACGGGACACCGGCCGACACCTATTCGCGCCCCCCAAAGGCATCGGAAGGCTGTGTGGTGCTGTCCAACGCCGACCTCGAAGTCCTCGCCAAGAACGTCCAGGTGGGCGTCACACCGGTCATCATCAGTGATTCCATCGAATGGTTGTCGCCTGGCGACTGGCAGCGCGAGCGCGAGGGCCTGCGCCGGGAAGTCGAAGCCTGGCGACTGGCCTGGGAGAGTGGCGACGTCGACCGCCTGCTGGCTCACTACTCGCGGGCGTTTCAAACCGACAAGCAGAACTTCGCCGAGTTCGCGGCGCGCAAGCGACAAGTGCTTACCGGCAAGGAATGGGTCAAGATCGACCTTTCCCGGCAATCGATGTTTCGCAGCCCGGGCAAGGATGGCGTCGTTTTCGTCACCTTTGACCAGCAGTACACCAGCAACAACTTCAAGAACCTGATGAAAAAGCGCCAGTACTGGATACGTGAAGACGGTCGCTGGAAGATTATTTACGAAGGGAGCGCCTGATGTACAAGAGAATTGCCGCCTTGGCGGCCGCACTGTTGCCTTTTGCGGCCTTGGCCGCGCCAACGGTCGAAATGCAGACCAGCATGGGCAAAATGGTCATCGAACTCGATTCTGAGAAGGCTCCGAAGACCGTGCAAAACTTCGTTCAATACGTCAACGAGGGTTTTTACAACGGCACGATCTTTCACCGCGTCATCCCGGGATTCATGATCCAGGGCGGCGGCTTCACTCCGGCGATGGAACAGAAATCGGCGCCGCGAAAGGTTGAAAACGAAGCCAAGAACGGGCTCAAGAATGACCGCTGGACGATCGCCATGGCGCGCACTGCCGACCCGCATTCGGCCAGTTCGCAGTTTTTCATCAACCACCAGGATAATGGCGCACTCAACTCCCCTGGATCCGACGGCTGGGGTTACACGGTCTTTGGCAAGCTCACCCAGGGTATGGACGTCGCCGACAAGATCGCCAAGGTCCCGACCGGCAATCGTGCGATGCACCAGAACGTCCCCGTCGAGCCGGTCATCATCCAGTCGGTCAAAGTCATCTCCGAGAAAAAATAAGGAATCCCGCATGATCAAGCTGCACACCAATTTTGGCGTCATCGCTATCGAACTGGACGCCGAGAAAGCGCCTCTCTCAGCCCAGAACTTCATTGACTACGCGACCGCCGGCCATTACGACAACACCATTTTTCATCGCGTCATTCCCGGCTTCATGATTCAAGGGGGTGGCTTTGCGCCAGGCATGAAGCAGAAGCCCTGCAAGGCGCCGATCAAGAACGAAGCCGACAATGGCCTCAAGAATGCGGCCTACACGCTGGCCATGGCGCGTACCAACGAACCGCATTCGGCGACCGCGCAGTTCTTCATCAATGTGGTCGACAACGCGTCGCTCAACTATCGCGCGGCGAACGCCGAAGGCTGGGGCTACTGCGTCTTCGGCAAGGTCGTCGAAGGGAGCGAGGTGGTCGACAAGATCAAGGGCGTGCGCACCGGCTCGTCCGGTTTTCATCGCGACGTCCCGGTCGACGATGTGCTGATCGAACGCGCCGAAGTCTGCTGAAGTCTGCTCCGCCGCACGATCTGCAGCATCCTTGATTCTATTCATTTCCGACCTGCACCTGGCGCCGCAAGCGCCAGCTGTCACCCGCAGCTTCCTCGATTTCCTTGCCGGTCGGGCGCGTTCTGCCGAGCAATTGTTCATTCTTGGCGATCTCTTCGAAGCCTGGCCGGGCGACGATTGCCTCGACGATCCCGGGGACTCGTTCGCCGCGGACATCGCCGCAGCGCTGCACGCGCTATCCAGCAGCGGCGTCGAGCTGTCGCTGATGCATGGCAACCGCGATTTCCTGCTCGGCGAATCCTTCCTGGCGCGCAGCGGTGCGCGCCTGCTCTCCGACCCGCATGTCCTGTCGCTGCCAACATGGCAGTTCGTCCTCACCCACGGCGATGCGCTGTGCACCGATGACCGCGAGTACCAGGCGTTTCGCGCGCTCGTTCGCCAGGCGGATTGGCAGACGGCCTTTCTCGCCAAGCCGCTGCCCGAACGTAAGCAGATGGTCCTTGCGCTGCGCCAGCAAAGCGAATCGGCCAAGCGTGGCAAGGCCACTTTCCTGATGGACGTCAATCCCGCTGCGACCGACGACTTCCTGCGCGCATATGGCTACGCCACGCTCATCCACGGCCACACGCACCGTCCGGCAAGACACGATCACATGGTCGATGGCATTCACGTCGAGCGCTGGGTGATGGCGGACTGGAACGAGCGTGACGGGGCAGGGGAGTGCCTTTGCTGGGACGGCGAAACCCTGACCCGCGAGCGTCTGGCTTGAGGCATTTTTCCTTGCGCAGTTCCCAGCGACGATGAGCGCGGCGGTGGCGGCGACGGAACTCCTGCGCCGGATTTTCGGCTATCCCTCGTTTCGTGGCCAACAGGCGGAGATCGTCGACCAGCTGGTCAGTGGCGGTGACGCACTCGTGCTGATGCCGACCGGCGGCGGAAAGTCGCTCTGCTATCAGATCCCGGCGCTTCTGCGGACGGGCGTCGGCGTCGTCGTCTCGCCGCTGATCGCCCTCATGCAGGACCAGGTGGATGCCTTGCGCCAGGTGGGCGTGAAGGCTGCTTTCCTCAACTCGTCGTTGGATTTCCGGGCGCTGGTCGAAACGGAGCACAGGCTGTTGCGCGGTGAGCTCGACCTGATCTACGTGGCCCCCGAACGCCTGCTTAGCGATCGCTTCATCGGCCTGCTCGAGCAGCTCGTCGCGCGCCAGCAGGTGGCGCTGTTCGCCATCGACGAGGCCCACTGCGTGTCGCAGTGGGGGCACGACTTTCGTCCCGAGTACATGCAGCTCTCGCAGTTGCACGAGCGCTTTCCCGACGTGCCGCGAGTTGCCCTGACGGCGACCGCCGACCAGCTGACCCGGCAGGAAATCAGAACCCGGCTCGGCCTCGAGCAGGCGAAAGTCTTTGTCGACAGTTTCGACCGCCCGAACATTCGTTACACCATCGTCGAGCGCGACAGCCCACGCCAGCAGCTGCTTTCCTTTCTTGGCGCGCATCAGGGCGAGGCGGGAATCGTCTACTGCCTGTCGCGGCGCAAGGTCGATGAGACGGCGGCCTGGCTGAACGAGCAGGGCGTCACCGCCTTGCCCTATCACGCCGGACTGGCGGGCAGCGACCGGCAGCGCCACCAGCAACGCTTCCTGCGCGAGGACGGCCTGGTGATGGTCGCCACCATCGCCTTCGGGATGGGAATCGACAAGCCCGATGTGCGTTTCGTCGCCCATCTCGACCTACCGAAGAGCCTCGAAGCCTATTACCAGGAAACCGGCCGAGCCGGGCGTGACGGCGAGCCGTCGGAAGCCTGGATGACCTACGGTCTCAACGACGTGGTGATCCATCGCCAGATGATCGAGGAGTCGGCTTCGCCGAGCGAACAGAAGCGCGTCGAAAGGCAGAAGCTGGAGAGCATGCTCGCGTATTGCGAGTCGGCCCGCTGTCGGCGGGTGATCCTGCTCGACTATTTCGGCGAGCCGGCGACGTCCTGCGGGAATTGCGATGTCTGCCTCGTGCCGCCGATCGTGTGGGACGGCACGGTGGCGGCGCAGAAGGCGCTGTCCGCCGCCTTGCGCACCGGCCAGCGTTTCGGCGCTGGCCACCTGATCGACATCCTGCGCGGCAAGAACACCGAAAAAGTACAGCAGTTTGGCCATCAGCGTTTGCCGACCTTCGGCGTCGGCGCCGATATCGACGAGCGCGGCTGGCGCTCGGTCTTTCGCCAGCTGCTCGCCGCCGGCCTGCTCGATGCCGACGCCTCGGCGTACGGCGCGCTCAAGCTGACCAATAGCGCGCGGCCGATTCTCAAGGGCGAAAGCCGTCTGCAGCTTCGCCGGCAAGTCGAACCGCCGAAGACCAGGGTGACCCGAAGCAAGGCGGGCGGCGCCGGCAGGGCGGCGTCAAGCGGCGTTTCTGGGCCCCGCGATTCGCCGTTGCTGGCCAGCCTGCGCGCCTGGCGACTTGCGCAGGCGCGCGAGCAGGGCGTTCCGGCCTACGTCATTTTGCACGACCGGACGCTGGGCGAGATTGCCGCCGTGCGACCCGATTCACTGCCGGCGCTGCTCGCCGTCCCGGGCATCGGTGTGGCCAAGGCCGAACGTTACGGCGAGGGCCTGTTGGCCATTGTCGCCGCGTGCGCCTGAGGCGAGAGCTCAGGAAGTCGCTACGGCGGGACCGGTAGGATAGGGTTTGAGCACGTCGAGAGCGACGCTTTGCCCGCCCGGCTGAACGATGCGCACGTGCTCGCGGCGCAGTTGGCGAGCATGGCGCAGGCCGCAGGAATGGGCGATCATGGCGACCTCCTGGTTCATGTTGCGGCAGTAGGAGGCGACGCGTGCGGCCTTGTCCTCGACCACCAGGCCGCGTTGCAGACGCGGGTCGTGGGTGGTGACGCCGGTCGGACAGGTATTGGTGTGGCAGCGCAGGGCCTGAATGCAGCCGAGAGAAAACATGAAGCCGCGCGCCGTGTTGACGAAATCAGCGCCGCTCGCCAGCGCCCAGGCAACTCGCGCCGGGGTCAGCAGCTTGCCGGCGGCGATCACCCGAATCCGCTCTTTCAGGCCGCTGGCGATCAGCGCGTCGACGACCAGCGGCAGCGCCTCGTCGATCGACATCGCCATGTGATCGGCCAGGGCCTGTGGTGCGGCGCCGCTGCCGCCTTCGCCACCGTCGATGGTCAGGAAGTCGGGCGCCGCCTGCAGGCCACGCCGCGCGATCGCGGCGCTGAGTTCATCGAGGAAGTGCCGGCCGCCGATGGCGGTCTTCACGCCGACCGGTTTGCCGGTCACCGCGCGGATGTGCTCGACGCGGTCGAGCAGTTGGTCGATGTTGCCGATCTCGGGATGGCGGTTCGGACTCAGCGAGTCGCGGCCGACGGGAATGCCGCGAATGCCGGCGATCTCCGCGCTGACCTTGTTGCCGGGCAGGACACCGCCCTTGCCCGGTTTCGCTCCTTGTGACAACTTGATCTCGAACGCGCGCACCGCCGCGTGCGTGGCCAGTTCGCGCAGGCGCGCGTCGGACAACTGCCCGCTCTCGTCACGGACGCCGTATTTCGCCGTTCCGACCTGAAAAATGATGTCGCAGCCACCCTCCAGGTGATACGAAGAGAGCCCGCCCTCGCCAGTATCCAGCCAGCAACCGGCGGCCGCCGCACCGCGCGACAGCGCGCGCACGGCCGGGCGGGAAATGGCGCCAAAGCTCATCGCGCTGATATTGACCAGTGACTTGCCGACGAAAGGCGTTTGGCAAAAGCCTTCGCCGATGAGCAGCGGCGGTGGTTCCTGCTGCTCGTCGTCGAGGATCGGGAACGGTGCATTGACGAAGACCAGCGCGCCGGGTTCATGGATCGGGTAGGTCGAGCCAAAGCCGATGATGCCGCCCTCATTCTTGGCCATGCGGTACACCCAGCTACGCGTTGCCCGGTCGAAGGGCTGTTCCTCTCGGTCGCCGAGAAAGAAATATTGCCGGAAGTACTCGCCGAGGCTTTCGAAGAAATAGCGCAGGTGGCCGACGAGCGGGAAATTCCGCAACACGGCGTGCTTTTCCTGCGTCACGTCCTGCACGTAAAGGGTGATCAGCGCTGCGACGACAAGGAGAGCGAACAGTACTCCCAGGCTAACAAGCAGTAGGTCGAGCATTTGTGCTTCCCTTCAGTGATAGAATCCCGCGGCCAGGTTCTCAGTCTACGGGAATGCCATGCCTATTGCAGCCTTGCTCGATGCCGAAATCGAGCGCAACGTCACTGCCGCGCTCAGCGAGGACGTTGGTAGCGGCGACCTCACCGCGCAACTCGTTCCCGCCGGGGTGCGTAGCCGTGCATCGGTGGTCGCACGCGAGAGCGCCATTCTTTGCGGGAACTCGTGGTTCAGCCGCTGCTTCAGCAAACTGGATGCGACGATCGAAATCGACTGGCGCGTCGAGGATGGTCAGCGTACCCACCCGGATCAGGTGCTCTGCGAGATCGAAGGGCCTGCCCGCGCCTTGCTCACCGGCGAGCGCAGCGCGCTCAATTTCCTGCAGTTGCTGTCAGGCGTCGCCACCAAGGCCCGGCAGTACGCCGACTTGGTGGCCGGAACGCGGGCGCAGGTCGTCGATACGCGCAAGACGATTCCCGGCTTGCGCCTGGCCCAGAAATACGCCGTCAGCTGTGGCGGGGGCGGCAATCACCGCCTCGGTCTTTATGACGGAATTCTGATCAAGGAAAACCATATCCACGCCGCCGGGAGCATCGCCGCGGCGCTGCTCGCGGCCACGCGGATTGCCGCAGGGGCGGCCCGCGCCTGCCAGTTCGTCGAAATAGAAGTCGAGACGCTGGTCGAGCTGCAGCAGGCGCTGGACGCCGGTGCGGAAATGATTCTCCTCGACAATCTGAGTCTTGATCAGCTTCGCGAAGCCGTCGCCCTGACCGCCGGTCGGGCGATTCTCGAAGCGTCGGGCAACGTCAGCCTCGACAGCGTACGTGGCATCGCCGAGACCGGCGTTGATCGCATCTCGATCGGCGGTTTGACCAAGGACGTACGGGCACTCGACCTGTCGATGCGCTTTTCGGCGTAGCACAGGCGACGCCGCGCTGACCGTCGAGGGCTGGGCAATGCGTTATATAATCGGCGCCGGTCGATGTGAGGCAGGATGGGACTGGTGGTTGGTGCATTGAAAGAAAGGGGGTTCGGATGCTGTTTGCGTTGTTTTACGTGGTGGCGATCGCGATTCTGATCATGCACTTCACCGGATTCCTGGCGCGTCATAACCTAGAGTGGCTGGTGCTGGTACTCGCCGCCGCCGTTTTTCCGGCCGTCATCTACCTCTGAAGGAATCGCTCGGCAGCAGAATTTGCGCGCTACTCGGGGCGATGCAAGGGCTAATCTGCAACGCGAAGAAGGGCGCCACAAGGCGCCCTTCTCAATTCCTGGTCGTAGGTGATCAGTCCAGGAGTCGCTGAATGATCGCCTTCACCGCATCGACGCTGACGTCGATCACCTCAACACGTTGCGGCAGGTCCTCGATACCCTGCAGAGCTGCCGGTCGCTCGGGTCGGCGGCCCAGTGCTTCGCCGATGGTTTCCTCGAACTTGGCCGGCAGGGCGGTTTCGAGTACGACCATCGGCATGTCCGGACTGCGCAGTTCGCTGCCGACCTTCAGTCCGTCGGCGGTGTGCGGATCGATCACCAAGCCATATTTCTCGAAGGTCTGGCGTATTGTCGCCAGGCGGTCGGCATGGGTGCTCCTGCCGGCGGCAAAACCGAAGTCGGAAAGCTTCGCGAAAAACGACGTCTTGGAGAGATCGACGCTGCCGCCCGCGTCAACGGCGCTCCACAGGTTGCGGATTACGCTGGCATTGCGGCCGACGAGATCAAAGGCAAAGCGTTCGAAGTTCGACGCCTTTGAAATGTCCATCGACGGACTCGATGTGGCGTGCGTTTCGGCGCTGACACGTGGGCGGTAGACGCCGCTTTGGAAAAACTCCTTGAGGACATCGTTTTCGTTGGTTGCCAGCACCAGGCGGCCAATGGGCAAGCCCATCATGCGGGCGATGTGGCCGGCACAGATGTTGCCGAAATTGCCAGAAGGTACGGCAAAAGCCACCTCTCGATCACTGCTCCCGCCAACTCCGCCGGTGGCCGCGAAATAGGCTTTGAAGTAGTACACGATCTGTGCGGCAATGCGCGCCCAGTTGATCGAATTGACCGCGCCGATCCTGTAGCGCGCCTTGAAGGCGTGATCGCTGGACACCGCCTTGACGATATCCTGGGCATCGTCGAAGCTGCCGCGCACGGCTATGTTGTGGATGTTTTCATCGTGCAGGGAATACATCTGCGCGCGCTGGAAAGCGCTCATCCGCTGGTGCGGCGAGAGCATGAAGACGCGCAGCCTTTCCTTGCCGCGCATCGCGTACTCGGCCGATGAACCCGTGTCCCCCGAGGTTGCGCCGAGGATGTTGATCTCCTCGCCACGCTTGGCCAGGACGTACTCGAAGAGATTGCCGAGCAGTTGCATGGCCATGTCCTTGAAGGCCAGCGTTGGGCCGTTGGACAGTTCGAGGATCGCCAGGCCGCCTTCGCCGCGGGCCTCGTCGGGTTTCTCCAGCCAACGCAAGGGCGTGATTTCGGCGGCCTGCTCACGGTTGCGACCGTTGCCGTAGACCTGCGCGGTGTAGGTTCTGGCGATCAGGGCCTGCAGATCGGCGGCAGGAATATCATCGATGAACCGGGAGAGCACCGCGTACGCCAGATCGGCGTAGGACAAGCCGCGCCACTCTTCGAGTTCGGCTTTGCCGACCTGTGGATACGACTCGGGGAGGTAGAGGCCGCCGTCGGGTGCCAGGCCGGCGAGGAGAATCTCGGTGAACCTCGGCGCCGCCGAGTTCTTGGTGTCGGAGTTGCTCTGGCCGCGAGTCGAGAGATAGCGCATGTTGAGGACCGTAAGTGGGAATGCCGCTGGACGCCGGCGGAGTCGCAGTTTATCACGCTCGGGCGCGGCGCCCTTGGCGCCGAACCCCGCTGCAGGGCAGGCGCTTGGCCAGGGTCAGCCGCTGATCACGCAGTTCTTGCCCGCGCGTTTGGCGGCGTAGGTCGCCGCGTCGGCTCGGAGAATCACGTCTTCGAGCGATTCGCTGTTCTGCCTGACGACGACGCCGGCGCTGAAGGTCACGGCTAGCGCACAGCCCGGAACGGCGCTGGCGGCGAACTGGCGCTGGAATCGGGAAATGGCGGCGACTGCCTCGTCGAGTGCGGTTTCGGGGAGCAGCAGGACAAACTCCTCACCGCCGAAACGGCAAAGGATGTCCGACGGACGCAGCGCCGCGCGCAGGCTCTTGACGAGATGCACCAGCGTTTCGTCGCCCATATGGTGGCCCAGCGTGTCGTTCAGGCGCTTGAAGTCGTCGACATCGATCAGGGCAATGGCCAACTGACTGCCATTGCGACGCGAGCGAGCCAGTTCGCGTTTATACGCTTCGTCAAAGCCGCGCCGGTTGAGTGCTCCGGTCAGGGCGTCAGTGAATGCTGCTTGCCGTGCTTCGCTCAAGGCGCTCTCGAGTTCCGCGATGCGCGCTTCGGCGACCAGTAGTTGCAGCGCACCTGGCGCAGGTACGGGAGCTTCGACGCGACGGATGTGCGGGTGATGGACGCGGCCGTTGGCGGTCGGCAGAGAAAGGTGGCCGCGCATCGGCAAGGGCAGGTTGGCGAGATCCGGCAGCCGGTGCGGCCGGCGTGACGCGTGCCGGGATGACTGTAGAGGGGAAGACTCATCGTGCTTGAACATCTCGTTGGCTCCGTCTGGGGGCCGCTGTGCGTCGGCCATAGTTCCAGATACGGATAGGCTTCGCAGATCTTGAGACTTTTTTCTCAGATATCTTGTAACTAATTGTGTTGCAATGAGAATTAAGTCCTTATTGCGTCGTTCGGCGAGCCCCGGCGGTAGCCAGCGAGCGGAGCAGGGCGAACATGAAGGAGAGCAGCGCAAGCGCCGCAAACCACAAGCCGTCGTCCATTCCCAGCGCCAGCAGGGCGCCGCCGACGAGGAGCAGGATGGCGCGCAAGGTGCCGCCGCAACGGAGTTCGGCGTGCATCCGGTCACGTGCCGGCGTGCGCCTGCCGGGGAGGTACCAGACCGGAAACAGTTCCGACAGGGCGCCGCTGACCAGCGGCAGGAGGAAGGCGACGACAAACGCCGGTACCGCGTCACCGCCGTTGCCCAGGGCAAAGGCATGGGCGCTGCCGAGGATCAGCAGCAGTGCAAAGCCGGCCAGCGCCGCGAAGAGCGCCGCTGCCGCACCATTGGCGCTCAGTATTTGCCAGCTGTGGCGGCGCAGGCAGGCGCTCGCGATCTGCAGCGTGATGGCCAGCAATACGAGCGCCCCCGCCAGCGACAGCGGCGGCCAGAAAGCGGCGCCGAAGGCAACGGCCAGCACCGCGCCGGCGGCGAAGGGCAGCTGTCGGCGCAGCCGTTGCGCGGCCGTGGGGTCAGGTGTCCGCAAGGCCGTCGGCAAGAGAACCTGCAAGCTTCCCAGCGCAGTCAAGCCAATGAAACCCAGGGTATTGAGATGCAGGTGCAGCAGGCGCAGCTGTGGTCGTGCCTGTGGCCACCCGTTCATCGCCGGGATCAGCAGCAGCGCGGCCGCCAGGAAGACGATGGCCAGCAGGTACCAGCGCCAGCCGGGGTGCGCTCTGCCCAGCGTTCGTCGCGCACGCAGAATCATCCAGCCCGAAAACAGCAGTGCGACAAGAAGGGTGATGCTCGCCGCCGCGTACACAGCACTCTCCGGCAGCGAGCCCCGGAAGGCGAGAAAGGTCACCACGCCAGCCGCCTGCAGCAGCAGTGGCAGCAGCAGAACGCCGCGTGGGGCCGCGCGGCTGCGCGTCAGCACGGGAATGAAATGGCTGATGGCGGCAAAGATCAGCGGCACCACGGCGACGGTGAATACCAGGTGTGCGACTGCCGCGACCGACGTGCCGCCGGTATGCAGTAACACCAGCGCGGCAAGGAAGACCGCGACGGCCGAAAACCCCAGGTAGATCAGCACCCCGTCACCCTCTCGCCAGCCGCCTTGGCGCCAGGAACAGGTCGCCCAGCCCCTGGCTGGCGGCGGCTAGAGGCCGTCGCGCGCGCGCAGTTGGCCGCCTGCTGGCGGCGATTGCGGCGGTCTGCTGTCAAGCCATTCTGGTGAAGTCGATGACGATGGCGCCCGCTTCGCGCTGCACGTACTTGATCTGCAGCGCGTCGCCGAAGCGTGCCTGCAACTGGGCGAGCAAGGGCAGCGGATCGTGATCGTTGCAAAAGCGCATCGTTTCGCCGGCGAGCAAGGCGTCGAGGGCGCCAAAGATCGCCGCGTGGCGAAAGCGCTTGGCGACGCCGCGTGCGTCGAAGGGATAGACGGCTTCCTGGGTGGGCTGGTCGCAAGCATGCATGATGGTCTCCGTGAGCAACGAGGGGGTTGAAAGAGCGGATTTTCCGACGCCGGCCGTGGACTGTCTTTGATATGGGCCGGCAATATCCGTACCGCCGGCTCGGGAGTGCTGCGCAAGCGGCGGGAATGAGCGGGGAAAAGCCGCTGGCGATCCGGGCCCGCGAGCAAGACCTGGGGAGGGGGCGGTGTCTGCAGCGAACGGCTGTTCTCGCGCATAATGAGCAGGATGCGCAGCTATCTCAAGAAATACCTTCCCGCTCAGGAAACCATCCGCAACAACCCGTGGCTGCGGCCGTTCCAGTCGTCCTTGCTGCACCCGCGGCTGTGGCACCTGAATCGCCATTCGGCCGCCGGCGCGGTAGCCACCGGTCTGTTCTGCGGGCTGATTCCCGGCCCGCTGCAAATGATCGGCGCGGCGCTTGCCGCGGTGAAGTTTCGCATCAATCTGCCGCTGGCTCTTCTCGTCACTCTGTACACCAATCCCTTCACCATCGTGCCGCTGTACCTGGTCGCGTATCAGCTGGGGCGCTTGCTGACCGGCGATAGCGCGGGCTTCGTCGCTCCACCGGCGTTCAGCGTCACCGCCTTTGCCGCGTGGACCGAGGCCATGCAGGCATGGATGCTGGTGGTGGCCAAGCCACTGGCACTGGGCCTCGTCGCTCTCGCCAGCGCACTCTCGGCGTCGGGCTATATGGCGACACGGGCGGCATGGCGGCTGTATCTGATCAAGGCCTGGCGCCGGCGCCGGCAAAGGCTTGCCTGATCGCAATCGGCACAGGATACTCAATCCCTGCTGCTGTCTGCCACTCACCGATGCATTGCGCAAGGGGGCCGACGGGGGCAGGAAGGTCAAAACCATACTCAGGAGATGTCGATGGCCAATGCATCCGGAGCACGCTTTTGCTGGGACGACCCGTTACTTGTCGAGGCGCAGTTGAGCGAAGACGAGCGCATGCTGCGCGACGCCACGCGCGACTACTGTCAGGGCCGCTTGCTGCCGCGCGTTCAGGATGCGTTTCGCCACGAGCGAACCGATCCGGCGATTTTCCGCGAAATGGGCGAGATGGGCCTCCTGGGCGCGACGATTCCAACCGAGTACGGTGGCGCCGGCCTCAACTACGTCAGCTACGGTCTGGTCGCCCGCGAGGTCGAGCGGGTCGACTCGGGCTATCGCTCGATGATGAGCGTCCAGTCGTCGCTGGTGATGGTGCCGATCCACGCTTTCGGCAGCGCGGCGCAGAAAAGCAAGTACCTTCCACGTCTGGCGAGTGGCGAACTGATCGGCTGCTTTGGACTTACCGAACCCAACCACGGTTCCGACCCCGGCGGCATGACCAGCAGGGCGCGCGCAGTTGACGGCGGCTACCGACTGTCGGGCAGCAAGATGTGGATCACCAACTCACCGATCGCCAATGTCTTCATCGTCTGGGCCAAGGACGACGCCGGCGCGATTCGCGGCTTCATCCTCGACAAGGGAATGCAAGGCCTGTCGGCGCCGGCCATCCACGGCAAGGTCGGACTGCGCACCTCGATCACCGGCGAAATCGTCATGGACGAGGTCTTCGTTCCCGAGGAGAACGCGTTCCCCGACATCCGTGGCCTGAAGGGGCCGTTTACCTGCCTCGATTCAGCGCGTTACGGCATCTCCTGGGGGGCGCTTGGCGCGGCCGAGTCCTGCTGGCACACGGCGCGCCAGTACACCCTCGATCGCCAGCAGTTCGGTCGTCCGCTGGCCGCCAATCAGTTGATCCAGAAGAAGCTCGCCGACATGCAGACCGAAATCACCCTGGCCCTGCAGGGCTGCCTGCGCCTTGGGCGCATGAAGGATGAAGGCACGGCGACTCCGGACATCACCTCGATGATGAAACGCAACTCGTGCGGCAAGTCGCTCGACATCGCGCGCTGCGCACGTGACATGCTCGGCGGCAACGGTATCTCCGACGAGTTCGGCGTCATTCGCCACATGGTCAACCTCGAAGTGGTCAATACCTACGAAGGCACGCACGACGTGCATGCGCTGATCCTCGGTCGGGCACAGACCGGCATCGCCGCTTTCTGAAGCCGCCGGCGATGTCCACCGTTTCGCGGGCGAACAGCGGCGGCGCACTGTCGCATCTGCGCGTGCTCGACCTGTCACGCGTACTCGCCGGCCCCTGGGCCAGTCAGTTGCTCGCTGACCTCGGCGCCGACGTGATCAAGGTCGAGCGGCCGGGCTGCGGTGACGACACGCGCGGCTGGGGGCCGCCGTGGCTGGCCGATGGCGACGGCCAGGCGACGCGCGAGGCAGCGTACTTCCTGTGTACCAACCGCAACAAACGCTCGCTGACCGTCGATATCACCCGTCGCGAGGGGCAGGAAATCGTTCGTCGGCTGGCGTGCAACTCCGATGTGCTGATCGAGAACTTCAAGGTCGGCGGTCTGGCCGCCTATGGCCTCGATCAGCACAGCCTGCGCGTGCTCAACCCCAAGCTCGTCTATTGCTCGATCACCGGTTTCGGGCAGCAGGGACCCTACGCGGAGCGCGCCGGTTACGACTTCCTGATCCAGGGCATGGGTGGCCTGATGAGCGTTACCGGCACGCCGGATGGCGAGCCCGGCGCCGGGCCGCAGAAAGTCGGCGTCGCGCTCACCGACATCCTCACCGGTCTCTACGCCGGCAACGCCATTCTCGCCGCGCTGGCGTATCGCGACCGGGACGGGTTTCGCAGCGGCGACGGCCAGCACATCGACCTCGCCCTGCTCGACGTGCAGATCGCCTGCCTGGCCAATCAGGCCATGAACTATCTGGTATCCGGGACGGCACCCCGGCGCATGGGCAACGCCCACCCGAACATCGTCCCCTATCAGGACTTTCCGACCGCCGATGGCGACATGATCCTGGCCATCGGCAACGACGGCCAGTTCGCCCGCTTCTGCGCCGTTGCCGGGCATCCCGAGTGGGCCGGCGACGAGCGCTTCAGCAGCAACGCGGCGCGGGTCAGGCACCGCCAGGCGCTGATTCCACTGCTGCGGCAGAACACCGTGTTGCGCACGACCGGCGAATGGATGGCCGCGCTCGAGCAGGCGGCCGTGCCCTGTGGCCCGATCAACGATCTGGCCGCTGTTTTCGCCGACCCGCATGTCGTGGCGCGTGCCATGCGCCTCGACATGCCGCACGCCAGCGGCGGCAGCGCGCCGCAGGTCGCCAACCCGATACACCTGTCGGCGACGCCGGTCGGCTACCGCAAGGCACCGCCGGCACTCGGCGAAGATAGCGTGACCGTGTTGCGCGAACTTGGCCACAGCGACACGCAGATCGCGGCGCTTCGCCAAGCGGGGATCGTCTAGTCGTGCCGGAGCATCCCGGCCGGTGCGCCTGCGGACAAGGCGAGCGGCAGTCTTTCCTCCGTCCGGATGCCTTGCCAGTGGTCAAGCCTGCCACCCTGACGGCCAACCCTTGAGTCCGCGACCATGCTCATCCGCAGCCAGCTCCGTATTGCCGCCCTCTTGCCTGCCCTGTTGGCCGTTCTGGTCGGTGGCGTCCTGTGGGCTTCCTGGAATCAGATCGCGCGCATTCGCCAGGGTGCAGACATCGCCGAGCAGCTTGGTCGCGAGGTGTCCAAGATGAACATCCTGACCCAGGAATACCTGCTCCACGATAGTTCCGGGGCAAGCACCCAGTTGCGCCGACAACAGATCTCGCTGAGCAGCGTGTTGGCCGGCGCGCGCTTCAGCGAGCCCGGGGGTGAGCAACTGCTGGAAACCCTCCGGCAGGACCATGAGGACAATGGGCGCCTGCTGGACCTGCTGCTCGCGGCGCACCCCAGCGCACGCGAGCAGGCCATCGGTGCGCTGCTGGTCAATGTCCAGGGCCTGGGCTTCAAGGCGCAGCAGCTGGCCGATCTTCAGCGCGCGGCCATGGCGCGCGTCCGGGGTGCAGCGAATACGCGGATCATCGCCGTGCTGGTCACCTTGTCGTTGCTCAGCGTGCTTTTCCTGAGTCTCTTGTCGCGACGCCTGAACCGGGGCTTCGAGGTGCTGCTCGAGGGGCTGCGCCGGGCAGCGGGTGGTGATCTGGAACAGGCCATTCCGGTCGCCGACGATAACGAGTTCGGGACGCTTTCACGCAGCTTCAACGCCATGGCGGAGCAATTGAAGAAGATCGAAAGTGCGCGCGCCATGGCCACGGAAGAGCTGAGAACGCTGAACGCGGAGTTGGAAGGAAAGGTTGTCGAGCGCACGGCGAAACTCGAAGCGGCGCACCAGGCGCTCGAGCAGTCGCAGGCACAAATGCTGCGTATGGAAAAGTTGAGCGCCCTGGGAACGCTGGTCGGTGGCGTCGCCCACGAAGTGAACAATCCACTGATGGGCATCCTCGGCTATCTCGAATACGCCATCGGGAAGCTGGAGGAGGGGCGGCCGCGCAGCATGCTCGAGCGCGCGGTCGGCGAAGTCGAGCGCATTGCGCGCATCGTCAAGAACATGCTGGTGTTTTCACGCATGCCACTTTCGGTCGCCGACCAGAGTTGCGACCCGGCGCGGGTTCTTGCCGATACGCTGGTGCTCATCGAGGGCGAGCGCCGGCAGGCAGACGTGCTGGTCGACCTCCGCCTGCCGGCGCCCGTGCCGCGCCTGCGTTGCAGTCACGATGCGCTCCAGCAGGTTCTGCTCAACCTGTTGTTCAACGCTTGCCACGCCTGCAAGCAGTCGCCAGGCCCCCATTGCGTGAGTGTCACGCTCGAGCAGTTCGACAACTCGCGTGCCGTGCTCCGTGTCGCCGACAATGGTCCTGGTGTTCCGGACGCCATCAAGGCCAGGATCTTCGATCCATTTTTCACCACCAAAGAGACGGGTAGCGGCACCGGATTGGGTCTGGCGGTTTCTCGGCAGTTAATAGACAATGCGGGCGGAAAATTGACCCTGGCCGACATGCTGGACGGCGGCGCGGTGTTTTCCATTGAACTTGATGTTTTCCCCGAGGAAGCCTGATGACGGCAGGAGTGGTTCTGGTAATCGACGATGATCGCGCCGTGCGTGACGCCTTTGAACTCGCGCTGGCCGATGACGGTTACGAGGTTCAGCTGGCAGACAGCGGGCAGATCGGTCTGCAGCTTGCGGCTGCCCGGCGTCCCGACCTGGTGTTCCTGGACCTCAAGATGCCCGGGTTGGACGGTGTCGAAACGCTGCGCCGTCTGCAGGCCACGGATGCGACGATTCCGGTCTATGTTGCCACCGCTTTTGCCCAGGAGTACATGGAAGGGCTGCGCCGTGCCCAGCAGGCCGGCCTCCGTTTCCAGCTTGCCGCCAAGCCACTTTCGCCCAAGCAAATCCGCATCATCGTGAAGTCGATCATCAACGGCGATTGACCACCCCCGCGAGAAGGAAGGCAAGCCATGAGCAAACTCCAACTGACCCTGTACGTTGCCGGGGTCAATGACGAAATCCGGCAACAGGTCGCCAGTCTGGGCCGGACAATGGACACCGAAGTCGGCCTGGACAACTGGGTGCTCGACGTGGTCGACGTCCTCGAGGAGCCGGAGAAAGCACTTCAGGGCGACGTTTTTGCCACTCCTACGCTGGTCCGCCTGGTGCCCTTGCCGGTCCTCAAGCTGCTCGGCGCCATTTCCCAGTCCGAGAAGATTCTCTCGATCATCGCCAGCGATGGCACAGGTGGCGAGGGCGGCTGATCGATGTTTCGTTCCTCGCGCGCTAAGCCTTTGACTGACCGATGAGCCTGCACCCAAAAAAAGTTCAGGAAGATCCGTCTTTCGACAAGGGCGCGGTTCTTCGCCTGTTCGCGGCAATGCCGGACGGGATGATCGTCCTTGATGCGATGGGCATCGTCCTCTATGCCAACGACAGCGCGCATCGCATGTTCGGTGGCCGCCGGCTGCTCGGCAAGAATCTTGGCCTGCCGATCATGGCCGGTGAAAGTCATGCCGACATCGAGGTGATCGACAGTGCGGGCCGAGTCGGCTGTGCCGAGCTGCGCGCCGCGACATTTGACTGGTTGGGGCAACCGGCCACCGTTGCCAGCCTGCGTGACATTACGGAACGACGCGCCCTGGAAAGGCAATTGGCGCTGGCTGGCCAGGTCTTCGAGAACGCCCGCGAAGGGATCATCGTCACCCGACCCGATGGGGTGATTGTCAGCGTCAATCGCTCGTTTACGACCATCACCGGTTACTCGCTTGAAGAAGCGCTCGGCAACACGCCGCGTCTGTTGAAATCGGGCGAGCACGATCGCGCCTTCTTCGAGCGGATGTGGGAGTCGATCGCCGGGCAGGGGTTCTGGCACGGCGAAATAGTGAACCGGCGCAAGGACGGCTCGCTCTATCCCGAGTTGCTCTCGATCTCGCGAATTCAGGACGGCGATGGCCAGGTTGCGCACCTGGTCGGTATCTTTTCCGACCTGACCCAGCACAAAACCGACCAGGCTGCGCTCGAGGAGGCGCGCCTTCAGTTGCAGCAGTCGGAGAAGCTCCTTGAGGAGATCGAGCGACGGTATACGGTGGCCAACTCTCCTGTATTATCCGTCGTCGGTGGCATGTATGGTTCGGCCCCCCTTTCACGCTCGGCCGCGGGCGTATTTGACGAATTGGTGCACAGGTACGGCAGGACGCTGGAGCTGGCGGTGGAGAATCTGGCCTTCAAAGTCGACAATCCCGTTTCAGATCAGCTGCGAGAACTCGCCGACGACCTGGGTTATCTGCAAGCTGGTGCGCGCGATGTCGCCGAGTTGCACGCGCAGACGCTGACAAGAAACACCAAGGGCATTCCCGCGGCGAAGGCGAAGGCAATGATTGAAGAAGGGCGCTTCCTGGTGCTTGAACTGATGGGGGACCTGTTGTCGTTCTATCGCAAGAACTACTCCCGCGTCCCGGCCGCGGCCCACCCTGAGCGGGATTCGACTACAAAAGCGCTGCATAGCCGGGCAAAGAAGGGATCCACATGAACAAATTCAGACTGACGCTTTACGTGACGGGGCATACGCCGCGTTCGGAGAAGGGCATCAGGAACCTGCAGCGGATTTGCGCCGAGGAACTCCAGGGAACGTACGAAATGACCGTGATCGACGTCCTCGAGCAGCCGCAGTTGGCGGAGGATCAGAAGATCCTTGCCACGCCGACCCTGGTAAAAGAGCTGCCGCCGCCCTTGCGGCGAGTCATCGGGGATCTCAGCGATACCGAGAAGGTCTTGCTCGGACTTGACATTGCGGCGCTGGGTGGCGCCAACGAACGAAAGGGGAAATAGGTCATGTCGGGCTCAGTGATCACGGCAGTGGAAAAGCTCGAAACCGGCATTCCTGGTTTCGAGCATGTCTCCGTGGGCGGGCTTCCCAAGGGTCGCATCTGTCTCCTGTCGGGGACCGCGGGAAGCTCCAAGACCGTCTTTGCCGTGCAGTTTCTTGTCGAGGGAATCCGCCGCGGCGAGGGCGGCGTCTTCGTCACCTTCGAAGAGTCGCCGGACGACGTGATGAGCAATATGCTCAGCTTTGGTTGGGAACTCGGGGAGTTCGTGCGCGACGGCAAGCTGGCCTTCGTCGACGCCAGCCCGCAACCAGATCAGGAGGTTGTCGAGGCTGGCAGTTACGACCTCGGCGCCCTGGTGGCGCGCATCGAGTATGCAGTCGGCAAGGTGCAGGCCAAACGCGTATCCGTCGACTCGCTGGGAGCCGTATTCAGTCAGTTCTCGGATGTCGCGACGGTTCGCGGCGAACTCTATCGGATGGCCGTGGCGCTCAAGAAAATGGCCGTGACGGCGATCCTGACCGTTGAGAGAACCGAGGAGTACGGCACGCTGGCCCGCTTTGGCGTCGAGGAGTTCGTCGCCGACAACGTCATCATTCTGCGCAACGTCCTCGACGACGAGAAGCGGCGCAGGACTGTGGAGATCCTCAAGTTCCGGGGTACCGACCACGCCAAGGGCGAGTTCCCCTTCACGGTCATTCCCGGCGAGGGCCTGGTGATCATTCACCTCTCGGAGACCAAGCTTGAGCAGAAGTCGTCGACCTTGCGCGTGACGTCCGGTAACGACACGCTTGACGAAATGTGCGGCGGCGGCTTTTTCCGTGACTCGATCATCCTCGTCTCGGGGGCGACTGGTTGCGGCAAGACGCTGCTGGTGACCGCCTTCGTCAGTGGCGCACAGAAGCAGGACGATCGATGCCTGTTGTTTGCCTTTGAGGAAAGTCGCGAGCAACTCTTTCGCAATGCCTCCGGCTGGGGAATGGATTTCGAGACCATGGAGGAGGAAGGCAGGCTGAAGGTGGTCTGCGTGTACCCCGAGGTGATGGGCCTCGAAGACCACCTGATCCGGATGAAGAAGGAGATTCGCGCCTTCCAGCCGACGCGCGTCGCGGTGGACAGCCTTTCAGCGCTGGAGCGGGTTTCCACCGGCAAGGGTTTTCGCGAATTTGTCATCGGCATCACCTCGTTCATCAAGCATCAGGAGGTCGTCGGGCTGTTCTCGTCGACGACTCCGACCTTGCTGGGGGGCGCGTCGATCACCGAGGAACATATTTCCACGATTACCGACTCGATCCTCCTGCTGCGCTATGTGGAAATGTTCGGCGAGATGCGGCGGGGTATTACGGTGCTCAAGATGCGTGGCTCGATGCACGACAAGGGGATCAGGGAGTACGCCATCGACGGGCAGGGGATGCACATCGGCGCGCAGTTCCACGGCATCTCCGGGATTCTTTCCGGCCAGCCGATGCAGATCGCGCAGCCGGAAATCGAGCGCATGGGTTCGCTGTTCAGGGAAGAACTCGGCGAGTAGGTCGGCAGGCGAGGGCAGGCGATGTCGATTGGCGAGAGCACGCGAGCGCCGAAGAGGCCACGGCGCGGAAGTCGCGAGCACCTCAACGCCATCGTCGAGACGACCAGCGACGGCATTCTGATTCCTGATCTTCGGGGCAAGGTGCTTTATGGAACCGCAGCGCCTGCGAACGGTTCAGCAGACCAGCAGCGGACCTGCGGAGCGTAGGGCTTGGGATGCGACCAGGCAATGTACCAGGCCAAACGGGCCGGCAGGAATTGCTACCACTTGTTCAGCGTAACTGACGACGCAGGGACCGACCGATGATCACCAACTTGCACGCTCTTCAACAACAAGCCCCGTCGTACGAGGAAAACACTATCCTTGGCTTGCTGGAGGCGATTCCGGACGGCATTCTGGTGCTCGATGTGGTGGGCGTCGTTCTTTACGCCAACCGTGGCGCTTATCACATGTTTGGTGGCCGCGAACTCGTCGGAAAGGATCTTGGCCTGCCGATCACGCTGGACGGCCGGCATGCCGAAATCGAGTACATCGACCGTGCGGGCTGTATCGGTCGGGCCGAGCTGCGTGCGTCGCGATTCGAATGGCTTGGCCAGCCGGCAACCGCCGTCAGCCTGCGCGACACCACCGTACGATACGCGATGGAGGAGCAGCTGGCGCTCGCCGACCAGGTGTTCGAGAGTGTGCAGGAAGGCCTCGTCGTCACCCGGCCCGACGGCGTCATCGTGCGCGTCAATCGCGCTTTTTCCGAGATTACCGGCTATTCGGCGGAGGAGGCGCGCGGCATGACGCCGCGTCTGCTTGGCTCAGGCGAGCATGGCCGTGCCTTTTTTGACCGGATGTGGGCGGCTATTTTCGAAGAGGGCGGCTGGCATGGAGAAGTCATCAACCGGCGCAAGGACGGCTCACTCTACCCGCAGTCTCTCTCGGTCACGCAGATCCACGACGGCGATGGCGTGCTCACGCATCTGGTGGGCGTGTTCTCCGACCTGACCCAGGACAAGATCGCCCAGGGAAAGCTCGCCGAGGCGCACAGCCGGTTGCTGCGATCAGAAAAAATGGCGGCCATCGGACAACTGGAGAAGATGTCGGCGATCGGCCAGCTGGCCGCCGGGGTCGCACACGAGGTGAACAATCCAGTCGGTTTCGCGCTCTCCAATCTTGACGTCCTGGGCGAGTATGCCGACCACCTGCTGCGGCTGGTGGATGCCTACGAACAAGACGGATCGCACAGCGCCGAGTGCGCTGCCCGGGTCGAACAGATCAAGGAGGAGATCGGTTACTCGGATCTGTGCGTGGACCTAAAGAGGTTGGTAGACGAGTCACGCGAGGGGCTGGACCGCGTACGCCGCATCGTTCTCGACCTCAAGGACTTCTCGCGGCCAGGCGAGCCCAACTGGCAGCGGAGCGACCTGCACCAGTGTCTCGAAAGCACCCTGAACATTGCCTGGAATGAAATCAAGTACAAGGCGAAAGTCGAGAAGCGCTATGGCGAACTGCCACTGGTGAACTGCGCGCCTTCACAAATCAATCAGGTATTCATGAACCTGCTGGTCAATGCGGCGCAGGCGATCGACAAGTATGGCCGGATCACCATCAGGACCGGCTGCGAAGCCGACACCGTCTGGGTCGAAGTCAGCGATACCGGCAAGGGCATTGCGCCGGAGAATCTGGGCCGGGTCTTCGAGCCGTTTTTTACGACCAAGCCGGTTGGTCAGGGCACCGGGCTGGGCCTGTCGCTCGCGCACAGTATCGTTCAGCGTCACCGCGGACGCATCGAAGTGCGCGCGCAAGACGGCGAAGGCTGCTGTTTCCGCGTCACCCTGCCGATCGGTTGCGCGGCCGGCGACGAGGCAATCGATGGCGTTTGACGCGAAGGTTTTCTTTGCCGGAGATCTGCGACGATTGCACCGTGCATCGAACCGTTGAATCGGGGCAGCCGGTCTGCCACTGACGCCCACTACACACTGCACACTTCGTTCACGGCATCGCTGGCAAGCCAGCATGAGTGCCGCAAGGCCGACCGCCGCGGCAGCGCCGTCGTGAAGCGCTTCTTCCTGAAGGTCGGGCGCGAAACGGCGGAGACGCATGGCACAATGGTCGCTCCTTCGAAAAGGAGCCACCATTGCTGCTGAGAGTCGTCCCGACGTGCGCAGCGCAGCGCCCTGCGCACGAACCCGGACTCCTTGCTGCTCGCGAACGCGCTGACGAGGGTCTGGCGTGGTCACCATGCCTGCCAAGGCGCCAGTGAGCGGCCCCGTCTCCGACCCGCCGCCCGAGTACGCCGTGCGCGCCGGGATGGCCAGTGACGTCGGCCGCGTGCGACGCAGCAACGAGGATGCTCTGGCCTTTGTTTGCCCGGATGACATTGCCCTGCGCAGACGCCTCGGCGTGCTGGCGATGGTCGCCGACGGCATGGGAGGTCATCGCGGCGGCGAGGTGGCGAGCACGCTGGCGGTGGACACGATTTGCCGCGGCTATTTTGCCGCACGGCCGGGCGAGGATCGCTTGCGGGCCCTGGAACGGGCGATGCTCGACGCGAACCGCGCGATTTGCCAGGCCGGCCTGGCGGATCCCTCGCTGGAGGGGATGGGGACGACGGCCACCGCGCTGGTGATCGTGGACGACAGCGTGCTTTTCGCGCACGTCGGTGATAGCCGCCTCTACCACTGTGCCGAAGGCCATTGTCGGCAACTGACCGAGGACCACACCCTGGTCCAGCAAATGGTCAAGAACGGCGTGCTCAGCGCCGAGGCCGCCCGCCTTTACCCGATGCGCAACGTCCTGATGCGTTCCCTGGGGACCTATTCGGGCCTGAAGATTGCCACGCGAAGTTGCGCCGCGCCGCAGATCGGCGACACCTTCGTGCTCTGCTCGGACGGCTTGCACGCATCGGTCGACGCCGCTGACATTGCCGAGGTCGTCGCTTCTCTGCAGCCTCGCGAAGCGAGCCAGCGGCTGGTCGAACTCGCCTGTGCGCGCGACGGGAGCGACAACGTCTCGGTGGCCGTGGTCGTCGTCCGGCCAGTCGCCACCGGCGAGGATGCGGCGGCGATGGCCGATCGCTGAGTGCTGGCGAAAGCCCGGGATTGCTCAGTAGCGCAAGGCAATCGTCAGCCACAGCGGCAGCGTGAGCATGGCCACCAGCGTGTTCGCCGAAACCAGCCAGGCGACGCCGGGGCCGTCGCCGCCCATGCGTACGGCCAGAATGTAGGCGGAGGTGGCTGTCGGCAGGGCGGCGAAAACGATCACCGTATCGAAATACACCCCGCTCAAGCCGAGGCTGCTCGCGGCCAGCAGCCCGGCCGCCGGCACGGCCAGAAGCTTGACCGCCAGCAGGTAGCAGGAAGCCGCGTGCGATCCGGAAGTGCCGCGCAACTTCAGCGCTGCGCCGACGGCCAGCAGCCCGAGGGCGACCGCCGCGTCGCCGAGTCTGCCCAGCAACTGGCCGGCGGAGGCTGGTAGCGTCAGACCGCTGGCGCTGAACGCAAAGCCGGCCAGTGTGGCCAGGATGAGCGGATTGCGGAGCATTTCGCGGAGCAGGCCGAGATTCCCTTGCCGGGCGAGCATCCAGACCGAGGCGAGGTTGGCCAGCGGCACCATCGCGCCGATGAGAATTCCCATCGCGGCGATTCCCGGGGCGCCGTGGAGCTTGCCGATTACCGCCAGTCCGAGATAGGAGTTGAAGCGGAAAGCGCACTGGAAGCGTGAGGCGAAAACCGTTTTGTTGTGCTTGAACAGGGGCGCTGCGAAGAGGCCGCAAAGCACTCCACAGCCAAGCGCCGCCGCGCCGCTGGCGAACAGCGGGGCGGCGGTGGCGAAATCGATTCTGGTGCTGGCCAGGGCCTTGAACAGCAGGGCCGGAAAGAGTACGAAATAGACCAGCTTTTCCAGCCCGCTCCAGAATTTATCGCCGAAATCGACCAGCCGGTAGAGCGCCCAGCCGAGCAGGATCAGGCCAAAATCGGGAAGCAGGAGCACGATGCCTTGCATGGCGTGGGCTTCGGCCGGTTCGCTTCAGATCACTTGCTGCGCGCGCAGCGTGGCGATCTCGCCGGCGCTGAAACCGGCTTCGCCAAGGATTTCGGCACTGTGCTCGCCGGCGCCCGGAGCGCCGTGGCGGGCTACGAAAGGGTGCTCGCTGATCTTGAACGGCGGCGCGAACTGCTTGACGCCAGCGACCTCGACGATCATCTCGCGCGCTCGCAACTGCGCGTTGTCGACACTCTCCTCGAGGCGCAGCACGGGCGCAACACAACAGTCTGCGCCGTCGAAAACGGCGGTCCATTCGGCCAGGCTGCGGCGGGCGAAAATCGCTTCCAGTTCGCCGCGGATGCGCTGGCCCTCGGCGCCGGTGGCAAACGCACAGGGACGCAGGTCGGGGCGGTCTAGGGTATCGCACAAGGTCTGCCAGAACTTCGGCTCCATGGCGCTGACCGCCAGGTGACGGCCGTCGCTGGTCGCATAGACGCCGTAGCTGGGCATGCCCCCGGAAAGCAGGTCCTCGCCGCGCGGCACGGCGTGTCCGCGGTCGAGCACTGCCAGCAGCGGGAAGAGGGTGTGGGCAAAAACGGCGTCGGTCATCGACACGTCGACGTAGCGCCCGCGGCCGCTGGTACGGGCGTCGACGACGCCGGCGAGCAGCCCGATCAGCGCGCTCAGCGAGCCGCCGAGCAGGTCGCCGATCTGGAAGTTCGGAATCGCCGGCGCGCTGCCTGCGACGCCGATCTGGTCGAGCAGGCCGCTGTAGGCCAGGTAATTGAGGTCGTGGCCGGCGCGGTCGCGGTAGGGGCCGTCCTGGCCGTAGCCGGTGATCGCGCAATAGACGATGCGTGGGTTGATCGCCGCCACAGCCTGGTAGCCGACGCCGAGCTTATCGACGACGCCCGGGCGAAAGCCCTCGACGATGACGTCCGCGTTGGCGGCGAGGCGCATGAACGCCTCGACGCCGGCGCTTTGCTTGAGGTCCAGGGTGAGGCTGCGCTTGTTGCGATTGACCAGTTCGAAATAGCTGGTCTTGCCGTGCACCGCGCCCGCGGTGCGCGCGTAATCGCCGCCGCCGGTGTCCTCGATCTTGATCACGTCGGCGCCGAGATCGCCGAGATGCATGGTGGCCAGCGGGCCGGGCAGAAGTCTGGTCAGATCAAGGACGCGAAGTCCGGCGAGAGGAGGTGGGCGCATGCGGAGGGGCTTTCGAAGGGTTGGGCTGGCAGGGCTCGATGGCCACACGGCAAGTTCGCGCCGAACTGCGAAGTGGGACCTGTCGGGTGGTGGAGTGGCGCGTCGGCAAGGGCCGGAAAGCCGCAGCATGGCCAATGCTGGCCAATCGTGGCAAATGGTGCATTGTAAGCCTTGCGCGCCGAGCCGGGCGCGAGCGCTGGCCGTTATGCTCCACGGCTACAACGCGTTATCATGAATCGCGGTTGGCTCGGCGTGTCCGGGTTGTCGAGGTGCGTGGCCAGGCGTCAGGAACAAGCATCGCACTCGCGCTGTCGGAGTGGGCTGTCGCGCGAGATGCGACAGAGTTCCTGGCGGCTTTGCCAGCGCTCAAGCGCCGCCACGGTGTGGCCGTGCCCAACCCGTGTCGCTGGCACCCACTACGGAGGTCCAGCCGTCGTCTAGGCGGTGGAAGCGCCCATTCATGCTCAACAGCTTGCGAATCTTCTTTTCCAGAAAACCGGTGATTGTCGCCGTGCTTCTGTTCGCCCTTTATGTGCTCGGCGGTTTTTTCGCCTTGCCGGCGATCATCAAGTGGCAGGTCGAAAAACAGGTCCCCGCGCAACTCGGCCACCCGATCAGCGTCGGTGACGTGCGCTTCAATCCGCTGCTCTTCAGATTCGAGGTCGACGATCTCGCTCTTTCCGACCCCGACGGCCAGCCGCTGCTCGGCTTCAGACACCTGCTGGTCGATTTCGAGCTGCGCAGCGTCATCGATCGCGCCTGGACCTTTGCCGAAGCTCGTCTCGAGGCGCCGGTTGTGCACTTGGCACTCGACCGGAACGGCCGGCACAACTTCGCCGCGCTGCTCGAACGCCTGCCGGAAAGCGAGCCCGCTGCGGAAGACGCAGGCTTGCCGCGGTTTGTCGTCCGCCGCGTCGCGCTGAACGACGGCCGCGTCGATTTCTCCGACCAGTTGCTCGACGAGCCGCTGGTCGCGCACATCGAGCCGATCGTGATCGAGATCGACAATCTCTCCAGCCTGCCCGGGCAGGCGGCCAGCTACCGCCTGTCGGCGCACAGCGCTGCCGACGAGAGCGTCGAGACGAGCGGCGAACTGGCGCTCAATCCGATGGCCAGCCAGGGGCGGCTGACGCTGAGCGGTGTGCAGGTGACGACGCTGGTCAGGAGTCTGTCGCGTCTGCTGGCGATCGACGCGCCCGCCGGGAAAGCCGACCTCAGCGCCGCGTTCGACCTCGCGCTCGATGCCGGCGGCAGCCTGTCGGGAAGCGTGCAGGATGTCGCTCTCGACGTCAGCGGCTTGTCGGTCAGCGTGCCCGGAGCCGCTTCACCGCTGCTCGCCCTTGAGACGCTGTCGCTATCGCAGGGGAGCGTCGATCTCGCCGCACGCGAGGCACGGCTGGTTACTCTCCGGCTGGCGAAAGGCAACGTCGCCGTCGCTTTTGACGACGACGGCAAGCTCAACTGGGAAAAGCTGCTACACGCCACGGCCAAGGTCCCGGCGGCTGGCGCGGTGGAAGAAGCGGACAAGGGCGCGGACAGGAAAACCGGGCCAACCGATGCAGCACAAGCGGCGACCGCCCGGGAAGCAGCCGACCCGGTGGTGGCGGTGAACGCGGAAACGGTCACCGCACCCGCCGCCCTTGCTGCCGATACTGCGGCGGCAAGCGCGGCGCCCCGCTGGCGGGTAGTGGTCGACAGCGCCGAAATCTCGGCGCTCGAATTCGCCTACGCGGACCCGGCGAAGGCGCTGGCCATTGACGTCGCTGCGCTCGCTTTCGAGACTTCTCCGGCGATCGAGTTGGCGGCGGCCGAAACGCGCGTCGAGCTGGCGCAGCCCAAGCTGTCACTGAGCGGCGCGCGGCTCAAGAGTGGCGCCGACACCCTGGCTTTTCCGGAGGGGCTGGTCGCCGCGGAGAAGATCGCCATGCTCATCGCCGACGGGCGTTTCGACCTCGGCATCGAAAAACCACAAACGAGCCTTGCCGGGCTGAAGGCGCAGAGCGGGGCCGACGGCGTTGATCTGCGCAAGCTCGCCATCGGTGGCGAGAAGCTGTCGCTGGCGCAGAACGACGCAGCGCTGCGCATCGACGCTGGCGCTGTACAGGTGGCGATGGCCGGCCTTGCCGCACGCCAGGGCGCCGATCGCCTGGCCTGGCAGGACGCAGTCCTTGACGTGCGTGCGCTTGCCGCGACCCTTGGTGGGTCGTCCGCCGCGCCTGCTTCCACTGGCGTGAACCTTCGCCTTGACGGTGTGGCGCTGGCATTGAAGTCTCTCGCTGCCGTTGCCCAGGGCGCGTCGTCGGAAATCGCGCAGATCGCGGCGGCGAGCCTTGCGGCCAACTCGCTGCTGGTCGCCTTGCCCGCCGGTCCGGTCGAGGTCAGCGGCGATGGCCTCAGCGTGGCGCTGACGAATGCGGTGGTGCGCAGTCCTGCCGATCCGGCGACGGAAATGTTGCGCTTTGCGCAAGCCAAGGTCTCGGGCGGCGTGCTGCGCCTGAAGGATCGGCTGATCAGCGTCGACAAGATCGTTGTGGCCGATGGACAGGCGCAAGCCTGGCTCGACGCAGAGGGCAGGTTCAACGGACTGATCGTCACTCGCGGCGCTGCCGCGGCGGCGGCAGCTGCCGCACCCGAGACCGACGCCACTGGTGCCGCGGCCGCGGCAGCGGATAGTGCCTGGCGGGTGGCGGTGAAGGCGATCGAGGTCGATCGCTTCGCACTCGGTTTCGCAGATCGCAGCGGCGGGCCGCCGCTGACGGTCGGGCTGCAGGCCATCCGCGCGCGCATCGCCGGGTTCGCGACCGGAGTCAGCACACCGATGCAGGTGGAGTTCAAGGCCACTGTCGCCAGCGGCGGCGAAATCGCCGCCAGGGGCAGTGTTCGTGCCGACAACGGCACAGCGGACCTGCAGCTCAAGCTGGCGGCCATCGCGCTGGCGCCCGTTCAGCCCTACCTGGCGGAGTTCGCCGAACTGAATCTGGCATCGGGTACGCTATCGACCTCCGGGCGTCTACGCTACGGCGATCCCGCGGCCGCCGCCAAGCTGGCCTACAAGGGCGGTTTTGCGGTCGATCAACTGCGCATCGACGAGAGCGAAGCGCAGCGGCCGTTCGTCACCTGGGATGCGCTGGCCAGCGACGATTTGCTGCTGACCGTCGAGCCGAACCGCCTGGACATCGGCGAGCTGCGGCTGGTCGCGCCGGCGGGGCGCCTGATCATTGCCGAGGACCAATCGGTGAATCTGACCGACGTTCTCAAGAAGCCCAGGGACGGCGAGTCCGCGGCTGCCGCCGACCGGCCGGCGGGAGGGGAGGGTGCTGCAGGGCCCGCCGAAGTGGCAGTGGCGGCCGCTGATGAAGGCGCGGCGGTCGACGATCCCTTCCCGGTGACGATCGCGCGCATCCGCATTTCCAAGGGCGCGCTCGAGTTTGCCGACCTCAGTCTGCGACCCCAGTTCGGCACGCGCATGCACGAGTTGAAGGGGGTGATCACCGGTCTCGGCACCGATCCGAAGGGCAGTGCCAAAGTGCAGCTCGACGCGCGCGTCGACAAGTACGGTTCGGCGAAGATTCGCGGCCAGATCAGCGTTTTTCGCCCGGCAAGGCTGACCGACATCGAGATGACTTTCCGCAACCTGACGATGAGCTCGCTGTCGCCGTACGTCATCAAGTTCGCGGGCCGCAGGATCACCGGCGGACAATTGGCGCTCGATCTGCAGTACAAGGTCAAGGACAGCAAACTGCGTGGCGAGAACAAGATCGTCCTCAAGCAGGTGAAACTCGGCGAAAAGGTCGATACCCCCGGCGCAGCGGACCTGCCGCTCGACCTGGCGATCGCCATCCTGAGCGATTCGCAGGGGGTCATCGACATCGGCCTGCCGGTCAGCGGCGATCTCAACGACCCGGAATTTGCCTACGGGGCAGTGGTCGGCAAGGCCTTCGGCAACCTGATCGGCGGCATCATCACGGCGCCGTTCCGGGCGCTCGGTGCGCTTTTCGGTGCCGGTAGCGACAGCAAACTCGACAGCATCGACTTCGAACCTGGCAGCGCCGTTCTTGCCCCGCCAGAGCGCGAAAAACTGGCGGCAGTGGCGCGCGCGATGAAGGAACGGACGACGCTGAAGCTTCTCGTGCCGCCAACGCAAGCGGCCGAGGTGGACACGCCAGCGCTGAAGTCGCTGGCCGTGCGCAGCGACCTTGTCGTCCGCATGGGCCTCGAAGTGACGCCTGGCGAGGACCCCGGTCCGGTCGACGCCGCCAACCCGCGCGCGCAGGTGGCGATCGAGGCGCTGTTCAGCGAGCGCTATGCGCCTGAGGTCCTGGCGCTGGTGAAGCAGCGTGCACTTGCCGCCGGGCCGTCTGGCAAGCCGGCAGGGGAATCGTCCGCCAGCACGGCGCCGGCCGGGAAGCCGGCCGCGGGGCCGCCGCTGGCGTTCTACGAGAGTCTTCTCGAGCGCATGATCAAGGAGCAGCCGGTTTCCGACGAGGCTCTGGCGCAACTTGCCGCTCGTCGCGGCGAAGCGATCATTGCCGAAATGACCAGCGCCGACGGAGTGGACGCCAAGCGCGTACTGCTCGGCAAGGCGCGCCCGGCGAGCGCGGCAAACGCCAAGGCGGTCACCCTGCAACTTGAACTCGAGGTCGTCAAGTGAAGCCTGCAGTCGGTACGAATCTGCTCAGTCGTCTGGACGGCATCATCTGGGGGGGGCAGGGCGCAAGCCTGTCCTTGTGGCAGGCGCGCGGCATACGCGTCGTGCGCACGCTCCTGCTGTTGATCCGTGATGTCGTCGACGGACAACTGACCCTGCGCGCCATGAGTCTGGTCTACACGACGCTGTTGTCGATCGTGCCGCTGCTGGCGCTGAGCTTTTCGGTGCTCAAGGCGTTCGGCGTGCACAACCAGATTCAGCCGATGCTGTTGAACTTCCTCGAACCCCTCGGTGAAAAAGGCGAGGAAGTGGCGACCAGTATCACGACCTTCATCCAGAACATGAACGTCGGCGTGCTTGGCGCGCTCGGCCTGGCCTTACTGCTGTACACCGCGATTTCCCTGATGCAGAAGATCGAGGAGTCGCTGAATTACATCTGGCATATTCAGCGCCCGCGCTCGCTTGCCGATCGTTTCAGCCGCTACCTGAGCGTGCTCATGGTGGGTCCGATCCTGGTCTTCGCCGCGCTTGGCATCACCGCCACGGTGATGAATGTCGAGACGGTGCGCGGACTGCTGGCCATCGAGATGCTTGGTCAGCTGGTACAGACGATCAGCCGGCTGACCCCCTATCTGCTGGTCATTGCTGCCTTCACCTTTGTCTACATGTTCATTCCGAACGCGCGCGTGCGTCTGCTTCCGGCGCTGATCGGCGGTGCTGCCGGCGGTATTGCCTGGCAGACCGCCGGGTGGGGATTTGCGGCCTTCGTGGCGACTTCGAACCAGTATGCGGCGATCTATTCGAGCCTGGCGATTCTGATCCTGTTCATGATCTGGCTTTATCTGAGCTGGCTGATTCTGCTTTTCGGCGCCAGTGTCGCTTTTTACGCCCAGCACCCCGAATATCTCTACGCCGGCGCCGGCGAACCGCGACTGAGCAACCGCATGCGCGAGCGCCTGGCGCTGTCGACCATGGCCCTGGTGACGGGCAGGTTCGTGGCCGGTGAGCGCACGCCTTCGCTGACGGAATGCATTCGCCTGCTGGGCATGCCGCGGCACGTCCTGCAGACCGTTGTCGATGCCCTGGAAAGCGAGAAATTGCTGTTGCAGAGCAGCGACGACCCGCCGCTCTACCTTCCCGGGCGTGACCCGGCGCTGATCAGCGTGACGCAGGTCCTGGAGACGGTGCGCAGCGCCGGTGAGGAACGCTTCCTTTCACCCGTCGACCTACCGGCAGCGCCGGCGGTCGACGCCGTCTTCGAGCGCATGCGGCTGGCGCTTGACACGGCGGTTGGCGGCATCAGCCTGCGCGACCTGGCCGCGCAGCGGTCGGCAGCGATGCCGCCGATGCCACCCGCTGCGCCGGCTGCTAGAGAAGTTCTTCCAGGCGCAGACGGACGATCGCCCCCTTGACGGCGTCGAGCGACGCGATGCGGGTAATCGCCGCGTCGATGTTTCGCTCGCGCGTCTGGTGGGTGAGCATGATGATCTCGGTCTGTTCTTCCCCCTCGGCAGGCTCGCGCTGGATCATGGCGTCGATCGAGATTTCCTGATCGGCGAGAATGCGCGTCACGTCGGCGAGCACGCCAGTCCGGTCGGCGACACGCAGGCGCAGGTAGTAGCTGGTGATCACGTCGGCCATCGGCAGAATCGGCAGATCGACCATCGCGTCGGGCTGGAAGGCGAGATGCGGCACGCGATGCTCCGGGTCGGCGGTGTGCATGCGCGTGACGTCGACCAGGTCGGCAATCACCGCCGAAGCCGTTGGCTCGGCGCCAGCGCCCTTGCCGTAGTAGAGCGTCGGGCCGACCGCGTCGCCCTTGACCAGGACGGCGTTCATCGCTCCCTCGACGTTGGCGATCAGGCGCCTGGTCGGAATCAGGGTCGGATGGACGCGCAGCTCGACGCCTTCGCTGGTGCGCTTGGTGATGCCGAGCAGCTTGATGCGGTAGCCGAGCTGTTCGGCGTACCTGATGTCGGCGGCGTCGAGCTGGCTGATGCCTTCGATGTGCGCCTGGTCAAAACTCATCGAGTTACCGAAGGCAATGGCTGACATGATGCTCAGCTTGTGCGCCGCGTCGACGCCCTCGACGTCAAAGGTCGGATCGGCCTCGGCGTAGCCGAGACGCTGGGCTTCCTTGAGCACCACGTCGAAGGACAGCCCCTTGTCACGCATCTCCGAGAGAATGAAGTTGGTGGTGCCGTTGATGATCCCGGCGATCCATTCGATGCGGTTGGCGGTCAGTCCTTCGCGCAGCGCCTTGATGATCGGGATGCCACCGGCGACTGCGGCTTCGAAAGCGACCATCACGCCCTTCTTCTGGGCAGCGGCGAAAATTTCGTTGCCGTGCTTGGCGAGCAGCGCCTTGTTGGCCGTCACCACGTGCTTGCCGTTGGCGATCGCCTGCAGGACCAGTTCCTTGGCGACGCTATCGCCACCGATCAGTTCGACGACGATGTCGACGTCCGGGTCGCTGACCACCGCGAACGCGTCATCGGTGACCCGGCAGCTATCCTTGGTCAGCCGGCGGGTGCGTTCGAGGTTGCGGTCGGCAACGACGCTGACCTGAATGGGCCGGCCGGCACGGCGGGCGATCTCTTCGCCGTTGCGTGCCAGGACCGAGAAAGTACCGCCACCGACGGTGCCGATTCCGAGAAGTCCAACATTGATAGGTTTCATAGAGCAGCCAGGAGTAGAGGTTGAGGGTCTGGAAGTTGCGGGTCGGGGGTGGAGATTCGCGAGCAGGGTGCGCGGGCGCGGGAAGGCCACGGCCTAGGCGGGAGTGGCCGCGCGCTGCCGATAGCCTTCCAGAAAACGCGCGATACGCGCGATCGCGTCGCGCAGGTCGTCTTCGTGCGGCAGGAAAACCAGGCGGAAGTGGTCCGCATGCGGCCAGTTGAAACCGCTGCCCTGGACCAGCAGAACGCGTTCCTTCTGCAACATCTCGGCGATGAACTTCTGGTCGTCCCGGATCGGATAGACCTTCGGGTCAAGGCGCGGAAACATGTACAGCGCCGCCTTCGGCTTGACGCAGGTGACGCCGGGGATGGCGGTGATCAGTTCGTACGCCAGATCGCGCTGGCGGCACATGCGCCCGCCTGGGGCGACCAGGTCGTCGATGCTCTGGTAGCCGCCGAGGGCGGTCTGGATGGCGTGCTGGCCGGGGACGTTGGAGCACAGGCGCATCGACGCCAGCATGTCCAGGCCTTCGATGTAGTCGCGCGCGTCGCGCAGATCGCCGGAGACGACCATCCAGCCGGCGCGATAGCCGCAGGAACGGTAGTTTTTCGACAGGCCGTTGAAGGTCACCGTGAGCACGTCGGTCGACAGCGATGCAATTGCGGTATGCGTTGCGCCGTCGTAGAGAACCTTGTCGTACACCTCGTCGGCGTAGATGATCAGGTTGTGCTGACGGGCGATGTCGACCAATTCGAGCAGCACGTTCTCCGGATACAGGGCGCCGGTGGGGTTGTTCGGATTGATCACCACCAGCGCGCGCGTGCGCGGGGTGATCTTGGCGCGCAGATCCTTGAGGTCGGGCAACCAGTCGTTGCCTTCGTCGCAGAGATAGTGGCGCGGCGTGCCGCTGGAAAGGCTCACCGCCGCGGTCCATAGCGGGTAGTCCGGCGTCGGCACGAGCACTTCGTCGCCGGCATTGAGGAGGGCGTTCATGGCCATTACGATCAGCTCGGAGACGCCGTTGCCGATGTAGATGTCGTCCAGCGTCACGCCCTGGATGTGTTTCTGCTGGGTGTAGTGCATCACCGCCTTGCGCGCCGAGAAAATCCCTTTCGCATCCGAGTAGCCGGCCGCACTGGGCAGGTTGCGGATCATGTCGAGCTGGATTTCCTCCGGCGAATCGAAGCCGAAGGCGGCGAGATTGCCAATGTTGAGCTTGATGATGTGGTGGCCTTCTTCCTCCATCTTCCTGGCCTGTTCGAGGACCGGGCCGCGGATGTCGTAGCAGACACGGTCCAGCTTGTTCGATTTGCGGATCGGCTTCATGGCGCGGCTCTTTCGCGACCGCCAGCCGACGGCAGCAGGCCGTCCTTCCTGAACATGTCGCGGATGCCGCGCACCGCCTGCCGCGTGCGCTCTTCGTTTTCGATCAGCGCAAAGCGCACGTGATCGTCGCCGAATTCGCCGAAACCGACGCCGGGCGAGGCCGCGACCTTGGCTTCGAGGAGCAGTTTCTTGGCAAACTCCATCGATCCCAGGTGCCGGTAGAACTCGGGGATTCTGGCCCAGATGTACATCGACGCTTTCGGCACTTCGACCATCCAGCCGGCTTCGTGCAGCCCCTTGGCGAGCACGTTGCGGCGCCGCTGATAGGTCTGGCGCACATCTTCCACGCACTGCTGCGATCCTTCGAGGGCGATCACCGACGCCACCTGGATCGGCGTGAAAGTGCCGTAATCGTGATAACTCTTGATGCGCACCAGCGCCCGGCACAGCTCTTCGTTGCCGACCATGTAGCCGACCCGCCAGCCGGCCATGTTGTAGCTCTTGGACATGGTGAAGAATTCAACCGCGACCTCGCGTGCGCCGGGCACCTGCAGGATCGACGGTGCCTGATAGCCGTCGAAGACGATGTCCGCGTAGGCCAGGTCATGGACGACCAGGACGTCGTGCTTGCGGGCCAGGGCGACGACGCGCTCGAAGAACTCGAGGTCCACGCAGCGGGCGGTCGGATTGCTCGGGAAGCCGAGAATCATCATCTTCGGTTTCGGCGTCGTTTCGATGAGCGCACGCTGCAACTCGGCGAAGAAATCGACGTCGGGCGTCATCGGCACCGAGCGGATATCGGCGCCAGCGATGATCGCCCCGTAAATGTGAATCGGGTACGAGGGATTGGGCACCAGGACGGTATCGCCGCGGTCGACGGTGGCCAGCATCAGATGGGCGATGCCCTCTTTGGAACCGATGGTCACCACCGCTTCCGTTTCCGGATCCAGGCTCACGTCGTAGCGCCGCTGGTACCAGTCGCAAATCGCCTTGCGCAGGCGCGGAATGCCTTGCGAGACCGAGTAGCCGTGCGTGTTTTCGCGCAGCGCCGCCTCGACCAGCTTGTCGGTGATGTGCTGCGGCGTCGGCCCGTCCGGATTCCCCATGCTCATGTCGATGATGTCTTCGCCGCGCCGGCGAGCGGCCATCTTCAGCTGGGCGGTAATGCTGAAGACGTAGGGCGGCAAACGTTGGATGCGGGAAAACTCTCTCATGATCCGGGCTCGAGTAGTGGCAGCGCTGTTGATGACGCGTCGATCGGTGAGCGCTACGGGGCGGCGCTTGCGCACTGTCCCTCTCTGGAGGCGATCGGCAAAAAAGCTATAATCGTACTTTAAGGTTTTGTGCGCCGCAATTTTCATGAAACTACAGCTCGACAGACCCGACGGCCTGAACACCTTCACCGCTTACGGCGAGGGCTACGTCAGCGTGAACGGTATCCGCCACAGCTGTAACCTGGCGGTGCTGCCAGAGCGCCTGATCCCGGATTGGACGCAGGCAACTTTCGACACCCTGCGTGTCGAGGACTTCGCATGGCTGGCCTCGCTCGACGCCGAAATCATTCTGCTCGGCACCGGCAATCGGCTGCGCTTTCCGACTCCCGACCTGATGCGTCCGCTGGCACAGGCGCAGAAGGGTCTGGAAGTGATGGATTTGCCGGCCGCGTGTCGTACCTACAACGTTCTAATCGGTGAGGGTCGCAAGGTCGCCGCCGGCCTGCTGCTGGCCTGACGGCGCGGCGTCTCCCAGGCGGCGCCGGCGCCAGCCGGTCAACGGAAAAGGGCGGCCGCGGCCGCCCTTCGTCTTATGCCCTCGCCGATCAGTCGCGTTCGCCGCTGAGCATCAGCAGCAGGTTCAGCAGGCTGACGAAGACGTTGTAAATGCTCAGATAGACCGACAGTGTCGCCGAGATGTAGTTGTCCTCACCGCCATTCACGATGCGGCTGATGTCGTAGAGGATGTACGCCGAGAAGACGAGCACGGCAACCGCCGAGATGGTCAGCGACAAGGCCGGGATCTGGAAGAAAATGTTGGCCACGATCGCCAGCAGAACGACAATCATCCCGATGAAAAGAAACCGGCCCAGGAAGCTGAAATCCTTCTTGGTGATCGTGGCAACGGCGGCGAGCGAGAAGAAGATCACGCCGGTACCGCCCGCGGCCATGGCGATCAGCGGGCCGCCGTTACTGAAGCCCAGCGCCACCTGCAGAATGCGTGACAGCATCAGCCCCATGAAGAAGGTAAAGCCGAGCAGCAGCACAACTCCCATGCCGCTGTTCTTGGTACGCTCAATGCCCCACATGAAGCCGAAGGCAATGCCGAGGAAGAGCAGGAAGGACATCAGCGGGCTGCCGGACATGAACGTGAACTGCATCTGTATGCCAGCCAAGGCGCCGAGAACGGTTGGCACCATGGTCAGCGCGAGCATCATGAACGTATTGCGCAGAACCCGGTTCTGCTGCAGCGACACCTCGCGAGTGGCTTGGCCGGTGATCTGAAACTGGGGTTGCATGGACTTCCTCCTGTTGATCGAATTAGGATTACGGCGCTGAGACTAGCCAACTACGTGAAAAGTTTCAATCACTATTGCTGTCTGGTGCCGGGTTGCAAGCGTCGTTGGCAGGTAGACTGTGGCGCGTCCGGGGCGCGGCGCCGTGCTATCATTCGCCCCGCCGTTGCGGCAGGTGGCGAACACCGACGGTGAGCTTGCAGGAAGTGTGGCAGAGTGGTCGATTGCACTAGTCTTGAAAACTAGCGACGGGCAACCGTCCGTGAGTTCGAATCTCACCGCTTCCGCCAGTAAAGTACATTAAGGTCCTGAAAAATATAAAGAATAAATTGTAGGAAATCAGGCCTACCAAACAACCCGCAACAAAAGATGCGCCAATCAGTTCTCCCTCCAAAGGGAGCGCCGGAGGCCGAGGCTGCGTCTGTACCTTGCCCGGCATAGTGACTCGGGTGGAGAGGTCTGCGAGATGGCCGAGCCGAGCGGCCGGCTTTCGTCCTGTAACGACACCGGCAGAGGGCAATGCCAAGCCAGGTGATCGAGGCTTTCCGCAAACGCTGCGCTTCTTGCGTCGTTGATCTGGCCACGGCTTCAAAATGTGATCGAAAAAGATGCCTCGCGGTCGCAAGGGGAGGCTGGGCGCAGCCTTATGGAAGAAAAAGCCTACGCGTCGCCCTCGAATTGCCCCCTGGTCGACACCCTGCGAGGCCGTGAAGTACTCCAGATCGGCGAATTGGCCGTCCTTGATGGCCGGGAAGTGCTCTTGGCGTCCGCAATGGGTCGCGTGCCAGGGTGGCCGGGCTACGGCGTTTTGGCGAATTTCTGATAAGGATTGGTGGGGTGACCAATCCTTATCTTTGAGAGGGGGCATGAACTACCGATGACAGCGTAAATCCGCGACGTCAGAGCACTGCGGCAAGCCCGGCTGAAAGAGATGTTCGAGCAGCAAACCAGAGACCTTGGCCATCGCCGGCTGCGGGAGTCATCGCCCAATGATCGCCTTCTCTGGTTGCCACCGACCACCCGCGCCATCTGAAGTCGTCCGCACCGACGTCCGAAACGTGACCCTGTTGGGCGCTTTTCCCCCGCCTCCGCAAAAGCCTGGGTGCTAGAAATTCCGGCATGCCCGCCCGCCTCCTTCTCGTCTCTCCCGGTATTCGATCACCACAAGCCTTCGGCACGCGCGACCGGCCAAGGGGACACGCTTGCTGACCGGCGTCTCGCGCGGTGGGAAGCTGATTGCCCTGGCTTCGGACATCGGCGCTGCCAGGGTCGATGTGGGTTCGTTCGCGTTCCTGGGGCAGGCCCTGGTTCAGACCACCTTGCCACATAGCGACCCCGGGGTGTCCAGCTTCGAACGGACGAGCGGACCCGTGTCACTATCGATCGTCGCCGATCCGAGAGGTGCGGCCTCAAAGACATGCTGCTCGCTGATCAAGCATTCGTTTTCCGGGATCCCCAGCGGTCGGATGATCGGATTTCGTGGGCAAGCAGCCTCAAGCTATCGGAGGCTTTTTTTCGCAATGTTACCGAGTCGCCGGTGCCGATCGACATGCGCGTGCTGCACGCCCTCTCCAGGTCGCCCTTGGCTATGGCATCTATTCCTGGCTGCTCTACCGCATCTTTGTCCTGCGTGTCACCCAGCGTCGGAGCGTCCTCATCCCCTGGCAGTCATTGAAGCTTCAGTTCGGTTCCGACTACGGCGACTCGCTTCGCGGCTTGCTGGACTTCAAAAAACAATTCCTTCAGAGGCTCGAGGATGCCTTGCTGTTCTACCCCGAGGCCAACGTTTCCGCGCCGGCGACAGGACTCCTCGTGGCGGCCAGTCGGTTACGTATTGGCCATACGGGCGGGGCGCGACTGTCTTACCTGTAGTCCTGGTTGGTCAGCGCTCGTCTCGACGGCCGGCGTTTTTCCGCCGCACCACTCCCTACCCAACAAGTTTTTCATGGTCACGAACCCTTCAATTCAGGCGTGCGTTGCGTAGGTATCGAGCGCCCTGGCCTCGCCGATCTTCTGCACCGCCGTTTTGGCAACCGGGTTTTCGACGACTACCCTCACCATCTCCGGGTCAGGCCGTCGAGATTGTTGTTTCTCTCTTGGCTGGCGGGTTCTTGTTTTCCGATCCTGGAGTTCGCTGCACGGCGTCGGTACGCGTCGATTTCTGTGGAAAACTTTTTCGAGACCTGCATTCTTTGCATCCGTAGAATGGTTCTGGATAGCGTCCCGATCGGCGCCGCCCGCGGTGGATCGGGATGTTTTGGAATCATCCGCTGCAGTTGCCGACCAATCCGATGTACCTGGACGCGCTCATTGGCGGACAGGAAATGTGGACCGGCGTGGTGCCCAAGGTCGGCCGCCAGTTCATCCAGACGGTCGCCATCGAAGGCTTCCCCCTGGAGTCCACGCCGGGCATCTTGACGGCCCTGGGCGAGCTGCCTTGCGAATACCGTTGGTCGTCGCGTTTCATCTTCATGGACACGCACGAGGCGGTGCGGCACCTCGACAAGTTCCGCAAGAAGTGGCGGCAGAAGATTCGCGGCTTTTTCGACCAGGTGTTCAACACCAACACCGGGTCTATCGATCAGGATGCGATCTCGATGGTCGCCGATGCCGAAGCGGCCATCGCCGAAGTCAATAGGGGCCTGGTCGCCCAGGGCTATTACACCAGCGTCGTCGTGCTCATGGACGAGGATCGCACCCGTCTTGAAGCGTCTGCACGCCAGGTAGAAAAGGCGATCAACCGTCTCGGCTTCGCGGCTCGCATCGAGACCATCAACACCATGGACGCCTATCTCGGCAGCTTGCCCGGGCATGGCGTCGAGAACGTTCGCCGGCCACTCATCAACACCATGAACCTGGCCGACCTGCTGCCGACGAGCACGATCTGGACCTGCCGACGAGCACGATCTGGACGGGCAGCAACGGCGCACCGTGCCCGATGTACCCGCCACTGGCGCCGGCCTTGATGCACTGCGTGACACATGGCGCGACACCGTTTCGCCTGAACCTACACGTGCGCGACGTCGGCCATACTTTCATGTTCGGCCCGACAGGCGCCGGCAAATCGACGCACCTGGGCATCATCGCCGCACAGCTGCGCCGCTACGCCGGGAT
>JEMY01000018.1:395-843 GCA_000585075.1 Candidatus Accumulibacter regalis | reverse complement strand
AAGGGCATGTCGATGTACCCGCTCGCCGCTGCGATCCGCGCCCAGACCGGGGGCAGCAGCGGCAAGCATTTCACGGTGGCCGCCGACGATGAACAGCTGGCCTTCTGCCCCCTGCAGTTCCTGGAAACCAAGGGGGATCGTGCCTGGGCGATGGAGTGGATCGACACCATCCTGCATCGGCCGCGCAGCGCAACGAAATCGGCAATGCGATCCTCAGTCTGCATTCCAGTGGTGGCCGCACCCTCTCCGAGTTCTCGGTCACCATCCAGGACGAGGCGATCCGCGACGCCATCCGGCAATACACGGTCGATGGCGCGATGGGACACCTGCTCGACGCCGAGGAAGATGGCTTGTCGCTCTCCGACTTCACGGTCTTCGAGATCGAGGAGTTGATGAACCTGGGCGAGAAGTACGCGCTGCCGGTGCTGCTGTATCTGTTCCGGCGAAT
>JEMY01000018.1:0-204 GCA_000585075.1 Candidatus Accumulibacter regalis | reverse complement strand
GGGATCCTGGACGTGATCGTCGAATCGACGGCGACCAAGGTTTTCCTGCCCAACATCTACGCCCGCGACGAGGACACGGCGGCGCTGTATCGCCGCATGGGCCTCAACGCCCGGCAAATCGAGATTCGCGACCGCCATTCCCAAACGCCAGTACTACTACGTTTCGGAAAACGGCCGCCGCCTGTACGACCTCGCCCTGGGGCC
>JEMY01000017.1 GCA_000585075.1 Candidatus Accumulibacter regalis | reverse complement strand
GAGCTGGAGGCGGCGCTGTGGTTCGGTCCGCTGGTGGCGTCACGCGGCGCCGACGGCATCGTTCTCGAGAGCGCGTTGCTGCCCGAGCTGCGCGCCGGTCTGCGCGAGCAGGGGCCGGCCGTGCTCGGCGCGGCAGTCGCGCTGGTCGAGGCTGCGCACGCGCACTACCCGGCGACCCTGCGTCTCGAGGAGCAACTGCTGCGTATCGAGCTCGAACAGGCGCCGGGGCAGCCGCTCGCTGAACACGCGGTAGAGCTTGCCTTGCGCCCGGCGCTGAAGGCACTCGCCGGCAGCGACGCGGCAGCCGACGATGTCGCGATCTGGGCGGCACACGCCTGGGGACGTTTCTCGTCGGCGCTGCGTGGCACCGACGCTGCACGGCAGCTGGCCTTCGCCAGCGCCGCGCGTCTGCAAGGCGCGAGCTGGATGCTGCCGCCGGGCGAGACCAGCGCGCCCGCCTTTCCGATCGATATCGGCTGGTTGCTGCGCGCCCGCAAGCGCCCGGCACGCGAACTGGCCATCGAGCTGAAGCACGGCGACGACGGCAGCTTCGAGCTCGCCTTTCATGAAGCGACGGTGGCCAGCAACGCCCGCCATCGCCTGCGCCTGCCGGACACCACGCCACTATGGCTGCAGCTGGTCGACCCATCGGGCACGGTTCGTGCTGTGGCCTTCGCTGCCGCCGCTGGTGCCCCGTCCGTACCCCTCGACGCCGCCGCGCTGCAGAGCAGCAACGGCGTTGTGCTGCGCACGCTGGCCGGTGACGAGTACGCCTTGCGCGTCACCGGTTCCGTCGAGCAGGCACTTTCCCGCAGCGTGCTGGCGCTCTCCGCGCGCGCAGAAAAGTCCAGCGGCGAGGCGCGCCCGGCGCCCAACGTGGCTCTCGTCGCGCACGACCTGGCGATCGCCTGGCCCGACGACGGGCCTGACGGCGAAGCGCTTGACCTGCTTGATGGCCAAGGCCGCAGCACTCGCGCGCTGCGCGTCGGGCGCATCGACTTCAGCGAGAAAGACGTGCGTGTCGGCGCTACGGTTTTGCGCCTGGACCGCTACAGCCTGGGCGTCGACAAGCTGCCCTGGGTCGCCCTCGACGCCAGCGCGCGCCTGCTCGATCCATCGCTGCCGGGCAAGGCCCCGGACTTGCAGCCCGCCATCAGCTGGCCGCATCCGGGCCGCTTCGAGTACAGCGCGCTGCGCGCGGTGCACGGAAAATTCTACTCGGAGGAGGTCGACCAGCGTTCTCGGGATTCCGTCGAATCGCGCTTGCGCAGCCAGGGCGGACTGGTGATGCCGGCGGGCGCGGTCGACCACTGGGCACTGCTCTTCCCGGCGAGCCGCGCACCTGCGATGAGCAAGAAAGCATTGCCGCGCCTGGACGGCGAGTTTCTGGCGGTACCCGTCGCTGCTGCGCTCGCCGCCGCCGCATCACTCGCCGCCGGGCGTTGGCGAGCCTGCGTGATCGTCGCCGACGCGCGCCTGCCCGCGGTCGCTGCAGAGCTCCACGCGCATCTGGTGAAGCAGCTCGGACCGTGGCGGGTCCTGCCGCAGGTCGAGGACACGACCGAGGGTCGGCCACGGGCATCGTCTGCCGTGCTCGCGGAGTATGCGGTGGATGCAATGGATGGGCTGCGCGAGGCCATCGGCCGCTGTGAACTGTTGATCGTGGTCGGAGTCTGGCGCCGCAGCAAGTTGGAAGCGCTGAACGCCCAACTCGCGCTCGCGCGCCGCCTCGGCAGGGCGCTGCTGCTCGTCGTGCCCGCCGACACAGGCGTTCGGGATGACGTGGCGGGCATGCAGCCTGATGAGGTGGTCACCCTGCCCGGCCCGGAGGCGCTCGACGACCACAGCCTGCGCCGCATCGTCGAGCACATCGCCGCCTTTCGCCTGCCGGGAGCGGTCGATGCCGGCGAAACGCCAGGGTCTGCGGCGGCGCGCGCCGGCGACGCCGGGGTGCTCGATTCGCTGGCCACCGGTTTCCGTACGCGCTTGTGCCGGCAGCTGGAAAAGAACGTACCCCGACCCGGGCTGTTCGAGGTATCGCTGCACGGCGATTTCGCGCTGCGCGCTTTCCTCACGCCACGCGGGTCGGCACCCTTGCTGATCCTGGTGCACAGCCTGGCGACGAATAGCGAGGCGACCTTCGGCGCCTTGTGGCAACCGCCCGCGGACGTGCAACGCCGGGCGCTGTTGCGGTCCTACGGCGAACGCGTGTATGCCTTCGAGCACCACGCCGTCAGCCACAGCCCGATCCACAACGCGCTGCAACTCGCGCTGGCGCTCCCTGCAGGCGCCACCCTGCATTTCCTGACCCACAGCGCCGGCGGCCTGATTGGCGAGTTGTTTGCGCGCGGGCTGCGCGTCGACGGCCAGCCGGCGTTCGACGAGCGCGACCTCGCGCTGTTCCAGGGAGGGACCGTCGGCGCCGCCGAGCGCGCCATGCTCGAGCAGTTGTCGAGCGTATTCGCCGACAAACGCTTCCGCGTCGAGCGTTTCGTGCGCGTCGCCTGTCCGGCTCGCGGCACGCGCATTTTCAGCGAAACGCCGGCGCAGGCCTTGGCGGCCATGCGCGGGGCGATGAGCCTGCTCAGTCCGCTGGCCGGCCTGGCCGGCAGCGCCCTGTCGTCGGTGTTCCAGGCCCTGCAGGATCCGGAAGTGACCCCCGGTTTCGCGGTCCAGGACCCGGGTTCTCCACTGGTCCAGATGCTCAACCGCCCGGACGTGGTCAGCGCGGCGCCGCTGACGGTCATCGGCGGCGTCACCGAGGCCGGCGGACTGCTCTCTCGCCTGGTCGGCGCGGCGACGACGGCGGTGGCTTTCGGCCATGCCGACAACGACCGCATTGTCAGCCTCGAGTCGGCGCGCGGCGGCGTGCGGCGCGCGGCGAGCGGCGCGGAGTTTGTCGACCGTGGCCAGGAAGTTGACCATTTTTCGTACTTCCAGAACGCGCGCAGTCGCCAGGCAATCGTCGCCGCGCTGCTCTCGGCAGAGCCGCTGCCAGCGGGGTTTTCGAGCCGTGAGTCCGCCTCGCAGACGACGTTCTCGCGCTGAACGAATGGCGGCCGCCGGCCGCAACAGCCAACCAGGAGTGATCGCCAATGACCCATGACAACACCGCCCTCTCAACTCCCGCCGACGAGCCGGCCGCCTCTGCGCCCGGCGAGCGCGCGGTGGTCCTGCTCGTCGCCACGCGCAAGGGCGCCTGGCTCTATCACTCCGACGCCGCCCGCGAACGCTGGCGAGTCGACGGCCCGCATTTCCTCGGCCACATCATCAGCCACCTGGTGCTCGACCCGCGCGACGGGAGGACGCTGCTCGCGGCGGCCAAGACCGGCCACCTCGGTCCGACGATCTTCCGCTCGACCGACCTCGGGCGCAGCTGGAGCGAAGCGAGGCACCCGCCAGCTTTCGCTTCCGCAGCGAAGGATGGTGAAGGGCTTCCCGGGCGCACGGTCGATCACACTTTCTGGCTGACGCCGGGAAATCCTGACCAGCCCGAGGTCTGGTACGCCGGCACCTCGCCGCAGGGACTGTTCCGTTCACGGGACGGCGGCGTCAGCTGGGCGCCGTTCTCGTGCATCAACGACGACCCGCAATACCGGCGGTGGATGGGTAGCGTACAGGACGGCACTCCCGACGGGCCAAAGCTGCACTCGATCATCGTCGACCCGCGCGACGCCGCGCACCTCTACCTGGCGATGTCGGGTGGCGGCGTGCACGAGAGCGTCGACGGAGGCCTCAGTTTCAAGCCGCTGCTCGACCAGCTCAAGGTCGTCGAAGGCTTCGATCGCGCCGACCCGACCTTCCACGACCCGCATTGCGTCCGCCTTTGCCCGAGCCAGCCGGACCGCCTCTATCAGCAGAACCACTGCGGCGTCTTCCGCCTCGACCGACCGTCCGAGCAATGGCTGGACATTGGCAGGAACCTGCCGGCAGAGGTCGGCGACGTCGGCTTTCCGCTCGTCGTACACCCGCGCGATGCCGACACCGCCTGGGTCTTCCCGATGGACGGCACCTCGGTCTGGCCGCGCACCAGTCCGGACGGCAAGCCGGCGGTCTATGCGACACGCGACGGTGGCCAGAGCTGGCGACGTCTCGATGCCGGCCTGCCGAGCAGCCAGGCGTGGTGGACCGTCAAGCGCCAGGCGATGAGCGCCGACGGCCTCGACCCGGTGGGCCTCTACTTCGGGACCACCAGCGGCGAGCTGTGGATGAGCCGCGACGAAGGACTGCACTGGCAATGCATCGCCCGCCACCTGCCGGAAATCTACGCCGTCGAAAGCGCACTCCTGGCGTAGGGCCGAGCACCCGTGAAAGTCTTGATCCCCAGCGCATTGCGCTCGTACACCGGACACGGCGAGGTCGAGGCCGGCGGTGCGACGCTGGCCGCCGTGCTCGCCGACCTCGAGCGCCGCTACCCGGGGATTCGCTTCCGCATGATCGACGAGCAGCAGGAAATACGACGGCACATCCGCTTCTTCCTCAACGGCGAGCAGCTACGCGACCTCGCGCAGCCGCTGCCCGCGAGCGGCGAATTGATCATCGTGCAGGCGCTGAGTGGTGGCTGAGTGGCGGCGGAGCGGCGCCGAATAGGGCCGCCAGCACCTCGCCGGTCTTGCGGCTGTTCAAACGGCCGGCCTCCAGCCAGACGAAACGATCGGCCGGCGCAGCGGCGAATTCGGCCGCCGCCGCCGCGCCGGCGGTCTGGCCATCGTGCAGGAGCAGCACTCGGCGCAGGTGGGAAGCCGCGGCGAGCACGCGCAGTTCGAAGCGGCAGCCCTGGTTTTCCGGCGTGAAGCCGCGCAGGTCCATCAACACCACGTCGCTGGCCTGCACCAGCGCGCGCAGCGCGGGCTGCCAGGTACTGTCGAAGCAATAGCATTCGTTGACCCGGTAACGGCCATCGGGATCGGGTTGCAGGTCCAGGCCCGCCAGGCGCACGGGAATCTCCGCTTCGCTGGCGATGAAGCGGCCGGCCAACTGGCCATTGAGGAAGGCGAAGAGGTCATCCGGATCCAGCGTGCGGCTGATCAGGTCGGTGCCGGCGATGAGAAGCGTGTTGCCGCTCAGCCGCCAGCGTTCGACGATGCGGTCGAAGAGGCGCTCGACCTGCGCGTCGCGCTGAAAGACGCGCAGCACCAGCAGCGTCGGTGGCGAGGGTGGCGCCGCTTGCGCCAGCCAGCGCGGCAGCACGCGCCAGGCGATCGGCAGCCATAGCCAGGGCAACAGCTGCGTCAGCCCGACCAGGCCGACAGTCTGCAGGGCGGGTAGAGCACTGGCGGCCAGGATGACGAACCAATAGGCGGCGAAGAGGTAGCCGAGATCTGAAAAGCGCTTTCCCCGGTAGGCACGCGCCAGCCAGCGGCCCAGGGCATACACCGGCCAGGCGAGCAGTAGCCACGGCGCGAGGACGAAAGTGAGCAGCGTTCCCCAGGCCCCGACAATTTCGACCATGCCGGTCAGCCAGGCGGGCGCGGATTCGACGCCGATCGCCAGCGCCTGCACGGCGGCAACCGACGCGCCGGAAAGCAGGAGAAAGAACGGCAGCAGGTAGGGAGCAACGGCCCGAATCCGTCCACTGGCAGCAATGGCCAGGGTCACCAGCATGGGGATGGCGACCACCCCGGCAAGCCAGGCACCGACGCCGGCAATCGTCTGCGCCGCGTTCGACGTCAACATCACCAGCACGCTCATAGCCAGCATGTACGCGGCAATGCCGGCGACCACCCTCGCCCACGACCAGCGCAGCACCAGCCCCCAGCCCATGACCATTGGCCACGCATAGACGGCGCCCAGCACCAGCAAGCGATTCAGCGAGAAGGCGCCGCCGCGATCGTAGACGAAAAGCAGGGCCAGCCACGACTGGCTGACGCCGATCAGCAGACTGAGCGTGGAAAGCAGCAGCAGGAAGCGCAGTGCGGCACGCCGATTGGCAGCGAGATCGAGCCGTGCTGGCGGGTGCCGCGCCGGCAACGTCCCCCGCTCGGTGAACATCGCATGTGCTGCGTCCGGGGGCGCGGCCTTGCGCATCAGTGCAAGCATGTGCCGCCGATAGGCACCGGCCACCCCCCAGGCCACCGCTGCGGCAAGCAGCACACCGAGAAGCATTGCGAAAAGCATGGCACCGCTCTGATTAGCCATTTCTCAACCCTCGACCATTACCGCAGCTGGAAAGGGACTTCGACCCGAGGATCGGCAGTGACTGCGGCGACCTGTAAGCGATATGGCCGGAAGATGAGCTTGAAAGTTCGCCACCGAAGTCGCATGAACTCTGTATCTTCAGCGATGCCATAGCCTGTGAGCGCGCAGTCAGGCCCGCGTCACGCGGCACGCCGAATCGAGATCCGAGCGATGACGAAGCGGCGACCGGCGGCGTCGGTCGCCGCAAGAGTCGTTGTCGCCTGAGGTGGAAGCTCCCGGAGGTACGCCATGAACCTGTCCCTAGACCCGCAAACACCGATCCGTCCCGCGGCCGCCGACACGCAGAAATGGACCACAGAACGGGTACTGGAAGTGCGCTACTGGACGCCGACCTTGCTCTCGTTTCGCACCTCTCGCGACGAAGGCTTCCGGTTCACGCCGGGACAATACGCGCGGCTCGGCCTCAGCACCGACGGCGGTATCGTTTGGCGACCCTTTTCGATGGTCTCGGCAATTGCCGACGACAGCCTCGAGTTCCTCGCCGTACTGGTCCCTGGAGGCGCCTTTTCAGGCCCCCTCGAACGGCTGCGCGTGGGCGATGCGATCGATGTCGAGCGCTCCAGCTTCGGTTTTCTGACCACCGCGCAGCTGGCCGCCGGTCGCCAGCTCTGGATGCTGGCCACCGGAACCGGAATTGGGCCATTCGTTTCCATCGTCCGCGATGCCGCCGTCTGGCGCGCCTTCGAGCGGCTGATCGTCGTCCATAGCGTGCGCCGATCGGCTGAACTTGCGTATCGCGAGGAACTTGACGCGCTGGCCGCCGACGACACTTCCGCCCGCGGCAGGGCGAGAATGACCTATCTTCCCGTGGTCACGCGTGAAGCGGGCGCGACGACTCTTTCCACGCGCATCCCGGAGCTTTTCGCAGACGGGCACCTCGAGGAAGCCGCGGGCACGCCGCTCCGTGTCGAAACGTCGCGCCTGATGATCTGCGGCAACCCGGCTATGGCGCTTACACTGCGGCAATTGCTGAGCAAGCGCGGCTTTGCCACCGGTCGTCGCGGAGTGACCGGGCAGATGGCTTTCGAGAAGTACTGGTAAGGACCCGCAGGCAGTTCGCCAGCGCGCCATACCAGGCATCCGGCGCCGCCAGACGACTTACTTGCCGGCCGCTTCGCGCTTGCTGCGTGAGGTGGGCATCAACATCGCATCGCCGTCGATGACCACCTTGTCGCCCACCGTGCACACAGTCTCGAGCGCCACCCGGCCCTTGTCGGCGAAAACTTCCTTGACGGTCACCTTGGCGTGCACCGTATCACCGGGACGCACCGGCGCGCGGAAACGCAGGGACTGGCTCATGTAAATACAGCCGGGGCCGGGCAGGCGATTGCCAAGCACCGCGGAGATCAGGCTGGCCGACAACATGCCGTGCGCGATACGGCCGCCAAACATCGTCGTGCGCGCAAAATCTTCGTCCATATGCACGGCATTGACGTCGGTGGACACGCCGGCAAACAGGACCAGGTCGGCATCAGTAATCGTTTTGGCGATTTCTGCGCTCATGCCGACGGACAGGTCTTCAATATCGTAACCGTTCTGGGGATTCATGACAGGCCTTTCAGGGTGATTATCAGCACGGTGACGCCGTGCCCAGGGAAAATGGCGCTTGCTATCGCCCGCGCCAGTGAGTTTCTTCGCGCATTCCCGACAGCTCGGACGGGAATGTGGCGAGGAAGGGGAATATTGATGACACGAAAACGAGTATCCTTGATACGCGAACCTTGGTCAAACCGCAGCCTCCATCGTCATATCTCTCGAGGATTGTGACTTCCGCGAAGGGCGGCGCAGCTCACGCGGTCGTGATAACGACCTTGCCCGTCGATTTTCTGGTCACCACCTGATCGAGCGCCGCAAGCGCCTCTTCCAGCGGATAGCTTGCCGAGACATGCGGCTTGATGGCGCCTTCGACATACCAGCGAACAAGCGTCTGAAGACTCTCGGTCATCACCCGTGGATTGAGCTCGGCATAAGCCGGCCAGTTGACGCCGATGACGTCCACATTCTTGACGAGCAGGTGATTTGCGGGAATCTGCGGCACGCCTCCACCGGCAAAACCGATGACCAGGATGCGTCCTTCAAGAGCCATGCTGCGCAGCGAGGCGGTAAATAGCTCACCACCGACCGGATCGTAGACCACGTCTGCACCGCGACCGGCCGTCAGTTCCCTGATCCGCTCGCGAACATCCTCACAGCTGGAATCAAGCAGGTGATCGGCGCCGTGCGCAGCAGCCAGCGCGAGTTTTTCCGGGCTGCTCGCGGTGGCAATGACCGTCGCGCCCAATTGCTTGCCAATGGCGACGGCGGTCAAGCCAACGCCGCCCGAGGCGCCATGCACCACCAGAGTCTCGCCGGACTGCAGGCGTGCCCGACGCCACAGGGCGATATGCGACGTGCCAAACACCACCGGGAACGCCGCCGCATGCTCCCAGGACATTTCCGCGGGGATCTGCAGGCAGCGGTTCGCATCGGCGACGACCTGCTCGGCGTAACCGCCACACGGCGTCATGGCCAGGACCCGATCGCCACGGGCGACACCTTCCACACCGGCAGCCAATTCCAGCACCTCGCCGGATACTTCAAAGCCCGGACTGAAGGGAAGCTGTGGCTGCTTCTGATACTGGCCGCGGGTAATCAGGCTATCGGCAAAATTCACGCCGCAGGCGCGCACGCCGATGCGCACCTGACCAGGACCGGGGCGAGGTTCGGCAAGCTCCTCAAGGCGCAAGGAGGCAGGACCGGTCAGTTCATGGCAGACGATGGCTCGCACGTTGGAACCCCTCCGTCGTTGCAGGGAAAAGCCCCTCCCCGTCGCCAAGGACGAGAAGGGTCTTTGCCGATTTCCCTGCCTGGGCAGGGAGAGACGAGGCCAGGCGCCGGGGTGGATCGAGCTGGCGCCCAGCCGTGGCTGCTGACTACTGACGACCGACCATCCACTAGTCGCCGATGATCTTGCGCACCACGTCGGTCATCGAAATGACCCCGACCGGCTGACCCTTCTCGGTGACCACCAGACGATGCATGCGCCGGCCGGTCATCAGGCTGACAGCGTCGCTCAGGAGCATATCGGCATCGCAGGTCGCGCAACCCGGAGTCATGACTTCGCTGGCCCGCAGCGAGCGTGCCTGGTCCGGAGTCCGGCCCTGCCGCGCGAGCACCATATCCGTCTGCGACACGACGCCGACGGCAGCGCCCTGCGCATCCATGACCACCACCGCATGAATCTCGTTGCCGACCATGATCTTGGCCACCGCTCCGACAGTCTCGTCCGGCGCGCAGGAAATAATGCCACGATGCATCAAGTCGCGAACCTTGCTGCCGTCGTCGGCAATGGTGATCGGCTCGCCCTCGGCAATGCCAGGCAGCGGGGTGGACATCGGGTAAGGCGCCGGCGAGGTGTGCACGTCGCCCTTGGGCAGCGTCGGATGGACCATCGCCACTGCCGGCTTGCCGCTGGCCCCGAGACCGAACTCGGCGGCACCGACGAGCACCGACATGTTGCCGTGCGGGTGTTTGTTGTCGGCCATCAGCTGATGGGCAATCGGCAGTTCTTCATAGGTGAACGCCCGCGACATACAGGGATCAAGTTGCCCGCTCAGTGCCAACTCGTTCATCTCGTTGCACTGCACGGTATTGGCGAAGTGCGAACCCTGCAAACGCTTCTGCCGCATCCACAGATAGCGCAAATCGACCGTCGCATTGTAACCAGTGGTACCGGCGCAGACCACCACCATGCCACCGGTTTCGCAAACGAAAATCGACGTCGGAATGGTCGTTTCGCCGGGATGCTCGAAGACGATGTTCGGCGCCCTCTTCTCACCCAGCACTTCCCAGATCTTCGCGCCGAAGCCGCGCACTCCCTTCAGCCACTTGGCGTAGCCGGCGCTGTCCTTCCAGTGCGGCAGCATGCCCCAGTGATCGAAGTCATTGCGGTTGATGCAGCCTTTGGCGCCCAACTTCGTGCAGTAGTCGAACTTGTCCTCGCCCGAGACGATGGCCACCGAAGTCGCGCCGACCGCCTTGGCGATCTGAATGGCCATCGAGCCCAGGCCTCCCGCGCCACCCCAGATCAAGGCCACGTCGCCCTTCTTGACTGAACTGCTTTCCCAGCCGTGCAGCATCCGCCAGGCAGTTGCCGCGACCAGGGTATAGGCAGCGGCCTCTTCCCAGTTCATGTGCTTTGGCTTGGGCATGCACTGCTGCGCCTGCACTTTCGTGAATTGGGCAAAGCTGCCCCAATTGGTCTCGTAACCCCAGATCTTGAAGGAAGGCGAGTACATCGGATCGCCGCCTTTCTTGACCCACGGGCAGCTGCGGTCATAGATGCCGCAATGCATGACCACCTCGTCGCCCACCTTGACGTTGGTCACGTCCTTTCCCACCGCGTAGACGATTCCGGATGCATCACTGCCGCCGATGTGGAAGTCCTCCGTTTCGCCAGCCTTGTTGCGAGCGCCGATCACATTGACGGGAACTCCCATTCCCGCCCAGACGTTGTTGTAGTTGATTCCTGCCGCCATCACGTAAACGAGAACCTCATCGTCGGCAATCGACGGCGTCGTCACCACTTCCTTCTGAAACGCCGCCGTTGGCTGGCCAAAGCGCTCGGCGCGAATCAGCCAGGCGTGCATTTGTTCCGGAACTTCGCCCAGGGGAGGCATATCACCTATTTCATAGAGTTTCTTGCTCATCAGGATGCTCCTTCGTTGGTTGAACTACTCGATCAATCTGACGACTTGAATCTGGAAATAATCTGCTGCCGCATTCGCTCGCATTCTTCGAATTGATTGCCATACTGCGCCTCCAGGCGCTTGCCGATTTCAGCATAGCCACCGATAAGCTCGACGCCAAAAGTCCCGAATTCCTCTTTCAACACACGCACTACCCAGGCGCTCTGGTGGCGGGTGCGCAACTTTTGCAGCAGGCCCGCATGCGCGAGAAAGCTTCGGTGTCTATCAAAATTCCCATGCAGCTCGGTGATCCCCGTATTCATCGTCGCGCTCACCAGGCACACGGGATAATCCCAATCGTCCCGGCGATCCTGCCGGGAAGCGCTGCGGCCAATTTCGCCGGCCGTCTTGTACGCCGCAGCGCCAAGGTCGGACTTATTGACGGCGAAAATATCCGGAATCTCGATGATTCCCGACTTCAGATACTGGATCGTATCCCCCGAGGCCGGCTGCGCCACATAACAGACGGTATCGCCGATCTCGGCAATATCGATTTCCGTTTGCCCAACGCCAACCGTCTCGACGACGACGATATCGAACGCGGCCAGCATCAACCAGCTCATCGGCCAGACCTCGGTCGCCACGCCACCCAACTGGTTGCGATTGGCCAGCGAGCGAATGAACAGGCCCTCGTCGTGCGCCGCGTTCTTGATCCGAATTCGATCGCCAAGCAAGGCGCCGCCACCCAACTCGGGCCGACTCGACGGGTCGACGGCAAGCACTCCGACCGTCCTGCCCGCGCGACGCCATTCGCGAATCATCGCCGAGACAAGTGACGACTTGCCGGCGCCCGGCGGGCCGGTGATACCGATAAGATGGCCCCCATTCAGCGAATGCTCGCCGGAAAGCGCTGCCAGCAAGCGTACCGAGCACTGGCGCGCTTCCGCCAACTTGTTGTCGAGCAGATTCAAGCCTCGGGCCACCGCCGCACGCTCCCGGCGCAGGATGCGTAAAGCCAACTGTTCGGGATCGGGAAGCGCTGCCGGGGTCATCTGGTGGTCAGGGCAGCGGACCCAGCCGCGCCAGACCATTGGCTTCGCGGATCACGTCGACCATGTCGGCCATGATCGTATTGAGATTGAAATCCTTGGGCGTATAGACGGCGCTGACGCCCTGCGCGGCGAGTTTCTTGGCGTCCTCCTGCGGGATGATCCCACCGGCGATCACCGGAACGGTCGCCAGGTCGCGCGCGCGCAGCTCCTCGAGAACCGAAGTCACCAGTTCCATATGACTTCCCGAAAGAATCGACAGGCCGACCATATGTACGCCCTCCTCCTCGGCCGCCTGAGCGATCTCCTGCGGCGTCAGCCGTATGCCGTCGTAGACCACCTCGAAGCCGACGTCCCTGGCCTTGACGGCAACCTGTTCGGCGCCGTTGGAGTGTCCGTCGAGCCCGGGTTTGCCGACCAATAGCTTCAAGGGACGGCCCACGGCCGCACCGGTACTGGCGACTCTGGCGCGCAACTCGGTGACCTCATCCTTCTTGCCGAGTACGGCGCGGTTGTCGATGGCAATATCGATACCCGTCGGCGGCCTGAACTCGCCGAACACGGCACGCAGCGAATCGCCCCATTCGCCGGTACTGACCCCCGCCATGGCGCAGCGAATCGAACTGGGCATGATATTTTCACCGCTCTTGGCGGCGTCGCTGAGCCCCTGCAAGGCGGCCTGTACGTCGGCGTCGTTGCGATTTTTCCGATGCGCCTGCAGCCGTTCGATCTGCTCGCGCTCGGCGGACGGATCGGTCTTCATGATGCCACCGTCGCTGCCCAGAGTCAGCGGCGATTCGGCGCTTTCCTGGAAGCAGTTGACGCCGATGATTTTCAGTTCGCCCGACTCGATGGCGCGCAAGCGCTGCATATGGCTGGCGACCAGTTCGCGCTTGACGTAGCCCGATTCGATCGCGGCAATGATCCCGCCCTGCGCTTCGACATTGGCGATCTCCTTTCTGGCGCCCTCAACCAGTTGCTTGACCTTGGCGGCAATCACCGGCGAGCCGTCGAGAATATCCTCGTACTCGAGAAGGTCGGTTTCGAAAGCCATCACCTGTTGCATGCGCAGCGCCCATTGCTGATCCCAGGGGCGCGGCAGCCCCATCGCCTCGTTCCAGGCGGGAAGCTGGATTGCGCGCGCCCGCGCGCCTTTGGAAAGAACCACCGCCAGCATTTCCAGAACGATTCTCTGCACATTGTTTTCCGGCTGCGGCTCGGTAAGCCCCAGCGAGTTCACCTGCACGCCGTAGCGGAATCGGCGCAGCTTCGGATCGTCGACCCTGTAGCGACCCAGCGTCAATTCGTCCCACATCTCGCCGAATGCGCGCAGCTTGCAGCACTCCTCGACGAAGCGGATACCGGCGTTGACAAAGAACGAGATGCGCTCGACGACCTGCGAAAACTCGTCCGTCTTGATTTCTCCCGACGCCTGGACCCGGTCCAGAACCGCCATCGCCGCGCACAACGCATAGGCCAGCTCCTGGACCGGTGTTGCCCCCGCCTCCTGCAAGTGGTAACTGCAGATATTGGTCGGATTCCACTTGGGCACGTGCTTGATGGTGTAGGTGATGGTGTCGGCGATCAACCGCATCGACGGACCCGGCGGATAGATGTAGGTGCCGCGCGACAGATATTCCTTGATGATGTCGTTCTGGGTCGTGCCGCTCAGCTGCCCGGGATCGATCCCCCGTCGTTGCGCCAGGCCGATATACAACGACAATAGCCATGGCGCCGTGGCATTGATGGTCATCGCCGTGTTCATCTGATCGAGCGGGATCTGGTCGAACAGCTGATCCATGTCCTCGATATGCGAGATCGGCACCCCGACCTTGCCGACTTCGCCTCGCGCCAGCGGATTGTCGGCGTCGTAGCCGGTCTGTGTCGGCAGATCGAAGGCCACCGACAGTCCGGTCTGGCCTTTCGCCAGATTGGTTCGATAGAGCGCGTTCGACGCCCTGGCCGAGCTGTGTCCACTATAGGTGCGCATCAACCAGGGGCGATCGCGTTTCGTTTGGCGAGAATCCATGACTAACCCCTTTTCCTGATCAGGAGACGTCTCTCGATCTCAAAAATCTTCGCATCGATCTTCTCCTTGTCCATCGCCTTCTTGTCGTTTTCCTTGCCGAACAGGTCCTCGCCGTATTCGGCCAAGGCGTTGGCGGCGCTGAGGTTCTTGACGCCGATCAACTGAAAGGTGACGATACCGAGCTTGCTGCCCAGCCCGCCCGGCGCATCTTCGGCAGCCAATACGCGCGACAGGGCGGCGACGGTATCACCGCCGATGCACGGCTGAGTGTGGTAACCCTCGGTAAAACCCAGCTCCCAAACGCTGTTCTCGCTGACATCGCGACTGGCCAGGCCTTCCAGCCAGGCGAAGACCAGACCGCCATAGACGATCGGATCACCGCTCATTTTTCCGGAGAGGCCGGAACTGAAGACGCGATCGAAGTGCAGCGGATGCGTATTGCCCACCGCGTAGGTCAGCGATAGATGTTCATCGGTGATGGTTCGGCCATTGGCATGGACAATGATCTCGCCGACGGCGAAGTCCTCGAAGTAGGAGTTGGGGCCGGTCAGGCCGGAAGCGAACGACTCCGGGAAATCCGGCAGGGCGACCTCGGCCTCGTCGACCCACGGGAAGGCCGCCATCGCCGTCGCCTTCGGCAATGGCGTCGTCGGCGGACGATCGCCCTGGCCGGCGACCATGATCTTGCGCTCGTACTGCAGAACGACCTGGTCGTCCTGATTGATGCCCAGCGTTCGGATGGTAACGATGCCCGGCTTGCCGGCGCCACGCTCCTTGCGCTCGATGACCTTGGTCAGCGAGCGAATCGTATCCATCGGATAGACCGGCCGCAGGTACTGGGCATCGTAATAGCCGAGATTGGCCATCGCCTTTTCCGAATCGTTCTGCACGCCCAGCGAGAGCACGACGTTGAACACCATCTGCGGCGAAGCCAGCAGGCCGGCGAAGCCGCTGGAGCGGGCGTACTGGTCGTTGAGATACAGGGGATTGCACTGCATGTAGGTGCGGGCAAAGGCCTCCATCTGGGCAGGAAAGAAGGTGAAGGCACGCGGGTGAACAAACACCTGCCCCGGTACGAACTCCTCCAGATAGCGGCCGTAGTGGGGATAGCGCACTTGCTGCAGGTTCACTTTCACTTTTCCAGCCAGTTCTGCCTGCGCACGAAAGCGAATCGCTTGCATCATGGGATCTTCCTTTTGGCGTGACTACGTGCAGTCTGAAAGTGGACGGAACTACACCGCTTCGACCAGCGAGCGGGCGATGACCTTGAGCGCCAGCGTTTCTTCGGCGCCCTCGAAAATCGACAGCACACGGGCATCCAGGAAGTAACGGCTGACCGGCGACTCCTCGGCATAACCCATGCCACCGTGAATCTGCACCGCTTCGCGGGTCAGCCATTCCGCAGTCCGGCAGGTAAAGAGCTTCACCATGCTCGCTTCCATCTGTCCCGAACCCTGGTCCATCAAACGCCCGACGGCGTAGGTGAATTGGCGGGAAACGGTCAGCAGAGTCGCCATGCGCGCCAGCTTGACCAGCGTCAGTTGATACTCGCCGATAGGTTTGCCGAATGCCTTGCGCTCGCCAGCATAGGAAACAGCGCGTTCGAAAGCGGCCTGCATCACACCGATGGCCCGTGCGGCCGTCTGAATGCGCCCGCCGGCAAATCCGGCCATCGTGAAGTAGAAGCCTTTCCCTTCACCGGCCGGCCCGCCGACCAGGTTTTCGTCCGGGACGAAGACACTGTCGAAGAAGACCTCGTAGGAATGCATGCCGCGATAGCCGATGGTCGAAATGGCCCGGCCGGTCAGTACGCCACCCTGTGCCTGGCGATACTCGAAATCATGGCCGTCATACGAGTCCTTTTCGACCAGGAACATGCTCAGGCCTTTGTGACCAAGCGAGCGATCGGGGTTGGAGCGGGCCAGAACCAGGAGGACGCCCGCCTTCCCGGCCATGGTGCACCAGGTCTTGACGCCATCGAGCAGCCAGCCACCCTCACACTTGCTTGCCTTGAGGCGCATCGCCGCGACGTCCGAACCGGTATCCGGTTCGGTGACGGCGATGGCGCACAAGGGGTCGCCCATCGCCACCCGGGGCAACCATTTCTGCCGCTGCTCTTCCGTCCCCCCCTTCTGCAGCGCGCGACTGAGGATTTCCGGACGGGTGATCAGGCTGCCCGCTGCGCCGAGCGAGCCGCGTGAAAGCTCCTCGGTGACCACGATCATGCCCATGTTGTCTTCATGATCGTCGCTCTGGATGCCACCGTAGCGCTCGGGGATCGACAGCCCGAAGCAGCCCATTTCGGTCAGCGGATCGAGGATTTCCTGCGGGATGATGCGGTCGTGGCGATGAATGTCCTCGGCTAGGGGCATGACCACGTTGCTGGCCAGCTTGCGAAAGGCGTCCTGCATCATCAGGGCGTCGTCGCCGAGCATATAGGCGCCGCTATCGCCATCCAGGGCCACGACCTCCCTGCCCAAAGCAGCGAGATTGTCGGCATCCAGCTGCGTCTGGCAAAACCCGGCGAGTGCGGTTGACGCGAAAGCGGCCAGGTCGGCCGCGTTCACCCCGAAACTCTGCGGTCGTGCCCAGAAACGATTGTGGATGTTCTGCAAGGCCTCGGCACAAAAGGCCAGGGCCATGCGCTGTTCCACGCAGGGGCCGTCGCCCGTCGCCGCCGCGGCAACCTTGTCGGCATATTCCGCGGCAAAGCGCGCGGCGGTCGATTCTGCGGCGCACCACGCAAGGTCGAAGCTGGCCATCTGATGGGCATCGAGTTTCTCGTTCGAGACCCCCTTTCCACCGGCGCATTGCTGCTTCATCCAGCGCAGCGATTTCTCGATCAGTGCATCAGCTGCCTGCAGATGCTGAACGGCTTCCTGCGTCCCGCTGTTGACCTCAGTCATGGCTCATCCCTTTCTTCGTACGCGATCGGATCTTGCAACCCTTACTTGCTGGTCCGGTTATTAACAATCTGCACAAACGACCGGGAGCGCAACTCGTCGAGCGTAATTCCCGTTGCCAGGACTTCCTGTTCGGTGATCGCTCCGCACGCCATTCCGCGCAGGAAAAAGTTCAGCAGGCCCTGACCCGTCGCCGCATCGTCAAAGGTGTTGCCCACCAGTGTCGCCTGTGCAGCCTTGTTCAGAAAAGCGTTCAGGCGCGCCGAGGCATCCTGCAGGCTGCTGAGGAAGAAGGTGTCCATCGCCGCGTAGCGCACCGGCAACTGGCCGGGATTCAAGTCCCATCCCTGATAGTAGCCGTGCCGCAGCGAATGCATGATGTTGTCGTAATGAAGCTTCCACGCGCCATGCACGACGACGCGGTTCTCGTCCATCTTCTGGGCGCTCAGCAGCGCGTCCTTGGCTGCCTTGTGGGGCCCGATCGGCATACTGGTGGTCGCGCCGTCGCTGATCGTGATGCCGGTTCCGGCCAGGCTGACCTGCATCACATGGCGGGCAAAATCGCAGGCCGGATGGGTGTGGTTCTGGTGTGCGGCGGTGATGTTGCACGACGCCGTGTAATCGTAAGTCCCGAAAATCGCCGAGCGGCAGCGGCTACCTGCGGCGGCCACCAGTAGCGGCACCGTGTTTTCGCCCTGGTGATTGATGATCGCCTGCGTCGTTTCGATCATGATCTCCATCTTCAGCGACTCTTTGGGAAAACCCAGCCGGGCTTCGAGATTCTCGAGAATCCTCGCGCAGGTCGACACCTGGCCGGGCGTCGTGACCTTGGGCAGCGTGACGATGAAGTTCGGCGGCAGTTTGCCCCCCGTCTGCTCGGCGAGGCGAGTCAGGAAAATGTCCAGGGTGCGAATCGAGCGTTGCTTGCACTCTTCCGAAAAGGTCTTCACGCGAATACCAATGAACGGTGGCAGCAGGCCCTCGCGCATCCCTTTCGCCACCTCGTCTGCCGCCGAGGCGGCATGGCCATCCTCTTCATCGTCCGGGCGATTGCCGTAGCCATCCTCGAAATCAATGCGGTTGTCCTCAACCGGCTCAGTCTGCAACTTCTTCACCACCCGCTTGTAAACCGTAAAAGCCAGCCAGGCCGCTTGCTTGGTCTCGCGCACCTGGTCGGGATTCGCTTCCAGCGCCCGCGTCAGACTGGCCAGTTCCATGGCGTTCGTTGGCAGGGTATCGGCGCGCGGCAGACCGAGCGCGCGAGCGAAAACACTGTAGCTGGGCGCATAGGTTTCCAGAGTCTTGAGCGCCACCTCACCCAACTTCGCGGCAAACCCGGCCTTGAGCAAATTGGCCCCGCCATAAACCGTGTGCACCGGCTGCCGGTCGAAGGAATCTGCCGGATAATGGGACTCGAACGCCTGATTTGAAGCGCGCAACTCGCCACAATAGGCAGCCATTTCGTCATGGGTGAGGCTGAGTTTCATGCTTATCCTCCCTAATTGCGCACAATACACATCCAACAGCATTATGCGGTTGTAGTGATCAATTACTCCCCGTTGCTGATAATGATTCTATCGGCGATTGTGGCACAAGGCAACACGCTGAACGACGGCAGAGCAATATCTTTAGTCTTATAGAAGTTTAAAGACAAAAGAGCCGAAACGGCGCCAATTGGCGACCACAACGCCTTGTCGCTGCGCCAACCCCGGTGCCGGCCGAGCGTGGGCGGCTCTCTGCGGCTGCAACGATATTCACATGTGATTCCGCCCCTGCAGCGCACTCGACTACTCACCTTGCACAAAATGTACTTACGATAAATACGTGCAAGCGCCTATTCCAAGCCACGACGCCCGGAAGTAATCGCTACAAACCGCGACTGCTCGAGGTCGCAACCGTGGATTCCCGATCGCCGCCCCCTACGAACACGGGCCTGCGACGACGCGATGACTTCTTTCAGACGTGGCATCGGCTGTGCACGCGACACGCTGTCGTTATTTGCTTATTAATCGCTTTTTGTCGGGCATGGCCGTTCGCGATAATACGAACAAATTTGATGACTTCTGATTATCAGCGGAAAGCGCCCGTAACCCGCCCACGCAACGGAACGGCGGCAACTTCATGGGCCGCTGCCGCTCCCTGGGGTGCAGAGCAGATGACGGTGAAACTACGCCGGCATGAGATCCGCGCTGGCGCTCATTGCCGCCACCCCGTCGGGCGCCAGCGCCTCAAGAGACATCCGGCCGTCGTTGCCGGAGCACAGCAGGCGAAAGGGGGCCAGATCAAACAGCGGCGCCAGGCCGCGGAAGCTGAAGCTGGCTACCGGTCGTGGTGCATTCTTGCGCAGCAGCTCCATCAGCAAGACGGCAGTCAGGGGGCCATGCACCACCAGCCCCGGATAGCCCTCCTCGTCGACCGCGTACGGCCGGTCGTAGTGAATGCGATGGGCGTTGAAAGTCAGCGCCGAGAAGCGGAACAGCAGCGTCGGGTCGGGCGTCACAATGCGCGACCATGTCGCGTTGTCCACGGGCGGCCAGTCGATCACTCGCGGGCGAGCGACCGCCGGGCCCGGCTCGCGATAAACGATGTCCTGCTCCTCCTCGATGCACAACACGCCATCCTGATAGAAGCTGCAGAGCAGCGAAACGAAGGCCAGCGATCCGGAACGTCCCGATTTCTGTCGAATATCGCGAATCAGCGCCTCGCGCCGCGCCGGCTGACCGATCAGCAGCGGCCGGTGGAAACGCAGCCGGGCACCGGCGAACATGCGGCGCGGATAGGGGATCGGCGGCATGAAGCCGCCACGCTGCGGATGCCCATCGACGTCGAGCTGCGCCTGCGGCGCCCGCGGGAGGAAGTAGAACCAGTGCCACAGCGGCGGCAACGGGCTGCCTTTCTCAAAATGCGTCAGCGTGTCGTCCAGCGTCGCCGCCGCTGCCAAAGCCGGCGCCAGAGCCAGTTCATCGTCGCTTATTTCCCGGCGACCGATCCAGGCCGAGTAGTCTGCTGCCGCATCCGTCATTGATTTCATCCTGTTGAGCGCTTCGCGCGCGGGCGTCCGCCAAGTACAGCATAGCGCCCCGCCAAACTCAAGCCGGTGCACGATGCTCGCACGGCACCGCCAACAATGTCGCATCTGTGCGCCCGGACGCCCCTTTTCCCATATACTGTGCGCTCTGCGTTGACAAGGGGATGACCCGCGATGCAGGGATCGAGTCGCTTTCTGGCTCTGCTGTCGGGAGGAGTGGGCATGGTAGGGAGAGACGTGTCGACGATCAAGGAAGCACTGCGGTCGGCGAGCGGTGGGGCAGCGGGCGCATTCGTTTGCGGTCGCACGCGACGCAAACAGGATAGCTGACCAGAATGGACGGAATTCTCAAGGGCTTGCGGGTCATCGAAGGATCCGCTTTCGTCGCGGCGCCGCTAGGCGGCATGACGCTGGCCCAACTCGGCGCCGACGTCATTCGCTTCGACCCCATCGGAGGGGGCCTCGATTACGGTCGCTGGCCACTCAGCCGTGACGGGCAGCAGAGCCTTTTCTGGGCCGGCATGAACAAGGGCAAGCGTTCGATCGCGGTAAATCTGCGCAACCCCCGGGGACAGGCCTTGCTGACCCAGCTGATCTGCGCGCCCGGCGACAACGCCGGCCTGTTCAGCACCAACTTCCCGGCCGAGGGCTGGCTGAGCTACGCGGCGCTGAAAGCGCATCGTCAGGACCTGATCATGGTCAACCTGACCGGTCGGCGCGACGGCAGTTCCGAAGTCGATTACACGGTAAACCCGCAGGTCGGCCTGCCGTTCATGACCGGGCCGACCACTTCCCCGGAGGTGGTCAACCATGTCTTTCCGGCGTGGGATTTCATCAGCGGCCAGATGATTGCAATCGGCATGCTCGCCGCTGAACGGCACCGGCGCCTGACCGGCGAGGGACAGTTGGTACGCCTGGCGCTGAAGGACGTCGCGCTGGCGATGGTCGGCAACATCGGAATGATCGCCGAGGTGATGGTCAACGACACCGATCGACCCAAACAGGGCAACTATCTGTACGGCGCTTTTGGTCGCGACTTCGAGACCCTGGACGGCAAGCGCCTGATGATCGTCGGGCTGACCGGCAGGCAGTGGCGCTGCCTGGTCAAAGCGACCGGCCTGAAGGAACCGCTCGACGCGCTCGGCATCCGCCTCGGCCTCGACCTCGCCGACGAAGGCAATCGCTTTCGCGCCCGCCAGCAGATCGCTGCATTGATCGAAGCATGGTGCCAGGCACGCACGCTGGCCGAAACGGCGGCGATCCTCGATGCACACCGCGTGACCTGGGGCCCCTATCGCAGCGTGCGCGAGGCCTTGGCCAACGATCCCGATTGCTCGATCGACAATCCTATGTTTACGATGACCGAGCAGCCCGGCGTCGGCACCTACCTGATGCCCACAACGCCGCTCGACTTTACTGCCTCGCCCCGCCTGCCGGCGGCGCCGGCGCCGGTTCTGGGCCAGCATACGGACCAGATTCTGCTCGAAGTTCTCGGCATGAGCGAAGCGGAAGTTGGCCGCCTCCATGACGCCGGCGTGGTCGCCGGACCGGCCTGAAGCTTTCGCCAGCAAGACGCTGACGGCTCTTGTATGCCAAACAAATGATTACCAGGAAAAATGCCATGAAGCTCCCCGTCCATTTCTACAAGCCGCTCGCCATTGGTGCGCCACAACCTCTGCGTGAATTGCCGGTACGGCCGGAGCGAATGATCCATTTCTTTCCCCCGCATATTGAAAAAATCCGTGCCAAGGCACCGGAGACGGCGCGCAAGTGTGACGTGATGTGCGGCAACCTCGAGGACGCCATTCCGATCGAGTCAAAGGACGCCGCCCGCGCCGGCTTCATCGAGCTGCTGCAAGACAACGACTTTGGTGACACCGGGATGTGGGTGCGCATCAACGCCCTGAACAGTCCGTGGGTTCTTGACGACCTCAGCGAGATCATCAAGCACGTCGGCAACAAGCTCGACGTGATCATGATTCCGAAAGTGGAGGGACCGTGGGATATCCACTTCGTCGATCAGTACGTTGCCCTGCTCGAGGCTAAGTACGCGATCGGCAAGCCGATTCTGCTGCACGCGCTGCTCGAAACCGCGCAGGGGGTGACCAACGTCGAGGCGATCTGCGGCGCCAGTCCGCGCATGCACGGCCTGAGCCTCGGCCCGGCCGATCTGGCGGCTTCGCGGGGCATGAAGACCACCCGCGTCGGCGGCGGGCACCCCGGTTACGGGGTTCTCGCGGATCCCGAAGAAGGCCAGACGCAGCGTGCCTTCTTCCAGCAGGATCTGTGGCATTACACGGTTGCGCGCATGGTTGACGCGGCTGTGGCGCACGGCCTGCACTCCTTCTATGGTCCCTTCGGCGACCTCAAGGACGAAGCCGCCTGCGAGGCGCAGTTCCGCAATGCTTTCCTGATGGGCTGCTCCGGGGCCTGGTCGCTGGCACCGAACCAGATCGCCATTGCCAAACGCGTCTTCAGCCCCGATGTCAAGGAAGTCCTGTTCGCCAAACGCATCCTCGAAGCGATGCCCGACGGCAGTGGCGTGGCGACCATAGACGGCAAGATGCAGGACGACGCGACCTGGAAACAGGCGCGGGTGATTGTCGATTTGGCCAGACTGGTGGCCCGACGTGATCCGGACCTGGCGGCAGCCTATGGACTATAGCGCAGCGATCCAGAACCGCGGGGAGAAGCGGCAATGAGCGAGAAAACCAAATGGGGTAACTTTTTCGAGGACTTTCGCGTCGGCCAGACGATCGCCCATGCGACGCCGCGAACGATCACCGAGGGCGATGTGGCGCTGTACACCGCGCTGACCGGCTCGCGCTTTGCGCTGACCTCGGCGGATACCTTCGCCCACAGCCTCTCGTTCCCGCGCGCACCAGTGGATAACCTGCTGGCCTTCAACATCGTCTTCGGCAAGACGGTGCCTGACATTTCGCTCAATGCCATCGCCAACCTCGGCTACGCCGCCGGGCGCTTTGGCCACCGCGTCTATCCGGGCGACACGCTCACCGCGGATTCGACGGTGATCGGGCTCAAGGAAAACAGCGACGGAAAAACGGGCATCGTCTACGTGCGCTCGTGCGGTGTCAACCAGCGCGGGCAGATAGCGCTCGATTACTGCCGCTGGGTAATGGTTCGCAAGCGCGATCCGGCGTCGCCGGCGCCCGAAACCGTAGTTCCCGCGCTGCACGAGGCCGTTGCCGCGAGCGACCTGGTCATTCCCGCTGGGATCAGAGTGGAAGGCTATGACACCACCCTCTCGGGCAGCACCGATCTATGGGACGACTACCGGGTCGGCGAGAGAATCGATCACGTGGACGGGATGACCATCGAAGAAAGCGAGCACATGATGGCCACCCGCTTATACCAGAATACTGCGCGGGTACACTTCAACCAGCATGCGGAAAAGAGTGGGCGCTTCGGACGCCGAATCGTCTACGGCGGCTACATTATCGGCTTGGCGCGCGCACTGTCCTTCAACGGTCTGGCCAATGCCTTCAGCGTCGTGGCGATCAACGCCGGCAGGCACGTATCGCCGGCATTCGCAGGCGATACGGTGTACGCGTGGTCGGAAATCATCGAACAGATGTCCTTGCCTGGCCGCCACGACCTTGGCGCACTCCGTTTGCGGACGGTGGCCACCAAGGACCGCAACTGTGCTGACTTCCCGTACCGTGGGGCCGACGGCAGCTACGATCCGAGCGTACTCCTTGACTTCGACTATACGGTCCTGATGCCGAAAAGACCGGGAAAGAGCCCACCACCGGAGTAATCTGCGGGGTGAACTCGCTCCAGAAAGCCGGTGGCATCGCCGCCAGCATCGGCAACACCAAAAACGCATGCAGCATGGCTGGATCACCGGCGCCAGAGCGCGCTGCGGCAGACGAAAGAGAATGTGATCCCGGCTGTCAGCAGTGGATTCCACGCTCCTCCGGGACGATCACGGAAGGCCAGTGATCGAGACCGGGGCGTTGTTTTCAATGAACTCGAACTGAGCTATGCTGCGCAAGCTGAAAAACGACACCGATGTACAACCGAAAGTTCAACACTGGAGAAAACATGTTCCAAGTCCGAATACATGGTCGCGGTGGCCAGGGCGTGGTTACCGCTGCGGAAATGTTGTCGATTGCTGCCTTTGAGGAAGGACGCCACGCGCAGGCCTTCCCCAGTTTCGGATCGGAGCGCACCGGCGCCCCCGTCGTCGCCTTCTGCCGCATCGCCGACCAGGAGATCCGGCTGCGTGAGCCGATCATGGAGCCCGACGCCCTGATCATTCAGGATCCGACGCTGCTCTTCCAGGTCGATGTCTTTTCGGGCCTGAAGAAGGACGGCTACATCCTGATCAACACCAGTCGCAGCTTCGACGAACTCGGCCTTGGCGATTTTGTCCGCGACTGGCCGGCAGAACGGCTGCTCACGGTCCCCGCCACCGATCTCAGTCGAAAGCATGTCGGCCGCCCAATGCCCAATGTCCCCTTGCTTGCCGGATTCGCTGCAGCCTCGGGAATCATCCGCCTGGAGTCGGTGATCAAGGCCATCAATGCCAAGTTTTCGGAGAAGATAGCCAGCAACAACATCGCTGCCGCGAGCGAAGCCTATCGCTTCGTCGCTGACGAGATTGCCGGCGCAAGTCACCAGGAGGCCGCACATGCTTAAGCAGACTGAAGGTTCACACGCCGTTGCCGAAGCGGTCGGTCTTTGCCGCCCCGAGGTCATTTGCGCCTATCCGATTTCACCCCAGACACACATCGTCGAAGGTCTCGGCGAAATGGTCAAAGGCGGCGAGATCAGCAACTGCGAGTACATCAACGTCGAATCCGAGTTTGCCGCAATGAGCGTCGCCATTGGCTCGTCGGCGACCGGTGCGCGCACCTATACGGCCACCGCTTCGCAGGGCATCCTGTTCATGTGCGAAGCGGTCTATAACGCTTCCGGCCTCGGCCTGCCGATCGTGATGACCGTCGCCAACCGGGCCATCGGAGCGCCAATCAACATCTGGAACGACCACACGGACGCGCTCTCGCAAAGAGACAGCGGCTGGATCCAGCTTTTCGCCGAAACCAACCAGGAGGCACTCGACCTGCACATTCTGGCGTTCAAGCTGGCTGAGGAAGTCAGCCTGCCAGTGATGGTATGCATGGACGGCTTCATTCTCACGCACGCGTACGAGCGGGTAGACGTGCCGACGCAGGAACAGGTCGACAGCTTCCTGCCGCCGTACGAACCGCGTCAGGTCCTTGACCCGACCGATCCAGTATCGATCGGGGCGATGGTCGGCCCGGAAGCGTTTTCCGAAGTGCGCTACCTGGCACACGCCAAGCAGATGCAGGCTCTCGAGCTGATCCCGCGCTTGACCAAGGAGTTCAAGGCGATATTCGGTCGCGATTCCGGTGGTTTGACGCATTCCTATCTCACCGACGATGCGGAAACCATCGTCGTGGCGATGGGTTCGATCCTGGGCACGATCAAGGACGTCGTCGACGAGATGCGCCAGGCTGGCGAGAAGATCGGCGTCCTGGGAATTACTTCCTACCGTCCTTTCCCGCTCGAGAACGTTCGCGCCGCACTGCAGAACGCCAAGCGCGTCGTGGTGCTCGAAAAGAGCCTGGCGGTTGGCATTGGCGGCGTCGTGTCCACCGATGTGCGCATGGCGATGTCCGGGCTGCAGCTCGAAGGACACACGGTCGTCGCCGGACTCGGCGGGCGGGCGATCACCATGAAGTCACTGCACGCGTTGTTTGCCAAGGCCGTCCGCGGCGAGCTTGAGCGCCTCACCTTCCTCGACCTCGACTGGGACGTGATCAACAAGCAACTCGAACGCGAGCGCACGACGCGACGTTCGGGTCCGGCAGCGGAAAGCATGCTGCGCGACGTCGGCGTCGTTGCCGCGCGCATTGGCTGAGGAGAACCAAGATGAGCTTTCAACCCGTCCATTTTTACCAGACCGGCACCTTCACCGTCGGCAATCGCCTCCTGGAACCATCGGAACGCAGTGTCCAGGCCAACATTCAACGTACCAACTCGCTGAACTCCGGGCACCGCGCCTGCCAGGGTTGCGGTGAAGCGCTCGGCGCACGCTACGCCATCGACGCCGCCATGAACGCTGCTCGCGGCCGTTTGATTGCGGCCAACGCGACCGGTTGCCTCGAGGTTTTCTCAACCCCCTACCCTGAGACCTCGTGGCAAATCCCCTGGATACACTCACTGTTCGGTAATACCGCAGCGGTCGCCACCGGCATTGCCGCAGCGATCAAGGTAAAACGACAAAAAGGCCAGATGGGTGACGTCCGCGTCGTCGCCCAGGGGGGCGACGGTGGCACCACCGACATCGGTTTCGGCTGCCTCTCCGGGATGTTCGAGCGCAATGACGACGTTCTGTATATTTGTTATGACAACGGCGGCTACATGAACACCGGCGTGCAGCGCAGTTCGGCAACGCCACCGGCAGCCCGCACGGCGACAACCATGCCGGTTGGCCCGGAACCGGGCAACCAGTTCGGCCAGGGCAAGTTCGTCCCGGCAATCGCCATGGCACACGAGATTCCTTACGTCGCGACGGCCACGGTCGCCGACCTCCGCGACCTGGAGTACAAGGTGACCAAGGCCATGGGCATGCGCGGCGCCCGCTACATCCACATTCTCGTCCCCTGTCCGCTGGGCTGGGGTGCGGCTTCGGAAGACACCATCCTGCTTGCGCGCCTGGCCAAGGAAACCGGCATTTTCCCGGTTTTCGAGGCGGAGAACGGTGAAGTCACCGACGTGCTGAAGATTCGCCGGAAACAGCCCGTCGAGGCCTACCTCAAACGGCAGAAGCGCTACGCGCACCTCTTCGGCAAGAAGCCGGCAGTGGAAACGATCGCCCGCCTGCAAGCGGCGGCAGACAAAAATATTCGCAAATACGGACTGCTCGACCAGGAGGCGAACTGATGGACAAACCCTTTGCCATTACCCTAGACCCCGGCTCCTCGCTGGCCAACCACACCGGCTCGTGGCGTACTTCGCGGCCGGTCTATATTGACCGCCTGCCGCCGTGCAACAAGCAATGCCCCGCCGGCGAAGACATCCAGGGCTGGCTGTTTCATGCCGAGTCTGGCGACTACGAAAGCGCCTGGCGGCACCTGACCCGCGATAACCCGTTTCCGGCGATCATGGGCCGCGTCTGCTACCACACCTGCGAAGGGGCGTGCAACCGCGGCCAGATCGACGAGGCGGTGGGGATCAATTCGGTCGAGCATTTCCTTGGTGACGAGGCGCTCAAGCTCGGCTGGAAGCTCACCGCACCGGCCAGCGAATCGGGCAAGAACGTGCTCGTCGTCGGCGCTGGTCCGTCCGGCATGTCGGCGGCGTACCACCTGCGCCGCCTCGGCCACAGCGTCACGGTGTATGAGGCGGGTCCGCTGCTCGGCGGCATGATGCGCTTTGGCATTCCGAAATACCGCCTGCCGCGCGACGTCCTGGAAGCGGAAATGCAGCGCGTAGTCGACCTCGGCGTGACCGTGAAACTGAACAGCAAGGTCGACAACATCCTGACGACTATGCAGGAGGGCAAGTTCGACGCCGCATTCCTGGCCGTTGGAGCGCACATCGGCAAGCGCGCGCGCATCCCCGCAGGTGACGCGGCGAAGATCGTCGATGCCATCTCGGTGCTGCGCAGCATGGAAGGCGAGGAGAAGCCGATGCTCGGCCGCCGTGTCGTCGTCTATGGCGGCGGCAATACGGCCATCGACGTGGCGCGCACCGCCAAGCGCATGGGTGCTGAACCGCTGATCGTCTACCGCCGCACCCGCGACAAGATGCCGGCGCATGACTTCGAGATGGAGGAAGCGATTCAGGAAGGGATCATGGTCAAGTGGCTGTCGACCATCACCCAGGCCGAGGAGTCGTCGTTGACCATCGAAAAGATGGCTCTCGACGACAAGGGTTTCCCGCAGCCGACCGGCGAGTTCGAGACCATCGAGGCCGATTCGCTGGTGCTCGCGCTGGGACAGGATGTCGATCTCGGACTCCTCGAAGGGGTTCCCGGCCTCGAGGTCAGCGACGGCGTGGTCAAGGTTGCGCCGAACATGATGACCGGCCATCCGGGAATCTTCGCCGGCGGCGACATGGTTCCCGCCGAGCGTAATGTCACTGTCGGCATCGGCCACGGCAAGCAGGCGGCGCGGCATATCGACGCCTGGCTGCGTGGCGAGGAACACGTTCCGGCACCGCAGCACGAGGTCGCGGTCTTCGAGAAGCTCAACCCCTGGTACTACGCCGATGCGCCGAAAACGGTGCGGCCAATGCTGGACATCATCCGTCGCCAGTCGACCTTCGACGAAGTCCAGGGCGGCCTCGACGAAAGCACCGCCCTCTTCGAGGCGCGTCGATGCCTTTCCTGCGGCAACTGCTTCGAGTGCGACAACTGCTACGGGGTCTGCCCGGACAATGCGGTGATCAAGCTCGGTCCGGGCAAGCGCTTTGAATTCAACTATGACTATTGCAAGGGCTGTGGCATGTGTGTCGCCGAATGTCCATGCGGCGCGATCAAGATGGAGGCAGAAGAAATCTGATCGCTTGCGCAGCACCCGCTCTACCGCTCCCGCTCCCCTCAAGGACCGGGAGCACTGCAATTCAGTGACCGCGCGCAAGCTGCCGCAGTCATGCACTCTGGGTACCCTTCGGGCACGCGGCTCGAAGCGCCTTTCCTTCTTCCCCTTTACGCGAGGTATTTATGTCAAACAAAACAAAGAACGTGTACGTATTTGGTGCCAGCCGCACTGACGGTGATGCCACGATGAAGAACCTTCTCGGTGGCAAGGGCGCCAACCTGGCCGAAATGTGCCGCCTGGGAATCGTCGTTCCACCCGGTTTGACCATCAGTACCGAAGTCTGCACGGTCTACACCGAGCAAGGCCAGGACGCCGTCGCCAAGCTGATCGAGGCGGAAGTGCGGGAGAGCGTCGCGTTCATCGAAAAGGAAATGGGCAAGAAATTCGGCGACTCGTCCGATCCCCTGCTGCTCTCCGTACGCTCGGGGTCGCGCGCTTCCATGCCGGGCATGATGGACACCATTCTGAACCTCGGCCTCAACGACGAGGCGGTTGCCGGTCTGGCCATCAAGGCCAACAACGAACGATTCGCCTGGGACTCGTACCGCCGCTTCATCCAGATGTACGGCGACGTGGTGATGGGCCTCAAGCCGGTGTCGAAGGAGGAGCATGATCCCTTCGAAGTGGTCATCGACATGCTCAAGGAAAAGAAAGGCGTCGAGCTCGATACCGACCTCACGACCGACGATCTGAAAGAACTGGTACAGCGCTTCAAGGGACTGATTCGTGCCCGCATCGGCCGCGAGTTCCCGACCGATCCGTGGGAGCAGCTGTGGGGTTCGGTGATGGCCGTTTTCCAGAGCTGGAACAATGACCGAGCCAAGGTATACCGCGAACTGAACGACATCCCCGACGCCTGGGGAACGGCCGTGAACGTTCAGGCCATGGTCTTCGGCAACCTTGGCGACAACAGCGGCACTGGCGTCGCCTTCACGCGCGATGCAGGTACCGGAGAAGATCTGTTCAACGGCGAGTTCCTGATCAATGCCCAGGGCGAAGACGTCGTCGCCGGCACGCGTACGCCGCAACAGATCACCCTTGAAGGTTCCCAGCGTTGGGCACAGCTGGCGATGGTCAGCGAAGAAGATCGCCGCAGCCGCTTCCCGTCGCTCGAAGAGCTGATGCCCGACATCTACCGCCAGCTGCTGGAGGCCGAGACCAAGCTCGAGAATCACTACAAGGACATGCAGGACGTCGAGTTCACCATCCAGGAAGGCCGCCTGTGGATGCTCCAGACGCGTGGCGGCAAGCGTACCGGCGCGGCAATGGTCCGCATCGCGATGGAAATGCTGCGCCAGGGCATGATCGATGAGAAGGAAGCCCTGCGGCGAGTCGGTCCGGATCGCCTCAACGAACTCCTGCACCCGGTCTTCGACCCGGCAGCGATCAAGAAGGCACGTTCGATCGCCCACGGCCTTCCGGCTTCGCCGGGCGCCGCCACCGGCCAGATCGTCTTCTTCGCCGACGAAGCCGAAGAATGGGTCAGGAAGGGCAAGGCGGTCATCCTGGTGCGTCAGGAAACCTCGCCCGAGGACCTGCGCGGAATGAGCGTCGCCACCGGTATTCTGACCGCGCGTGGCGGCATGACCTCGCACGCGGCAGTCGTCGCGCGGGGCATGGGCAAGTGCTGTATCTCGGGTGCCGGCGCGGTGCGTGTCGATTACCATGCCCGTACCATGTCGGTCGGTGGCGAGACGTACAAGGAAGGCGACTGGATCTCCCTCGACGGCTCGACCGGCGATGTCTTTGAAGGCCAGGTGCCAACCAAGGAAGCCGAACTGACCGGCGACTTCGGCGCCTTGATGGAGCTCACCGACAAGTACAAGCGGCTGGGCATCCGCGCCAATGCGGACACGCCGGACGACGCCAAGGTTGCGCGTACGTTCGGTGCCAAGGGAATCGGCCTGTGCCGTACCGAGCACATGTTCTTCGAAGGCGACCGCATCAAGGCCGTCCGCGAGATGATCCTCTCCGAGGACGAAACCGGACGCCGCAAGGCACTGGCCAAACTGCTGCCGATGCAGCGCGGCGACTTCGAGGGCCTGTTCCGCGAAATGAGCGGACTGGCGGTGACCATCCGCCTCCTCGACCCGCCACTGCACGAGTTCGTCCCGCACGACGAAGCCAACCAGAAGATCATGGCCCACGAGATGAATGTTCCGCTGGGGGTGATCAAGATGCGGGTCGACGACCTGCATGAGTTCAACCCGATGATGGGCCACCGCGGCTGCCGCCTCGGTATTACCTATCCGGAAATCACCGAGATGCAGACGCGTGCGATCATCGAGGCTGCGCTGAACATGAAAGCCAAGGGGGTCGACGTCAAGGCCGAGATCATGGTGCCGCTGGTGGGTACTGTCCGTGAGTTCAATGCCCAGGCCAAGGTCATTCGCAAGACTGCGGATGCCGTATTCGCTGAGCGCGGCGAGAAGATCGACTACATGGTCGGGACGATGATCGAGACGCCGCGTGCCGCCTTGATCGCCGACAGTATCGGTCAGCAGGCCGAATTCTTCTCGTTCGGAACCAACGACCTGACGCAGATGGCAATGGGTTTCTCGCGCGACGACGCCGGCAAGTTCCTGCCCAGCTATCTGAAAGACGGTATGTACGAGCGCGATCCGTTCGAGTCGATCGATCAGAAAGGCGTTGGACTCCTGGTCCAGATGGCCGTCGAGAAAGGTCGTGCGGCGCGCCCGGGAATCAAGCTGGGTGTCTGTGGAGAGCACGGTGGCGACCCCGCCTCGATCGGCTTCTTCCATCGCACCGGCCTCGACTACGTCAGCTGCTCGCCATTCCGCGTGCCGATCGCGCGCCTGGCAGCGGCGCAGGCGGCCCTTGACGCGGGAAGCTGAGCGTCTTTGCAGCTAGCTCACGAGACGGCTTTCGTTCCCGGACGACTCCTGCGCAGCGCCAGGAATGCCGGGGACGGGGCCGGCTTTCGGTCAGGCCGAAACAGACCGCCTGACCAGGGAAATACACCGCCGGAACCCGGCGGTGTTTTCTTTCGGGGAATCGACAAGAAACAGCACGATTTCTCCCCATTCTCCCGCTCACGCCAGGCGACCAGTCGCGTTGCGCGCCTTAGCGCCGGCGAGAGTCGTCAAGCCCGCCCGCAGGTCTTACGCCAAAGATGAAGTTCGAACTCCTCGCCAGCGATGGCGCCGCCCGGCGAGGCCGCATCAGCCTTGCCCACGGCATAGTCGAAACGCCCGCTTTCATGCCTGTCGGCACCTACGGCACCGTGAAGGCGATGACGCCGCGCGACCTGATCGAAAGCGGCGTACAGATCTGCCTCGGCAACACTTTCCACCTTTGGCTGCGACCGGGTCTGGAAGTCATTGCCGCACATGGCGGATTGCACCGCTTCATGTCCTGGGATGGCCCGATCCTCACCGATTCGGGTGGTTTTCAGGTGTTTTCGCTCGGGGCACTGCGCAAGATCACCGAAGAAGGGGTCAAATTCCAGTCGCCGATCAACGGCGACCGACTTTTTCTGACGCCGGAAGAGTCAATGCGTATCCAGCACGTGCTCGACTCGGACATCGTCATGATTCTCGACGAATGCACGCCCCACCCCGCCAGCCACGCCGATGCGGCCGCGTCCATGCGCCTCTCGCTGCGCTGGGCGCAGCGCTCGCGCGCGACACACGACAAGCTCGACAACCCCAATGCGCTGTTCGGAATCGTCCAGGGCGGCATGTACGAGGACCTGCGCGACGAGTCGCTTGCCGCACTGGCCGAGATCGGCTTCGACGGCTTCGCCATCGGCGGATTGTCGGTCGGCGAGCCGAAGGACGACATGGCGAGAATCCTCGCCCACACTGCGCCGCGTCTGCCGCAGGACAAGCCACGCTACCTGATGGGCGTCGGCACGCCCGAGGATCTGGTGGCCGCGGTGCACGCCGGCATCGACATGTTTGACTGCGTCATGCCGACGCGCAACGCTCGCAACGGCCACTTCTTTACCCGTCACGGCGACGTTCGCATCAGGAACGCGAAGCACAAGACCGACCCCCGGCCACTCGACGACAGCTGCGACTGCTATACCTGCCAGAACTTTTCGCGCGCCTATCTCCACCACCTGCACCGGGTTGGCGAAATCCTCGGCGCACAGCTCGGCACCCTGCACAACCTGCATTACTACCACCGGCTGATGCACGAACTGCGCACGGCGATTGCCGCTGGCGCGCTCGCCGAAAGCGTGCGCCGCTTCCACAGTGCCCGCTGTCAGCAGCCCGAATGATAGTGCTATAATTTCGGGTTCAATTTAAACCTTCTATTCTAGGAGACTGATGTGTTGATCAGTACCGCCCACGCCCAAACCGCTGCTTCTGCCGACCCGACGGGTGGCTTCATGCAGCTCCTGCCGATCATTCTGATGTTCGTCGTCCTCTACTTCCTGATGATCCGGCCACAAATGAAGCGGACCAAGGAGCACAAGGCGCTGATCGAAGCCCTTGCCAAAGGCGATGAAGTGGTTACCGGCGGCGGCATTGCCGGCCGCATCACCAAGGTCAGCGAGAATTTTGTCGCCATCGAGGTTGCCACGGCCGTCGAAATCCAGGTTCAGAAGCAGGCCGTCACGCTGCTTCTGCCAAAAGGCACGCTGAAGACACTCTAACCCCCTGCCGGGTGCCTGCCCTACGGGCGGCATCCGCGTCCTCTGACGGCACGAAAAGCATTCATGAATCGCTATCCGCTCTGGAAGTACGTCCTCGTCGGCCTGGCATTGCTGTTCGGCCTGGTTTACACCTTGCCGAACTTCTTTGGCGAATCACCTGCCGTGCAGGTTTCGAGCGCCAAGGCGACGCTGAAGATCGACGCCAGCACTCGTGAACGCGTTGCCAGCACGCTGCAGGCAGCCGGGATAGCCAACAGCGGCATCTTTCTCGACAGCAATGGCGTCAAGGTTCGCCTGCTGACCAACGATACCCAACTGCAGGCCAAGGATATCCTGGAAAAGAAATTCAACCCGGACAGCAGTGACCCGCAGTACGTAATTGCCCTGAATCTCCTGTCGAGTTCGCCGCAATGGCTGACCAAGCTGCACGCGCTACCGATGTACCTCGGACTCGACCTGCGTGGCGGCGTGCATTTCCTGCTGCAGGTGGACATGCCGGGCGCACTGACCAAACGTCTGGACTCGATCGGCGCTGACCTGCGTACCCTGTTGCGCGACAACAACGTCCGCCACGCCGGTATCGACCGAGAAGGCGAGCGCGTGGTGATCCGTTTTCGTGACCAGGAAAAGCTCAGCAAGGGACGCCTGACGCTCGAAGAGAACCAGCCCGACCTGCTCCTCGTCGAACAGGGCGAAGGCAGCGACCTCAAGCTGGTCGCCACGCTACGGCCGGAGGCCATCAAGCGCATTCAGGACTTCGCGCTCAAGCAGAACATCACCACCCTGAACAACCGCATCAACGAACTCGGTGTTGCCGAGCCGGTCATCGCCCAGCAGGGTGCCGATCGCATCGTCGTGCAGTTGCCGGGCGTGCAGGACACCGCCAAAGCCAAGGACATCCTAGGACGCACCGCGACGCTGGAAATCCGCATGGTCGAGGAAAACCCCGGCGCAGTCGAAGCGGCACTCGCCGGCCAGGTACCCTTCGGCAGCGAGTTGTATGTCGAACGGGGTGGTGCACCACTGCTGGTCAAGAAGCAGGTGGTACTGACTGGCGATCGACTGACCGACGCACAACCGGGCTTCGACAGCCAGACCAGAGAACCGGCCGTGCACCTGACGCTCGATTCGCCGGGCGCACGCATTTTCAAGGACATCACCCGCGATAACGTCGGCAAGAGAATGGCCATCCTGCTGATCGAGAAAAACAAGGGCGAGGTGGTCACCGCGCCGGTCATTCGGGCAGAGATTGGCGGTGGTCGTGTACAGATCTCCGGGCGCATGACCACCACAGAAGCCAACGACACCGCGCTGCTGCTCCGCGCTGGTTCGTTGGCCGCGCCCATGGAGATCATCGAAGAGCGCACCATCGGCCCAAGCCTCGGTGCCGAAAATATCAAGAAGGGCTTCCAGTCGACGATGTGGGGTTTTGTCGCCATCGCCGTCTTCATGATCGCCTACTACCTGTTGTTCGGCGTCGTGTCGGTGATCGCCCTGGCGTCCAACCTGCTGTTCCTGGTTGCCCTGCTCTCGATGCTGCAGGCGACGCTGACCTTGCCGGGTATCGCCGCCATCGCACTGACCCTGGGCATGGCCATCGACGCCAACGTGCTGATCAACGAACGTATCCGCGAAGAGCTGCGCAATGGCTCATCGCCGCAAGCGGCGATCCACACCGGTTACGAACGAGCCTTCGGCACCATTCTTGACTCCAACATCACGACGCTGATTGCCGGCCTGGCCTTGCTGATGTTCGGCTCGGGCCCGGTACGCGGCTTCGCGGTGGTGCACTGTCTGGGCATCATGACTTCGCTGTTCTCGGCGGTGGTCGTCTCGCGCGCCCTGATCAACCTGATCTACGGCCGGCGCCGCAAGCTCGAAGCACTGGCCATCGGCCAGGTGTGGAAACCGGCCAACGCCGGCTCGGCCGCCGTCAACTAGGGACGCACCACGATGGAATTCTTCCGGATCAGCAAAGACATCCCGTTCATGCGCCATGCGCTGGTGTTCAACGTCATTTCGTTGCTCACCTTCCTGCTGGCGGTGGCCTTCCTGTTCACCCGCGGTCTGCATCTCTCCGTCGAGTTCACTGGCGGAACGCTCGTCGAGCTTCACTACACGCAGACAGCCGACCTGGAAAAAGTCCGTGACGGACTCGGCAAAGCGGGCTATACCGACCTCTCAGTACAGCATTTCGGCTCCAGCCAGGACGTTCTGGTTCGCCTGCCACTGAGGGCCGATCAGAACACGGCCAGGATCGGTGAAGCGGTGATCGAGGCCCTCGCCGTCGAGGCGCCCGGCGCCACCCTGCGCCGCGTCGAATTCGTTGGCCCGCAGGTCGGTAGAGAACTGGCAGAGAACGGTGCCCTGGCGCTGCTGGTGGTGATCATCGGTATCGTCCTCTACCTGTCGTTTCGTTTTGAATGGCGATTCTCGATATCGGCGATCATTGCCAACCTGCACGACGTGGTCATCATCCTGGGTTTCTTCGCCTTCTTCCAGTGGGAGTTCTCGCTGTCAGTCCTGGCGGCGGTGCTCGCCGTCCTTGGCTACTCGGTCAACGAGTCAGTCGTGGTCTTCGACCGTGTCCGCGAGACCTTCAAGAAAACTCGCGGCCTGACCACGCCACAGGTTCTCGACCACGCGATCACCAGCACCATCTCGCGCACCATGATCACCCACGGATCGACCCAGATAATGGTTCTCTCGATGCTCATCTTCGGCGGCGAGACGCTCTATTACTTCGCCCTGGCTCTGACCATCGGCATCTGTTTCGGCATCTACTCGTCGGTACTGGTCGCCAGCCCGCTGGTGATGTGGCTCGGTGTCTCACGCGAGCAGTTCGTCAGGCCGAAGAAGAAGATCGAAGGCGCCAACGAGGACGGCGCCGTGGTGTGAACTTTCCGAACTCGGAAAGTTTTGCTTGCGCGCGGCTGCGCGCACACTGCCCGGTCTCAATCAGACGGCGAAAATGTGCTTGGTGCGCAAAGTCTTGCGCTCCTCGACGAGCGCCAACAGACGATCGATATTGGCATGCTTTCCCGGGTTCGCACGCGCGTCCTCGGTGTGCTCGGCAAACATCTCCAGGCCCTTCCTCGCCGCCTCCGGGGTGATCGCCCCATAGGTCTGGGCGAGGTGGTTGTAGACCGCCAGTGAGCCCTGACTGCCGGGCTTGTTCTCGATCACTGCCAGCACTTCGCCGGCAGCGTCGAGGAGCTTGATCGCCGCGACATGCGACACTCCCGGCAGCTTTTTCAGATTCTCGGCAAATTGCGCCATCTTCAGCGCTTGCGCGTGCGCACGACACCGATCACCACGCCGACGATGATGCACGTCGCGAGTGTCGCCAGCACGTGGCTCCAGCGTGTTTGTTCAGTGCCGACGACAGAAGACCAGACGGCAGTGATCAGACCGCCGGCGAGCACACCCAGCACGGCGCCGAGAAAGATTCCCGCTTCGGTTGCTCCACGCCGACCGTCCAGGCCGCAGCAGTGGGGGCAGTAGCGTGAGTCGCCTGGCAGCGTCCGCTGGCAGCTCCCGCAAACGATCGGCTCGAGCGCTTCGCCGGGGGTCGTCGGCGCAGGTGCGGCGTTGGCATCGGGGCGCATCAGATTCTCCTCGCCAGTTCGGCGGCCTTGCCGGTGTAGTCCCAGGGCGTCAGCGCAAGCAGTTCGGCCTTGGCTGCCGGCGGAATCTCCAGCGACTCGACGAAGTCGTGCATCGCCTGCCGCGAAACGCGTTTGCCGCGGGTCAGTTCCTTGAGCTTTTCGTAGGGATTGGCGACCGCATAGCGCCGCATTACCGTCTGTACCGGCTCGGCGAGCAGTTCCCAGTTGGCGTCGAGATCTGCGTGTAGCCGCGCCGCGTCGGCTTCGAGCTTGTTCAGGCCGCGCAGCAGCGAGTCGTAGGCGAGCAGCGTATAGCCAAGCGCCACGCCCATATTGCGCAACACTGTCGAATCGGTAAGGTCGCGCTGCCAGCGCGAGATCGGCAGCTTCTCGGCAAGATGGCGCAGTAGCGCATTGGCGAGGCCGAGGTTTCCTTCCGAGTTCTCGAAATCGATCGGGTTGACCTTGTGCGGCATCGTCGACGAACCAATCTCGCCAGCCTTGAGCTTCTGCCTGAAGAAGCCGAGCGAGATATAGCCCCAGATATCGCGGTTGAGATCGACAAGAATCAGGTTGGCGCGCGCAAAGGCATCGAACAGCTCCGACATGGCGTCGTGCGGCTCGATCTGAATGGTGTAGGGATTGAACTCCAGACCCAGTGATTCGACGAAGCCGCGCGCCAGATTCTCCCAGTCGAAATCCGGGTAAGCCGCAAGATGGGCGTTGTAGTTGCCCACCGCACCGTTGATCTTGCCGAGCAGCGAAACCCGGGCGATCCCGGCGCGGGCACGGGCGAGGCGATGGACGACGTTGGCCATTTCCTTGCCCAGCGTCGTCGGCGTCGCCGGCTGGCCGTGCGTACGCGACATCATCGGCAATTCGGCAAATTCGTGCGCCAGATGGCGAAGCCGCGCGACAATCCGGTCGAGCATCGGCAACAGCGTTTCGTCACGCGCCGTCTGCAACATCAGCGCGTGCGCCAGGTTGTTGATGTCCTCGGAAGTACACGCGAAATGAATGAACTCGGCGACGGCCATCACTTCCGCGTTGCCCGCCAGGCGCTTCTTGATCCAGTACTCGAGCGCCTTGACATCGTGATTGGTCACCGCCTCGATCGCTTTCACCTCGCCCGCCTGCTGCGGATCGAAATCGCTGATCAGAGAGTCAAGCACGTGCAGCGTCCCCGGCGAAAAGGGCGGAATCTCGGCGAAGTGTGGCTCGGCAGCCAAGGCCTTCAACCACTCGATCTCGACCTGCAAACGACGATGGATCAGGCCGTATTCGGAAAATTGGGGGCGCAGCGAATCGAGCTTGCCCGCGTAGCGGCCGTCAAGCGGCGAAAGGGAAACAAGTGCGGAATCGGCGGGCATGGCGGGCGTCCTTGAGGCGTATGCAGGGTAGCCCGCTATTTTACCTGTCCGCGGCAGGCGCTCGTCATCGGGATACGGCTGCGATGCTATAATTGTGCGCAAATATTTACCATCAGGAAGCAAATGAAACTCATCGGATCACTGACCAGCCCCTACGTCCGCAAGGCGCGCGTCGTTCTGGCAGAAAAGAAAATCGACTATGAGTTTGAGCTCGACTCGCCGTGGACTCCGGCAACCCAGGTAACCAACGTCAACCCACTGGGCAAGATTCCGGTCCTTCTCCTCGACGACAACACCAGCCTGTTCGATTCGCGAGTGATTGTCGAGTACCTCGACAATGTCGCCCCGAACAACAAATTAATGCCGAGCCAGAATCGTGAACGCATTGAAGTCAAGCGCTGGGAGGCGCTGGCTGACGGCGTCTGCGATGCCGCCGCGCTGACCTTCCTCGAAAAGAAGCGCCCGGCCGCTCAGCAGGGCGCCGACTGGATTAGCCGCCAGGAAGAGAAGATCGCCCGCAGCCTGGAGTTCATGGCCGGCGAGCTCGGTGACAAGGCGTTCTGCATGGGCATGCATTTTTCGCTCGCCGACGTCGCCATGGGCTGTGCCCTTGGCTACCTTGCCTTCCGCTTCCCGGACATCACATGGCAGGAACAGCACCCCAAGCTGGGCCGCCTCTACGACAAACTGCTGGCGCGCTCCGCCTTCGCCGAGACCGTTCCGCACGACTGAAGGCGCCGCCTGTTGAACGCCGGAGAGGCCGCCGCAGAGCGGCCTCCTTGCTGTCTGCACGCGCCTTTCGGCCGGCGGCAGAACGCTGGCAATCGGTCGCCGCTCATGGCATCAGTCATTGTCGCTGACGAGGATCGCCATAGAGCGCCCGGCGACAGTCACCGCGCTGCCCGCGGCGGGGCATTGCTTCCACTTGCCACGACACATGTCCTGGCCGGGACCGTGCCATGAACGCGCGAGGATTTTCCAGTTTCCCCGCGACCAGTGCGACAGGTTGTCGACCTTGAACGGTTCCCAACCCTCGTTGTAGATGACCATCAGGTCAGGTTCGCCGGCCTTGCCCCACCAGACGACAGCCAGTTGCGTCGGCTCGCCGCTGCGGGGACCCTCCCAGACGTAGCTGAACCCACCATCGTTGATCGGCCCGGCGCGGTCGTCAGTGGCCGCATGCACGTAGCGCGCAAAGTCGTGGCGGCGGAAATGACTCCACTTCTTGCGCAGAGTGATCAGGCCGCGAGTCCACTCGAACAGCTCCTTGCCGTACGCTGGTCCAGTGGGCGAAGCGCTGTTGTCGCCGTCCTTCAGCCGCCAGTCGATCCAGTTCACCCGGTTCACCGCCAGGTCGCCGGTACTGGACTCGTAGTTATAGCTATTGCGCGCGCCCTCCTGCGCAGCGGCTCCCGCCTTGCTACGCCCGAATTCGTCACCCTGGAGAATTACCGGCACTCCCTGCGAAGTGAGCAGAATGCCGAGCAACAGCTTCTCGCGCTGGCGGCGCAGATCCTCGTCCTGGTTGCTGTCCCAGCAATTCTGCGAGCCATCGGAATCGTTGAACCAGGTGCAATCGCGCAACGTATAGCCGTCATGAACGGCGAGCAGGTTAATGGACCGCCATGGCCTGCTCGACGCTGCCGGTCCAGCGCCACGGCTCACCGAGCCACGCCCTTCGATGAGCTGCTTGAAAGCGTCCGGGTCATTCAGGCTGGATTGCGAGAAGCGCCGGACCTTGTCGCGGTAGTGACCGAGCCATTTCGCCCAGCGGTTGTTGTCGGCACTCCAGCCGTCGCTGTCCATGAAGTCCCACCACTGCCCACCCATATCCCATGGTTCGGCATGCAGATGCGCGGTCGCATAGCGAGGATCGTTGTCCACCCAATCCGCAGCGTCGTGCGAACCCTCGGCGAGAATCCTCGCCAGATCGAAGCGGAAACCGTCGATCCCGTAGATCTGGTGCCACATGGCGAGAGAATCGCGAACCAGCTGCTTGCTGTAGCGCTTGCCGCCGGAGAAATCGACGTCGTTGCCGGTACCGGTGTTGTTCAGGTAATAACGCCCGTCCGACGTCGGACGGTAAACGCGATCCGCCGCCAGGCACATCAGGTTGAAGCACTTGGCCGCCAGGCGGCCGTCGCTGACCCAGGGGGATTGCTCGGCCGTATGGTTATAGACCACGTCCAAGAACACCGCGATGCCGCGTTGATGCAAAGCCCTCACCAGCTGCTTGAGCTCGACGACCTGGCGACCCGGAGAAGCCGCATAACGCGCCTCCGGAGCAAAGAAATTGCTGGTCATGTAGCCCCAGTGATTGAGGCGGCCGCTCTGGTTGCCGCTCTGCTCGTCGTACTCCATGACCGGCATCAGTTCGACCGCGTTCACGCCCAGTTCGACCAGATGATCGATCCCGGCGGCAAGGCCGCCCGGGGTCTTGAGTCCGCCGCGAGCCAGCCCGAGATAGGTCCCGCGCCGCGCCGCCGGAAGTCCTTCGAGGGTGGCGGTGTAGTCCTGCACGTGCAGCTCGTAGACGATCAGATCCTCGGGTGCAATGCGCACGTGCCCCGGAAAACCGTCGCCGGAATGGTCGTAGACCACGCTCTTGCCACCGCCGGCATAGACCGGGGTGGTCATGTCCGTGAACGGGACAGTGGCGAAGAAGGCGTCGTAGTTGACGTTTTCGGTACGATACGCGTACGGGTCGTTGAGCACGTACGCGGGGTTGAACAAGGCGCCGAAGGGCCGTTCTGGCGAGACCTCACGCGGACCACTGGCCTGATACATATAGAACAGGGCAGGCCCGTGCCTGCTGCCGCGAACCCGGGCCTTCCAGTCGTCACCGGCAGGGGTCATGGCCACCCGCCGCTGCGGCGTGCGTGCCCTTGGATCGTCGTACAGCAGGAGGTCTACCGCCGTCGCCGCAGGCGCATGGACGACGAAATCCACCCATCCGTCAGCGCCCACATGCGCACCGTAGCGAGCTTCCTGGCCGCTCGCCGCGCTCGGCGCACTTGACACCTTCGGCGAATTCTCCGCAGCTACCGCCGCCAATTCCTCACCCGCCCAGGAAAAAGCCGCACTCGCTGCCAGCAGTGCAACGGTCAGCACACCGTTGCGGAGTTCACGCCTTCTCATTCGAGTCCTCCTCACGAGAGTGACCGTGCTTTTCGTGAGCGACCGCTCAAGCCATCGGCCGCTCTAGGACGCTACCCCCCGCGCCCACTCCCCGGCGGCGCCGCGATGGCACCGGCATCGATTCCCTCGCCACCGACCTCGACCGCATCCGCCTTGCCGTCTTCCTGCAACAGGGATTCTTCCGCCCGCCTGTTGAGGACGATGATACTGATCCGGCGATTGATCGAGCTGAGCGGATCGTTCTTGTCAAAGAGCACTGTGGACGCAAGACCGACAACGCGCAACACCTTGTGTTCATCCATGCCACCGGCGATCAGCTCGCGCCGGGACGCGTTGGCACGATTGGCCGATAACTCCCAGTTCGAGAAACCCCTGTCGCCGCCACTGAACTGCGCGGCGTCGGTGTGCCCGGAGAGGCTCAACTTGTTCGGTACGGCATTCAGCGCCTTGCCGATTTCATGCAGAATTGTGCGCGTATAACTCTTCAGCTCGGCGCTGCTGGTATCGAACATCGGGCGATTCTGCTCATCGACGATTTGGATGCGCAAACCCTCGCTGGTAATGTCGATCAACAGCTGGCTCTTGAACTGCCTGAGCGCGGGATTGCTTTCAATCAGCTTTTCGATGTTCTCCTTGAGCTTCCCCAGCATCTGCGCCTCGCGCTCTTCGAAGACCTTGCGCGCGTGTTCGGCGTTGGTTTCCTTGAGGTTGATGGTCTTGCTCTTGGCGTCGATGTCGCCCTTCTTGACCTGGCCGGCGCTGCGTGTCAAGTCCTGCCCGCCACCCTTGAGAACGCTCGAACTGTCGCCTGTCCCCGAGCCTCCCTGCGAAGCGATCTTCAGTGGGTTCTGGAAATAGTCGGCGATTCCCTGCAGATCGCCGCTGGCCGTCGAGCCAAGGAGCCACATGAGCAGGAAAAACGCCATCATCGCCGTAACGAAGTCGGCGTAGGCGATCTTCCAGGCGCCGCCATGGTGACCGCCAGCCACCTTCTTGATCCGCTTGATGACTATCGGGCGTACATCGTCAGTCATTCATCGCCTCCCGTCAGCCGCATCGGCATGCCCTATTTGCCTTTGCGGTTCTTGAGTTCTTCCTCAAGCTCGCCAAACGTCGGACGTACCCCGGAGGCCAGGGTCTTGCGACCGAACTCGACGGCCACCTGCGGCGCGTAGCCGGACATCGACGCCAGCAGGACGACCTTGATCACCTGATAGATCTTCGAACCATCCTGTGCCTTCTGCTCCAGCAGACTGGCCACTGGCGAAACGAAACCGTACGCGATGAGAATACCGAGAAAGGTGCCGACCAGCGCGCCACCGATCATTTTTCCGAGCACTGCCGGCGGCTCGCCAACCGAGCCCATGACGTTCACCACGCCCATCACGGCGACGATGATACCAAACGCCGGAACCGCGTCGGCCACCTTGGAGACGACGTGTCCCGGCGTCTCCACCTCGTGGTGGTGGGTTTCGATCTCGATATCCATCAGATTCTCGATCTCGATGGCGTTGAGGTTGCCACCGACCATCATGCGCAAATAGTCGGTGATAAACTCCATCACATGATGATCCTTGGCGAGCGTTGGATACTTGCTGAAGATCGGGCTGTCGTGCGGGTTCTCGACGTCGTTTTCGATCGACATCAGCCCTTCCTTGCGCACCTTTGCCAAGACCTCGAAGAGCATTGCCAGCAGGTCGACGTAGAGAACCTTGGTGAACTTCGAACCCTTGAAGATTCCCGGCAAGGCGCCAATCGTCGATTTGATGATCTTCAGATCGTTGCTGGCGACAAAGCCACCGATCGTCAAGCCAACGATCGCAATATACTCAAGGGGCACCCACAGTGCCGCCAGGCTGCCGTGAACCGCGTAGGTCCCTAGCGCTGACACCAGAATGATTACGTAGCCAACAATCAGAAACATCCAGCCCCCCTTTGTCATCGCGCTTCAAAGCGCGTCGCTGACTTAACACAGCATTGTCGCGCATTGTAGCCAGATTGCACGTTGCAGACACGTCTCGCGCGGCAAGGCCGCCCCTATTCGGCGAAAGATTGCCGCGTTTCGGGCATCGCGACCAATGCCCGCTCGCGCCGCGCGCAAGGCGCGCCTCCCCTCCCCGTACGGGCAAGATCGCTGCCTTCGCCGCAGGCAAGGTCCCGCCTACCGGAATCGTATAAACTTGCGGCGTCAGCGAAAGCAGCGCGGGGACTCCGAGAAATGAATTTCTGCAGTCAATGCGGCAAGACGGTCAGTCTGGTGATTCCGGAAGGAGACAACCTGCCACGGCACGTATGCCAGTGCTGTGGCGCGATCCATTACCAAAACCCGAAGCTGGTTGTCGGCTGCATCGCCGAATGGCAGGATCAAATCCTCCTTTGCCGGCGTTCTATCGCCCCGCGCTATGGCTTGTGGACGCTGCCCGCGGGCTTCATGGAGAACGGCGAAACGACCCGCCAGGCGGCCACACGCGAGACGCTTGAAGAAGCCTGTGCCCGCGTCGAGCTCGGCGGGCTATTCTCACTGGTCAACATTCCGCACATCAACCAGGTGCACCTCTTCTACCGTGCCCGACTGCTCGATACCGGCTTCGCAGCCGGCCTCGAAACCCTCGACACGGCACTCTTCGCCGAGCACACCGTACCGTGGCAGGAACTCGCTTTCCAGAGCGTCACGCTATGCTTGCGGGCCTATTTTGCGGACCGCAAGGCTGGTCGCTTCGTTCTCCATGACGACGATCTGCGGCCAGCGGCGAGGCAAGCGCCTGACCCTGAGCAGACAAAGGCCTAGCTCGTACGGCCGGCAAGAGTGACTACGTTACGCGATCTATTGCACCTTCCTTTTTTCGTCCTCGCGCATCTTCTTGCGGAAGAAATAGGGGAACCAGACCGACATACCGAGGAGGAAGACAATCACAAAAACACTGAACAGACCGAAGTCGCTCGAAAACAGCAGATCCCAAGCCATTGCTTACTTACCTTTCGTTGTGTGCTGAATTCTTTTCTTCCGGCGCCGCCGCTCGCGCCGACGGCGTCAGCCTCAGCGTGGGCTGCTTATCGCTCTCCCAGTCGCCCGCCAGCAACCATTCCTGCCGCTCGTCCTCAAGAACGAGGCGCCAGCGACCATGTATCGGCGCCAGCTCAGCTCCATAGACGCCGCCCCCTTCGGAGCGCAATGAAACGCTCTGATCGAACCCCGGCCGTGTCGGGTGCGTGATGCGCAAGGCGAGCGTCGCCGGCAATGCCGTACCGTCGTTGGCGCGCAGCAGGACCCGCAGGCGATCGCCATTGCCGCCTAGAATCAGCTCGGCCTGCAACCCCAATTCAGCCGCGCGCTGGTCACGCTCGCCACGTTGATTGATCGCCAGTCCCTGCTTGTAGTAGTCGTCGGCCACCAGGCCGTCATTGCTGATCACCGCCAGATAGGCCGTCGCGACACCAGCGACAATGACCACCGCCGGTCCGAGCATGATCAGCCAGGGCCAGGGCTCGCGGTACCATGGGCCGCTATCGGTCGCGCGCGTACTCTTCATGGCATGAAGAAACTTGCTTTTTCACGAACCGAGACTTGATCGTCAGTCTCGGAGCGAACCTCGAAGAAGATCTGGTTGGAGCCCTTCTTCGCGCGCCCCGGCTCGACCCGCGCCGAGAGAGAAACGGTATCCGATGACGCGGCCGGAAGGTCAACGAAGCGCTCGCCGACGATATCGATACCGTCGATGCCACTGACGCTGATCACATAGCGGTGCGCCGCCTCGTCGGTATTCGAAATGCGCAGGGTAAACACGTTCTCGATACGTCCGTCGGTGGCCTCGCGTGACAAGCTCGAGCGATCGCGCAGCACGTCCAGCTTCAGCGGCACGCGCTGGCTGAGACTCCACGCCGCGGCCACGACAATGGCCAGCAGGATGCCGGTATACAGCAGCGTCCTGAAGCGCCACAGGTGGGCGACGATCTCGCGCGCCGTATAGTGTTGGGCCAGAGCATTCTCTGTCGAGTAGCGAATCAGCCCGCGTGGCGAGCCAACCTTGTCCATCACCTGATCGCAGGCATCGATACAGGCCGCACAGGCGATACACTCGAGCTGCAGACCATTGCGAATATCGATACCGGTCGGGCACACCTGCACACAGATGCTGCAGTCGACACAGTCACCCAATGGCGGCGTATCCGCCCCCCCCTTCTTCTTGCGCAGCCCGCGCGGCTCGCCGCGCTCGGGATCGTAACTGATGATCAAGGTGTCCGGGTCGAACATCACGCCCTGGAAGCGTGCGTACGGGCACATGTACTTGCACACCTGTTCGCGCAGGAAACCGGCCATCATGTACAGGAAAAAGGCGTAGAAGAACACCCAGAAACCTTCCCATGGCCCGATCCGGAACGACGCCATTTCGGCGAGCAGCTCCTTGATCGGCGTGAAATAGCCGACAAAGGTAATCCCCGTCCATAGCGCAACCAACAGCCACAGTGAATGCTTGATGAACTTGAGCCGGAACTTGCGCGGATTCATCGGCTGTGCATCGAGCTTGATTCGCGCCGGACGTTCGCCTTCGATCTTGCGTTCAATCCACGTCAGGATTTCCGTGTATACGGTTTGTGGACACGCGTAGCCGCAGAACAGGCGCCCCCCGACGGCAGTGACGAGGAACAGCCCATAGGCCGAAATCACCAGCAGAATCGCCAAGTAGATCACGTCCTGCGGCCAGAAAACCATGCCGAAAATGTAAAACTTGCGTTCGACGATGTGGAAAAGTACCGCCTGCCGGCCATTCCATTCGAACCAGCACAGCCCGTAGAACAAGGCCTGGGTAAAGAAAACCATCGCCCAGCGCCAGTTGTTGAACGTCCCGGTCACCGTGCGGGCGTGAACCGTCCTGTGCTTCTCGTACAAACCTTCGACGTTGATGGGAATGGCCTTGGCCTTTCCGCTGGCCGCCTCATTCATCATCTGAGCTCCGATCAATTTCAGAATTACACCAAACGCTAATATTACCGATCGGCGGCCGAAGTGGGTTTGATATGCATCAGCGCCGCCAGCGATTCGGGCGCTCGGCACAGGGGGCGCCGAGGCAGCGCTCGTGACTCTTCTCTGGACCCGGAGGCCAGCGTCCGCGTACCGGAAAAGCGGCGCAGCCGCCCTGCGGCTGGCGCCGCAGGCCCGTTAGGCAGGACCGGAAGCTGGCTGAACGAAACCTTCCGAAAGCGACTGCCGCCAATGCACGCCAACGAATCGCGGCGCTCGCTGTCGCCGCTCGCCGGCTGCGCGACAGCGCCTTGGCTCGCTTACGGACTGACGCCGCGCAGTTCGCCGAGACGCTTGGCCACCAGCAGCGACCATTTGTCGAAAGCGTTCTTGGCGTACGACCAGGCCTGGAAGGAGTTCAGATAGCCGCTGGCCCAGGTTTGTGCTGCGCCGACCGTGCTCCCGTCGACGTCCGCCGCGTATTTGCGTCCGATCTCGGTGTCTCTGCACTCGCCGACGACGGTGCCCGTTCCCCCATCACGGAACTGCATTTCCATGCCCGTCTCGCCCATGTAGGGCGTTGAACCCGCCGGCCTTCCGGTCGCCGCACCGGAACCCGCTTCGACGACAAAACCGTAAGGAATCAGAGTCCCGGCGACGCTGTCGCTGACCTTGGTCGGCACCAGATCGGTGAGTGCGATGCGCATCACGAGCACCCCGGGGCCGGCTTTATCGACCACCTGCATTTGAGGCTTCAAGGCCGTGACCAGCGAATTGTGGAAGTAGTCGGTGAGCGTCTTGAGGTCACTAGGATCGATGGTCGGCGGCTCGCTCTGGTCCTTGGGGGGGACGAGCGAGACGACGATGCGCGAGATAAGCACCTTGTCGTACTTCCTGGCGTCGAGCTTGGTATCCCGCCAGCACTCGACCCCCTCAGCTCCGGGGGCTGGCTTCAGGCGCGCGTAGTCGGACAGGAAACCGCTTCGTGTCATGCGCGTCTTGTCGCTGGCGGTGACCGTCGCGCCGCTTCCCATGATGGCGGTATCGCTCGCGCAGCCAGCCAGAAGGAGGACGGCGGCAAGTCCGGCAAGCGCAATGCTGCGCTGACGAAATACAGGTACAACGGCTGTGGATTTCTTCATCGTGTTCCCCTGAAAGGACGTGAGTATGACGCATTCGCGTTGCCAGCGCATCCATTGCGACAGCGGAGCGACGACTGGCGACGAATCTCGGCCAGCCATCAAAAAAGAGCGGCCAAGGGGCCGCTCTCGCGAGGCCAGGCAGCACTCGAGCTACTTGCTTTCGGTGCCCTTGTTGAGGCTCAGCACGTAGGCGGACAAAACGTGCACCTTGGCATCGCCGAGAAACTGCTGCCAGGCCGGCATCTGGTTGTTGCGGCCCTTGGTGATGGTCTCGATGATCGTCGGCTCCGAACCGCCGTACAGCCAGATGGAGTCGGTCAGGTTGGGCGCCCCCAGGGCATGCATTCCCTTCGCATCGGGCCCGTGACAGCCCGAGCAACCGACGCTGTTGAAAGCCTCCTGGCCTTTGGCAGCGCGCAGCGAATCGGCCGGCAGACCGGACAGCGAACGCACATAGTTCGCGAGGTCCTTGATCGTTTCGGCACCCAGTTGAGCGTGCGCGGGCATCACTCCCATCCGACCATTGCTGATCGTCTCGACGATCTCGGCCGGTTCGCCGCCCCACTGCCAATCGTTGTCGGCGAGGTTCGGGAAGCCCTTCCCGCCGCGCGCGTCGGCACCGTGACACTGCATGCAGTAGGTCAGGTACAAGCGCTTGCCGGTTTCGACGCCCTCCTTGTCGGCTGCCAGGGCCGACAGATCCATCGCCAGGTACTTGTCGTAGAGTGGCTTGGTCTCGGCGTCGGCCTTGGCCACTTCCTTGGCGTACTGCCCGTCGGACGACCACCCCAATACACCCTGAAAACTGCCCAGCGTCGGATAGAGAACACAGTAAACCAGCGAAAAAACCACGGTAATGTGGAAAAGCCACATCCACCACTTCGGCAGCGGGTTGTTGTACTCCTCGAGCGTCTCGTCCCAGACGTGACCGGTAGTATCCGCCTTGCCGGAAACCGGCGTGATGTTCTGCGACCAGAGCACGACGCTACAGGCAATGATACTGACGGCCGTCAGGAGAATGACGTACCAGTTCCAGAACTGATTGACAAAATCACTCATGATGCTTTCCTTTTTCCGTGGCGATCCAGGCCGAGCTCGGCCCAATCCGCTTCCTCATCGATGAACGGCAGCATGGCCGCTTCCTCGAAGCGCTTCTTGTTGCCCTTCACGCCGTACGCCCACCACACTATTCCAAGGAAGGTCAGCAGCGAGACGACGGTGACGATGGCTCGTAAGTCGTTGATGTCCATGCGCTTACTTCGCGTTCTTCAGTTCGAGGCCCATTCCCTGCAGATAGGCGATGACGGCGTCCAACTCGCTCTTGCCCTCAAGTTGTGCCTTGGCGCCGGCAATTTCCTCATCGCTGTAGGGAACCCCCACCTTGCGCAAGGCACGCATCTTGGTCTCGATCAGTGCAGCATCGGCGGGCGCACCTTCGAGGAAAGCGAAGGCAGGCATGTTCGACTCGGGGACCACGTCGCGCGGATTGATCAGGTGCGCACGGTGCCACTCGTCCGAATAGCGCCCGCCGACCCGATGCAGATCCGGGCCGGTACGCTTCGAGCCCCACTGGAAGGGATGGTCGTAGACAAACTCGCCGGCGACCGAATAGTGGCCATAGCGCTCAGTTTCAGCCCGGAACGGACGAATCATCTGCGAGTGACAGAGGAAGCAGCCCTCGCGGATATAGACATCGCGCCCGGTCAGGCGCAGCGGATCGTAAGGCTTCAGCCCGGCCACGGGCTCGGTGGTCGACTTCTGGAAAAAGAGCGGCACGATTTCGACCAGGCCACCGACACTGACCACGAGGATGGTCAGCACCACCATCAGCCAGACATTACGTTCGATACTGTCATGCGTAAGTTTCATTTCGATCCTCTCTTAGGCGTGCTGGGCAGCCGGTTGCAGAACCAGCGCATCGTCCACCGTGCGCCCGCCAGCCATAGTCTTGACCATGTTGTAGGCCATGATCAGCATGCCGGAAAGGAAGAGAACGCCACCGACAAAGCGGATCGCCCAGAACGGATACGAGGCTTTGACCGATTCGACAAAGCTGTAGGTCAGGGTACCGTCCGCATTGACCGCGCGCCACATCAAGCCCTGCATTACGCCGGCGATCCACATGGAAGCGATGTACAACACGACGCCGATCGTTGCCACCCAGAAATGTACGGTGATCAATCTGACGCTGAACATTTCCGGCTTGCCGTACAAACGCGGCAACAGGTAGTAGATCGAACCAATCGAGATCATCGCCACCCAGCCAAGCGCGCCGGAGTGCACATGCCCGACCGTCCAGTCCGTGTAGTGCGACAGCGCGTTGACCGTCTTGATGGCCATCATCGGGCCTTCGAAAGTGGACATCCCGTAGAACGACAGGGAGGTGATCAGGAACTTGAGAATGGGATCGTCGCGCAGCTTGTGCCAGGCCCCCGAGAGGGTCATCACGCCGTTGATCATGCCGCCCCAGGACGGTGCCAGGAGAATCAGCGAGAAGAGCATGCCTACCGATTGTGTCCAGTCGGGAAGCGCCGTGTAATGCAGATGGTGCGGACCGGCCCACATGTAGGTGAAGATCAGCGCCCAGAAGTGCACCACCGACAGGCGATACGAATACACCGGGCGACCGGCCTGCTTGGGGACGAAGTAGTACATCATCCCGAGGAAGCCGGCGGTCAGGAAAAAGCCGACCGCGTTGTGGCCGTACCACCACTGCACCATCGCGTCCTGCACGCCCGCGTAGGCCGAGTAGGACTTGGTCAGCGAAACCGGAATGGCAGCGCTGTTGACAATGTGCAGCAAGGCCACGGCAAGGATGAAGCCGCCATAGAACCAGTTGGCGACGTAAATGTGGCTGACCTTGCGCTTCGCGATGGTGCCGAAAAAAACGACCGCGTAGGCGACCCAGACCAGCGCGATCAGGATATCGATCGGCCACTCGAGTTCGGCATACTCTTTCCCCTGGGTCATCCCCAGCGGCAGGGTGATAGCCGCCAGAACGATCACTGCTTGCCAGCCCCAGAAAGTGAAGGCCGCCAGCCCATCCGAGAAGATTCGCGTGTGGCAGGTACGTTGAACGACGTAATACGAGGTGGCGAAAAGTGCGCTGCCGCCGAACGCGAAGATCACCGCGTTGGTGTGCAGCGGACGCAGACGACCGAAATGCAGAAAGCCCATGTTAAGGTCAGGCCAGACCAGCTGAGCGGCGATGATCACCCCGACCAGCATCCCGACAATGCCCCAGACGACGGTCATCACGGCAAACTGCCGCACCACCTTGTAGTTGTATGTTGACTGAGTTTCCGACATGGACTCACCTCGTTTATGACTGTAAACCGGTTCTCACCGCCCGTAATGCCCTCACCAGCCGCATGGGCACTAGCTTTCCGGATGCTATTCTAACCTCTTGCGGCGCAACTTGACACCGCTCAAACTCCAGCCGCTCGATCATCAAAGCCTAATATACAAAAAAAGGGTGCGCCGAAACGCACCCGAACCCCAACAGAGAAAAAGCCCTTCGCATCTTGCAGCGCACAATGCCAGCGCATTGGCACCCGTCATGAGATCAATTATCGTGGCCGCAAACGCGTTCGTCTTGACTTGTGTCAAGAGTGGTGGAGATTGGCCGCCGACGATTTCTCTCGACTGGGCGCGCGCCCAGCATCGCCTGGCGACGAATCGGGGTCGCTCGCAACGGGTCCGGTGGCCTTATCGTCGTCCATAAGGATACGGTAGGCCGGGCCTTCGAGGTCATCAAACTGACCGTTGCGCAATGACCACCAAAAAGCGATGGCGATCAGGAAGACCAGGACGACAGATATCGGAATCAGCAGGTATAGCGTTTCCATCAGCGCTCATCTCGCGGCGACTTGCTGCAGCCGCATAGAATTCAAGACCACCAGCAGCGAACTCCCCGACATGCCGATACCGGCCATCCACGGAGTGATGTAACCGCCCATCGCCAGCGGCAAGGCAACCGCGTTGTAAGCGAAAGACCATAGCAGATTCTGCCGGATCACCGCCAGCGAACGACGCGCAACAAGCACGCCACGACGCAGGTGATCCAGATTCTCGGAGAGCAGCACCAGGTCGGCCTGCGTGCGCGCCAGCTGCGCGCCCCCGCCCATGGCCACCGAAACCTGCGCCTGGGCCAGCACCGGCGCATCGTTGACACCGTCACCAATCATCGCCACCACCGCACCACTGTCCTGCAATTGCCGAACGAAGTCGTGTTTTGCCTGCGGTGACGCCCCCGCCACCACCTCGTCGATGGCCAGGGCCTGCGCCACTCGCTGAACCGCCGGTGCCGCGTCGCCGCTGAGCAGGATCACCTGCCGGCCCTGCGCCTGCAAGGCGGCGACCATCGCCGCCGCTTCGGGCCGCAGCTCGTCACCGAGACGGAAGAGCGCCATCCAGCCACTCTCGTCACCGAGAGCGACGACCGTATCTCCCCCGGCCAGCAAGGCGTCGGCCGACGGCGGCAGAGGCTCTCCGTGCAAGGCGAGAACGTAGTCCGGTTGGCCCAGACGCACTCGGCAGCCAGCGTAGCGGGCGCTGATTCCCCGCCCCGGCTCGTTGCTCGGTGCGTCGACAACCGGCACGGCCTGGCCGCTGCTTGCCGCGCGCAAGGCGGCGCCGATCGGGTGCTCGGACGCCTGCTCCAGCACCGCGGCGAGAGCCAGGCAGAATGCCGACGAACGGTCGTTCAGCGGCATGACTTCAAGCAAACGCATGCGCCCGCTGGTCAGCGTCCCGGTCTTGTCGAAAACGAAATGGCTGGCGCGAGCCAGGGTCTCGACCGCGTGGCTGCGCGTCACCAGCAGGCCAGCCCGAGCCATCGCCCCGCTGGCCACGGTCAGAGCCACCGGCGTCGCCAGCGACAGCGCGCAGGGGCAAGTGACGACCAGTACCGACACCGTAATCCACAGCACCTGCGCCGGGTCGATGGTCCACCAGACGGCGGCGACCGCCGCCGCCACGAGCAGCAGGCTGACGATGAAGCGACTGGCAATCCGGTCGGCCAACTCGACGATGCGCGGCTTCTCGGCTGCTGCCCGCTCCATAAGGCGGACGATCGCCGATAGCCGCGTTCCCTCGCCAACCTGCAGCACCTCGACCAGCAAAGGGCTCTCGACATTGACCGCACCGCCGGTCACGACCAGTCCTGGCCCTTTTCGCACCGGCGCACTTTCGCCGGTGAGCAGCGCCTCGTCGGTACTGCTCGCGCCTTCGATCACCCGCCCGTCGGCGGGAATCGTCTCGCCGGGCCGGACCAGGATGACGTCACCGGGCTGCAGGTCGGCGGCCATCACCTGCTCCACCTCGCGCTTCTCCGGATAGCCGGCAATGCGGCCAGCCACCGCCGGCATCAGCCTGGCCAGTGCTTCGGTGACGCTCACCGCGCGTTGCCGCGCGCTCATCTCCAGGAAACGCCCGCTGAGCAGAAAGAAGACGAACATCGTCACCGAGTCGAAATAGACCTCGCCGCTCGCCGTCAGCGTTGCCCAGACGCTGGCCGCAAAGGCGGCGCCGACGCCGAGGGCAACCGGCACGTCCATGCCGACCCGCCGCAAACGCAGGTCGCGCCACGAGTTGCGGAAGAACGGGGCAGCCGAATAGAAGACCACCGGCGTGGTCAGCAGCAGGCTCGCCCAGCGCAGCAGTTGCTCTATGTCCGCGGTCATCTCGCCGTCGCCGGCCAGGTACAGTGGCAGCGCGTACATCATCACCTGCATCATGCCGAAGCCGGCGACGAACACCCGCCACAACGCACTGCGCCGCTCCTTGCCCGCCAGCTCCTCGCTCTTCGCCGGATCGTACGGATGCGCGTGATAACCGATCGCGGCGATCGCCGCCAGAATGTCGGAGAGCTTGATGCGTTGATCATCCCAACGGATTCGGGCACGTCGCGTGGCGTAGTTGATGTCCACCGCGGTGACCCCGGCAAGGCGCGAAAGATGCTGCTCGTTAAGCCAGATACACGCCGAACAGGTGATCCCTTCGAGGATCAGCGACGCTTCCCGCTCGCTGCCTCCGACACCGTCGCGACCGGCTTCGCCCGCCGCGGCGAGAACGCGCACGAAGCCTTTCTGGAAATCAGGGTGATCGTAAATCTGCAGGCCATCGACGACGCTCGGCAGCGCCTCGCGCGGCGAATCGGGCAGCTGGTCGCGGTTGCGGTAGTACTCGGCGAGCCCGTTGCCGACGATCGCCTGCGCCACCGCCTGGCAGCCGCCACAGCACATCGCGCGCGGCTGACCGTCGATGCCGACCTCCAGATCAACGCCGACCGGCACAGGCTGGCCGCAATGGTAGCAATTGCTGTTGTTCATCACCGCCAGGGACAAGAAAAGGACGCCGCCCGGCGCCCGCATGAAGCGAAGGATCGCTGCCTCGCAGGCAGCCTGTGCATCCAGGGCGCAGCCCGGAAACTGCCGGCATCTTACCGCCAATCGCGCCGCAGCACGGACAACGGCCGGCACGCGAAGGCTGCGGGCAAGCGACGAACGATTCACCGCGAGGCACTGCCAGAACGCCCGCACAGCCGCACTACCCACCGTCGCATGCCGCTCGATAGGCGCTGACGGTGCATGAAACTGGTTATAATTGCACGTTTTTTCGTCCCCGCCTGCTGCCGATGCTCGTCTATCGCGGTTACTCTCGCAAAGCGCACAGCGCCACTGTACTGACCATTGGCAACTTCGATGGCGTGCACCTTGGTCATCGTGCGCTTCTCGCCCGCCTGACGGCCGTGGCGGCGGACGCCGGCCTGCCGGCGGCAGTGCTCACCTTCGAGCCGCACCCGCGCGAGTTCTTCGCGCCGCAATCGGCGCCGTCGCGACTGTCCACGCTGCGCGAGAAGCTCGAACTGCTCGCCGACGACGGCGTCGACCTGACCTACGTCTGCCATTTCAACGGCGGCTTCGCCGCTTTGAGCGCCGACGACTTCATTGCCACGGTACTGGTTGACGCGCTGCGTGTCCGCCATCTGATCGTCGGCGACGACTTCCGTTTTGGCGCTCGCCGCAGCGGTGACTTCGCGCTGCTACGCGAGGCCGGCGCGCGCCTCGGCTTTCAGGTCGAATCCATGCCCAGCGTCACCCTCGAAGGCGAACGCGCCTCCAGTTCGGCGGTCCGCAATGCACTGGAGGACGGGCGGCTGGAGCACGCCGCGCGCCTGCTCGGCCGCCCCTATTCGATCGACGGGCGGGTGGTGCATGGCGACAAGATCGGCCGGCAACTGGGCTTCGCCACCGCGAATATCCGCATCAAACACCAGAAACCGCCGCTGCAAGGCGTCTTCGCGGTCGAGGTGAAGGGACTTCCTGGCGGCCCGCACCGCGGTGCGGCCAATCTTGGCTACCGCCCGAGCGCCAACCGGGTAACGCGACCGCTGCTGGAAGTGCACCTCTTCGATTTCTGCGCGGACATCTACGGCGCGCACCTGAACGTTCGTTTCCTGCACAAGCTGCGCGACGAAATGAAATTTCCCGACTTCAACGCCCTGAAAGGGCAAATCGCCAACGACGTCGAAACCGCGAAAGCCTACTTCCAGTTCTGAGAACCGCCATGGCTGACTACAAGCAAACCCTCAACCTGACCGACACGCCGTTTCCGATGCGTGGCAACCTCCCCAGCCGCGAACCGCAGTGGGTCGCCGCCTGGCAGGAGAGCAGGCTCTACGAGCGCATCCGAGAGCTGGCGCAGGGACGGCCACGCTTCGTTCTGCACGATGGCCCACCCTACGCCAACGGCGACATCCACATCGGTCACGCGGTCAACAAGATCCTCAAGGACATCATCGTTCGATCCAAGACGCTGGCCGGCTTCGATGCCCCCTACGTGCCGGGCTGGGACTGCCACGGCCTGCCGATCGAGCATCAGATCGAAAAGCTGCACGGCAAACACGTTCCTGCCGACCAGGTGCGCGCCCTCTGCCGCGCCTTCGCCGGCGAGCAGGTCGAACGGCAAAAGAAGGACTTCATCCGCCTCGGCATTCTCGGCGAGTGGAACAATCCATACCTGACCATGGACTTCAAGACCGAGGCCGACGAAATCCGCGCGCTCGGGGCGATCCTGGAAAAAGGCTTCCTCTACCAGGGTCTGAAACCGGTCAACTGGTGTCTCGACTGTGGCTCGGCACTGGCCGAAGCCGAAGTCGAGTATGAGGACAAGAGCTCGGCGGCGATCGACGTCGCCTTCGAGGTACACCCCAATCACGCCGACAAGGTGGCCAGGGCGTTCGGCCTGACGCACCTGCGCGGCCCCGCTTTCGCCGTCATCTGGACGACCACTCCCTGGACCCTGCCGGCCAACGAGGCGGTCAGCGCGCACCCGGACTTCGACTACCAGCTGATCGACACTCCGAAAGGGGCGCTGATTCTGGTTCGCGAACTCGCCGACGCCTGCCTGCAACGCTATGCGCTGAGCGGTACGGTGCTGGGTTCCGCCAAGGGCGCAGCGCTCGAACAGGTACTCCTGCGTCACCCTTTCCAAACGCGCGACGTGGCGATCATCTGCGGTCGGCACGTCACCGTCGAAGCCGGAACCGGACTGGTGCACACGGCGCCGGCGCACGGCACCGACGATTACCTGATCGGCAAGGTCTATGGCCTGCCGGTGAACAACCCGGTCGGAGACGACGGCCGCTTCGTGGCCGGAACCCCGGCGCTGTCGGTCGGCGAACTGGTCGGCAGAAGCGTCTGGGAAGCCAACCCGCTGGTCCTCAATGAACTCGCCACCAGCGGCCACCTGCTGTGCTCGGAAACGATTCAGCACAGTTACCCGCACTGCTGGCGCCACAAGACGCCGATCATATTCCGGGCCACGACGCAGTGGTTCGTCGGCATGGAGCAGCGGGCAAACTCAGGCGACGCTTCGCCGACGGCGGATGGCGCACATGGCGCAGCCAACGAAGAGGAAGCGAGCTTGCGCTGGCGCGCCGAGCGCGCCGTCGACGAAACACAGTTCTTCCCGAGCTGGGGCCGAGCGCGCCTCGAAGCGATGATCAAGACACGCCCCGACTGGTGCGTTTCGCGGCAGCGCAACTGGGGAGTTCCGATCCCCTTTTTCCTGCATCGCGAAACCGGCGCACCGCATCCGCGCACCGCCGAACTGGTCGAAGCCATCGCCCTGCGCGTCGAGGAATCCGGCATCGAAGCCTGGTTCGCGCTCGACGCGAACGAACTGCTTGGCGCCGAAGCCGATCACTATCGCAAGATGAGCGACACCCTCGACGTCTGGTTCGACTCCGGCGCGACGCACTCCAGCGTCCTGCGCGGATCGCATCGTACGCAACTCGCCTACCCCGCCGATCTCTACCTCGAAGGGTCCGATCAGCATCGCGGCTGGTTCCAGAGTTCGCTACTCATCGGCTGTGCGATGGACGGCCGTGCACCCTACGACGCCCTGCTCACGCACGGCTTCGTGGTCGACGGCAAGGGCCTGAAAATGTCCAAGTCGAAAGGCAACGTGATTGCCCCGCAGAAGATCGCCGACACCCTGGGCACCGAAATCCTCCGCCTGTGGGTCGCCGCCACAGACTACTCTGGCGAGTTGTCGATCTCCGACGAGATTCTCAAACGGGTCGTCGAGTCCTACCGGCGAATCCGCAACACGCTGCGCTTCCTGCTCGCCAACACCGCCGACTTCGACGCCCCGCGCGACCTGCTGCCGGTCGAACAGTGGCTCGAAATCGACCGCTACGCGCTGGCCATGACGCGCGAAATGCAGGCGCAATGCGAAGCCGATTACGCTCGCTTCGAGTTCCACCGCGTCGTCCAGTCGCTGCAGACCTTCTGTTCCGAAGATCTTGGCGGCTTCTACCTCGACATCCTCAAGGACCGTCTGTACACGACCGCCGCCAGTTCGCCGGCGCGGCGCTCAGCGCAAAGCGCTCTCTGGCATATCCTGCAAAGCTTCGTCAAATTGATGGCCCCGGTTCTCTCCTTCACCGCCGAAGAGATCTGGCAGATTCAGACCGGCGACGCCGCGCAGTCGGTGATGCTGCAGACCTGGGAAGCGCTGCCGGAGCCGGCGGACGAAAGCGAGCTACTCGACAAGTGGCGGAAAATCCGTGCCTATCGCGCTGACGTCATGCGTGCCCTCGAGGAGCTGCGCAGCGCCGGAAAGATCGGCTCGTCGCTGCAGGCCGAGGTACGCCTGCACTGCGCCGGCGAGAAGTACGAGATCCTCGCCTCGCTCGGCGACGACCTGCGCTTTGTCCTGATCTGTTCGCAGGCCACGGCGATCGAGGTCAGCGACAGCGCCGACGAGGGCTTGCATTGCGCCCCACTGGCGGCCGCCAAATGCGAACGCTGCTGGCACGTCCGCGACGACGTCGGGAGCCACACCGAGCGGCCCGGCCTCTGCGGCCGCTGCGTCAGCAACCTTGACGGCGAGGGTGAAGTACGTGCCTTCGCGTAACGTCGACCGCTGGCTATGGCTGGCCGGCGTCATCATCGTCCTCGATCAGCTCAGCAAGTGGCTGGTCCTGGCCCGGATGCAGCCTGGCGATTCGATCTACGTCGCACCGTTCTTTAACTGGGTGCTGACCTTCAACGCCGGCGCGGCGTTCAGTTTCCTCTCCGATGCCGGCGGCTGGCAGCGCTGGTTCTTCACGCTCATGGCGCTGGCCATCTCGGCATGGATCGTCAGCATCCTGCCACGCCACAGCGGTGAGTTCAGGATTTCGCTGGCCCTCACCCTGATCCTTGGCGGCGCGCTCGGCAACGTCATCGACCGGCTGCGCTTCGGCGCGGTCGTCGACTTCGTTCAATGGCACGCCGCCGGCTTCTACTGGCCGGCCTTCAACATCGCTGACGCGGCGATCAGCATCGGCGCCGTGTTGATGATTATCGACCAGCTGTTCGGCAAGCACGACAGTGACGACCGTGCCGCGCGATCAGGACACGGCAAACGCACTTGAGGCACGACCGTGACCGCGGCGCTGCCGCAACGACGACAGGAAGCCCATGAAACACTCGCCAATCGCGCCGGAAAGTGCGCTCAGCGTCGGCCACGACAGCTATCTGACGCTGCACTACCGCCTCTCCGACCTGGAAAACACCGATTACGTGAGCACTTTCGATCTCTCGCCGGCGACCCTGCAGATGGGCAGCGGCCAGCTTGCCGAGACCCTCGAGAACTGTCTGATCGGCCTGGCAGCGGGCGAGCGCCGGGTATTCGAGCTGCCTGCGGAAGGCGCTTTCGGCCCCCATAATCCACGCCTTATCGAACGTATCGCGCGCAGCGCGCTGCCTCCCGAGGTCGAACTCAAGGTAAACTCGCTGATCGAGTTCAGCTCGCCCGACGGCGCCGGCGACTTTGCCGGCTTCCTGCGCGAACTCACCGACAGCAGCGCGATCTTCGACTTCAACCATCCGCTGGCCGGCAAACCGGTGCGCTTCGAAGTCCTGATTATCGCCATCATGTGAGGCCCAGCATGCAAATCATTCTCGCCAATCCCCGCGGCTTCTGCGCCGGAGTGGACCGCGCCATCGCGATTGTCGAGCGCGCCCTCGAAAAATTTGGTGCGCCGATTTACGTTCGCCACGAAGTGGTACACAACAAGTTCGTCTGCGACGATCTGCGCAGCAAGGGCGCCGTGTTCGTCGACGAGCTGGCCGACGTACCCAGCGGCAGCACGGTGATTTTCAGCGCTCACGGCGTCTCCAAGGCGGTTCGCGAGGAGGCGGAAGGGCGTGGCCTCAAGGTTTTCGACGCCACCTGTCCGCTGGTCACCAAGGTGCACCTGGAAGTCGCGCGGATGCGCAACGATGGCCGGGAAATCGTCATGATCGGACACAAGGGACACCCCGAAGTCGAAGGAACGATGGGGCAAAGTGGTGACGGCATGTACCTCGTGGAAACCGTCGCCGACGCGCGGCAACTGCAAGTAAGAACACCTGCCCGGCTCGCCTATGTCACCCAGACCACCCTCTCGATCGACGACGCCGCACAGGTCATCGCCGCGCTCAGGGAACGCTTCCCGGCGATCATTGGCCCGAAGAAGGACGACATCTGTTACGCCACGCAAAACCGCCAGGACGCCGTCAAGCAACTGGCCCGGGAGAGCGACGTGGTCGTCGTCGTCGGCAGCGAGTCGAGTTCCAACTCGAACCGCCTGCGCGAAGTGGCGGAACTGATCGGCAGTCGTGCCTACCTGGTCGACCACGCCGAACAGATCGACGACGCCTGGCTCAGTGGCGCCAACCGTGTCGGTGTCACCGCTGGCGCATCGGCACCGGAAGTATTGGTGCAAAGCGTCGTCGATCGACTCTCCGCGGGCGATAGCAGCAGGCTCGAACAACTTGACGGCGCCGAGGAAAATGTCACTTTCGCGCTGCCGCGCGAGCTGCAGGGGTGAGCCTGGCCTGCGCGCCGTGATGGCCGGACGCGCCCCCAGCTGCTACTGAGGCTTCGTCGCAAGAGCCGACGAAGGGATACCTTTGCGGTCGCTGGCATGACTGCTGCCGGCTTCGCCACCTTTGAACTCGACCTCGTAGCGGCTCTCGCTGCTGACCGCAACCCCTTGAATTTCACCCGGGCGAAAGCGCAGGCGGGAAAAAGCGGCGACCGCCGCGTCGCCATAGGCCGGCGGCAGGCTGCTGCTCGCCACTTCCACGCGCACCACCGCGCCATCGGCAGCAAGGAAGACGCTCAGCACCACCTTGCCGCCACGAAGCGCGTCGCCAGCGCCGTCATCGGGCAGCTCAATCAAGGGCTCGTCAAGCAGTGCCGCCGCAACCGTCAGTTCGGAAGTTCGAAAATACCCAGGACCGGTTGGCAAGGCTGGCAAGAACGGCTGCGCAGGGTACGGCGGCAAGGACTCGGCCAGCCGGCGCTGGCCCCGCGCCACGAGCGGTGCTGCGGACGCGGCGACCGGCGACTCGACCGACGGCGTCGCCGCCGGCTGCTCGCTGCCCTCACTGGCCATCGTTCCTGGTTCGCTCGCTGCACGGGTGGCGCCGGCTTCAGTCGCTTCGGTGCCGGCGCTGCCTTCGGGCGCTCCAGCGCTCTCCTGCGTGCCCTGCGTTGCCGACCCGCGCAGGGTGAGAAGTACGCCGCTCGTCACCGTCGGCGCACTGCCCGGTGCCGGCGCCACGTCAGCTACCGGACCGAGCGTGCACTGCAGGACCGCCAGTGCGCCCAAATGAAGGAGCAGGGACGCGCCCAGCGCCAGGGGCAGCTTCCGCCGCCCTGGCCACCCTGCCAGGCTGTCTGAGAAGACCGATGTCAAGAAATCCACTCTCTGCAAGAGAAGGCCAAAGCTGGCAGCAGCAGGATTCTAGGCGCCCGACGCGAGACCAGCGCTGCCACTCGTCCGCCGCAAGACGCCGTATATCGCCCCGCATTGGCACCTCGGTGACCCTCGACTATGATGGCAGCAGTTGCCTTTGCGTTCCGCCCGCCCGATCTTGCCGTCCTTGAGGAAAGAAAACGCTGTGAAAAGACACGCTGGCTTCACCCTGATCGAGATCATGATCGTCGTGATCATCATCGGCATCCTGGCTGCCATCGCCATTCCCAACTACGCCGATTACCTGACCCGCTCGCGGATCACCCAGGCCACCTCCGGGCTGTCCGAAAAGCGGGTACGCATGGAGCAGTTCTTTCAGGACAATCATACGTATTTCCGCGCCGCGGCCGGTGCCGACCCGGAGGTCAGTTCGCCCGCTTGCAGCAACGACACCACCTCCAGCCGCTACTTCGACTTCTCCTGCCCTACGCTCACCGCCGCCACCTATACCTTGACTGCTACCGGCAAGAGTTCGATGACCGGTTTCACCTACACACTCACTCACGCCAACGTCAAGGCGACGACCGCCGTCCAGAGTGGCTGGGGAACGGCACCGTTGGCCTGCTGGGTCACCGGTAGAGGTGGCTGTTGAACGCCATGCGCGGTTTCAGCCTGATCGAACTGATCGTCGGCATGGCCATTCTCGGCATACTGATGGGCCTCGGCATTCCGGCGTTCAGCGACTGGATGCGCAACGCCAGGGTACGCACGACGGCCGAATCGGCACTGAACGGCCTTCAGCTGGCCCGGGCCGAGGCCGTGCGCCGCAATACGACGGTCGGTTTCTATCTGGTGGATACCACCACCGGCGCCTGCGCGCTGAGCACCGCCGGCCCCAACTGGATCGTCAGTGTCGACTCACCGGTCGGCCAGTGCAACGTCGATCCGTCCGACGACACCGCACCACGCATCATCCAGTTGCGTCGGGGCGCTGAAAGCGGCGGCGCAGCGACGACGGTGGCCGCAGGGCAGTCTTCGGTGGTTTTCAATGGCCTCGGTCGTCCCACTCCCCTGCCCGGCGGCAACATTGCCATCAATTTCACCAGCGCTGCCGGCGAAGCCTGCGCCGCTGCCGGAGGTCCCGTGCGCTGCCTGCGCGTCGAGGTCTCGATCGGCGGCCAGATACGCATGTGCGATCCGGCCTTGCCCGCTGGCGACGCTCAGGCATGCTGATGAACAAACACTCGAAACTTCCCCGGGAACAGGCAGGCGTGATGCTGCTTGAAGCCTTGATTGCGATCCTGGTCTTCTCGCTGGGCATCCTGTCGCTGGTCGCCCTGCAGGCCACGTCGATCAAGCTCACTGGCGACGCAAAGTACCGTACCGACGCAGCCCTGCTGGCCAACCGCCTGATCGGGCGCATGTGGGTGAGCAATGGCGACTTGAGCGTTTTCGCGACCGATGGCGCAGCCTACAACGCCTGGCTTGCCGAGGTCTCCGACGACGAAGGCCTGCCCGGCGTGGTCGGCGCCTCGTCGGGCGTCGTCTCGACCCTGCCGACGGTGACCGTCGACGGTGCCGGAGTGGTCGAGATCACTCTCTTCTGGCGCACCCCGGAGATGGCCACCGACGTACCCGGGCACCGTCACGTCGTCGTTTCGCAAGTCGTCAGGAACCCCTAGTCGATCATGAAAGCGCAATCACCTCTCCCGCCCACGACAATGCCGCGCGAGCAAGGCTTCACGCTGGTTGAAGTGATGGTCGCCATGGTCATCGGCATGCTCGGCCTGATCATCATGATGCAGGTCTTCGCCGCCGCCGAGGGCCAGCGGCGCGCCACGACCGGTAGCGGCGACGCGCAAAGCAATGGCGCCATGGCGCTCTATGCGCTACAGCGCGACATACGCCAGGGCGGCTACGGCTTCAACGCGGTCAACGCCTTCGGCTGCCCTCTCGTCCTTCCGGCTCCGGCCAGCCGTACGCTTGGGCAACTGGCGCCGGTCATCGTCAATCCGCCGACCGCCGACGTCCCGGCGGGCGACGCCAACACGGATACCTTGCTGATCGCCTACGGAAGCAACGAGGGCCCGCCGGAGGGCGACGTGATCACCGCGGTCAACGGCCTGCAACTGGCGGTACAGACGGCGACGAATTACGCCAACGGGCAGCGCGTGCTGGCTGCGCCGTCAGCGCCCACAGCGGGCTGCACCTTCACCCTGGCGGCGGTGAATGGTGCACCGACAGCGCCCAACGTCACGGTCACCGACGCGAGCGGTGCCGTCGATGGCGGCACGCTGTTCAATCTCGGCGCCAACCCGAGATTCCTCGCCTACGCCGTACGCGGCGGCAACCTTACCGTCTGTGATTACCTCGCCGCCAATTGCAGCGTGGCGACCAACTACGTGGCCATCGCCAACAACATCGTCAGCCTGCGCGCGCAGTACGGGCACGCCTCGACGGCGGTGAGCGGTGTCGATTCGTGGGATCAGACGACCCCGGCGAACGCCAACCAGGCGACTCTGGCCTGTCTCTGGGCGAGAACTTCAGCGCTGCGTATCGCCATCGTCGCCCGCAACAGCCAGGTCGATCGCGACCAGATCACCGCCGCGGCGCCGACTTGGGTAGGTAGCGCGGGTGCGGCGATCGATCTGAGCGCAGCCGGGAACTGGCAGAACTACCGCTACAAGGTCTTTGAAACCATCATTCCGATTCGCAACCTGCCCTGGATGGGAACATGTACCTAAGGCCAAGCCCCCACCTCCGCCAAGCCTGCGCCGGCGCCCCCCGCAGCCGCCAGCGCGGTGTCGTTCTGCTCGTCGCGCTGATCATCCTGGTCGCCCTGACCCTGGCCGGAGTGGCACTCATCCGCTCGGTCGATACGGCCAACCTGATTGCCGGCAACCAGTCGTTTCATCAAGCGGCCGTGCATGCCGGCGAGCGAAGCACAGAAATTGCGCTCAACAACTGGCTGCAAGGAAACAACGGCTTGGGGGACACGGATCTGCACGACCACAGCGCGGCCAACGGTTACCGCGCCAGGCGCGAAGATCCCGTACCCGGCGTCTCATGGGACGCTTTCTGGATTGACACCCTGGAAGCGCAAGCAGTAGTCACCCCGGGAGTCGCCTGCCCAGCCGACCCACAGCCAACCGACGTCAACGCCGATGCTGCCGGCAACACCGTCTGTTATGTGATTCATCGGCTTTGCGACCCGCCTACCCTTCCGGCCGCCCCGCACCTGGCCAACTGCGCGACGCAACCGTCGGCGATCAACAGCGGCGGAAGCTTCGGCGCCGGCAGTGTCACCGCAATCACCAACAACCAGGTCTATTACCGAATCACCACCCGCGTTCGCGGGCCGCGCAACACCGTCGCCTACATCCAGACGATCGTTGCGCTGTAGGTCTACCAGAGATCCCACGAGGAGTTTGCCATGCGATCCGACTCACTGAAATGGCGTGCGATAGCCGCTGCAGCGCTGCTGATCCTTGCCCGCGGTGCGCAGGCCCAGCCCACTCAACTCGCCAACGCGCCGATGTCCAGCGCCTCGTCAATCGAGATCTCGACCAACATCCTGTTCGTCCTCGATGACTCGCTGAGCATGACCAAGGAATATCTTCCGGACTGGGCCGAGCCGACGGCGGCACGCCCCCTCCCTCTCTCCTGGACCCGCAACCCAGGTTTCAACGGCATCGCCTACAATCCCGCCGTCCGTTACATACCGCCGAAGTATTTCGCCGTCGACGGAGCAGCCGACACCACGACCTACCCCAGCCAGACCTCTGCGCAAAGCGGCGCCTGGACAGCCGTCAAGGACGATGGCTACGGCGTGCAAAGCGCCGCCATGGTCAACCTTATCGGTAACGCCTACTACTTCACCACCGTGGTCGGTGAATACTGCACCAATCGAAGCCTCAGGGTGTGCGTCGCCGCCAGCGCGGCGAGCGACGCCTATCCGTTTCCGGCGCGACTTCGCTGGTGCCGGACCGCCGCCGATGCCGTCGACGCCGCTCCCGCTGACGGCACGTGCCAGGCAACGCAGATCGAACCCAGCCCGCCACCGCCGGCGACGGCGACCAATGTCTCGTACGATTTCCCGCGCATGCCGTCGCCGCGCACGAGTACGATCACCATCAGCGGCAACAGCAACACGTCGGTCACCAACGTTACCGTCGACGGCCGGATCATCCTCTCGGCGGCGACCACGGGGACCAGCAACTCGACGACGATGGCCGCCAACATCGCGAGCAGAATCAACGACTGCTCCTTCGCGCTCAGTGGCGCCTGTCAAGTCGCGGGCTACCGCGCAGTCTCCGCGGGCAGGGTCGTAACCGTCACCTCGCCCCTGAACAACAGCACAGCACCGGTAATTACCCAGAGTAACGCGAACGCGATGTCGTTCACGACCACCAGTTTTGCCCGGCCCGGCAGCAATCAGGCACCCGGCGAAAACCTGCTGACGATCATCTACCCGACCGTCACCAGCTATCCCAAGGGCGACAAGCGCACCGACTGTGCCGGGGACACCACCTGCACCTATGCGGAAGAAATGACCAACTACGCGAACTGGTGGGCCTATTACCGCACGCGCATGCAAACGATGAAAACGGCCACCAGCCTGTCCTTTGAACCCACCGACCAGCGGCAGCGCATCGGCTACATGTCGATCAACAACAATACCGGTTCGGACTTTCAGAACATCGAGTCGTTCACCGCCGCCCAGAAAAGGGCCTGGTACGACAAGTTGTTTGCTGCCGTTCCCAACCGCAACACGCCTCTGCGCGTTGCCTTGTCGAACGCAGGCCGCCTCTATTCGGGGCAGCTGAACGGCAGCACGTTCAACGGGGTGAGCGTGGTCGATCCGGTTCAGTACTACTGCCAGAAGAACGTCACCATCCTGTCGACCGACGGTTACTGGAACGAGGGTGCCGGCTTCCGCTGGGACGGGGCTTCCGCGATCGGCGACCAGGACGGCCCGGGACTCGAGGAGCGGCCGCAACTCGATGGTGGCGGTCCGCAGGATCAGGAAACGAGAACCCAGACGACGCGGACCCGGACGCCAACCCTGGCCACGCAGTCACACACCAGAATTGAGCAGACGCGCGCCCGGACCTCCGAACTGCAGACGCGCACCAACAGCATCCTGCAAGCCAACAACTACGTCTGGCAGGAAAGGACCTCCCTTCTGCAGCGCAGGACCGGTCCGCTACAGAGCAGAACGAGGCCTCTCGAAATCATCCGCAGGGATCGGGTCGAGGTGCAGACCTCGCAGCTTCGGCGCGCGACAGGCCAGCTCCAGATGGTGACCTCCCTCCTTCAGCAGCAGCTGACGCAGGTCCAGCAACGTACCTCGAGCAATGGCGGAACCTCGTTCGGCGCGTGGAGCAATGTCGCTTCCTGTACACCCGTCACCAACGGCACCAACCGCGTCGATTGCCAGACGCTGGCCCAGACCGGCTGGACGGGCGTATCCGCCTGCTCCACGATTAACGGCGGCACGCGCATCAACAACCCCGGAACGGATAGCCAGACGACCACCTATACCACCGATTCACAGTGTCGCTACAGTTCACCGTCTACCACCAACGTGACTAGCTGCACCGCCAGCGGGACGGCGTCCAGCGGCCCGAACTACACCGGCAACCTCGTTACCTGCTCGATGGTTTGGTCCCAGGGGCAGGACGCGACAACCACGTGCAACGAATCGGCCACCGAGATCTGCTGGTATAGCGGTTGGAGCGGGTGGACAGCCTGGTCCGGACCCGGAAGCTGTACGGACCAGCCACAATCGACCGGGCCAAGCTTCACCCAGGTCGTCGCCCGGAACTGCCAGACGAGTTGGGCCCAGGCCTGGCAGACCGCCGACGCTTCGGGCTGCACACCGGTCCCAAACTCGGTCCTCTGTCAATTCGGCGCCTGGACCGCGTGGACCGATAACCCTTCCTGCGTCCCCGTGGCGGCACCCACCGGAGACGTCTCCTCAGCCACCCCGCCCCCCGTGGAGTGCCAGGTGAACGGCGCCCTGGAAGTGGGGGTTTCCTTGTGCACCCCGGTGAGCAGCGGCGCAATCCAGACGCAGTGTTCCTACACCGACTGGGGCCCCTGGACCGAGGTCGGCTCGTGCACGCCGGTCCCTCAATCAGCCGGGCAAGGGGTTGCCAGGGAGTGTCAGCAGGTCTGGACCGGCTACAACAACGCCGCGACCTGCGTCCCCAGCGCCACGACGCTCTGTCAGTACGTCTTTACGGACTGGACGGCCACCACCAGCTGTACGGCCACGACTCCTGCTTCGCCTTTGGTCCCGAATGCCAGGCAGTGTCAATACACCGCTTGGAGCGCCTATGCCGATGCGAATTCCTGCACCGAGGCTCCGCGGTCGGGTCGGCCCGCTGTCGCGGTCCAGTGTTCAACGCGATTGATCAGCAACTGGACGGACACCAACGGATGTACGCCAGGCACCAGCAACACCGGTCTGATCACCCTTTGCGGCGCCCTCACCGTTCCCCCCCCGCAGGTGGACTTCGTCCCGCCCGACACCTGTGTTGAAGAGCTGCCTGACGCGGCAACCAACGGCGGCGTCGGCGTTACCTGCCACACCGAGAGGAGCGGTCCCACCAACGTTGCGCAATGCACCCGCCAGGATCCCGTTGCCGGCAACAACTACCTGCAGATCGCCTGCGATGTGGCATCGCTGGGTCCCACCCCGGACACGCTCGCCGACGTCGCCGAGTACTACTGGAAAACCGACTTGCGCGATAGCGTCACGATCCCCGGCAGCTGCTCCGGCGGGCCCGTCGTCGCGGGTGGGGTGACCACCTACAACGACGTCTGCTACAACGATCCCGACGCACAACCGACCGGCCAGCACATGACCACCTATACGCTGGGCCTGGGCGCCTCCGGGCTGATGCAGTACAACCCGAACTACCTGTCGCGGGCTGAAACATCGGGTGACTTCTACAGCATCCGGGAAGGACTTACCGCCGACCCCAGCACCGGCGTCTGCCCGTGGCAACGAAGTGGCCCCTGCAACTGGCCAAAGCCGGAGAGCGACAAGCAGACCAACATCGACGACCTGTGGCACGCCGCCGTCAATGGTCGAGGCATTTACTTCAGTGCCTCCGACCCTTCGACTCTGGCCGCCGGGATCAGCGACGCCCTGTCCAACATCGAAATCCAGGCCGGTGCGCTGGCCGCCGTTGCGGTCGTCAGCCCCAACCTCGTCGCCGACGCCAATGGCTTCTTCGAGGTGTCATTCAAGGTCGGGGAGTGGTCCGGAGACGTGGTCAAGAGAACGATCAACGGCAGCACCGGCGCCCTCTCGGCGCTCCCCGCAGAAGGAGAAGCTCACGTCTCTCCGGGCTGGTCTGCCAGGGAAAGGCTGGATAACAAGGTGGCCACCGACGGCTATGCCAGCCGCAAGATCTACACCTACAATCCGGGTGGCGAAAGCGTCGCCGACGCGGCCAACAACTTGAAATTCTTCACCTGGGCCAACCTCACTACTGCGCAACGGGCCTACTTTGCGACCGACGCGCTGGCCGGCAACCTGTCGCAGTTCTGTTCGACCGGCACGATCTGCCTGACGGCGACGACACAAACCGCTGCCAGCGGTGAACCTCTGGTGAACTTCCTGCGTGGCGACACCAGCAACCAGGGATCAGCTATCGACACGTCCGCTTACTACCGGCAGCGAACGCACATTCTCGGCGACATCGTCGGCTCCGAGGCCGCGTACGTGCAGGCTTCGCCGTGGAACTACGCCGACGCGCAGTACGGTGCCTTCCGGACCGCCAACCACACGCGGACGGGGATGATCTATATCGGCGCCAACGACGGCATGCTGCACGCCTTCAATGCCACAAGCGGTGCCGAAGAATGGGCGTACATCCCTGCCGTGGTCATCCCCAAGCTTGCCAAACTGGCTGACAAGAGCTACCACCTCGAGGGCGCGCACCAATTTACCGTCGATGGCACGCCGGTGATGGGCGATATCTGCATCAGCGACTGTGGGACCTCGAGCGCAGTGTGGAAGACGATCCTGGTCGGCGGCCTGAACAATGGTGGCCGTGGCTACTACGCCCTGGACGTCACCGATCCGGTCGCGCCAAAAGCCCTGTGGGAGTTCACCCAGGATAGCAACGAGAACCTCGGCTACAGCTATGGCAACCCGGTGATCAGCAAGCTCAAGGATGGAACCTGGGTAGTCATGGTGACCTCCGGGTACAACAACATCTCCCCCGGCGACGGCGGCGGACATTTGTTCGTTCTGAACGCCAGTACCGGCGCCTTGATCCGCACGATCAGCACCGGTGTCGGCGATACGACGACGCCGAGCGGCTTGTCGCGAATCAGCGCCTGGGCCAACTTCCCGGACAACAACAACACGACCCAGCGTATCTATGGTGGCGACCAGTTCGGCAACCTGTGGCGCTTTGATGTGAATGGCGACATACCGCTGGTCGCCGACCCACCGGTCTACGACGCCCAGCGATTGGCTACGCTGAAGGATGCGGACGGCGTAGCGCAGCCGATCACCACCAAACCGGAACTGGGCAAGGTCAGTAGCCACCCGGTCGTGTTTGTCGCCACCGGACAGCTTCTCGGCTCGGATGATTTGGGGACCACCCAGAAGCAGTCGATGTACGCGATCAAGGACCGGCTCCTGGATAGTGACTATGGCAGCCCACGGCCCCTGACGCCTGCCCAGACGATACCCACGCCGGGAACTTTCGTTGCCCAAACCCTGACCTCAGGCACCTGTCCGGAAGGCAACGCCTACTGCACCAGTGGCGATTCAATCGTGACCAGCTCGAACAACGCCGTTGACTTCAACACTCACGACGGCTGGTACATCGACTTTCCGGTGTTCGGCGAACGCGTGAATACCGAAATGCGCCTGCAGCTTGGCACCCTGGCGTTCAACACCAACACGCCAACCGTAGGAGCCTGCAGACCGGTCGGCGTGAGCTTCGCCTACTACCTTGACTACCGCAGCGGGGCAGCCGTCGAAGGAACGGATGGCATGGCGGCTCGGCGCCTTGGCGACTACCTCAGCGCCTCGCCAAGCATCGTCCGCCTGCTGGACGGCACAATCAGGGCCCTGGTCCGCACCGACGCGCCGAGCACCGTCAGCGCGCCCGTACCAACAGCGGCGACCCCACTCGATACCCGTCGCGTGTCCTGGCGCGAACTGGTCACCGAGCAGTAGTCCGACAGGGGTTTGAAAGAGCGGAAAAGCAGCGAATCGGCTTTTCCGCTCAGCGAAACGGCTACGAATCGGACATCAGGCGAAAAAAACCGCAGGCCCTGTGCGAAGCAGGGCCTGCGGTTTTTTCACTGGCGGAGAGAGCGGGATTCGAACCCGCGTTAGGATATTATCCTAAACACGCTTTCCAGGCGTGCGACTTAAACCACTCATCCATCTCTCCGGAAGACCGCGAATTCTAGCAGAAGGCAACGCCAACACCAAACGCGTCGTGCTCGGTCGGACAACAGGAAATGCTGTTTTGGGTCGGCTTTCCTCCGCTCATGGCTGAGCGGCCTGGCGGCGGCGCAGCGTCTCGAACAGGCAGACCGCAGCAGCTGCGGCAACATTCAGCGATTCACTGCTACCGGGCATCGGGATGCACAATCGTAGATCGGCTGCAGCGGCGACTGCCGGCCTCACGCCGAGCCCCTCGCTACCAAACACCCAGGCCAGCGGTTGTCGAAGAGCGGCCGAATAAAGGCTGCTCGATCCGGCGAGCACGGTGGCGACTGACTGGCCGCGAAAGGCAGTGAGGAAACCCGGCAGATCGCCGTGCTCATGGAGTTCAAGCTGGAAATGAGCGCCCATCGCTGCCCGCAAGGTTTTCGGCGACCAAACCTGCGCGCAATCATCCGACAGCAGGATCTGGCGGAAACCGGCGGCGGCGGCGCTGCGCAGAATCGAACCAAGATTGCCCGGATCCTGAATGCCGTCGAGGAGGACCGCATCCCGATCATGATCAAGACTGCAGGCCGGCTGCGGCGGGGCGACGATGGCCATGATCCCGCTTGGTGTGTCCACCACGGCCAGGGCGTCGAACAGCGCGTCGCCCATTCGGGTAACGGCAAGCGACGCCCGGCTCTCGAGATAGCGGGCGTTTTCTGTCCGCTCGGCGCCGCTTTCGCTGACCAGCACCTCTTCAGGGGTCCCGTAGTGCTGCTCGTAGGCCGCGATCAGGTGCATGCCGTCGAGCAGCACGCGCCCGCTCTTGCGCCGCTCACGGCTGCTGCGGGCAAGTTTCAGCAGCGCTTTGTAATGGGCATTGTCGCGCGAGGCGATCCGTCTCATGGCTGGCCGAGCCGCGCCACCGGCGCGTAACTGCGGCGGTGCTGCACGCTTGCACCGTATTCGCGCAGTGCCTGCAGGTGCATCGCGGTCGGGTAGCCCTTGTGGCGATCGAAGCCGTACTGTGGATGGCTGGCATGCAACACGAGCATGCCAGCGTCGCGGAATGTCTTGGCGAGAATCGACGCGGCAGCGATTGATGCGACCTTGCCGTCGCCGCCGAGAATGGCTTCGACAGGACACGACAGCGAGGGACAATGTGTGCCGTCTACCAGGACACGGCTCGGCGACACACGACCCTGCGCGCCAGTGAGCGCCGCGACAGCCCGCTGCATGGCCAGCAGGCTGGCTTGCAGGATATTGATCTGATCGATCTCGGCGGCGGTTGCTTCGGCGACGCCCCAGGCCAGCGCCGTGCAGCGAATCTGCTCGGCGAGCGCTTCCCGTTTGCGGGCCGAAAGTTTTTTCGAGTCGTTCAGGCCGGCGATCGGCCGGCCGGGATCGAGAATCACTGCGGCGGCGACCACCGGCCCCGCCAGCGGCCCGCGGCCAGCCTCGTCGACGCCGCAGACGAGACCCTCAGCCGGCAGCAGGAACGGCATCGCCGCGCAGTACCGTTGGCAAGCAGGCAATGATTGCTACCGCCGCCTTTTCGGCAGCATTCTGTCGCAGCTGCCGATGGATATCCGTGAACACGGCCTTGATCCGTTCGCACGCCGCCTTGTCGGCATAGAGATTGAGCAGTGCCTGCGCCAGGTTCTCGGGGGTCGCTTCATCCTGGATGAACTCCGGAACGACGAATCTTCCGGCGAGCACGTTCGGCAGACCGACATAGGGCAGGTAACCCATGCGACGCATCATCCGGTAGGAGAGCGGCGCCATCTTGTAGACAATGGCCATCGGTCTCTTGAGCAGTGCCGCCTCAAGGGTAGCAGTGCCGCTGGCGACCAGCACCGCATCGGCAGCCGTCATCGCTTGATGCGCGTGCCCAAACAGCAATCGAATAGGCAACTGCTTCGCGCCCCGGCGATGCAACGCGGCTTCGAACAGTACGCGCGTCTCGCGCGTCGTCAGCGGGGCGAGGAAAAGCGCCTCGGGAATCTGCTCGTGCATCCGGCGGGCGGTTTCGATAAAGGTCTCCGCCATGTACTGCAGTTCCGACTGGCGACTGCCGGGCAAGAGCGCGAAGACCGGTACGCTTGGCGAAATGCCGAGCAGCGCCCGCGCCGTATTGCGGCCGTCCTCAAGAGGCAGCATGTCGGCGAGCGGATGGCCAACATAGGTCACCGGAATGCGCTGCGCCTCGTAGAGCGCCGTCTCGAAAGGAAAAAGCGTCAGCACCCGCGAAACGGCTGCACCGATGGCGTGGATGCGTTCGCCGCGCCAGGCCCAGATCGACGGGCTGACATAATGAATGCTGGCAACGCCGTGCCGCTTGAGGGCCTTTTCCAGGGACAGGTTGAAGTCCGGCGCGTCTACGCCGATGAACACGTCCGGTGGATCGGCGAGCAAGCGGCGCTTGAGATCGCGGCGGATACCGGCAATCTCGCGATAGTGCCTGAGCACTTCGACATAACCGCGGACGGCCAGCTTCTCGAGCGGATGCCAGGCCTGGAACCCCATGGCAAGCATCTTCGGGCCACCGACACCAAAAAACACGGCCCCAGGAAGTCTCGCCTGCAAGGCCTGGATCAACTGACCGGCGAGGAGGTCGCCCGAGGCCTCGCCAGCGACCATGGCGATCCGCAGCGGCGCTGCTACGCTCATCGTATGATGCCGCGCTTCGATGCCGCGAGGAAATCCAGCAGCGGCTGGATCTCTGGATGAACGAGCACCTCTTCAGCCAGTTTGGCGCGCGCTTCGTCAAGCATCAGCCCGGATTTGTAGAGCGTCCGGTAGGCACGCTTCAAGGCCAGTAGCGCCTCGGGAGAAAAGCCTCGCCGCTTGAGTCCCTCGGCGTTAATCCCAAAGGGACTGGCCGTGTTGCCAGCCGCCATCACGAAAGGCGGGATGTCCTGCAGAACCACCGTCCCGACGGCGGTCATGGTGTGCGCGCCGACCCGGCAGAACTGATGCACCCCGGTGTAGCCGCCGAGAATTGCCCAGTCGTCGATGTGCACATGGCCGGCCAGCTGTGCATTGTTGGCGAATACGGTATGGCTGCCCACTTGGCAATCGTGCGCAACATGGACGTAGGCCATAATCCAGTTGTCGTTGCCAATGCGGGTGATGCCGACATCCTGGGCAGTGCCGAGGTTGAAAGTGCAGAATTCACGAATCGTGTTGCGGTCGCCAATCTCGAGTCGCGTCGGCTCGCCATCGTATTTCTTGTCCTGCGGTACCTCGCCGAGCGAATTGAACTGAAAGATGCGGTTATCCCGACCAATGCGCGTCCTCCCGGAAATCACCACATGCGGACCGATCACCGTGTTGTCGCCAATTTCAACATGCTCGCCGATGATTGAATACGCGCCGATAGAAACCTTGCTGCCCAGTTGCGCGCCGCGCTCGACGAGTGCACTTTGATGAATCATGGCACCCGTCATCCGCCGACTCCGCCGACATCGCGCTTGGCGCACATGAGCTCGGCCTCGGCGACGATTTCACCGTCGACGCGGGCTTCCGCCTTGTATTTCCAGATGCCGCGCATTTGACGTTGAATGAGTACGTGCAAGTGCAACTGGTCACCCGCTGTCACCGGTTTCTTGAAGCGTGCGCCGTCGATGCCGACGAAATAGAAGACGGAATTGGCGTCCGGCTTGGCGCCCATGGTCTTGAAAGACAGGATTCCGGCCGCCTGCGCCAGAGCCTCCATGATCAACACGCCCGGCATCACCGGGTGATGCGGAAAGTGACCGACAAAAAACGGTTCGTTGACCGTCACGTTCTTGTAAGCATGGATAGACTTGCCGAGCTCGAAATCGAGCACGCGGTCGACCAGGAGAAAGGGATAGCGATGCGGCAGATGCTCGAGGATTTCGTGTATATCCATTGTGTTCAAGGCGCGTTCTCCCTCAGTTCGAGTTTCTTTTCAAGGTCGGCGACCCGCTCGGCGAGTCTTGCCAGACGCCTGATCTGTGCTGCATTGTGCAACCATTCCTGGTGCCCTTCGAGCGGAAATATGCTGGTGTATTGTCCCGCTCTAGACAGGCTCTTGGTCACCATACTACCCGCCGAGATGTGCACATCGTCGGCGAGTTCGAGATGACCGATGATCATGCCCGCCCCACCGACCGTGCAGCGACGCCCTATCCGGGTGCTGCCGGCGATCCCGACACAGCCTGCCATCGCCACATGCTCGCCGATACTGACGTTGTGGCCAATCTGAATCTGGTTGTCGAGTTTGACGCCGTCGCCGATGACCGTATCGTCCAGCGCACCACGGTCGATTGAAGTATTGACCCCGATTTCGACATCGTCACCAATCACGACCCGACCGATCTGCGGGATTTTGACCCAGCGCTCACCCTCCTTGGCAAAGCCAAAGCCATCGCCACCGAGAACCGCGCCGGCGTGGATAATCGCCCGCTTGCCAATCACGCAGGCGTCATAGAGCACGACGTTCGGGTAGAGCACGGAATCGTCGCCGATCGCGGCATCATCACCGATCACACAACCGGGGTAGAGGGTCACATTGTCGCCAAGGCGAACGCGCTCGCCGATGACGACGTTCTCGCCAACACTCGACGATGGCGGCAGGTCCGACTTGACCACGGCGCCGCGATGGACGCCCGGGCAACGTTGCCGGATCGGATTGAGCAGGGCAACAACGCGCGCGTAGTAGGCGTAGGCATTGGGATGAACGATTCGCGGTAGCGAGGTCTCTTGCGAGAACTGCGGCGGCACGATCACCGCCGCCGCGCGCGTTGCTTTCAGTTGCTGGCGGTATCTGGAATTGGCGAGAAAGGCGATGCGCCCCTCGCCTGCCGAAAGCAGGCTACCAACCTGCGAGACGACGACCGAGCCATCGCCTACAAGGACGCCGCCGAGACAGGCAACGATCTCGTCTAGCCGCAGGCCTCCTGACACCTCAACTCCGTGGCTCGGCGAGCTTAGGCTTACTTCCCGTCCTTGGGATCGGACAAGGCCTTGATCACCTTGTCGGTGATGTCGAGTCGCGGGCTGACCCAGACGACGTCCTGAACGATCAGGTCGTATTTCTCATTCTCGGCAAGCTGCTTGATCGCCTTGTTGGCCTTTTCAATGATCGCCGCGTTCTCCTCGTTCTGGCGCAGGTTCAGATCTTCACGGAACTCGCGTTGCTTGCGCTGGAACTCCCTCGACAACTCGCCAAGGTCCTTCTCCTTTGCGCGACGATCAGGTTCGGCCATGGTCACACCATTTTTCTCGAGGGTCTCCTGCAAGCCCTGCACCTGCTTCGCCAGACGCTGCAAATCCTGGTCGCGCTTGGAGAATTCCTGCTCGATCTTTTTGGCCGCTCGCACCGCTGCCGGTGCATCACGGAAAAGACGCTGGGTATTGACGTACCCGACCTTGAGTTGTTCCACCGCCGACGCGTAGGACACCGGCAGCGAAGCCATCAACGCAACCAGCAGTCTGGCAATCGTCTTCTTCAAGCTTATTCTCCTGAGTTAAAAAGTCGTTCCAAACTGGAACTGGAACTTTTGGAGTTTATCACTACTTTGCTCGTTGATCGGCTGGCCGTAGCTGAATTTCAGCGGCCCGAGGGGCGAAATCCAGGCTGCAGCCAGCCCGACCGAACTCCGTAATCCTTCTTCGGCATAGGTATAGTTGTCGGTAAAAACGTTGCCAGCGTCAAAAAATGGACCGAAGCGGAATGACTTGTCGACGCCCGGAAACGGCATCAGGATCTCCGTATTGAACACCGCCTTGCGCGTACCGCCAAGGCGCGTATCCGGATATTGCGGATCGACCGGGCCGAGGCTGGCTGTGTCGTAGCCACGTACCGAACTGACGCCACCGGCAAAGTAGTTCTTGTAGAACGGCAGGGTCTGGCCCGAGAGGCCGCCCCCGTAGCCGAAGTCGAAATTGACCATCAGCACCATATCCTTGACGATCTGGAAGTAGCGCTGATGCTGATAGGTCGCTCGGTAGAAAGTCAGGTCTGCCCCAGGAATTGCCACCTCTATTCCGGCGCGTTGGGTTCCCCCTTTGGTCGGATAGATGGCGCTGTCCCGAGTGTCGCTGACCCAGGCCACCGTCGCCGGCAACGTGACATTGGAGTCGCCGTGCTCGGCCTGGAACGTGACATACTGATTCGGCGTTGCAGCGGTAACCGGCGTAATGTCGATCGTCGTCTCATCAATCGCCAGCCCTAGATTGATCGTTTCCTTTTCATTGATCGGATAACCAAAGCGGATGCCGCCTCCGTATGAGGTTGACTGAAATGCGTAGCCGAGAGAGGTCGGGTTGAGCGTGCGGTAATAGAGATCGAAACCCTGACTGATACCGTCGACGGTAAAGTAAGGATTGGTGTAGTTGATTCCGAGAGTTCGGTTCAACTTGCCGGTGTTCAGTTGCAGGGCAAGGAACTTGCCGCTACCAAAAATATTTGATTGCGAGATCGAGCCCGAGAGAATCACTTTCTCCGCACTCGAGTAGCCGGCACCGAGGGAGATATTGCCGGTCGACTTCTCGGCCACATTGATGTTGACGTCAACCTGATCAATGGTGCCAGGTACGGGCGGCGTCTCGACGTTAACCTCGCTGAAGTAACCGGTCCGATCGATTCTTTCACGGGATGCAACAACCCGGCTTGCGTCGTACCAGGCGCCTTCCATCTGGCGCACTTCCTGCCGAACGACCTCGTCGCGGGTCTTGGTGTTTCCCGTAACGTTGATCCGCCGGACGTAGGCACGCTTGCCGGGATCGACGAAAATGGTGAACGCAACCAGATGCTTTTCCTTGTCGACATCCGGCGCCGCGTTGACGTTGGCAAACGCGTAGCCTTGCGCACCGAGTTTGTCGCTGATCGATTTGGTACTCTCGTTGAGCTTTTCGCGGGAGAAAACGTCGCCCGGCTTAATCTTGACCGACGCCCGGAACTCTTCTTCCGGCAGGGTAAGGTCACCGGCCAGCTTCACCGATGAGACAAGATAACGATCCCCCTCGTTGATGCTGATCGTGATGTAGATGGCCTGCTTGTCGGGACTGATCGAAACCTGGGTTGACTCGACGTTGAACTCGAGAAAGCCACGGTCGAGGTAGTAGGAACGCAGCGTTTCGAGATCGGCGGCAAGCTTCTGCTTCGAGTACTGGTCGCTCTTGGTGTACCAACTGATCCAGCTTGGCGTTTTCAGCTCCAGCACGCCGAGAAGATCCTTTTCCTTGAGGGCATGCGCGCCGACAATGTTGATCTGTCTGATCTTGGCGGCGTCACCTTCGTCGACATCGAAGTTGATTGCCACGCGATTGCGGTCCAGCGGCGTGATGGTGGTGGTTATGGTCACCGCATACCTGCCCCGCGACAGATACTGGCGTTTCAGTTCCTGCTCGGCTTTCTCGAGTGTCGCTCGATCGAAGGTGCGTGATACGGCGATGCCCACTTCCTTCAGACCCTTGAGCAACTGCTCCTTGTCGAACTCCTTCAGACCGACGAAGTCGATCTGCGCAATTGCCGGTCGCTCCTGAACGACGACGATGAGCACGTCACCATCTACTTCTATGCGGACGTCGTTGAAAAATCCGGTCGCAAACAGGGTCTTGATGACCTGCGCCGCCTTCTCGTCGTTCATTGTCTCGCCGACCTTGACCGGCAGGTAGCTGAAGACGGTGCCGGCTTCGACACGTTGAATGCCTTCGACACGAACGTCCTTGACCGTAAACGGTTGCATGGCCGTGGCGCCAGTCGCAAAAAAGGTGGCAACCAGACCTGCAAGCAGGGATTTGTTCATGAGTTCAGCCGGAAAACAGTCGATTGATATCGTTGTAGAAAGCGAAAGCCATCAACATGAACAGGAGCGCCATGCCGATCTTCTGACCGACTTCCATGCTGCGCTCGGAAACTGGCCCACGCTTGATGATTTCGACGAGATAATACAACAAATGGCCCCCATCCAGAATCGGGATTGGCAATAGATTCAGGACGCCGAGGCTGATGCTGACCAGCGCCAGGAACTTGATGTAGTAGTCCAGCCCCAGCCTCGCCGAGCGGCCGGCGTAGTCAGCAATGGTCACCGGGCCGCTGATATTTCGCCACGATACTTCGCCAGTGATCATCTTGCCGATCATCAACAGGGTGAAGGTCGACTTCTCCCAAGTCTCCACGACCGCCTTGGTCAATGCCACGAGAGGGCCGTAGCTGACGGTGACCATCAGCGCGGCGTGCGACCGGTCGCCATCGCTGACGGCGACGCCAATGCGGCCGATCTCCTTCCCCTGTTCGTCGACCGCGGCCGGGGTCACGGTGATCGCCATTTGCTTGCCGTCACGCAGAAGATCGAGCGCAAGAGGCTTCCCCGGCGAGCGGCGCACGATGCGCACGAAGTCTGCCCAGCTGTCGATGGCCTGGCCATCAACACCCAGCACCGTGTCTCCGGAACGCAAACCGGCGTCGGCTGCAGCGCTGTTGCCACTGATCGTGCCGAAAACCGCGGGCAGTTGCGGACGGTAGAGGCCCAAACCGAGGCGTGCCAGGGCGTCACCGTCCCAGCCCGATTGCCGGACGGGCGACACGTCGAGACGACGGATGCTGATCTCGTTGCGGGCATTGATCACTTCAAGGTCGATCAGGTCCTGATCGACCGCCCGCTGCAGCAACAACCAACGCATGTCCTGCCAGGTCTGAACCTTTTCCCCGGCGACCTTGAGCACCAACTCGCCGTCTTCCAGTCCGGCTGCAGCGGCAGCACTGGCCGCCACCGGCGCTCCCAGCAGTGGCTTGAACTCCTCGGTACCGTGCCAGAAGAGTCCCCAATAGAGCACGATAGCGAGCAGGAAGTTGGCTGCGGGTCCCGCTGCAACGACGAGAATTCGCGACAGCACCGGCTGCCGGTTGAAGCTGCGCGGCAAGTCTTCGACAGCAACCTCGCCTTCGCGCTCGTCGACCATCTTGACATAACCGCCCAGCGGAAAGGCGGCAATCGCCCACTCGGTGCCGTCCGCCCCCAAGCGCTTCGACCACAGCGGCCGGCCGAAACCGACCGAGAAACGCAGCACCTTGACGCCGACCCAACGGGCGACGAGATAGTGGCCGAACTCATGCACCACGACCAGAATTCCGAGGACCAGGGCAAACGCCGCCAGGTAGTACAGAAAGCCACTCATTGACGGCCTAGCACGACGACCAACTGCTCGGCGGCGATGCGTGCCATTCGATCGGCGGCCAGGACTTCGGCCAGCGAGCCTGGCACGCAGCTTGCCGGCAACTCGTCCATGGCGCCGGCAATCACCCGGGGAATTGCCGTGAAGCCGATGCGCCCGTCGAGGAAAGCCTCGACCGCTACTTCGTTGGCCGCATTCAGCGTCGTTGGCGCGCAACCGCCCTCCTTGAGCGCACGATAGGCAAGGGCAAGGCAGGGAAAGCGCTGCAAGTCGGGGCGCTCGAAATGCAGCGCCGCCACCTTGAACAGGTCCAGCGGTTCGACACCGGCAGCAATACGCTGCGGGTAGGCCAGCGCATGCGCGATCGGCGTACGCATGTCCGGATTGCCCAGTTCGGCAATCACCGAGCCGTCAGCATACTGAACCAGCGAATGGACAATGCTTTCCGGGTGGATCACCACTTCGATGCGCTCGGCCGGGACGTTGAACAGCCAATGCGCCTCGATCACCTCGAGACCCTTGTTCATCATCGTCGCCGAGTCCACCGAAATCTTCCGTCCCATCACCCAGTTCGGATGCGCACAGGCCTGCTCCGGACTGACCGAAGCAAGGTCAGCGACCGGCGTCAGACGAAACGGACCGCCCGAGGCCGTGAGATACAGACCCAGCACCCCGCCGTCGTCAGGATCACCCGAATAACCACTCGGCAACGACTGAAAGATCGCATTGTGCTCGCTATCGATCGGCAACAGGATGGAAGCACTCTGACGAATGGCGCGCATGAAAACCGCGCCAGCCATGACCAATGCTTCCTTGTTGGCGAGCAGAATCTTCTTGCCGGCGACGGCCGCTGCCAAGGTCGGCGGCAAGCCGGCCGCACCGACGATGGCCGCCATGACGGTGTCAACCTCGGGCAGCGCCGCCATGCGCAACAGCGCATCAGGGCCGTAGCCAACCTCGGTCCTGGAGCCGACGGCGAGCAAGCGCGCCGCGAGTTCGGCAGCCAGGGCGGCCTCGCCGACAACGGCATGGCGCGGCTCAAACTCGACGCACTGCTCGAACAGGCGATCGATCTGCCGATGCGCACACAGGGCCACAATTTGATAGCGCTGCGGATGGCGACGAACGACGTCCAGGGTATTGACCCCGATCGACCCGGTCGATCCGAGGATCGTCAAGCGTTGCACGGCGCTGCCCGCATTCATGGAAAAGTCACCAGCCAGACCAGGGCAACCAGTGGCAGCGTCGAAGTGAGACTGTCGATACGATCAAGAACCCCCCCATGCCCGGGCAAGACGTTACTGCTATCTTTCAGGCCTGCCTGGCGTTTGAGCAAGGACTCAAAGAGATCGCCGACGACGCTGATCGAGGTCAGAGCGACGAGTACCACGAGCAGCAGAAATGGCTTCTCGGCCAGCGCCACCGGCAGTTTCGACGACAACAGAAAGCCATACGCGAGGACTGCGATGCCACCGCCAACGGCCCCCTCCCAGGTTTTTCCCGGGCTGATATTGGGCGCCAGCTTGTGTTTCCCGAAACGGCGACCGGCAAAGTAGGCACCAATGTCCGCCAGCCAGACGACGACCATGATCGCCAGCAAGGCCAGCGCCCCCGCTTGCCTTAGCTGCACCAGGGCCAGCCACGTCGGCAGGATCAAGACCATGCCGGTCAGCAGGCCAAGCAGCGCGTTCGACAAAAGCCAACGGCGGCCCAGCCAGATCGGTACCGCGAGGAGCCAGAAAGCGGCCGCGGGCAAATAGAGGAAGGCACCCAGACGCCACGCTGCCGGCTGCGAAAAACCCGCGCCAAGCCCGACAGCAGCCGGTTCGACGGCACTCAGCAAGGCGCACAGCGCGACGACCAGAACCCCAAGCGCGATCCGTGCGACCGCAGCAAGGCGCATCAACGCCCCCCACTCCCAGGCGGCGACGGCGGCTATCGCCGTGACGAAGACCAGCCAACCCGCGGGCGGCAGGTAGAAAAGGGCGGTAAAGAAAGCGGCGAACAGGACGACCGCGGTGATTACCCGCGTCCTAAGCATCTATACGCCGGCCCGTCGCTGCTGCACTGGTCGCCGGAGAACCGTCAACCAGTTGCTCGCTGGTTCGTCCGAAACGGCGTTCGCGCTTCTGAAAAGACGCCAGCGCGGCATCGAAAGCGGCTGCATCAAACTCCGGCCAGAGCATTTCGGTGAAGTAGAACTCGGAATAGGCCAGCTGCCAGAGCAGGAAATTGCTGATCCGCTGTTCGCCACCCGTGCGGATGAACAGATCGGGCTCCGGCGCGTAGCTCATCGCCAGGTGTGGCGCGAGATCGCTCTCGGCCCACTCGCCAATCTTTTCCGGCTCACTAAGCACCATGCGGTTGACGGCCTGAAGAATGTCCCAGCGCCCGCCGTAGTTCGCAGCCACGGTCAGGATCAGCCGAGTGTTGCCTGCCGTCCGCTCCTCGGAGCTGCGGATTAGCGCCTGCAGGTCCACATCGAAGCGTGACAGATCGCCGACCACCCGCAGGCGAACGCCGTTGCGATGCAGCTTGCTGACTTCATCCTTCAGCGCCCTTACGAAGAGCTGCATCAAGAGGGAAACTTCCTCTTGCGGACGACGCCAGTTCTCCGAGCTGAATGCAAATAGGGTCAGAAACTCGACACCCCGCTCAAGACAGGTCTTGACCGTCGCACGCACGGTTTCGACGCCACGATGATGGCCCGCAAAGCGCGGCAACAGACGCTTCCTGGCCCATCGCCCATTGCCGTCCATGATGATCGCCACATGCCGCGGCACCGCCGAAGTTGCCGGAACTCCGCGAGTGGAACTGGCGAAAAGTGCCATTGCTATAACTGGTCCCCTAGCCCTAGATAGCCATCAACTCGGTTTCCTTGTGGCTGAGTTGCTGATCGATTTCCGCAACGTGACGGTCGGTGAGTTTCTGAATGTCGTCCTGAGCGCGGTGCTCTTCATCTTCGGAGCACTCCTTGTTCTTGAGCATTTCTTTCAGTGTTGCAATGGCGTCCCGCCGCAAATTGCGAATCGCCACCTTGGCACCTTCGGCCTCGGCTTTCACCACCTTGATCAAGTCGCGCCGCCGATCCTCGGTCAGCGCCGGCATCGGCACCCGGATCAGATCCCCTTGCGACGACGGATTGAGCCCCAGGTCACAGTCACGAATGGCCTTCTCGACCTTCGCCGCCATGCCTTTCTCCCAGGCCTGAACCCCTAGCGCACGGGCATCGATCAAGGTCACGTTGGCGACAGTATTGATCGGCACCATCGAACCATAGTATTCGACCTGGACGTGGTCGAGTAGCCCAATATGAGCACGCCCGGTGCGCACCTTGGCGAGGTCCACCCGGAGCGCGTCCAGGGACTTCTGCATCTTCTTCTCTGTAGCCTTTTTTACATCTGCTATGGACATCTTGGTCTCCGTCAGCAATACACCAGGGTGCCTTCATGCTCGCCCATCGTAACCCGCTGCAAAGCGCCCTTCTTGAAAATCGAGAAGACGTTGATCGGCAACTTCTGGTCTCGACAGAGCGCGAAAGCAGTGGCATCCATCACCGCCAGATTCTGGGCAATCGCCTCGTCGAAGCTGATCCGGTCGTAGCGAATGGCCAGGGGATCCTTCTTCGGGTCTGCCGAGTAGATGCCATCTACCTTGGTCGCCTTAAGCACGATTTCAGCACCGATTTCTGCACCACGCAAGGCGGCGGCCGTATCGGTCGTGAAGAAGGGGTTTCCCGTCCCACCGGAAAAGATCACCGTCCGACCCTGTTCCAGGTAGCGAATGGCCTTGGCACGGATGTACGGCTCGACGACCTGCTCAATGTTCAGTGCCGACTGAACGCGCGAGGCCATTCCGGCTGAGCGCATGGCATCGTGCAGGGCCAAGCCGTTCATCACCGTCGCCAGCATCCCCATGTAGTCTGCCTGAGCCCGGTCCATGCCCGACGCGGCGGGGGCAACACCGCGAAAGATGTTGCCCCCGCCGAGCGAAAGATGTTGCCCCCGCCGATCACCACGCCGACCTGAACGCCCATGTCGACGATCACCTTGATTTCAGCAACGATTCCGGAAATCGTCTGCCGGTTGATGCCGTAAGCATCAGAGCCCATGAGGGCCTCACCGGAGAGTTTGAGCAGGATGCGCTTGTATCTTGGCGATTTATTGGACATTGGCGTCTAGCTCCATGGTCGGTGTGGCGACGGGTCTTCGCTTACTTCTGGGCCGCAGCGGCCTGGGCAGCCACCTCGGCCGCGAAATCGTTGCTCCTCTTGGCAATGCCTTCGCCAACGACAAACAGCGTGAAACCCTCAACCGATGCCCCTTTGGCCTTGAGTAACTGGGCGATCGTCTGCTTGCCGTCTTCGGCCTTGACAAAGACCTGGCCAAGCAGGGTCACCTCATTGAGGAATTTCTGCACCGTGCCCTCGGCAATTTTTTCCAGCATCGCTTCCGGCTTGCCGGCTTCTTTTGCTTTTTCGATAGCGATGCGCCGCTCGCTCTCGATCAGATCAGCGGCGACCCCCGTCGAATCCAGCGCCTTCGGCTTGCCGGCAGCGATCTGCATGGCCAGATCCTTGCCCAGTTGCTCGTCACCACCCTGAAAATCGAGCAGGACGCCGATCTTGGCGCCACCATGAATGTAGGTAGCGAGCCTGCCCTTGGCCTGCATGCGCACGAAGCGCCGAATCGACATGTTTTCGCCAATTTTTCCGACCAAGGCAGTACGCGTCGACTCGACGGTCCCGTCACCCAGCGGCAAGGCCGACAAGGCAGCCACGTCGGCCGGGTCGTGGCTGGCGACCAGCGCCGCACTATCGCTGGCGAGTTTCAGAAACTCGTCGTTCTTGGCGACGAAATCGGTCTCAGAATTGACTTCGATCAGAACACCAACCTTGCCGTCGTCCGACAGATAAACTGCCACCACACCCTCGGCGGTAATTCGACTTGCGGCCTTGCTCGCTTTCGAACCAAGCTTGACGCGCAGAATTTCTTCAGCCTTGCCAAGGTCACCAGCAGCCTCGGTCAGCGCCCGTTTGCACTCCATCATCGGCGCGTCGGTTCTCTCGCGCAACTCTTTCACCATACTTGCGGTAATTTCCGCCATTGCAATCTCCACTTGTGGACACGGCCGGAAGTGCCGGCCGCGCCTCACTGAACAGTTCAGGACAAACAGGCCGGGGGCGACAGCACGCCGCACGGCCGCAGCAGGCGACGATCAGTCGTCGCTGGCCTCTTCAATGAACTCATCGCCAGAAACCGCTTCGATGATCTCCTCGACAAACTGGCTGCGCCCCTCAAGAACGGCATCGGCGACACCGCGCGCGTACAGACGGATGGCGCGCGAAGAATCATCGTTACCCGGGATGACGTAGTCGACACCGTCCGGCGAATGGTTGGTATCGACAACCGCCACCACCGGAATACCCAGCTTGCTGGCCTCGGTTATGGCGATCTTGTGGTAGCCGACGTCAATCACGAACAGCGCATCGGGCAAGGTCGCCATATCCTTGATACCACCGATGGACTTGAGCATCTTGTCCAGTTCGCGCGTGGTCATCAGTGCCTCTTTCTTGCCCAGGCGCTCCAGAGAACCATCTTCGACCATGCCTTCCATCTCTTTGAGGCGCTTGATCGACTGCTTGATCGTCTTGAAGTTGGTCAGCATTCCACCCAACCATCGCTGGTCAACGTACGGCGAAGTGCAACGAGAGGCTTCCTCGGCCATAATTTCGCGCGCCTGGCGCTTGGTCCCGACAAACAGAATGTTGCCCTTGTTCGCGGACAGCTTGCGAACGAAAGTCATGGCTTCGTTGTACTTGGCCAGCGTCCTTTCCAGGTTGACGATATGGATCTTGTTGCGGGCGCCAAATATGTAGGGCGCCATCTTGGGGTTCCAGAATCGTGTCTGGTGGCCGAAGTGAACGCCGGCCTCGAGCATCTGACGCATCGTTGTAGACATATGTTTTTACTCTCACTATCAGGGTTGGACCACCATTCGCCCAGCTACAGCCTGCCGTGTTGTGTTGGCAGACACCCTTGAACAGGCGAATGTGCGAAATGAAGCGTGCCGCGGTCGGCACACCCGGCGTAGCACAGCGGCACGCCTTCCTGCCTTGCTGACCGCAGCCAGCAAAACCGGGCGATACTACCATCAATGGCACCTGTAGTTCAATTGACGTCGTAGGTCGTTCGCCGGTCGCGGATCTGCCACGCCGACGAGAAGTTCACGCCGCACGGTCAGCGCTCGGCAAATTGCCTAAGCGGGTGGCTTCCTTTATCCTTGCTCCTCTTACACTTGGCGGCGACCAAAACGCATGAGCGTCACACTGAAAACTCCCCTGGAAATAGAAAAAATGCGCGTCGCGGGCCGGCTCACGGCCGAAGTGCTCGACTTCATCACGCCGTACCTCAAAGCGGGAATCACGACCGGCGAGCTTGATCGCCTCTGCCACGACTACATGGTCGATGTTCAGGGCAGCATTCCGGCGCCACTCAACTACGCTCCGCCGGGCTACCAGCCCTATCCGAAGTCGATCTGCACCTCGGTAAACCACCAGGTTTGCCACGGCGTTCCCGGCGATCGCCAGCTGAAGAACGGCGACATCGTCAATCTTGATGTCACGGTAATCAAGGACGGCTATCACGGTGACAGCAGCCGCATGTTTCAGATTGGAGAAACGTCGGTTCAGGCGCGGCGGCTGTGCGAGATCACCTTTGAATGCCTGTGGCTCGGCATCGCGCAGGTACGCGCCGGCGCGCATCTCGGCGATATCGGCCATGCCATTCAGCAGCAGGCCGAAAAATCGGGCTACTCGGTCGTCCGCGAGTTCTGTGGTCACGGCATTGGCGCCAAGTTTCACGAAGAACCCCAGGTCGTTCACTATGGTCGCCCGCACACGGGTCTCGAGTTGCAGGCGGGAATGGTTTTCACCATCGAACCGATGATCAATGCCGGCAAGGCGCCGATCAGGACCATGGCCGATGGCTGGACCATCGTGACCAAGGATCACAGCCTGTCCGCACAATGGGAGCACACCATCCTGGTGACGGAAACGGGTTACGAAGTACTCACCGTATCCGCGGCTACGCGCCCGCCACCCGACGGAATCCCCGGGCATCGGCAGTGAACGCTGATATCGTCGACCCGCTGGCGCTGGTCGCGCACTACCGCTCACGCCTGCAACTGGGTCAAGCAGCGATTCGCGAACGCTACCTCGCCAGCAGCGACGCGCCGCACCTGTTGCACGAGCGTTGCGCTCTGATCGATGAAGTTCTCTGCGACCTGTGGCAATCGCTGCACCTGCCGGCGTCCCTGGCTCTGCTCGCCGTCGGTGGCTACGGGCGTGGCGAGCTCTACCCAGCGTCGGACGTAGACCTGCTGCTGCTGCTCCCCGCACCGCCCGACGGCAATTTGACGACGCAACTGGAACAGGCGGTCACCCTTTGCTACGACATCGGCCTGGAAATCGCCCCCAGCGTGCGCACCGTCGACGAGTGCGCACAGGCCGCGGCAAGCGACCTCACGATTCAGACGGCGCTCCTCGAAGCGCGCCTGCTGATTGGCAGCAACCAGCTCTTCGAGAAATTCTCGACCGGACTCGAAGAGGTCCTTGATCCACTCACTTTTTTCGAAGCCAAACGTAGCGAACAGGACGAGCGCCACCTGCGCTATGACGATACCCCCTACAGCCTGGAACCCAACTGCAAGGAAGGTCCGGGCGGGCTGCGTGACCTGCAGACGATACTGTGGATTGCCAGTGCGGCGGGTTACGGTTCCACGTGGGCCGAACTGGCGAGATACGGTTTCCTGACCCACGAAGAAGAAGCACAGCTGCAACGCAGCATCAAGTTCCTGCAGCAGTTGCGGACCCGTCTGCACGTTCATGTCGGCCGCCGAGAAGATCGACTTCTCTTCGACTACCAGACCGCCCTCGCGGAGCAGCTTGGCTACCGGGCAACCGCAACCCGGCGGGCCAGCGAACTGCTGATGCAGAAGTACTACCGGACGGCGAAAGAAGTCACCCAGATCAACACCATCCTGCTCCTGAATATCGGTGCCGCCATATCGCCGCTGCCGGATCAACCACCGCAGCCAATCAACGAACGCTTCCAGAATACGCACGACTTTCTCGACGTCGCGGATGACCAGATCTTCCACCGCGAACCGGCAGCCATCCTCGAAGCCTTCCTGCTGATGGAAAAGAATCCAGCACTGCAGGGCATGACAGCACGCACACTGCGCGCGCTGTGGCACGCGCGCACGCTGATCAACGACGAGTTCCGCCGCGATCCCGCCAATCGCGCACGCTTTCTGGAGATCATGCAACAGCGACGCGGCGTGCTGCATGAACTCCGGCGCATGAACCAGTTCGGCATTCTCGGCCGCTACCTGCCGAATTTCGGCAAGATCGTCGGCCAGATGCAGCACGATCTGTTCCACGTCTATACCGTAGACCAGCACATCCTGCGCGTCCTGCGCAACCTGCGACGCTTTCTCGCCGACGAGTTCACCCACGAGTATCCGCTGTGCAGCGAGTTGATGAGCGATTTTCGCCGTCCCTGGGTGCTCTACGTCGCAGCCCTGTTCCACGACATCGCCAAGGGACGCGGGGGCGACCACTCGCGCCTCGGCGCCGTTGATGCGGCCCGGTTCTGCGCCGACCACGGCCTCGCTGCAGCCGACAGTCAACTCATCGTCTGGCTGGTAGAGCAGCATCTGCTGATGTCCACCGTCGCCCAGAAGCAGGACATCGGAGACCCCGAAGTCATCGGCGCGTTCGCGACGACGGTAAAGGACCCGCGCCATCTCACTGCGCTCTACCTATTCACCGTCGCCGATATTCGCGGCACCAGCCCGAAAGTCTGGAACAGCTGGAAGGGCCAACTCCTTGAGCAACTGTTCAGGTGCACCTGCCGGGCGCTGCTGGCCGGCGGTGAAGCGCCCGTCAGGCAGGGCCTGATCGAGGAACGCCAGCAAGAGGCGTTGCGCCTGCTGCGCTATTTTGCACTTCCCGACGCGGTACACGAACGCCTGTGGAAACAGCTCGACACCGTGTACTTCCTGCGCCACTCCGCGGAAGAAGTGGCCTGGCATACGCGCGCCCTGCACTATCGGCCGGTGGTCGAACAAGCGGTCGTCAAAGCGCGCATCAACCCGCAGGGTGAAGGCCTGGAGGTGATGATCTACGCGCAGGACCAACCCGACCTTTTCGCGCGCCTGGTCGGTTTTTTTGGTCGCGCCGGTTACACCATCGTTGACGCCAAGATCCACACCACCCGTCACGGCTACGCGCTGGACAGCTTCATGCTGCTCAACCTTGGCGAACTTGGCAGCGATCGCGCGATGATCAGCTACATCGAGCACGAACTGCAAGAACGGCTGAGTCGCCCTGCTCCGCCCGAGGGCCCAGGCAACGGGCGTATCTCGCGCCAGGTAAAGCACTTCCCGATACACCCGCTGGTGACCATCGAACCGGACGAGAAAGGCGCGCATTACGTGCTATCGGTGAGCGCTGCCGACCGCCCCGGCCTGCTGTACACAATCGCCATGACTTTGGCCGCACACGGTGCTAATCTACACACAGCAAAGATTTCCACTCTCGGCGAACGGGTTGAGGACACCTTTCTGATCAGCGGCGGCGACCTCGGCATGACGGCCAGCCGCATCAAGCTGGAAACCGAGTTGCTGGAGCGTTTGAAACTCTAACAGCGCTCGTCCTCGGCGCGTGGAGAAAAGACACGTGTCGCAAATCATCCCGAAACAAGAAAAGCAACGACCGCCTCGACATCGGGGGCGGGTCGACTGTCGGTTTTTTTTACACATGACCATTCTGAACCATGCCATGAAACCGAGCCTTTGTTCCAATTCAATGCTTTAAAAGATTATTTGGGCGCCCACAAAGCCCTGGTATAGAATTTGCTTAAACATTATTCAAGCGCCTTAAAGCGATGGAAGCTTGAATGCCAAGGTCGGAGAAAGACCGCTTCTCTGGCAACTGTGTGATTTTGTCCGCAAGGCTTCCGGAGCACGAAAGCTAACATACGAGCGTCAGAGCAGAAATCGATCTCAAGGAAAGCACATGTCAATGACCGAATCGGAACGAACCAAGCTACGGCGGCGGCGCTTGCTCAAGAGTGCGGCTGCGGTACCTGCAATTTTCGTCCTTCCTGCCGGCGCAGAAGTCGCGAACAGCAGCCTGAACGCGTGCGTTGCCCGGGGTTTCCCGCCGGGCACTCAAACTCCAGCGAACCCGATCCCGGCGACCAGCCACGACCAGTGGGTACGGAGTTTTCAGCCCGCCGGTCCGAACGACAACCCTCCGGCAGGAAACTATCTGCAATTCGTCGACGGCAAACCGGTGGCTACCGCTTCATGTTGGAACTCGGTCCACCCGGGCGGACCGTTCGCCGACGGCCAAAACCTGATTCGCTGAGCAACCCGACGATTTTCTGCATCAACAAACCGGGTCGATGACGCGCCTGCTCTACCGCCAGTTGGGCGACGGTGCCGTCGTATTCGATACGGCGAATTGGCATACCCATATTCTCACCCCGGCGGCCGCGGTCATTTTCGAAGTGTTTGCTGAAGCGGGTAATGGTGATGCAATAGCAGAAAGCCGTGCGCTCGAACTGCTTCGCGAAGAGCTCGATGTAGACCCCGGCAGCCCGGAAATGCAACAGGTGTTGCGTTCTCTTCAGGAGATGGGCATGCTTGCTGGATGACCAGCCAGCAACCGCAGGAACCGCAGCACACACAGCCCACCCGCATCAGAGATCTGCCCCTTACCCTGCTCGAAAAGCGTTTTTCAACGGCCTCTCTGGCGCTCGACTACGGCGCCGCAATCGTCAGGGTTCGCTCACGCCTCGGCGTCTTCGTGCGTGATTTCCAGCAGGTCTATGGCGCGTTTGCAGTGGCCGACGCCCCCCCCTTCGCGGATTTCCATACCGAAGTCTGCGGCGGCCAGGGACTGCGTTCCTTCCTCAGACCGCAATCCCGTTTCCTGATCGACGGCATTCAGCCTTTTGACCCCTTCCCCAAGGCGCAGGCGCTGCCGCACTTTGAATGGGGCGTGAACTGGTGCTTTGCGCAACGCTTCAACCAGCACGTACTGCTCCACGCCGGCGCCCTGGCCCTGGGCGATCGCGCGGTGATCATGGCCGCGCCGCCAGGTGCCGGCAAGAGCACGCTGACCGCGGCGATGATGCTGCGCGGGTTTCGCATGCTGTCCGACGAGTTTGGCGTACTCTGCCCGCGCACCGGCAAGCTGTGGCCGATGCTCAAGCCGGTGGCGCTGAAGAACCGGGCGGTCGACGTGATCCGTGATTTCGCCGATAACGCGATTCTTGGCCCTCTCTACAAGGGAACGCGCAAAGGTGACGTCGCGCATCTGGCCCCGCTGGCGGCCAGCGTGGACGCGCGACAGCGGCCCGCTCGACCGTGCCTGCTGCTCTTCCCAAGCTTTCGCGACGGCGCCACGCTGAACATCCGACGTCTGCCCGGCGAAGAAGCTTTCGCGCGCGTGGCGTTCAACAGCTTCAACTACGCCCTTCTCGGCCAGATCTCCTTCGCTGCCGTCGCTGAAGTCGTCGCGGCCTGTCCGGCCTTTGCGCTGGAGTACAGCAGGCTTGACGAAGCCATCGAAGCGATACGCACGATGATCGCCGAGTCGACCAGCGATGCGGTGGCCGCATGATCGCTCTGGGGCCCGCCGACCCCTGCGTGCATACGCTGCTGGCGTTGCTCGCCGACCCGCACCACGTGCTCAGTATTGGCCTACCGGAATGGGACAAGACGATTCGTCTTGCTCGCCAGGCACGACTGCTTGGCGTCCTCGCGCAGCGCATCCAGCCGCACGACGAACTTCGCTCGGCGGTGCCCGAGTGCGTCCTCGGCCACCTGCGCTCGGCGACGGTCTATTCGGCGCATCGCGGACACCTGCTGCGCATGGAGTTGACGGCCCTGGCCAAGGCACTGCCCCCGGAACTGCCGGTGGTCGTCCTCAAGGGGGCCGCCTACATGCTGCAGAAGCTTGACCTGGCACGCGGCCGCCTGCCCAGCGACGTCGACCTGATGGTCGCTCACAGCGACCTCGACCCGGCCGAGGCGGCGCTGCGCAATGCGGGCTGGGAGTTCGAAGAAATCGACGCCTATACCGAGCGCTACTATCGCCAATGGAGCCACGAACTGCCGCCGCTGCGTGTTCCCGGACATCCGCTCGAAGTCGACCTGCACCACACGATCACCCCGGTGACCGGTCGACTGAAGCCGGACACGACGCTGCTGTTTGCCGACCTGCAAGCGCTCCCCGGCGAGCGCTTCCTGGTCCTGCACCCGCTCGATCAGATCCTGCATGCGGTGGTTCATCTGTTCCAGGATTCCGACTTGCAGGCACATCTGCGCGACCTGGTCGATATCGACGGACTGCTTCGCGCCCATGTGCATTCGCACGACGATTGGCAGGCGCTCGCGGCACGCGCCGTGCAGCACCGGGTCGAGCGTCCGTTGTGGTACGCGCTGCGTTACTGTCGCGCCTGGCTGACAACGCCGGTTCCCGAGGATCTGCCATTGGCGACCCCGCCGGCAGCAGTGATTCGACTGTTTGACTGGGTCTTCCCACGCTGCACCCTGCCGCGAATTCCGGATCAGCCAGCGGGTATTTCGCGACGCACCGCTGCGCGCCTGGGCTCGCTCCGCCACCAATGGCTGCGCCTGCCGCCTGGCTTGCTCGTTCGTCAAATTGCCCACAAAAGCATGCGCGCCTGGCGAGCACGGATAACGCTCCGACAGCAGAGCGAGTAAGCGCCTGCGGAAAGACGCCGGACAGACGATATACTGTTTATTTATACAGTTTCGTGCCATGTCCAGCCATGTCTGATTGCCTTCCTGCCTACGCCGAACTTCACTGCTGCTCCAATTTTTCCTTCCTGCGCGGTGCCTCGCATCCGGAAGAACTGGTCAAACACGCGCAGGCTCTCGGCTACAGCGCGCTGGCCATCACCGATGAAGCATCGCTGGCCGGTGTCGTGCGGGCGCACCGGGCAGCCAGCGCGCATGGCCTGCCGCTGCTCATCGGCGCCGAATTTCATCTTGCCGATGATGCCGGCGCCGGTCTCCGGCTGGTCCTGCTGGCACAGAACCGAGCCGGTTACGGCAGGCTCTCGACGCTGATCACCCTGGCGCGGCGACGCTCACCCAAGGGCCAATACCGCCTCTACCGTGGCGACCTCGAGAGCGCCGGCGATTTTGCCGGCAGCAGCAGCGCCCTGCCCGACTGCCTGGCGCTGTGGATCCCGGGCGCTGGCGCCAGTGTGGCCGACGGTCGTTGGCTGGCAGCCCGCTTCCCGGCCCGCTCCTGGCTGGCCGTCGAACTGCATGCGGGGCCCGATGACAGGACACGCCTGACCATGCTGCTCGAACTGGCCACGGCCAGCGGCCTGCCGGCAGTCGCTGCTGGCGACGTGCACATGCACCGGCGCGCGCGCCGCCCGTTGCAGGATACGCTGACCGCGATCCGCCTGAAGAGCACGCTCTTTGCCGCCGGTCACGCACTCTTTGCCAATGGCGAGCGCCACCTGCGCAGCCGTCTGCGACTGGCACGGCTTTACCCGCCCGGGCTTCTCGCCGAAACGCTGACCATCGCCGCACGCTGCCAATTCTCGCTGGCCGAACTGCGCTACGAATACCCTGACGAAGTGGTACCTGCCGGGCAGACGGCGCCGGCTTTCCTGCGCGCCGAAGTCGAAAAAGGGCTGCGCCGACGCTATCCGGGCGGGGAAGCAGCAGCGGTGCGCGAGCGCGTCGAACACGAACTCGCGCTGATCGGCGAACTCTCCTACGAAGCCTATTTCCTGACCGTCTACGACCTGGTCAATTTTGCCCGCAGCCGGAACATTCTTTGCCAGGGACGCGGCTCGGCCGCCAACTCGGCCGTCTGCTACTGCCTGGGGATCACCGAAGTCGACCCGGCACGTTCGCGGCTCCTTTTCGAGCGCTTCATTTCGCGGGAACGCGGTGAGCCGCCGGACATCGACGTCGATTTCGAACACCAGCGGCGCGAAGAGGTGATTCAGTACCTCTACCAGCGCTACGGGCGTGAACGCGCCGCACTGACGGCAACGGTGATCACTTACCGGACGCGCGGCGCTTTGCGCGACGCCGGCCGCGCCCTCGGTTTCGGCAGCGCCCAGATCGACGCACTGACCGCCTCGCTGGCGTGGTGGGACAAGCGCGAGCAACTGCCCGAACGCCTGCGCGCAGTCGGCCTCGACCCGGCGGCGCCGCGCGTCGCCAAGTGGCTGACACTGGCCGAAGCGCTGCGCGGTTTTCCCCGCCATCTCTCGCAACACGTCGGTGGCTTCGTCATCTCGCGCGGCCCACTGGCACAGCTGGTGCCGCTAGAGAATGCCACCATGCCCGAGCGTACGGTGATCCAGTGGGACAAGGACGATCTCGACACGCTCGGACTGTTGAAAGTCGACATCCTGGCCCTCGGCATGCTCTCGGCGATCCACCGGGCGCTGGATCTGGTCGGCATTCACTTGCCGGATGTACCGCCCGAAGACCCGGCAGTCTATGACATGCTTTGCGCTGCCGACACGATCGGCGTCTTTCAGATCGAATCGCGTGCACAGATGGCCATGTTGCCGCGCCTCAGACCGCGCAATTTCTACGACCTGGTCATCGAAGTGGCGTTGGTCAGGCCGGGGCCGATCCAGGGCGACATGGTCCATCCCTACCTGCGTCGCCGGCACGGCCAGGAAGCCATCGAGCCGATGCGTCCGGAAATTGCCGCCGTCCTCGGGCGCACCTGCGGCGTGCCGATTTTCCAGGAACAGGTGATGCAACTGGCGGTCGTCGCCGGCGGCTTCACTCCCGGCGAGGCCGATCAACTGCGGCGGGCGATGGCCGCCTGGCGACGCAAGGGGGGGCTCGAACCTTTCGAAGAGAAGCTGATCACCGGTATGCGCCAGCGCGGCCATGACGAAGCCTTCGCGCAGCGTGTCTTTGCGCAGATTCGCGGTTTCGGCGAATACGGTTTCCCCGAATCACACGCCGCCTCGTTCGCCTTGCTGGTGTACGTCTCGGCCTGGCTCAAGCGCCATCATCCGGCGGCCTTTCTCTGCGCACTGCTCAACAGCCAGCCGATGGGCTTCTACTCCCCTTCCCAATTGCTGCAGGACGCGCGCCGGCATGGCGTCGATGTGCGGCCGGTGACAGTCAATGACAGCACCTGGGAAGCGCGACTCGAAAGCGCCGGCGGCGAGGCGGGAACGGTGGCCGGCAGGCCTGCCGTCCGCCTCGGTCTGGGCAGTATTTCCGGCCTGCCGCAAGCCGCTGCCGCGCGTCTGCTCGAAGCCCGTCGGCAGCAGCCGCTGCGCAGCGTTGCCGAGCTCGCCACACGCGCCCAGCTGACCGACAAGGATCTCGCACTGCTCGCCGCCGCCGGCGCCCTGGCCAGCCTTGCCGGCCATCGTCGGCAAGCCGCTTGGTTGGCCGCCGGCGCCAAGCTGCAGCGCGACCTGCTGGGCAGCGTACCGCCGCCGGAAGAGGCTGCCGAGCTCGCCACGCCATCCGAGGCCGAGGAGCTGATTGCCGACTACGCCGCAACCGGCTTCACCCTCGGTCGCCACCCCCTGACGCTGCTGCGCAGCCGACTCAGTGCGCAGCGCTTCGTTTCCGCCAGCGAGCTGCAGAATGCGCCCGACCGCCAGCTCGCTCGCGCCGCTGGAATTGTCACCTGCCGGCAACGGCCAGGCACCGCCAGCGGCATTGTTTTTGTCACCCTGGAAGATGAAACCGGGCTGGCCAACATCGTCGTGCACTCACGGCTGGTCGAGCAGCAGCGCCACGAACTGCTCGGCGCCCGCCTGCTCGGCGTTCTCGGGCAGGTACAGCGCGAAGGTCAGGTCGTCCATCTGGTGGCCAAACGGCTTGTTGACCTGTCTTCCTTGCTTGGCCGCCTGCCAACCGCGAGTCGCAATTTTCATTGACCGCCAGGACGAGCGGACGGCCAGATTGTCAGGCAGCGCGAGCAACGATCTCGGCGTACAGGTCGTGCTCGTCGGCGTCGACCACACGCACGCGCAGGAAGTCGCCGGGTTCGGCGTCGAAGTACTCGTTGACGAAAACCAGGCCGTCGATTTCCGGCGCGTCCGCCGCGGAACGGGCAATCGTTCCGTCGTCATCGACCTCGTCGACCAGGACCTCGATCTCGCGCCCGATCTTCGCTGCCAGCAACTCGGCCGAGATATCCTCCTGCAGTTCCATCAACCGTCGCTTTCGCTCCTCGCGAACCTCCTCCGCCACCGCGCCGGGAAGCGCATTGGCCGCCGCGCCGTCGACCGCCGAATAGGCAAAGCAACCGACGCGATCCAGGCGAGCCTCGGCGATGAAAGCCAGCAATTCCTCGAACTCGGCTTCGCTCTCACCAGGAAAACCGGTAATGAAAGTGCTGCGCACCGTGATGTCCGGACAAACCGCCCGCCACGCCCGCAGCCGCTCAAGATTGTTCTCGGCACTCGCCGGTCGTTTCATCGCCTTCAGCACGCGCGCACTGGCGTGCTGGAAAGGCACGTCGAGATAGGGCAGGATTTTTCCTTCGGCCATCAGCGGCAGCAACGCGTCGACGCTCGGGTAAGGATAAACGTAGTGCAAACGCACCCAGATCCCGAGTTCCCCCAGTGCTTCGCAGAGCTCGCGCAGTCGGGTGCGCAGCGGCCGACCGCTGGCAAACCCCGTTCGATACTTGACATCGACGCCGTAGGCGCTGGTGTCCTGCGAGATGACCAGCAACTCCCGAACACCCGCGTCTGCAAGATTTCTTGCCTCCTGCAACACGTCGCCAATCGGTCGGCTGAGCAGCGGGCCGCGCATGGACGGAATGATGCAGAAGGTACAACTGTGATTGCAACCCTCTGAAATCTTCAGGTAGGCGAAATGCTGCGGCGTCAGCTTGATGCCCTGTGGCGGGACCAGGCTGACGAAGGGGTCGTGCGGCTGTGGCAAGTGCGCATGCACATGCTGCAAGACCTCGTCGGCGGCATGCGGACCGGTCACCGCCAGAACCTGCGGATGCGCCTTGCGAATCACCTCTTCCCGGGCCCCCAGGCAACCGGTGACGATCACCTTGCCATTCTCGGTCAGCGCCTCGCCAATGGCGTCGAGCGACTCCTCGACGGCGGCGTCGATGAAACCGCAGGTATTGACGACGACCAGATCGGCGCCTTCATACGAAGGCGAGATCAGATAACCTTCGGCCCGCAGCTTGGTGAGAATCTGTTCGGAATCGACGAGAGCTTTCGGACAACCCAGCGAAACGAAACCGATGTTTTTCGGCTTTGACATGGCATACCAGTGATGTTGAGTAGCTCGCCAGTATACCGTCAGCCCGAGGCGATTCAGGTCTTACGCGATGCGCGCGGTCGTCCGGCGCCAATCCCCGCAAATGATTGCCAGGATCACCGGCGCGAGCGCCCGGAACCGTCTGCGCAGCCTTGTGCGACGAGCAGCAGGAAACAGCCGATGACGACCGCGGCAATGCCTGCCTGCATCAGCGTCCCCAGCTGGATGCCCGCCAACCAGTAATTGCCGAGCAGACGCGCGACAGCAGCGACGACGCACAGCAGCAGGCCAGCAAAGCCGACAACGCGTCCCAACAACAACAGAAGAGCATCCATTTTTTTACCCTTTTTGCATCGAGAACGAATCGTGTTGCTCCGTCATGAGAGGAACAAGCGACGCGATTCGCTGACCGAGAAAGCACCATGAACGACGCCGAGAGAGGACGCCGACCGGCCCGATTGTAAGCGAGGCCCATCCGGAGTCAAGGAGAGAAGCACGCGACGGCGTGCCCCACTGCTCGCCGACCCCCAGCAGCGCGACGATCGGCCACTGCGGCGCTGGTCTCGGCAAAAGGTTACGAACGCTGCACAGTGTGCTATATAAACGACGCACCGTTCATTGCGTCACGGTATACGCAGCATTCAATCCTTCGGCAGCCCCTTGGGCGGTTCCCGCGAAATCCTGTAAGGAGTGGCCGCCAGCCCGAGGATGTTGGGGCGATTCGGCCAGAGAAGCCGGAGCGCCATCGCTGCAGGGGAGCACGAACCAGGAACAAGCCAGAGGAGACCCGTCGATGAGCGAAAATGAACCGCCAGCCACCGAGAACCGTGCCAGCCGCTTCCCGGTCATCCGCAGCGTAAAAACCGGCGCCGTCATCGGCTGGATGCGTGGCGGCTGGCATGACCTTCGCCGAGGAGGCCGGGCCAGCCTGTTCTACGGCAGTTGCTTCGCTATCGCCGGTTGGCTGATGCAGATCGTTTTTGCCGAAGCCTACGCGCTCTTCGCAGGCCTGACGACAGGCTTCCTGCTGGTCGGCCCGTTCCTTACGCTGGGACTCTACGACCTCAGTCGGCAGATCGAATTCGGCATGCCCCCGCGACTGTTACCGACGCTCGCCGCCTGGCGTCCGAACCTGCCCAATGTCGGTCTCTTTGCCGCCCTTCTGGCCATCGTCTTGCTCGTCTGGGCACGCGCATCGATCATCGTTTTTGCCCTCTTCTTTACCGGCGGGTTTCCGACCTTCGGCAATGTCGTGCATACCGTTCTGACTTTCGAGCAACTCGACTTCGCGCTGGTCTACTTTGCCGTCGGCGGTTTCTTCGCGATGTTCGTTTTTGCCATCAGCGTCATCGCCGTACCCCTGATGTTCGACCGCAAGACAGACGCCGTCACCGCGACCATCGCCAGCCTCGTCGCCTGCGGTCGCAACCCGGGCCCGCTGCTGCTTTGGGGAACGTGCATCGGAATCCTTGGCATCATCGGCTTCGCGACCTTTTTTGTCGGCCTGATCATCACCATGCCGCTGGTCGGACACTCCACGTGGTACGCGTATCGGGATATCGTCGCCCCTGAAGAGGACGAACAGGGGGCAGCGGCCGCCGCTTGAATGGTGCTGGTGCTGCCCACGCGTCCCCGCCGCTACTCCCAGGCGGCGAGGAACTCCTGCCAGTGCGGCTTGCCGATCTTCGCCAGTTCGCCGCGCACGAAAGATATCTCGGCATCGTACTCGGCGCGAGACAACTCGCCGCGCAGCAGACGAAAGCGGACCGAAACAAGGTAGGTATTGAGCACGTCTGTCTCGCAGTAGTCGCGCACGCCAGACATTCCACCCGTCAGCCACGCCTGCCACACCTTGCCGCCGTCCATGCCCAATTTGCCGGGAAAACCGATCAGCTTGGCAAGTTCATCCAGACGAACGCTGGCCCGCGGCTGATACAGGGCCAGCAGATCCATCAGGTCGAGATGGCGCGAGTGGTAACGGCTGATGTAGTTGTTCCACTTGAAGTCGCGGCTATCGGCGTAATCGCTGTCACCGAGGTCCCAGTAGCGCGGCGCCATGACGCCATGGATGAGCCCCCGATAGTGGAGCACCGGCAGGTCGAAGCCGCCCCCATTCCAGGAAACGATCTGCGGCGTGAACTTCTCGACGCCGTCAAAGAAACGCTGGATGATCTCGCCCTCGCCCTGCTCGGGCTCGGCCAGAGACCAGACGCGGAAGTCCCTGCCGGCGCGCAGCGCACACGAAATCACCACCACCCGCTGCAAATGCAGCGGCAGGAAGTCGTTGCCGTGCGTGGCGCGACGGTGCTGGAAAGCCAGTTCGGCGACCTCGTCATCGGACAGTGCCGCGTCGAGACCGTGCAGCCTCCGCAGACCTGCGACGTCCGGGATGGTTTCGATATCAAAGGCGAGAACGGGTTTCATCTCACACAGTCAGCGCATTCAGCAGGTTCGGCGCCGCAGCGAGGCGTACGCCGTGACCGGCGAGCCACCCAAACACACGCCACCAGGCGGCCATTGCGTTCACCGCCGACTACCGCCGTCACGCGGGAAAGACGCCCGTCGACAGGTAGCGATCACCGCGATCGCAGACGATACTGACGATGGTCGCGTTCTCGAGTTCGCCAGCCAGGCGCAAGGCAACGGCCAGCGCGCCACCGGAGGAAATGCCCGCGAAAATTCCTTCCTCGCGCGCCAGCCGCCGGGTCATCTCCTCGGCTTCACCTTGCGCAACCGACTCGATACGGTCGACGCGAGCGCGGTCGAAAATCTTTGGCAGATAAGCTTCCGGCCATTTACGAATACCCGGGATCTGCGAACCATCCTCGGGCTGGCAACCGACGATGCAGATGCCCGGGTCTTGCTCCTTGAGAAAGCGCGAGACGCCCATGATCGTTCCCGTGGTCCCCATGCTGCTTACGAAATGACTGATTCGACCTTCCGTCTGGCGCCAGATCTCGGGCCCTGTCCCCGTGTAGTGGGCGAGCGGGTTGTCCGGGTTGGCGAACTGGTCAAGGATGATTCCGCGTCCCTCGTTGCGCATGCTTTCGGCCACGTCGCGTGCCACTTCCATGCCCCCATCGCGCGGCGTCAACACCAGTTCGGCACCAAAAGCGCGCATCGTTTGCCGACGTTCGACGCTCTGGTTCTCGGGCATGACCAGAATCATGCGGTAGCCGCGCATGGCAGCCGCCATCGCCAGCGCAATTCCGGTATTGCCGGAAGTCGCCTCGATCAGCGTATCACCGGGCTTGATATCGCCACGCTGCTCGGCGTGGACGATCATTGACAGCGCCGGCCTATCCTTGACCGAACCCGCCGGGTTGTTGCCCTCAAGCTTCGCCAGCACGACGTTCCCGCGCGCGTCGCAAGCGGCGCCCGGCAAACGCTTCAGGCGCACCAGAGGGGTGTCGCCGACGCTGTTCTCGAGCGTCTTATACACGGTCGCCCAGCCATTTGACGTACTGCGGAACCGCTTCTTCGACGCTGGAAAAGCGGTGCTTGTAGCCGGCCTTGTGCAGGAGCGAGAGATCGGCCTCGGTAAAGTTCTGGTACTTGCCGCGCAGATCCGCCGGAAACGGGATGTACTCGATCAGGCCTCGCCCGACCAGTTCGGCGAGCGGCAGCGCTTCGTGTCCAGCCAGCGCCCGGCAGGCATTGACGTTGGCCACGGCCAGCTCGTTGAAAGTCTGCGCACGACCGCTGCCGACGTTGTAGATTCCCGACCTGTCCGGATGATCAAGGAAGTGCAGATTCACGCGCACGATGTCGCCGATGTAGACGAAATCTCGCCGCTGCTCGCCGTCGGCGTAACCATCGCAACCTGCGAAAAGCTTCACCCGACCCTCGCGCTGGTATTGGTGAAAGTGATGGAAGGCGACCGACGCCATCCGCCCCTTGTGCGCTTCGCGTGGTCCGTAGACGTTGAAATAGCGAAAGCCGACCACCTGCGAGCTGCACGCGTCGGTCGCCGCGAGGCGCTGGCGGACGATCTGGTCGAAAAGGAACTTCGAATAGCCATAGACGTTCAGCGGCGCCTCATACTGCCGCTCTTCCCTGAACACGCTGCCGCCGCCATAGGTCGCCGCACTCGAGGCGTAGAGAAACTGGACTTCCTGATCGAGGCACCAGTCGAGAATCGCCAGCGAGTAGCGGTAGTTGTTCTCCATCATGTAGCGACCGTCGCTCTCCATGGTGTCGGAACACGCGCCCTGGTGGAGGATGGCATCGACATCGCCATCGAAATCGCCGGCAATCAGACGGTCAATGAACTCGTTCTTGTCGATGTAATCGGCAATCTCGCAATCGACGAGATTCCTGAACTTGTCGGCCTTGCTGAGATTGTCGACCGCAATAATGCTGCGCACGCCGCGCTCGTTGAGCGCCTTGACCAGATTGGCGCCGATGAAACCGGCAGCGCCGGTGACGATGGTGTACATGGTTCTACCTCACTTCAATGCAGCATCAAGCTCGTCACGGCCGACCACCGCCGTCCCGAGTTTGCCCACGACCACGCCGGCGGCGACATTCGCCGCATGCACCGCATCCGCCCAGCCAGCCCCTCCCGCCAACATCACGGCGAGCGTCGCGATGACCGTGTCACCGGCGCCGGAAACGTCGAAGACCTCCCTCGCCACTGCCGGCTCGTGAACCGCCCCTGCCGCGTGGAAGAGCGACATACCCTCCTCGCTGCGTGTCACCAGCAAGGCCTCAAGGCCCAGCTCGCTGCGCAGCGCCTCGGCCTTCCGGGCAAGGCCGTCATCGTCCTGCCAGCGACCGACAACTTCACGCAATTCGGCACGATTCGGGGTAACGATGGTGGCCCCGGCATACTTCGAGAAATCGTCACCTTTAGGATCGACGAGAACTTTCTTGCCGGCAGCACGTGCCATGCGGATCATCTCGGCAATATGCGCCAGCCCGCCCTTGCCGTAGTCGGAGAGAATCACCGCGTCGCAATCGGCCAGACGCGACTCAAACTCGACCAGCTTGGCGCGCAACACCTCGTGTGACGGCCAGGTCTCGAAATCAATACGCAGGAGCTGCTGCTGGCGGCCAATGACGCGCAACTTGACAGTCGTGCTGATCGCCGCGTCGACATGCAAGCTGACGTCGATGGCGCTGGCTTCGAGCAGGCGCTGCAGCTGCCGCCCGGCTTCGTCGTCACCGACGACCGACAACAGGCTGACCCGTGCCCCCAGCGCGGCCACATTGCGGGCAACGTTGGCAGCGCCCCCCGGACGCTCCTCGCTACGCGACACTTTGACCACCGGCACAGGTGCCTCGGGAGAGATGCGAGCGACCTCACCAAACCAGTAACGATCGAGCATCACATCGCCGACGATCAGCAAGCGTGCGCACGCCACGCTAGCAAATGGCATCACGGTCCCTATCGGCAAGACAAACTGGGCTCGCCGAACTGGCTTGCCCGGTAGCCAGCACGGTGGCAGGCAACATAGAACTCCTAGGGTGTCAGATCGAACTCTTCGGTGCGCTTCGGCGAGTAGGTCTCCCAACCGCCGCAGGCCGGACAGCGCCAGTAGAACTGACGTGCCTTGAAGCCGCAATTATCGCACCGATAGCGCGCCAGGCGACGCGTGTAGCCATGCACGATGCCTTTCGCCAGATCCAGGTCGGGGCGAATGTCGGGCGACGCAAAAAGCAGCCTCGCCTCGAGGAGCTTGTCAAAACCAAGCAGGGTCGGATTGCGCCTCAACTCATCGCGAACCAGCCGGTAAGCGGCTTCTGGGCCGCCGCTCTCGAGCTCCAGCTGGAAGACGACGTCGAGCAGGTCGAGCGACGGGTAGTGATCAAGATAGCCGCGCAACAGCTGCAGGCCCGCCTCACGCCGATCCAGCTTGCGAAAGGCGTCGAGCAAGCGTTTGGCGACCAGCGCCAGATAGACAGGATCCTGCTGTTCAATGCGCTGCCATGACGCAATGGCGGCGGCGAACTCTTCCTGCTGGAACTGCAGATCGCCCAGGAGAAGACTGGCTCGGACGCACTTGCGGTTGCGTTCGAGCGCCGTCTGCAGAAAGCTTGCCGCCAGATCCGGGCGCGAACGCATCATCTCGGCAGCCGCCAGCTCGCAGTAGTACTCGGCGACTTCCTTGTGCGACGCAAAATCCGGCAGTTCCGAGGCGATCGCGATCGCCTTCTCCCAGTCCTTCTCCAGCTGGTAAATCTCGAGCAGATTGCGCTTGGCGTCCTCAGCCAGCGCCGAGTCGCGCAGCTTCTCGAACACCGATTCTGCGCCGTCGAGCAGCCCGGCTTTCAGATAGTCCTGGCCCAGTTCGGCCAGCGCCTGCAGTTTCAGATCCTGCGGCAGGTCGTCGCGCTCGACGAGATTCTGGTGCATGCGAATAGCGCGCTCGGTCTCGCCGCGGCGACGAAACAGGCTACCCAGCGCAAAGTGAATTTCGATGGTTTGGGGGTCGACCTTGACGGCTTCGACAAAGGCCTCGATCGCACGATCGGGCTGCTCGTTGAGCAGGAAGTTGAGGCCCTCGAAATAAGAACGTGGAAGGGTACGCGACTCCTTGACCAGGTGCCGGATATCAACACGCGCCGCGGCCCATCCGAGCCCGAAGAAGAGCGGAAAGAGAAGTAGCTGCCAATACTCGAACTCAATCATTTGGGGAACGCAGCGGCGGCGCACACCCGCCACTGAAGCCGGGAGTGAAGGTCGCGCATGCGCTGTCGACGCCATCCGGCGAGCAGCACTGCGTACCGCTTATCAGATTCAGGAGGCGCCTGGCGATCGCCAGATCCCCCTGTGCCAGCTTCCCGAACAGACTCACATCTGGCTCTCGCGATGGCCGACGAGGCGAGCCCGGGCCTGGCCCAACTCGCGCTTCAATCTGGCCACCTCGCGACGCCGACCAAGCAGGGAAGCGAGCAGAAAGAGCATCCCCGAAGCGACACCAGCAGCGAAAAAAACGAACAGAACGATCGCCAGAGGCGCTTGCCATGCGGCGTCAAGAAAGAAACGGACGCCGACTGGATCCGTGTTTCTGAGCGCAAACGCAAGAAGAAAGAGAAACAGGGCAAATCTCAGGATCCACAACAACCAACGCATCATCAGCTTCCCATAGGAAACGGGCGGCAACACTCGTTGCCGCCCGCAATACGACATAGCCTGACCATTCAGATCACTTCCAGCGAGCCATCGACGCGCTCCCGCAATTCCTTCCCGGCCTTGAAATGCGGCACCCATTTTTCCGGAACGTCAACTTTCTCACCGGACTTTGGGTTTCGGCCAACACGCGGTGGCCGGTAATTCAGCGCAAAACTCCCGAAGCCACGAATCTCGATGCGATCGCCCCTGGACAGGGCTTCGGACATCGCATCGAGAATCGTTTTCACCGACAAATCAGCGTCCTTTGCGACCAGTTGGGGAAAGCGCCCGGCCAATTGACCGATAAGATCCGACTTGGTCATTCTCTAACCCTACTGGGGGTTGTTGAGCTTGGCCTTCAGCAAGGCGCCAAGGTTGGTGGTACCCGAACTGGCACTGCTGTCCGCAGAAAACTTCTGCATCGCCTCGTGCTGCTCGGCCTGATCCTTGGCTTTGATCGACAAGCTGATCGAACGCGTCTTGCGATCCACATTGATGATCATCGCTTCGACGGTGTCACCGTCCTTGTACACCTTGGTCAGATCGTCGATGCGATCGCGTGAAACTTCGGAGGCGCGCAGATAGGCTTCCATGTCGCCGTCGAGCATCACCACCGCGCCCCGTGCGTCAACCGACTTGACGATTCCGCGGACAACGCTGTTCTTCTCGTGGGTGGCGATATAGCTGGTGTAGGGGTCGCCATCGAGCTGCTTGATACCCAGGGAAATCCGCTCCTTGTCGGTATCGATCGCCAGCACCACCGCGTCCACCTCGTCGCCCTTCTTGAAGTTGCGAATCGCTTCGTCACCTGGCTGCGACCACGAGAGGTCGGAGAGGTGAACCAGGCCGTCGATGCCACCGGGCAGACCAATGAACACGCCGAAATCGGTGATCGACTTGATGGCGCCGCGCACGCGGTCACCCTTCTTGTAGTTCATCGAGAAATCGTCCCACGGGTTGGCAGCACACTGCTTCATACCCAGCGAAATACGGCGCCGATCTTCATCGATCTCGAGGATCATCACTTCGACTTCATCACCCAGCTGAACGACCTTGGACGGGTGAACGTTCTTATTGGTCCAGTCCATTTCGGAGACGTGGACCAGCCCTTCGATGCCCTGCTCGATCTCGACGAAGGCACCGTAATCGGTGAGGTTGGTAACCTTGCCGAAGAGGCGAGTCGTCGCCGGGTAACGGCGGGAAATACCGACCCAGGGATCTTCGCCCAGCTGCTTGAGACCGAGCGAAACGCGGTTCTTTTCCTGGTCGAACTTGAGAATCTTGGCCTGCAATTCGTCGCCCACGGCGAGAACTTCGGAGGGGTGACGCACGCGGCGCCAGGCCAGATCGGTAATGTGCAGCAGGCCGTCGATACCACCGAGGTCGACGAAAGCGCCGTAGTCGGTGATGTTCTTGACCACACCCTTGACGATACTTCCTTCCTTGAGCGCAGCAAGGAGTGCATCGCGCTCTTCTCCGACACTCGCCTCGAGAACGGCACGCCGCGAAACGACGACGTTGTTGCGCTTGCGGTCGAGCTTGATGACTTTGAATTCGTAGGTCTTGCCTTCGTACGGGGTGGTGTCCTTGACTGGACGCATATCGACCAGCGAGCCGGGCAGGAAGGCACGCACGCCGTTGGTCATGACCGTCAGGCCACCCTTGACCTTGCCGGTGATCGTACCGGACACCAGGCTACCGTCGTTCAAGGCCTGTTCAAGCGCGTTCCACGCCGCGACCCGCTTGGCGCGGTCGCGCGACAGCCGCGTTTCGCCAAAACCGTTCTCGAGCTGCTCGATGGCGACCTGCACGAAGTCACCAACGCCGACTTCCAGTTCGCCCTGATCGCTCAGGAATTCTTCGAGGTCAATGTAGCTTTCCGACTTGAGACCGGCATTGACCACGACGAAATTCTGGTCAATACGCACGACTTCGGCCGTGATGACCTCGCCGGGGCGCATCTCCTGACGGCCGAGGCTTTCCTCGAAAAGGTCGGCAAAGCTTTCTTCCATGGTGGGATTGTCTGACATATGAATTGAGTTACCTAACCGCAGAGCTGCGGGGTGAGTTAAAAAACGATCACCAGTTCCGAGCACTCCGCATCGCGCACCAGAGCGGTGAGCACGAACACTGCACTGGCAGACCCTGGAGGGAACGGCCACTGTGCCGACGGAATGACGTGTGGAACTGACAACACCTTTGGCGAACGGCAAAACCGTTTCACCCTCTTTCGGAGACCTTGTTGACCCAGTCCAGCACCTGCGCCACCGCGGTGGCTATGGTCAGGTTTGTCGTGTCGAGCAATTCAGCATCCGCACTTTGCTGCATCGGCGCGACGCACCGTTGGCTATCCCGTTCGTCACGTTCGCGCAGATCCAGCAAGAGGGCTGCAATACTAGCAGCGATTCCTTTTTCGATCAACTGCTTATGGCGCCTCTCGGCGCGTATCTCGACGCTCGCCGTGAGGAAGACCTTGGTCATTGAATCGGGGAATACCACCGCGCCCATATCGCGCCCGTCGGCCACCAGTCCAGGCGGGCGGCGGAAAGCCCGCTGCCGGAAGAGCAGCGCGGCACGTACGGCAGGCAGCGCCGCGACCCGTGACGCGCCGCCCGAGATTTCCTCGCTGCGTATGGCGTCGCCGACATCTTCACCGGAGAGCCTGGTTACCCCGCCTGCGAAGTCGACGTCGAGATTGGCGGCAATCCCCGCCACAGCCGCTTCATCGTCCCAGCCGACGGCGGCCCTGCGGGCAGCCAGTGCAGTAAGGCGATAGAGCGCCCCGGAATCCAGATAATGCCAGCCGAGCGCCGCGGCCACTCGCGAAGCGACTGTCCCCTTGCCGGAAGCCGAAGTGCCATCGATAGCCACCACCGGCACAGGCTGGGTGACTGCGGCGAAACGCGTGAAGTAGTCCGGGAAAGTCTTGCCGACGGCCGCCGGGTCATTGATTCGCAAGGGCGTACCCAGCGCCGCCAGCGAAAAGCACATCGCCATGCGATGGTCGTCGTAGGTATCAATTGCCGCCGGGCGAAGGCCCCGATCTCGGGCCGGCGGCACGATGCGGATGAAGTCGTCGCCGGTTTCGACGCTTGCACCCAGCTTCTGCAACTCGCAGGCCATGGCCGCGATGCGGTCGGTTTCCTTGACCCGCCAGCTGGCGACGTTGCGCAAAATCGTCGGCCCTTCGGCGAACAGCGCGACGGTGGCCAGCGTCATGGCCGCGTCGGGAATGTGATTACAGTCCAGATCTACACCCCGAAGCCTGCCGTTGTCTGCGGCGGCAGCCTCGATCCAGCTATCGCCAACGGTGATTTTAGCCCCCATCCCGGCCAGAGCATCGGCGAAGCGCACATCGCCCTGAAGCGAGTCGCGACCAACGCCCTCGACGCGTAGCGGACCACCGCCCAGCGCTCCCAAGGCAAGAAAATATGACGCTGACGAGGCATCGCCCTCAACTTCCACCACCCCCGGCGAGCGATAAGCGCTACCGGCGGCGACCGTGAAGCGCTGCCAGCCCTCGCGCAGCACCTCGACGCCAAAGCGCGCCATGCTGGCCAGCGTGATATCTACGTAGGGTCGGGAAATAAGCTCGCCAACGACTTCGACCGTCGTCGCCACGCCGCGCAGTGGCAAGGCCATCAGCAAACCGCTGAGAAACTGGCTCGACACGTCACCGCGCACTCTCACCAGATCGACCGGGCACGGCGTCGGTGCCGAGATCAGCAGTGGCGGAAAACCGCCCTGCTCAGCGTAAGTTATCTCGGCCCCGAGCTGGCGCAAGGCATCGACGAGGTCGGCGATCGGTCGTTCGTGCATGCGCGCGACGCCCGAGAGTCGATAATCGCCGCCAGCCAGAGCGAGTACCGCGGTCAACGAACGGAAGGCCGTTCCCGCGTTGCCAAGAAAAAGATCGGCTTGGCGAAGCGGAAAAACGCCGCCGACGCCGCTGACCCGAAAGCCCTTGTCGGCCAGCGCCTCTACCTTGACGCCAAGTTTTCGCAGCGCGTCGATCATTCGTGCGGTATCGTCCGACTGCAGCAGGTCGCGAAGCTCGGTGTCGCCGCTGGCCAGCGCAGCGAGGAGCAAGACGCGATTGGAAATGCTCTTCGAACCGGGCAGGCGCAGCGTGCCCCGGGCAGCGAGCAGCTGCGGCAGATCGATGAAATCCACGTTCACGTCCTTGTTTTGCTCTCCGCCCACTCGCGCCGCGCCGTGCGGGCGACGTCGAAGGTGGCCTCGAGGCTGGCGCCGTCGCCGCGTTGCAGGGCGTCGCGCAGCTCGTCTAGCTGCTCCCGATAACGATCGAGTTCCTCGAGCAGGGCCTTCTGGTTGGCCAGACAGATGTCGCGCCACATTTCGGGATGGCTGGCGGCAATGCGCGTGAAGTCACGAAAACCGCTGGCCGCGTAAGCGAAGAGAAGCTCGCGGTTGTCACGACGCGCCAGATCGTGCACCAACGCAAACGACAGCAGGTGCGGCAGGTGGCTGACGGCCGCGAATACCCGATCGTGTTCGGCCGGAGCAAGCTCCCGGATCTCGCCTCCGCAAGCTTCCCACGCTGAACGTACGCGCGCAATGCTCAGCTCGCTGCTCTCTGCCAAGGGTGTCAGCACCACCTGCTTTCCACGATAGAGATCAGGCCGCGCAGCGAGTGCGCCACTATTCTCGGCGCCGGCGATCGGGTGCGCCGGGACGAATTGTCCGATGCGCTCGCCAAAACAGGCGCGCGCGGCCTCGACCACGTCTTCCTTGGTGCTGCCGGCGTCGGTTACGACGGTCTGCGACCCCAGGCATGGCGCGATGCGCGCCATGACCTCCGGCGTCGTCCCGACCGGGGTGGCGATGAGCACCAGGTCGGCATTCGACACTTCCTGACCGACGTTGAACCCGGCCCGATCGACGATGCCCAGTTCCAGCGCCTGTGTCAGCGAGCCAAGCGTCCGCCCGAAACCGACCACCTCGGCGGCCTGTCCGGCGGCCTTCAGCGCCAGCGCAAAGGAGCCACCAATCAGACCAACGCCAAAGACGACGACCTTGCCCAACGGAGCCGTGTCGCTCATGGCAGGAAAACCACGCCGGGATCACTCACAAGGACACCTCCAAAGCTTCCAGGAAACGGCTGTTTTCGCTCTCGGTGCCGATCGTGACGCGCAGCCAGTCGGGCATCCCGTAAGCCGCAATCGGGCGGACGATCACCCCGTTGCTGAGCAGCTTCTGGTTTACCGCTGCCGCCTCCGGGACGTAGAAAGTCAGGAAATTTCCGTGTGACGGTATATGGCGACAAGCGAGTCGCTTCAGCCCGGCAATGATCTGCTCCATGCCCGCCCGGTTCAGCGCGTAGCTCCTGGCGACGAATTCATGGTCATCGAGCGCCGCCACAGCCGCCGCCAAAGCCAGGTTGTTGCAATTGAACGGCTGGCGAACGCGATTCATCAGGTCGGCAATTTCCGCCGAGCACAGGGCGTAGCCGATGCGCAGACCGGCCAAACCGTAGATCTTCGAGAAAGTGCGCGTAATTACCAGGTTCCCGTGCCTGGCCAGCCAGGCGGTTGTATCAACGCGCTCTGCAGGCGGCAGGTATTCGTTATAGGCTTCGTCGAGGACCACCACGATGTTCGACGGCACCGCTTGCAGAAACGTCTTGAGCTGCGCATAGGGCAGAAAAGTGCCGGTTGGGTTGTTCGGGTTGGCAATCCAGATCAATCGCGTGTTGGGCCTGATCGCCGCCAGCATCGCCTCCAGGTCATGGCCGTAGTCGCTGGCCGCGACGGCAATGGGCTCGCCGCCAGTGGAAATCGTCGCCAGCGGATAGACGGCAAAAGCATACTGAGCGAAGATCGCCGAGCGGCCCGGGGCGAGAAAAACACGAGCGACCAGATCGAGCACGTCATTCGACCCGTTACCGAGAACGATGCGCTCCATTCCCAGACCGCTACGCTCAGCGAGCGCCTGCTTCAAGGCGAAGTCATCCGGGTAGCGCGACAAGCCAGCGATCGCCACGCCCACCGCTGCCTGCGCCTTGGGACTCATACCGAGCGGATTCTCGTTCGACGCCAGCTTGACGATCCTGTCGACAGGCAGGCCCAGGTCCCGGGCCAGCTGGGTTATCGGTTTGCCCGGCTGGTACGGTGAAATCGAGCGAATGTACGGCAATGATTGTTCGTCGAGTGGCATCTGCGTTCCGCGAAAAGTCGATCGGCCTAAGTGGCGGCCATCGGGTACGAGCCGAGAATCTTCAGGTAGGGCGCACGCCGCGCAAGCTCGGCAAGCGCCGTCCTGACCGCCGCGTCGGCACGGTGACCTTCGAGATCGACGAAGAAGACGTAGGCCCACAGGGTATGCCGTGCCGGCCGCGACTCGAGCCGGGTCATCGACACGCCGGCATCGGAGAACGGCGCGAGCAGCTTGCTCAGCGCGCCGGTCTGATTATGCGCCGACATGATCAGCGACGTCCGGTCGCGCCCCGAAGGCCCGGCGTCCTGGCGGCCAAGAACGACGAAACGCGTCGTGTTGTTCGGTTCGTCCTCGACGTTACTCGCCAGCTGCGGCAGAGAGTAGCGCTCGGCAGCAGCCTGGCCGGCGAGCGCCGCCGCGCCCGCTTCGGCGGCCGCCAGCTGCGCCGCCTGCGCATTGCTGCCCACCGAAATGCGCTGCGCCTTCGGCAGCGAGCGATTCAGCCACTCGTGGCACTGCGCCAGCGACTGGGCGTGGGAATACACTTTCTTGACCTCGCCGAGCGAAGCCTCGTTCGACAGCAAATGCTGATGAATGCGCAAGACCACCTCGCCACAGATCTTCAGCGGCGTGGTCAACAACAGGTCGAGCGTGCGCCCGATGGCCCCCTCGGTTGAGTTTTCGATCGGGACCACTGCGTAATCGGCATGGCTGGCCTCGACTTCCCGAAAGACGTCATCAATCGAAATCTGCGGCATCAGACGCGCGGCGTGGCCGAAGTGCTTGGTCGCGGCGCTTTCCGAAAAGGTCCCGAGCGGGCCCAGGAAAGCAATTCCCAGGGGCTGCTCGAGCGACAGGCAGGCGGACATCACCTCGCGGAAGAACCAGGTCACGGTCTCGTTCGACAGCGGCCCCGAGTTCTCTTCCTGAATGCGATGCAAGACCTGCGCTTCACGTTCGGGGCGATAAATGAAACCCGCCTCACCGTGACGCGCCTTGATCTCGCCAACCTGCTGGGCAAAGCGCGCACGCTGATTGAGCAGTCCGAGCAACTGCCCGTCGACGCTATCGATCTGCTGCCGGACAAGCGCGAGTTCGCGCTGCAGGTCGTCGCTCATCACGCCGCCGCGTGCCCAGCCAGCGCCAGCGGCAGCCGCACGACCGACGCGAACTGCCGGGCGAGAGCTCGACACCGGCGATCAGGCACGCGGTCCATGCGTATCACTCCTCTTCTGGATCAGCGGGGGCGTCCTGCTCCCCCGGCGCACTGTTGTGCTCGTCCAGTTCACCAACGTCGGCCTCATCTTCGCTCTCGACCACCTTCTCCAGACCGGCAAGCTTTTCACCGGGGTCAAGCGCGATCAGGGTGACACCCTGCGTTGCCCTGCCGAGTTCACGGATTTCGCGTACTCGGGTGCGGATCAGCACGCCGCCGGTGGTGATCAACATGATTTCGTCGTCGTCGGAGACCAGGCGAGCGGCAACCACCTTGCCGTTGCGTTCGCTGGCGGAAATGGCGATGACGCCTTGCGTACCCCGTCCCGAATGGCGGAAATCGGCCAGCGCGGTGCGTTTTCCGAAGCCGTTCTCGGTCGCCACGAGAACCGTTTGCTGGTCGCTATCGGCGATCAGTAGCGACAGGACCTGCTGCCTGTCCGCCAGCCGCATGCCGCGCACGCCGCGCGCAGTGCGCCCCATCGGCCGCACGTCTTCCTCGTCGAACCACACCGCCTTGCCGGCATCGGAGACAAGAATCACGTCCTGACTGCCATTGGTGACCTCGGCGCCGATCAGGAAATCCTCATCGTCGAGGGCGACGGCAATGATCCCGTTCTTGCGCGGATTGGAGAAATCGGACAGTGGCGTCTTCTTCACCGTTCCCTGCGACGTGGCCATGAAAATGTAGCGATCGTCGGCAAACTCCTTGATCGGCAGGATGGCACTGATCTTTTCGCCATCCTCGAAGGGGAAGACATTGACCACCGGCTTGCCCCGGCTGGTGCGCGTTCCCTGCGGCACTTCGTAGACCTTCAGCCAATACACCCGGCCGCGGTTGGTGAAGCAGAGAATCGAGTCGTGAGTATTGGCCACGAACAGGCGATCGACAAAATCGTCGGTCTTCATCGCCGCTGCCTGCTTGCCGCGCCCGCCGCGCCGTTGCGCACGATAGTCGGCCAATGGCTGCGACTTGATGTAGCCGGTATGCGAGAGCGTCACCACCATGTCCACCGGGGTGATGAAATCGGCAATGCCGAGGTCCTGCGTGCTGATGACGATCTCCGAGCGCCGCTTGTCACCAAACTGGGCGCGGATCCCGGTCAGCTCTTCGACGATCATCTCGGTGATACGCTCGGGTCGCGCCAGGATATCCATCAGATCGGCAATACGCGCCAGCAGTTCGCCAAAGTCGGCAACGATCTTGTCGCGCTCGAGGCCGGTCAGGCGTTGCAGACGTAGTTCCAGGATCGCCTGCGCCTGCGCCTCCGAAAGCTGGTAACCGCTCTCCGACAGGCCGAATTCGAGCCCCGTTCCGTCCGGCCGGGTCGCGTCGAGCTTGGCGCGGCGGAGCATCTCGGCCACCGTCGGCGACTTCCACGGCCGCGCCATCAGGCCTCGGCGGGCATCGGCCGGCGTCGGCGACGCCTTGATCAGGGCGATGATCTCGTCGACATTGTCGAGGGCCACCGCCAGACCTTCCTGGATGTGTGCCCGCTCGCGCGCCTTGCGCAACTCGAAAACCGTACGCCGGGTGAGAACTTCACGGCGATGCCAGAGGAAGCACTCGAGCATCTGCTTGAGGTTCAATAGCCGCGGCTGACCATCGACCAGCGCCACCATGTTCATGCCAAAGGTGTCCTGCAGCTGGGTCTGCTTGTACAGGCAGTTGAGGACCACCTCGGCGACTTCGCCGCGCTTGAGTTCGATCACCACGCGCATACCCGACTTGTCGGACTCGTCGCGCAGATCGGAAATACCCTCGATGCGCTTGTCGTTGACGAGTTCGCCGATCTTTTCGAGCAAGGTCCGCTTGTTCACCTGGTACGGCAGTTCGTCGATGATGATCGCCTGCCGGTTGCCCTTTTCGAGATCCTCGAAGTGCGTCCGGCCACGCATCACCACCCGCCCGCGCCCGGTGCGATAGCCCTCACAGACACCGGCGATGCCGTAGATGATGCCGGCCGTCGGAAAATCCGGGGCGGGCATGATGGCGATCAGTTCGTCGATCGTCGCCTCTGCGTTCGCCAGCAGGAGCAGACACGCATCCACCACTTCGCCGAGGTTGTGCGGCGGGATGTTCGTCGCCATGCCCACCGCGATACCCGAGGAACCGTTGATCAGCAGATTCGGAATGCGCGCCGGCATGACCAGCGGCTCCTGCTCCGAGCCGTCGTAGTTGGGCCCGAAATCGACCGTTTCCTTGTCGATATCGGCGAGCAGCTCGTGGCCGATTCGCGCCATGCGCACTTCGGTGTAGCGCATCGCCGCGGCGTTGTCGCCGTCTACCGAGCCGAAGTTTCCTTGCCCGTCGACGAGCATGTAGCGCAAGGAAAAATTCTGTGCCATGCGCACAATGGTGTCATAAACCGCGGTATCGCCATGCGGATGATACTTACCGATGACGTCACCGACGATCCGTGCCGACTTCTTGTAAGGCTTGTTCCAGTCGTTCGACAACTCGTGCATGGCGAACAGCACACGGCGATGCACCGGCTTCAGACCATCGCGCGCGTCGGGCAGGGCACGCCCGACAATCACGCTCATGGCGTAGTCGAGATACGATCGACGCATCTCGTCTTCGAGACTGATGGGCAGGGTTTCTTTGGCGAAGGCTTCCATCTTTTTTCCGCTGGCAACGTGACTTCCGGAGGAATGTCATCGTCTTGATCAAGCCCGTGATTCTAGCACGCCAGCCCCTTCCCAAGGCTCGGCGAGTGGCTGATTAGCAGAGGTTTTTGCGCAACCCGGCCAGGTCGGGACGAGATACAAGCGGATGGCATCCCGGCGCGGACACGACACGCGAGCGCGCCGGGAAACCCGGCAGACCAGCGGCGATCGACAATTCAGCGCTTTTCGAGCCTCGCCGCGTTCGCCTGCACCTGCCGAAGCACCGGCGCCACGCCCTGGCTCGCCACGTCGGCGACGCTGCCAAGCAGCCGAAACCAGCCGACCGTGACATTGATCAAGGTCGTGCCCAGTTCCGCCTGCCGCTCGCGGAACTGTTCGGAATTGCGACTGCAGGCCAGCGACAGGCTGTCGCTGGTGCAGGCGAGCATCGACTGCCCGGCGTGCGTCCAGAACTGTTGCATGACAGGAAGCATCGCCGCGGCCATCGCGGTCGCAGATTCCAGAGGCACTTCGACCTTCTCGCGAGCCATCTGGGCCGCCTCGGCCCAGTCTGCCCGTCGGGTGAGCGCGCCCGCGCGCAGCAGGCGACGACTGCGATAACTGATAACCGCGGTACTCGCCGTCATCAGGCGGCTGGTCTGCCGCCCCAGGCGGGTCCACTGGAGAACCGGCGCCAGCAGCTGGTCACGAAGTTCCTCTCGATTCATGCCTGATCCTCCTGGTTGCTTGGCAGATATGCGACGGCATATCCCTGCTCGGCCGATTGTACAGGTCGCCAGCGCGATGAACAGAGAAATCGAAGCGGGCTGCGCGGCCTTCCGCTGCCGACGACGGCGTCCACGCGCTAGAGATAACGCGCGGCGGCGTCGAAATTGATTGTCTGGGAGGGAAGATCTGCGCGCGCGAAGCGCGCCAGCACGAACGCTCGCTGTACCGGCGGCTCACCCGTCAACTCCGCCAGCGAGAAGGCGACATCGGCGACAAGGTCCGCGCTCGCTTCGTCGCACAGCACGTTCATCGTGTTCAGGCGCAAGGTCTTCTGCGCCACGCACAGGCAGCGCTGTGGATGCTCAAGCACCTCCTTCAGGCACTCAAGCTCCATTTCGAGCGCCGTCTGACTATCTCCGACGACCTCCAGCTGGCGCCCGTTTTCCAGTAGCTTCGCCTGCAGCTCGGCTTGCTCGGAAACTTCGCCCGGAGCACCACCGAACATTGACCCCAGGCCCGGCCCCTGCCTGCGAAGCAGGCGCAGACGCGCCCTGATCAGTGCGCGATTACCCTCCAACTCCTGCCGCTCGGCCCTGTCCTCGCCGATCTCCGACAAGGCCTGCGCGAGCAGATACTCGAAGGCTTGCACTCCGATCAGGCGGCGCAGTTCGCCCTCGTCCTGCGCACAGACATGCGCGCGATGGTCCGAGAAGCTGACCCTCGTTTGCACCACGTCACGGCGGACGACTTCGCCGTGCAAGGCCACCCCGAAAACGCGCTGCTCGTTGAAGCTCATGCCCAGAAGGACGCAGGCCTCGTCGAGGGCGGGATACTTGTCAAACAGCGTGCGCAGGTTTTCCGAACGCCCGAGAACCGTCGGGATATCCGACGGCGCGACAAAAAACGCCCGCAAGGCGCGATCGGAAGACCAGGTGGCCGACGACACAAGCGTGGCACCGGGCAGTTCCTCGACCATCGCCCGGAGATACCTGATCGTCGTATCGACCGCCGGCGCCAGGCGCGCGTGGCAGGAGGGCAGTACGCTCAGGCGCGGGTTGGTCAGCGTGATCGCTTTCTCGGTCGCCCCGCGAATCATTGCCTCCGATACTCGATCAGTATCGAATTGCGCCGGCCGGTTCATGAACCAGTCGAGAATTCCCATGCCTGCCTCCTGCGGTAGCGAAACCTGGCGGCATGATATCAAGGACGCAAGCGATGTCCAGACGGCGCTGACGAAGCCGACGGCGAGAAAAAGCCAGGCGCTTCGAACGAAGCGCCCTCGCTGCGCCACCGGCCCCTCCCGCAGCCGCTTGAACGCCATCCTGGCGGGCCTTGCAGCGCTTGCGGAGGGCCCCGACGCCGACGCGCGCCGAGCTCAGATCGGAGGCGAAATCAGCCTAGCGGGTGGCGGTGAACGACGGTCTCGCCGCGCTCCGGACCGGTCGACACAATATCGATCGGCACTTCGCACAGTTCCTCGATGCGCGCCAGGTAAGCGCGCGCCGAGGCTGGCAGCGCGGCCATCGTATTCGCACCGACCGTCGACCCCGACCAGCCGGGCAAGGTCTCGAGCACCGGCTCGCACGCCGCAACGTCGTCGGCCCCCATCGGCAGCAGGTCGACGGGCTTTCCGTCGAGCAGATAACCGGTGCAAATCTTCAGCTCGGAGAAGCCGTCGAGGACGTCGAGCTTGGTGATGCACAGCCCGGTCACGCCGTTGATCTGGATCGAACGTCTGAGCGCCGCCACGTCGAGCCATCCACAGCGGCGCTTGCGCCCGGTAACAGTGCCGAATTCACGACCCTTCTGCGACATCTGGTAGCCCGGCAGCCCTTCTTTCTCGATATCCAGCTCACTCGGAAACGGACCGCCGCCAACGCGTGTGCAATACGCCTTGGTAATTCCGAGAACGTAATGCAGCATCCCCGGGCCGACGCCGGACCCGGCAGCCGCCTGGCCGGCGACGCAGTTCGACGAGGTCACGAAGGGGTAGGTGCCGTGATCGATGTCGAGCAAGGCACCCTGGGCACCTTCGAAAAGCAGATTGTGGCCGGCTTTGTTGAGCGCATGCAGCGCCGCCGAGACGTCGCTCACCAGAGGCTTGATCACTTCGGCGTCAGCCATTGCCTGCGCCAGAACAGCGTCGAAATCGACGGCCTGGGCGCCCAGATAGTGGGTCAGGACGAAATTGTGGTAGTCCAGGTTCTCGCGCAAGCGCTCGGCGAAGCGTGCCGGATAGAACAGGTCGTAAACGCGCAGCGCGCGGCGTGCCACCTTGTCTTCATAGGCCGGGCCAATACCCTTGCCGGTGGTGCCGATTTTCAGATCCGCACACTTGGCTGCCTCGCGAGCATGATCGAGTGCCGAATGGTAGCCGAGGATGATCGGGCAACCGGGACTGATCTTCAGGCGCGAGCGCACGTCGATATTTCCCGACTCGAGCACTTCCATCTCGCTGATCAGGTGGTGAATGTCGAGCACCACTCCGTTGCCAATGAAGCAGTCGACGCCTTCGCGAACGATTCCCGAGGGTACCAGGTTGAGCTTGAATACCTTCTCGCCGACAACCAGGGTGTGGCCAGCGTTATGCCCTCCCTGGAAGCGAACGACCCCCTTGGCGCGATCAGTCAGCCAGTCGACGATCTTGCCCTTGCCTTCGTCGCCCCATTGCGTGCCCACGACTACGACGTTCTTGGCCATGCTTGTTATCCGTCCCTGTTGATTGCCCTGATTACCCATTGCCCGTCGGCGTCGACCAGTTGCCGGTCGCACAACGGTCCGGCGCCGCCCTGTTCGTCGGGCAGCAGTTCGACGACGACCTCACCCTGCGCCCGCAAAGCCGCGATCGCTTCGGCCAGGGCGCTGCAGTCGGCCACGTAAGGTGCCAACACTGCCCCCTCCGGCTCGCCGCGCGCGCTCGTCAGCCGTGCCAGCTCGCGCAGGTCGAGCGAAAAACCGGTCGCTGGCCGTTCTCGACCAAAGCTCTTGCCGACGCCGTCATAACGGCCGCCGAGCGCGACAGCACTCGGGAAGGCTGCGTGATAGGCGGCGAAGACAACGCCATTGTGATAACGATAGCCACGCAAATCGGCCAGGTCGAACGACAGGGGCAGGTCCGGCAGCGCCGCCTGCAGTTCGCGCAAGGCGTTGAGAGCCGTCGTGATTGGTGGCAGGGCCGGCAAGGCGCGAGCAGCAACGGCAAGCGTCGTGACGTCGCCGTAAAGTTCGGGCAAGGCGAGCAGTGCCGAGCGCCAGGGCTCGTCCATGCTACTGCACCGCTCGCGCAGCCTTGGCACGTCCTTGGCTTGCAGCAACTGCAGCAGAGCCCCCTCGAGTTCTCCATCGAGGCCAGCGGCGTCCACCAGCGCGCGAAACACGCCGACATGACCGAGGTCGATGCGCGCAGCCGGAACGCCAGCGGCGTTCAAGGCATCGGCCATCAAGCGAATCACTTCGCGATCAGCGGCCAGGCCGGCATACCCGAAAACCTCTGCGCCGAGCTGTATCGGTTCGCGACTCGCGGCCAGCGACGCCGGCAGGGTGTGGAGAACGCTGTCGCAATAGCAAAGCCGGGTGACCCCCTGGCGATTGAGCAAATGGGCGTCGATGCGGGCGACCTGCGGCGTCATGTCGGCGCGCACGCCGAGCGTGCGGCCCGACAATTGGTCGACCAGCTTGAACGTGCGCAGCTTCAGATCCTGCCCCGAACCGGTGAGCAGGGAATCGAGATGCTCGAGCAGCGGCGGCAGAACCAGCTCGTAGCCATGGACGCGGAAAAGGTCGAGCAGCGCCCGCCGCAGCCGTTCGATCTGCGCGGCTTCGGACGGCAGCGCGTCGGCGATATGTTCGGGAAGCAGCCAGTTCATCGGAAGACCATCAACAGGACCAGGCCGATCAACATCGACGTCAGGCCAACGAAACGGATTTGCCCGTCCGAACAACGGATCAGGCGACGAAATGTCTCACGCCAGGCGTTTGGCGCCACGAACGGGACCAGTCCTTCAAGCACCAGCATGAGGGCAAGAGCAAGCAACAGATTGTCGGTCATTTGGCGGTGTTGTCGCCGCCTCGGCCGATGCTCTTCATGTACTTGAAGAAATCCGAACTCGGCTCGACGACGATCACGTCGCTCTTGCCGTTGAAGCTGTTGCGATAGGCCTCCAGACTGCGATAGAAGGCATAGAACTCAGGATTCCGCTGAAACGCCTGGGCATAGGTCGCGGCCGCCTTGGCGTCGCCCTCACCCTTCATCTTCTGCGCGTCGCGATACGCTTCGGCAACGATCACCTCGCGTTGCTTGTCGGCGTCGGCGCGAATTTTCTCGGCGTCGGCAGCACCCTGCGAACGCAGCTCATTGGCCACCCGCTTGCGTTCGGCGTCCATCCGCCGATAGACCGATTCGCTGACGTCACTTGGCAGTTCAACGCGCTTGACACGCACGTCGACAATCTGCACACCGATCTTGCGCGCATCGAGATCGGCTTTCTCGCGCATCAACTCCATCAGTTGATCACGCTCACCGGAAACCACATCATGCACGGTTCGCTTGCCGAACTCTTCGCGCAGGCCGGCATTGACCGTTTGCGACAGTCGTGTCTTGGCACGCGATTCGTCACCGGCCACCGAGATGTAGTAAAGCTTTGGGTCGATGATCCGCCACTTGGTGAATGAATCAACCAGGACGTTCGTCTTCTCTGACGTGATGAAGCGCTCGGGTTCGGCAGCGTCCAGGGTGAGAATGCGCTTGTCGAAATAGCGCACGTTCTGGATCAGCGGCCACTTGAAATAGAGACCCGGTTCGTCGATGACATCGCGCACCTCGCCAAGCTGGAAGACGATGGCGTGCTGGCGCTGGTCAACGGTGAAGATCGTCGCGCCGAGAACGACCAGTGCAGTCACCACGACGGCCGCAAGAAAATTCACGCTCGCTCTCATCAACGGGCCTCCCGATCACGCTGGCGCAGGTTTTCGCGCGAACGGCCTTCGCTCATTTGCGGCGGCACCTCGTTGGATATCGGCGGCGACGAACGAGCCACCGCAGCAGGCGTTTCCGGGCTGCTGGCAGCGCCACCAGGCGACGCCGCAACCGCCCCGGCGGCCTGGATCAGCTTGTCGAGCGGCAGATAGAGCAGATTGCCCTGCCCCTTGCTATCGACCAGCACCTTGCTGGTATTCGCATAGACCTCCTGCATGGTGTCCAGGTACATGCGGCTGCGGGTCACTTCGGGCGCCTTGGCGTACTCGGTGTAGATCTGTGTGAAGCGGCTGGCATCACCCTCGGCCCTGGCGATGACGCGCTGCTTGTAACCTTCGGACTCCTCGAACAGGCGTGCCGCCGTTCCGCGCGCTCGCGGAATCACATCATTGGCGTAGGCCTGGCCCTCATTCTTCTGCCGAGCGCGATCCTGCGAAGCCTTGACCGCGTCATCGAACGCCGCCTGAACCTGCTCTGGCGGCTGCGCGTTCTGCATGGTGACCTTCGAAATGAGAATCCCGGTCTTGTAGCGATCAAGGATCTCCTGCATCAGCTGCGAGGCCGTGACCGCCACCTGTTCGCGACCTTCGTAGAGAACAAAGTCCATCTTGTTCTTGCCGACGATCTGGCGAATGGCCGTCTCAGCCACCTGCATCACCGCCTCGTCCGGATTTCTGTTGGCAAAGACGTAGTCAAAGGGGTCCTTGAGTATGTATTGCACGGCAAACTGAATATTGATGATGTTTTCATCATCCGTGAGCATCAGCGCCTCTTTCAGAACCTTGTTCCTCTCGGTGCCGCGATAACCGACTTCGAGCGTGCGCACGCCGGAAAGGTTGACCAGCTCATGCGACTGGATCGGGTACGGCAGGCGCCACCTCAGACCCGGATCAGAGCTTTCCTTGTAGCGACCGAACTGGAGCACGAGACCACGTTGCCCGGCGTCGACGATGTAGAAGCCGCTCGCCAACCAGACGATGAGCACCAGGACGAGCAGCATACCGATGCCGCCACCGAGGAATTTTGGACTGAACTGGACCGGTGGGCGATCGCCGCCATCACCGTCGCCACCGCGGTCGCCGCCGCCCCGCTTCTTGTCGAAAATTCCCGACAAACGACGATTGAGGTCGCGCCACAACTGATCGAGGTCCGGCGGCCCCTGATTGGGACGCCGTCCACCACCGCCATCGTTGTTATCGTTGCCGCGATTTCCCCACTGCGGATCATTCAACGACATACGCACTCCAGGGATTGAAATCATGCCGAACCATCTGAATCAAAAACCATATCGATATCCTGTAAGTCAGCCTCACCGGATGACTGCTGGCGCAGATTCCGGTTCTTGGCCAAAGCCACCTCGGCCAGCGCCTCGCGCAGCAGCGACAAGCCGTCGCCACGTCTGGCGCTGACGCGAACCCGCAGGAGTGTACCATATTCATCCCGCTCGACTGTCGGCGGCAGGCCGGTAAGATCGAGCTTGTTGAGTACCATCAGTTGCGGAACCCCGGCCGCGCCGATCTCGGCCAGTACCTTGTTGACATCGCCCACCTGCTCGTCGCGCGCCGGACTAGCCGAGTCAACCACATGCAGCAGGAGATCCGCCTCGGCCGTCGCTTCCAGCGTGGCGTGAAAAGCGGCCACCAGCGAGTGCGGCAGGTCGCGAATGAAGCCGACGGTATCGGAGAGCACGATATGCCCGGCCTCGGCCAGCCACAGCTTGCGCGTGGTCGTATCCAGCGTCGCGAAAAGCCGGTCGGCCGCAAGAACGCCGGCATGGGTCAGCGCATTGAAGAGGGTCGATTTGCCGGCGTTGGTATAGCCAACCAGCGACACGTTGAGCAATTCGCCCCGTCCACGCGCCTTGCGCTGAACGCCACGCTGACGCTCGAGCTTGACCAAGCGCTCCTTGAGCGACTTGACCCGAATACCGAGCAAGCGACGGTCGGTTTCCAGCTGCGTCTCCCCCGGACCGCGCAGACCAATACCCCCTTTCTGCCGCTCCAGGTGTGTCCAGCCACGAACCAGCCGCGTGGACAGATGTTCGAGCTGCGCCAGTTCGACCTGCAACTTACCTTCGGCGCTCTTTGCCCGCTGCGCGAAGATGTCAAGAATCAGACTGGTCCGATCGATGACGCGACACTGCAGCGCCTGCTCGAGATTGCGTTCCTGGCCAGCGCTCAGTTCGTGATTGAAGATCACCAGGTCGGCCTCGTGCGCGAGCACCTCGGCGGCCACCTCCCCGACCTTTCCCTTGCCGGCGTAAGTCGCCGCGTCCGGGCTGTGGCGACGACCATGGACCACCGCGCAAATCGACGCACCGGCAGAAAGCGCCAGCAAACGGACTTCTTCAAGTTGCTCGGCGAGGTCGTCGTGGCCGAAGTCGAGCTGGACGATGACCGCCCTTTCCTCGACTGAGGGACGCTCATGCATGCAGATATTCCGGGAGAATTGGCTCCGCCGTGAAGAGATCGGAGCGGGTCAGAAGGTCGGAAGAGGGAAATTGGCGCGCAAACTCGCGCCGCAGCAGCCGGACGGTAATCGATCAGCCCTCGCCGTTGGCATCCTGCTGGATGGTGATCGGACGCGACGGCACGACCGTCGAAATGGCATGCTTGTAGACCATCTGCGTGACCGTGTTCTTGAGCAGGACGACGTACTGATCAAAGGATTCAACCTGACCCTGCAGTTTGATACCATTGACCAGGTAAATCGAAACGGGAACTCGTTCACGCCGCAATGTGTTGAGAAACGGGTCTTGTAAAAGTTGCCCTTTATTAGTCATACGTCGAACTCCGTATTTATTCGTGTTTTGGAAAGACCAGCATAATTGATTTTACTGCCGTTTGCCATATCAAGGTCAAAGCAGTATTCGCGCCCGGATTCCCGGGGTCCGCTTGCCGGCATTCCGACGATGATGCCGCGGTAGGGGCTGCCCGGCTGTCCGCCAACGCCGACTCCAGGCCCGGAGGAGCGGCGCGCACCTAAACGCCACGGGTTTTCGTCACCCAAAGGAGAAACTGATGGATCCGGAGTCGGCGGTCGGCATCAACTGGGGAGCCATAGCCCTGCTGGCGGTCATCGCCGCAGGCCTAGTCTGGGGCCTGCGCCTCTTTTTTCGACAGAATCGCAAGGATCTCGAGAGCCTGGAGGAGACGCTGGAGAACGAGAGCGAAGGCAAGTAGATCGTCCGGCGCGGCGCGTTCGCATGATCGCTCGCCCGTGCGCGCCCTCGCTTCTACCCGCTCCTGCCCGAGCATAGCGGATGCCCGCGCGGGCGCTTCCGCTATACTGGCGACCACGCCACCTCTACGCCCGAGCCGCCAGCATGATCGGTGCCATCACCCTGCTCCTCGTTTTTCAGCTGATCGGCGAGATCTTTGCCAGAACACTGGCCTTGCCGATCCCGGGGCCGGTGATCGGCATGGCGTTGCTATTTGCCGCTCTCGTCGCCCGCGGCGGCCCCTCCGGCGAACTGCGCAATGCTGCGCAGGGACTGCTGCAGCACCTCTCGCTACTCTTCGTCCCTGCCGGTACCGGCGTCATGCTGCACTTCCAGCGCATGTCAGACGAATGGCTGGCGCTGGCACTCTCCCTGCTCGGCAGCACGTTGATCACCATCGCGGTCACCGCGCTGACGCTACGCGTCCTTTCCCGGCGCCGAGACCTGCAGAGTGACGCGCCATGAACGCCCGCCTTGACGAGATCTGGGTCTACCTGTCCGCTTCGCCGCTGCTCGGCCTGACCCTAACGCTGCTCGCCTATCAGGGCGCGGTCTACGTCAGCAGGCGCTGCCATGGCCATCCGCTGGCCAATCCCGTTCTACTGGCGGTGGCCACGCTGGTCAGCCTGCTGTGGATTACCGACACCCCGTACGGCACCTACTTCGACGGCGCGCAGTTCGTGCACTTCCTGCTCGGGCCGGCGACCGTCGCCCTCGCCATTCCGCTCTACGCTCAGCTCGCCCGCCTGAAACGCCTGGCCATCCCGTTGCTCGGCGCCCTGCTCGTTGGCTCGCTGAGCGCCGCGCTCTCGTCCGTGGCCATCGGCGGCGTGCTCGGCGCCAGCAAGGCGACGCTGCTGTCGCTGGCACCCAAGTCGGTGACCACCCCGATTGCCATGGGCATCGCCGAACGCATTGGTGGCCTGCCGTCGCTGACCGCCGTATTGGTGATCACCACCGGCATCATCGGCGCGATTGGCGCGCGCTACGTCTTCCGCGCCCTGCATATCGAAGACGACGGCGTGCGCGGCTTCGCCATGGGTATCGCCGCGCACGGCATCGGTACCGCACGCGCCTTCCAGGAGAGCGAACAAATGGGCGCCTTCGCGGCCCTGGCGATGGGGCTCAATGGCCTGGTCACGGCACTCCTGCTTCCGGTGCTCGTTCCATGGGTGTTGAGCTAGCGCAGCGCCGCGTGGCGCGGGTGCAACGGGTATCGGTCTACCTCAGCCCGCGCGACCGCCCGACGAATCGGGCGAAAGCCGGAAGTCAGCTTGCTAGCGAACCACCAATACGGAACAGTTGGCGTGGCGCACCACTTTGGCCGCGGTCGAGCCGAGGAAATAATCCTGCAGGCCGGGACGATGGGAGGCGATGATGATCAAATCGACATTGCTTTCCTTGGCCACATCGAGAATCGTATCGTAGGAATGGCCGGTCCTTACATCGACATCCATGTGCATGCCACTGGCTTTGGCTATCGCGGTCAGTTCCGCTTTTGTCGCTTCGACGGATTTGTGGAGCAGGCCTGCCGGCAGGTCGACCGCCGCCCAGTTCGGAATGTCCTCCACGACGTTGAGCAAAATGATCTTCGAACCCTGCGCACCGTAGCTTGCGGCAAGAGTGACGTTGGCCTTGCCTTCGGCGAGGTGTGCCATGTCGATGGGTACCAGAACAGTCTTGTACATGTTGATAGTCCTCTGCTTTTCGGCCTGAATGAACCTGCGAAGAGTCAAACTCACTGACACCATTGACAAGTATCACTGACGCAAGCCGCTACAGTCAATCGCGGATTCAGGCCACGGTGCCTTGTTGTCGCGGCACACGCAAGACCCCTTCCCGTGATTGCCAGAAAGGCCGGCGTTCAAATCCGCGCGAGGTACTCAGCCATCCTCGCTCTTTGTCGGCCATCGGGCAGCCGGCCACGCGCTGCGGCTAGGTTGTCTTCCAGGTGTTTGACCTTGCTGGTCGCCGGGATGACGCAGCTTACTGCCGGCTGGGCGAGGATGAACTTGAGGAAGAACTGGGCCCAGCTGGCGCAGTCGAATTCCGCCGCCCATTCGGGCAGCGGCTTGCCGCGCACGCGCGAGAACAGCGAGGCCTTGGCGAAGGGGCGGTTGATGATGACGGCGATCCCCAGATCCTGCGCCAGCGGCAGCACGCGCTCTTCGGCGTCGCGTTCGGCCATGCTGTAGTTGATCTGCACGAAATCCGGGTTTTCGGCGAGCAGCAGCGCTTCAACCTCGCGGTAGGCACCCTCGTGATAGTGCGTGACGCCGAGGTAGCGAATTCTTCCCTGCTCCTTCCACTCGCGCAGGGTCGGCAGCTGCGCCTGCCAGTCGAGCAGATTGTGAACCTGCATCAAATCCAGCTGTTGCGTACGCAAGCGGCTGAGTGATGCCTCCATTTGTCGAATGCCCTCACCGCGCCCGCTGGTCCATACCTTGGTCGCCAGGAACAGCCGGTCGCGCACGCCGAGCTTCGCCGCCAGTTCTCCGAGCACCGATTCGGAACGCCCGTACATCGGCGAACTGTCGACCAGCTGCCCGCCGAGCGCCACGAAACGCGCCAAGACCGGTTCCAGGGCCGTGCTGGCGGAATCGGCGACATCGAAGGTCTGGTAGGTACCCAGCCCGACGGCGGCGATCAATTCGCCGGACGACGGGATGCGTCGCCGGAGCAGGCCGCCCTCCGGCGTGCCGGATGGCGCACCGAATGCGCTTCCGACCACCGCCGCGCCGCTGGCGGCGATCGCCCTGAGCACCGCGCGCCGCCCGAAAACAACCGAACCTCGATCCCTGGCTTTCATCACCGTCTCCTTTCGTTTTGCCGCGGGCGACGCTGCGCGCTCACCACGCGCCCCGCTGCGCCGTCTCCGCACCCGCTTCGGGCGCCGCTTCCGCCACCTGTTGCTGACAACGCGTGCCAAGTCTAATTCCCAACCAGGCCAGCGCCAGAGAAGCGGGAATTGCCGCCAGGGCGACGCCCGAGGTGCCCATCCCGGCGGCGGCGTGCAACCAGCCACCAAAGGCATCGCCAGCCCGGGTGACCACGGTATCGAGGACGTTCTTGGCCTTGTAGCGGGATTCCCTCCCGACCGCCGTAAACAACGCCTCACGCGCCGGGCGCAGCAACCCGTGGCCACCGGCGCGCGAAATCACCTGGATCAGCAGCACCGTGATCAGCAGCGGAATGGCGGCCAACGCGGCCAGCGGAACGACCAGCAATACGGGTACCGCCGCCAGCGTGATGCCGACGCCCAAGCGCTGCATCAGACGACCGGCGACCATCGCCTGCAGCCCAAGGGCGATCAGGTTCACCGTCAGGTCGATGAGCGCGAAGAGCTGCGTGCGTGCCTCGGTACTCAGGGCGGCCTCCTTGACCAGACGCGCCTGCTCGAAATAGACAAAGGTGGCGAGCACGCTTTGCAACACGATCAGCAGCGCAATCATGGCCAGAAAAGGGGACGAGGCGATCTCCGCCAGGCCGGCCAGAACCCTGCCGCCGAGCGGCTGCAGCAGTTCGGCCTGGAGATGGTCGTCCAGCACACGCAGGATGCAGAGCAGGGAAAGCATCATCAAGGCCGCCGAAACCAGCAACAGGCCATGCACGCCAACCGCGTGCACCGACAGGGCAGTGATCGCCGGGCCGACCAAGGCCCCGCTGCTGCCGCCGGCGGCAATCACGCCGAACAGGCGCCGCGCCTGCGCGTGCGTAAAGCTGTCGGCCATCGCCGTCCAGAACAGCGAGACGACGACCAGGTTGAAAACGCTTACCCAGACGAAGAGGGCAAGCGCTGCCGCGGGCGAGGCGCCGCCGGCTATCCAGGCGCGAAAGCCGGTCAGAAGCAGCGCCGTGATGCCGAAAACGGCGGCCAGCAAGGCACGCCGTGGCAAGCGGGCGGCCGCCCAGCCATAAAGCGGCACGATCACCAGCATGCCTACCAGGGTCAGCGTGAATGCCCACTGCAGTTTGTCCGGCCCGATCTGGACGCCCATCTCCTCGCGCACGGGACGCAGCACGTAATACCCGGCCAGGAGCAGAAAGAAAGCGGCAAAGGACCAGAACAGCGCTCGCCCTTCGCCCGCACGACAATCGACCAGCCGCCGCCAGGGCACGGCTCAGGCCGCCGGGGGCACAGGCCCCGGCGGCGGCGCGGCGGCGCAGCACCGACGGGCG
>JEMY01000016.1:60653-113736 GCA_000585075.1 Candidatus Accumulibacter regalis | reverse complement strand
CAGACTGCCTTCCTCGGCCCAGAGGGAGCGTAAGCGAGGGGGTGGCGATGTAAAGGGTTCGGTTGCGCCCGGACTCCGTCCGCCCTTGACATCGCCGCCCCCTCAAAACGCGAACCCCACCGCCGGTTCCACACGAAACGACATAGAGCCCGTTATCTTTACGTACGGTGCTGGCATCCTCGCCAAAGCTGACGTCGAGGACCCAGTGAAGTCGATTCTCGACGGCCCAATGGCCTCGCACGGCGACGGCGAGTTGTTCGGCGGTCAACTCGCGAGAGCTGATGTAATAGCGCCGCTCAAAGTTCGACTCTTGATTGCCGATTTTGCGCAGGGAGTCGACCGGACCGATCGTCTGTGTGCTTTCGGGAACGCTGCAACCCCCCCCGCGTTGCCGCGGTGTGCGTGGGGTTGCGGGGGGTTTGCAGCGCTGCCGAAAGCACACGTTTAACCTTCACGCCAAGCGTGCCTTGGAGCGCCTGGCAGCGTGTTACGCAGTAACGCAACGCAACGTGAGGTCATTGAAGACCTGATTCGTGGGGCGGAGCGCGCCGCTTTAGACCGCGCGGCGCGGGTGCGCAATGGAGAGACGGGCTACTACGAAAAGCGCCTTCGATTGGCCAAAGAATCCGTTACGCGGTAACGGCCAACGGTTGCCTTTTTGGGCCAACAACTTGACCACAATACGAGCCGCAGAGTCAAACCTTTCAACCCCGCGTCGCTACGCTCCGACTGTCCAGATTCACGTGGAATGGCTGTCCAGTTTGCCGTGGAATCAGTGTCCAGATTGCGTGGAATACACAGTTAAGTCACCGGTTCATATATGGAGCAGCGATTTTGGAGATGATCACCATGAAAGAGCCGGGAAGAATACGGCGGTTGTTTTATCGCAACGGCGTATCCCTGTCGGAGATTTCAGGCAAGGCGGCGTACGGCCGGAATACCGTCAAGCGGTGGCTAACGTACTCTGGGAGGAGAAGGTGATGAGGGCGCTCTACGTGCACCACGCCGCGCCGTTCGGCGGCGCATCGAGAAGCCTGCTCGAGTTGATCCAAAGTTTTCCCGCGGGTGCCGTGCAGCCCCGGGTGCTGACGCGGAGGGGGCAGTTCCAGGAAATCCTGGCAGCCGCGGGCGTGGAGGTGCGGGGCTGCGACGGTGTGTCGCAGTTCGACAATACGCGCTATGGCCATTATCGGGGCTGGCGTTCGCTTGTTCTTTTGCGGGAGCTGGCCTACCTTCCCTCGACCCTGTGCTGCCTGCTGGCCGCAAAGCGGAAATGGGGCGAGTTCGATCTGGTGCATGTCAACGATGTCACGCTGCTGCCCGCGATTTGGCTGGCGCGGCGCATTTTCGGCTGCCCGGTGATCGTGCATGTCCGCTCCGTGCAGCAGCCGCTACGGGGCTGGCGCGGACGGCTGGTTTCTTGGGTGTTGCGAAACAATGCCGCACGCCTGATCGCCATCGACGAAACGGTCAAGGCTAGCCTCGATCCACCTTTGAACGCGGTGGTGATCCACAACGGTCTTCGCGTTGCCGTGGGCGCACCGTCGAATGGCGCGCCGAGGGATTCAACGTTCACGGTCGGCATGGTGGGCGGGCTGTCTCGTGCTAAGGGTTGCCTGGAGTTAGTCGAAGCGGCCGCCCTGTGCAGGGCACAGGGGGCCGATATTCGCTTTGTTTTCGTCGGGCAGAGCATGCGGCGCCATTCGCCCCTGAGAGATTTCGTATTGCGGCAGCTCGGACTGTCGCAGGAGATCGAGCAGGAGCTCAAAGCACAGGTCGAAGCCCTGTCGCTCACGGATGCCGTCGAGTTCTGGCCGTTCACAACCAACCTCGACGAGGTATACCGTCAATTCGACGTGGTTTGCTTTCCGAGTCATTTCGATGCCCCGGGGCGTCCGATATTCGAGGCAGCGTTCTACGGCGTGCCGAGCATCGCGGCAGTCACGAAGCCTATGAGCGATACCATCGTCGATGGCGTCACGGGCTTGGCCGTGCGTCCTCGCGAACCGTACCAACTGGCGGAAGCGATCCTGGCGCTCTACGCCAACCCGGGTAAACGGGTGGAACTGGGTCGTAATGCCGCGCAACTGGCGCGCACGCATTTTGACGCGGAGATCAATGCCAAACAGGTCCTCGACGAATACAGGAAGGCGGTCGTATCCGCCGTGGGAGGAAGGCTTTGATCACCCTTTCCGTCGTCAGCCATGGTCATGGCTCCATGGTCGATGACCTGATGCGCGACCTGGCCCGCTGCTCGGAGGTGACGCGAGTGGTTCTGACGATCAACGTGCCGGAACAGGGGCCCGCGGTTCCGGCTTCGCTGTCCGACCGTACCGTCGTGCTGCGCAACGCGAAACCGAAGGGCTTTGGCGCCAACCACAATGCCGCATTTGCCCACTGCGAAACGTCGCATTACTGCGTTCTGAACCCGGACGTGCGTTTTTCAGACAACCCTTTTCCGGCGCTTCTCGCGTGCTTAAAGGACGGGGCCGCCATGTGCGCTCCGGCGGTAACGAACCCGACAGGAGAGATCGAAGACAGTGCCCGGTATTTTCCCGGCTTTGTTGGTCTCCTTGCAAAGTCTCTGGGCGTGGCGGATGGGCGCTATTGGTATGCAAAGGGTGACCCCCCTTTCCATCCGGAGTGGGTGGCAGGGATGTTCATGCTCTTTTCTTCGGCGGACTATGCGGCGCTCGGCGGCTTCGACGAGAAGTACTTTCTCTATTACGAGGATGTCGATCTGTGCGTTCGCCTGTGGCGCTCGGGACGGAAGATCTTGCTCTGCCCGCAGGCCACCGCGGTGCATGCGGCGCAACGTGCCAGCCACCGCCAGTTCCGGCATCTGGCCTGGCACCAGGCTAGCATGGTGCGCTACTTCGTTCGGCATTGGGGGCGGTTGCCGGCAACAGAGGGGCAACGATGAGTGTAGTGGTTGACGTGGTCTAATTTCCGTGGACACCTCGATAGGTGGATGATCCACCTATCGAGGAAGGATTGATGAGCCAAGAAGGCAAGACCTTTCGCGACACACAACACTGAAGGCGCGGCTTTGAAGATACTGGTAACCGGCGCGAGCGGATTCGTTGGCCAGGCACTATGCCGGCAGCTCGTCCAGGAGGGGCAACACGAAGTCGTCGCCGCGGTGAGGTCCCCGGCATCGGTGGTTACCGGTGGCACGCGGTGTGTCGTCGGCGACATCGGTTCTCACACTGCTTGGGAGAAAGCGACCGAAGGCGCCGACGCGGTAGTCCACTTGGCAGGGCGGGCCCATATCATGCACGACACGGCATGTGATCGCCTAGCTGCCTATCGTGCGATCAACACTGAAGGTACGCTCGCTCTCGCACGCCGGGCGCTTGCCTCCGGTGTGAAGCGCCTCTTGTTTGTCAGCAGCATCAAGGTCTGCGGCGAAGGACAGCTGAAAAGCAGCACTGACCCTTATAACGAAGCGTCGCCAGCCAGTCCATCCGACGCCTATGCCATTTCCAAGTGGGAGGGAGAGTTAGGCTTGTGGGCTGCGGCCAAAGATACCGGGCTTGAGGTCGTGGTGCTTCGCCCCCCGCTGATTTACGGACCTGGCGTTCGGGCCAATTTCCTGCGCCTGATGACTTTGGTGGATCGGGGCTGGCCGCTGCCCTTCGGCGGTGTTCGCAATCACCGGGACTTGCTCTATCTCGGAAATTTAGTCGATGCAATCCTTACCGCCGTGGTGCATCCGGCTGCCAAGAACAAGACGTTTCTGCTTTCCGACAATCAGTGCGTGACCACACCAGAACTGGTTCGGCGGATTGCTAGCGCCCTTGAACGACCAGCACGACTGTGGTCCGTTTCCGAAAAGTGCTTGCGCCTTGCTGGCAGGGTGATCGGTAAAGGAGCAACCGTCGACCGCGTGCTCGGCTCAATGCGGGTTGACAGCCGCCTGATTCACCGGGACCTAGGTTGGTCGCCGCCTTTCTCCATGCAGGAGGGCTTGCGGGAGACCGCCAAGTGGTATCGGCGCACGTACAGCCGATAAGCCTTACGCTATCATGGCAGATTTTCATCTGAGAGTCGCACTGTCCGTGGAAGCAGTTTGCGCGCGATATTGCCTGCGTACGCGCGAGCGGTAGGCTTTGCGTTGAGCCGATGGGCGGCCGGCAACCAGGAGGCAAGTTGATTCACAGATTTCTTCGCGAGCGGATTCCCAACTATTTGGTCGTTATGACGCGTCCCATCAAACAGATGTTGATGCTGGTCACGGATGCCGTATTGTTGGTTTTTGCCGTCTGGGCGGCGTACTCCGTGCGCCTCGGAGAGTGGTATCTGCCCAACTGGTCGCAAATGCTGTTGATGGCAGTTGCACCGGTGCTGGCCGTGCCGATCTTCCTGCGCTTGGGCCTCTATCGCTCGGTGATTCGCTATCTCGGCGAGCAGGCGTTGTGGTCGGTGCTCAAAGGCATGTCACTCGCCGCCCTGTTGTGGGCCGTTCTGGCCTTCATGACTCAAATGACCGGCCTGGAAGGTGTCCCCCGGGCGGTGCCTTTTCTTTACTGGCTGATCGGCTTCGCGCTGGTGGCCGGTTCGCGTTTCGGCGCGCGCTGGCTTCTCTGGTTTCCGGTCCGCAGTCGATTTTCCGGCAAGCAGGTGTTGATTTACGGTGCCGGGGACGCTGGAAGACAGCTGGCCGAGTCGCTACGGCGCGGACGTGAGCTCTTCCCGGCAGGCTTTCTCGACGATGACCCGAACCTTCACGGCAAGGATGTCGGCGGCTTGCGCGTCTATCCACCGGAGCATCTGCCGACGCTCCTCGAGCGCTTCGATATCCATGACGTCATCGTAACCTTGCCGTCGGCCTCGAGCGCTCGCCGGCGCGAGGTGGTGGCTTTTCTCAAACAGTACCCGGTACGCGTGCGCATCCTGCCGGCGCTGACCGACATTGCCAACGGCAGGCACCTGGTGAACATGGTTCGCGAGGTGGACGTCGGCGACCTCCTCGGTCGCGACTCGGTGGCGGCTGACCCGACGCTGCTCGGGTGCTGCATCACCGGCAAGGCGGTGCTGGTCACCGGCGCCGGCGGATCGATCGGTTCGGAGCTGTGCCGGCAGATCGCCGCGTTGCAGCCCGGCAGCCTGGTCCTGCTCGACGCGAGCGAGCACGCGCTGTACCAGATCCACCGCTTGCTGCAATCGGTCCTCGGCTGCGAACTGGTGCCCTGTCTCGGCTCGGTCGGTGACGCCGGCCTGGTGTCGCGTCTCCTGGCCGAGCACCGGATCGCCACCGTCTACCACGCCGCCGCGTACAAGCACGTGCCGATGGTCGAGGCCAACGTCCTGGAAGGTGCGCGCAACAACGTCCTCGGCACCCTGACCCTGGCCAATGCCGCGTTCGACGCGGGCGTCGAAACCTTCGTCCTGATTTCCACCGACAAGGCGGTGCGCCCGACCAACATCATGGGAGCAAGCAAGCGTTGGGCAGAGCTTGTCGTCCAGGGCTGTGCCCGTCAAGCTGCCGCTCGCGCTACCGGCCAGCGATTCTGCGCCGTACGCTTCGGCAACGTCCTCGGTTCGTCCGGGTCGGTCATCCCGCTGTTCAAGGAGCAGATCGCGCAAGGCGGTCCGGTAACGGTGACCGACGCGGAAGTGACCCGTTACTTCATGTCCATCCACGAAGCGGTGCAACTGGTGATCCAAACCGGGAGTCTCGCCAGCGGCGGCGAAATTTTCCTGCTCGACATGGGCGAGCCGGTACGCATCCTCGACCTGGCGCGCAACATGATCCGCCTCGCGGGTTATACCGTTTGCGACGAGGCCAACCCCCAGGGCGACATCGAAATCGCGATCGTCGGTCTGCGCCCCGGTGAGAAGCTCTACGAAGAGCTGCTGATTTCCAGCACTAACGCGGTCAACACCGCCCATCCCAAGATCATGAAAGCCAATGAACCGTCTCTGGATGCGGACTCCCTGAGCGAGCAGCTTCAACAGTTGCGCAAGGCGCTTGTTGATTGCGACGAACCGACCGTGCGCCGACTGCTGATGACGCTCGCCGCTGACCAGGGTTGCAGCAAGCACAGCGAGCCCGTGGCGGTGACCTGAACGCCGGCCAGGCACACGCACCTGGCCGATGCCTGCGCTGCCCGAGGGTCGTCGCAAATCTCCTTTCCAGCCCTTTCCCGCCTGGCCGGGGCACCCTTTGATAGAATGCCGCTTTGCCCCGCCGGCCACCCGCCCAATGACCCGCCAGATCCTCGTTACCTCCGCCCTGCCGTATGCCAATGGCGCCATTCACCTCGGTCATCTGGTCGAGTACATCCAGACCGACATCTGGGTGCGCTTCCAGAAGATGCGCGGCCATGAGTGCTGGTATGTCTGTGCCGACGACACGCATGGCACGCCGATCATGTTGCGCGCCGAGGCCGAGGGGATCACGCCGGAGGCGCTGATCGAACGCGTCCATGGCGAACACACGCGCGACTTCGCGGGCTTTCACGTCGGTTTCGACAACTACTACACGACGCACTCGGAAGAGACCCGCTCCTGCGCCAACGAACTTTATGCACGGCTGCGCGCCGCCGACCTGATCGAAACGCGGGTCATCGAGCAGTATTACGACCCGCTCAAGCAGATGTTCCTGCCCGATCGCTACATCAAGGGCGAATGCCCGAAGTGCGGCACGCCAGACCAGTATGGCGACAACTGCGAGAACTGCGGCGCCGCGTACACGGCGAACGAGCTGAAGAACCCCTATTCGGCCGTCTCCGGCGCCAAGCCCGAACTGAGACAGTCGGAGCACTATTTCTTCAAGCTCTCCGATCGCCGCTGCCAGGGCTTTCTGCGCCGCTGGACGCAGGGCGAGGGGCGGCTGCAGAACGAGGCGGCCAACAAGCTGCAGGAGTGGCTGGGCGACGTCGGCGAGAACAAGCTCACCGACTGGGACATCTCGCGCGAAGCGCCGTACTTCGGCTTCGAGATCCCCGACGCGCCGGGCAAGTATTTCTACGTCTGGCTCGACGCGCCGATCGGCTACATGGGTGCGTTCAAGAATCTCTGCGCTCGCCAGGGCCTCGACTTCGACGCCTACTGGGGGCCGGAATCGACCGCCGAGCTCTATCACTTCATCGGCAAGGACATCCTCTACTTCCATGCCCTGTTCTGGCCGGCCGAGCTGCAGCACGCCGGTTACCGGACGCCGACCAAGGTCTTCGCGCACGGTTTCCTGACCGTCGATGGGGCCAAGATGTCGAAGTCGCGCGGCACCTTCATCACCGCCGAGAGCTACCTGGCGCAGGGTCTCGACCCCGAGTGGCTGCGCTACTACTACGCCGCCAAGCTGTCGAGCTCGATGGAGGATATCGACCTCAACCTCGACGACTTCATCGCCCGCGTCAATGCCGACCTGGTCGGCAAGTTCGTCAACATCGCCAGCCGTGCCGCGGGCTTCATCGTCAAGCGCTTCGCCGGTCAGCTCTGCCCCTGCGACGAATCGCTGCCGGCGATCGAGGCCATTCGCGCCCGCCGCGGCGTGATCGCCGATCACTACGAGGCGCGCGAGTTCAGCAAGGCGATCCGCGAGATCATGGCCCTCACCGACGTCGCCAATCAGTACGTCGACAGTGTCAAGCCGTGGGAGCTGGCGCGCCAGGAAGGCCGCGAAAACGAGCTGCAGGCCGCATGCACCAACGCCCTGAACCTCTTTCGTCTGCTCGCCATTCTGCTCAAGCCGGTGCTGCCGGCGCTCGCTGTCAAGGTCGAGGCCTTTCTCAACGTCGCCCCCCTGGTCTGGGACGACGGCGACAGCGTGCTCGCCGCCGGCCACGCGATCAACGCCTACCGGCACCTGCTGACCCGGGTCGAGAAGAAACAGGTCGATGCGCTGGTCGAAGCCAACCGCGACTCGCTCATCGCCGCGCCGCCGCCGGCGCCGCAAAGGCACGCCGAGCAGCAGGAGAAGGCGGCTGCGCTGGCCGTCGCGCAAGCCGCCGTCGCTCCCGACGCAGGAGCGCACCTCAGTATCGACCAGTTCCTCAACGTCGACCTGCGTATTGCGCGCATCGTCGAGGCGACGCAGGTGGAAGGCGCCGACAAACTCGTTCGCCTCGTTCTCGACATCGGCCCGCTCGGTACGCGGCAGGTCTTCGCCGGCATCAAGGCCGCTTACCAGCCGGCGGATCTGGTCGGCCGAATGACGGTGATGGTTGCCAACCTGGCGCCACGCAAGATGAAGTTCGGCCTCTCCGAAGGCATGGTCCTTGCGGCGTCCGACGCCGATGGCCAGACCCCCGGCATCTTCCTGCTTTCGCCCGATGCGGGTGCGCAAGCCGGCATGCGCGTCAAGTAGGCGGCGATGTTCAGCCGCAAACGCCCCCCCGTCACGCTGCGCGTCGTCCTTTTTGCGTTGCTCGACGCCGCCGGCATCGTCGTCTTCTCGAGCGGCGCGATGTGGCTGGCCAGAGGCCAGACGCTGTTCATCCCCAACTTCCCGACCAGCACCCCGGCGGCGCTGATCACCGTCGTCGCCGGCGTCGCGCTGATGCTCTGGGCGACGGGTCAGATGCTGAACGAGTTCGCGCGCGCCGCGGCCGGCAGAGAAGGCAAGCCCTGACGCGACGCTTCTGGCGCACGCGCCTGCCGGCTGCCCAAGTGGCACGAGGCAGTGGCACGACGCGGCGGCACCGCCACCCGCCTGCACGCGCGGTCCCGACTTTACGGAGCAGCAAATGAGTTCGCCTTCGCGCAGCGCCGATTTTCGTCGCGGCGTCTTCGACATCCTTCCGGTTCTCGCCGCGGCAGTTCCGATCGGCCTGTTGTGGGGAACGCTCGCCGCCGGCAAAGGCTTCACGCCCTTCGAGGCCTGGCTGACCAGTGCCACGGTTTTCGCCGGTGCCGCACAGTTCGTCGCCGTCGATATGTGGCGCGATCCGGTGCCGCTCCTGCTGATCGTGGTCACCACTTTCATCGTCAATGTCCGCCATTTGCTGATGGGCGCCTCGCTGCAGCGGCACCTCGGCGCTTTTTCCGGCCCTGGCGGGCTGCTGGCGATGTTCCTGATGACCGACGAAAGCTGGGCGTTCGCCGAGCGCAAGGTGCTCGCCGAGCCCCTGCGGCCGGCCTACTACTTCGGCGTTGCGCTGCCGATGTGGCTGGTGTGGAGCTCCGCCTCGCTGGCCGGCGCCATCGCCGGGCGTTCGCTCGGTGACCCGGCGGTCTATGGATTCGATTTTGCCTTCTCGGCCATGTTCATCGCCATTCTCGCCGGCTTCTGGAGAGGCCCGCGCACCGGCGCCGTCCTGGCGATGAGCGCGCTTGCCGCAGCCCTTGCCAAGCTCGTCATTCCGGGCGCCTGGTACATCGTCATCGGTGGCAGCGCAGGCGTCCTGGTCGCCGCGCTGCTGCACGGCGAGGACGATGGGCAGGATCCGGGCGAAAAACCCGCCGCATACGCGGACGCGGCATGAGCGACGATCTGCTCACCGTCGCGACCATCGTCGCCATGGCTGCTGCCACCTACCTCACGCGCATCGGCGGCCTCTACCTGATGCGCGGCGTGAGTGTCAAAGGCCGGCTCAAGGCGGCTCTCGACGCGCTGCCACCGGCAGTCCTGATGGCCGTCATCGCGCCGACCGTGCTCGCTACCGGTCCGGCCGAAACCATTGCCGCGCTGATTACCGTCGGCGCTGCCTTTCTCCGCCTGCCGATGATTGCGGTCGTGGCCATCGGTGTCGCCGCCGTGGTCGCGCTCCGAGCGCTTTTCTGATCGCCCGCCGGTCGTCTGCGCTTACGCTTCGTTGCGCCGCATTGCCGCCGCCAGATCGGTCGAGCCAAGCTTCTCGAGCGCGTCGATCACCTGCAGCCGGTCTTCTTCGGAGCGGTTCTGGCTCAGCTTGTACTTGCCCTGGATTTCGCTCACCGTCACTTCGACGCCGACGATGGCGTCAAGCATCGACGCCTTGTAGTCGGGCCGCCACGGTTTGGCGAAGGCTGACTCGTATCGCGCGGTCAGCGCATCGACGAGCGATTTGAGTTTTTCGCGGTCGGTGAACACGCGGCATCGACCGTAGATGTGCACCGCCTGGTAGTTCCAGGTCGGAACGCCCGGCGACCGATACCACGACGGCGAGACATAGTCGTGCGGCCCCTGCAGGCTGATCAGCACCTGTTGACCGCCTATTTCCCCGTGCTGCGGGTTCTGCCTTGCCAGGTGCCCGATGCAGCTTGTCCTGTCCGCGCTGAGGAGAAAGGGCATGTGCGTGGAAAACGGTCGCCCCGCGACAGAGGAAATCAGCTGCCCAAAAGCGTTCGCTTCGATGAATGCGAACATCTCGTCCCGGTCGCTGACTGCGAAGTGCCTTGGTATGTACATGGGTCTTCCCGGTCTGAAAGTTGCCTCGAACGGCCGCCCCAAGGAGCGGCTACAGATACGACCACTTGTCGAAAAGCGCGGCCTGCCCATGGTAGCCACCACGCCCATCGACGAGGTTCCAGACGACCGCGTCCTCGATCAGGAACCTCCTTCCCGACGACGAAATGCGCACCCCGGAATAATCGTCGATGTAACCGTGACTGCTCACTCGCGCCAGCAGCCGCGCACGCTCGTCGCGGTTCACGGGCTCGGCGGACAGGCGCGACGGCAGGGCGGTGAACTGCTCCCAGGTCATTTCGAAGAGGTCAAGAGCGGTCTGGTTCGCATAGTTGAACACCGGATCCTCCTCGACGCCGTGGGAAACCAGCGCAAACGAAGCGCCGAAAAGAGCCCTTGCCGGCGACGCCGTCGGCGCCAGGCCGGGAATCCGCTTGCCGGTGAGACGCTCGTAGCTGCCCAGCAGCAGGTCGGCGTGCGCGCGACAGGCGTCTTCGGAGAACAGGAAACCGTGGCCTTCCGTCATTCTGCGTACGCCTTGCTCAACAAAGGGGATACACCATACCACCCTGCGCTCAGGCGCGCAGCGCCTTCGGCCTTGCCGGGTGGTCAGCAGTGCCAACGCGCTGCCTGACTGTCGACGAACTTTACACTCGCCGGTGGGTGCGGCCATTGGTCCCTGCCAAGGCATTGATTTGTTGAGAACGGGACGCATTAGCACGAATATTGCTTCCCTCTGCGAGCCGTCGTCGGCGCGCGCAGTCCCGTTGGTTCAATGACCCCTATCAGCAGGAGAGAAGCCATGAGAATATCAAGAATAGTGTTGGGCGCGGCGCTGGCGTGCGCCGCAGCGGGCGTGCACGCCGTACCCGTCGTTTTGTCGGCGGCAGGACCCAACGCGGCGGCGATCCAGGCCACGGTGGACGCTTTTCGTGCCTCGCTCGGCGCACTGAATCCCAATGTCGTCGGCTCCTTCGGTAGCGGGCGGCGCGAAATCAACTGGGATGGCGTGCCCAACGCCTTTTCCGCGCCGAACAACCTGCCGGGCAACTTCTTCAACGCCAACAGCCCGCGCGGGGTCGAGCTGTCGACGCCGGGCACAGGCTTGCAGGTCAGCGCAAACGCCGGCGTGGCGCCGGTCGAGTTTGGCAACATCGACGCGAACTACCCGGATATCTTTGCACCCTTCAGCGCACAAAGGCTATTCACCGCGCTCGGCAGCAACATCACCGACGTCCGTTTCTTCACCCCCGGCTCGGCGAACGCCTCGCTGACCAACGGCTTCGGCGTGGTTTTCTCGGATGTCGATCTGGCCGGCACCACCGCCATCGAGTTCTTCGACGCCACCGACCAGTCGCTCGGGAATTTCTTCGTTCCCCAGGCGCTGGGCAACGAGACATTCTCTTTCCTCGGCGTTCGCTTCAGCGAGGGCAGCGTCATTTCGCGAGCGCGCATCACCAGCGGCAACCAGGTGCTCGCGCCGGGCAACACGCTAACCGATCTGGTGGTGATGGACGACTTCATCTACGGCGAACCGATTCCCGAGCCGTCGACGCTCTTGCTGCTGATGCTGGCGATGGCGGCGGCGCTTGATGTCCGCGGCCGGCGTTCGCTGAGCTAAGGTCTCGCGGCTACAGTCCGGCGAGCGCCGCCACCCAGGCTTCGGCGGTCGGCCGCAGCAGTTCCAGAATCGGCATCGGATAGACGCCGACGGCCAGAATCAGCAGCGCGGGCATCAGCAGAACGGCTTTCTCCCGCGCCAGCAGGTCTTCCCCGGCTGCAATATCCACGTTGCGCAGCGGCCCGAGGAAGGCGCGCCGGAACGGCGCCAGGAAAGCTGCGGCTGCGAGCACCGTTCCGAACAGCGCCGCCAGGCCGGCGCCGGTATGGCTGTGCAGGGCGGCGACGATGATCAGCAGTTCGCCGGGGAAGCCGCTGGTTCCCGGCAGACCGATTCCGGCCAGGCCGAAGAGCAGGAAGAAGCCGGAGAGCAGCGGCATGCTGCGCATCACGCCGCCCAGCTGCGCGATGTCGGTCGAGCCGCTGCGGCGTTGCAGGAAGGCCAGGACCAGAAAGCCGCCGCCGGCGGCGACGCTGAAATTGAGCAATTGCAGGAGCGCGCCCTGCAGCGCCGACGCCGAAAAAGTCGCCAGCGCGAGGACCACCAGTCCGACGTGCGACAGGCTCGCATAGGCCAGTACGCCACGCAGATTGCTCTGCGCCATGGCCGCCACGCCGCCGTAGAGGATGGCCAACGTTCCACACCCGGCGAGCAGCCAGTGCAGATCGCGCGCGGCGATCGGCGCCAATGGAATGGCCAGGCGGATCAGGCCGTAGGCGCCGAGCTTCAGGCCGACGATCAGCGCCGTCACCGCTGCCGGCGCGCCCATGGCCAGCGCCGGCAGCCAGGTGTGCAGCGGCACCAGCGGCACCTTGGCGGCAAAGCCGACGAAGAGGAGCAGGAAGACTGCGTACTGCGCGGCAACGGGCAGGGGCGTTGCCAGCAGCGTCGGCAGATCGAACATCAGGGCGCCGGCGATCGCGGCATGGCCGAAGCTCAGCGCCAGCAGGCCGAAGAGCAGCGGCACGCCGCTGGCCAGCATGACCAGGAAATAGCGCACGGCGGCGGCCTGCCGGCCGCTGCCAACGCCCCACAGGCTGGTCAGGAAGTACAGCGGCAAGAGCGTGAACTCCCAGCAGAAGAAGAACAGGATCGTGTCCAGCGCGCAGAAGACGCCGAGCGTCGCCGCCTCGAGCAGGAGCAGAAAGGCGAAGTACAGGCCGGGGGAAAGCGCTGCATCCGCGGCCCGAATGCGCCAGCCGGCGAGCACCGCGCCGCAGAAAAGCAGCGCCGTCGCGGGCAGGAAAAAGAGCGAAATTCCATCGACGCCGACCAGGTAGCCGACGTTCAGCCCGACGATCCAGTTCGCCGAATCGACCAGCTGGAAGTCGCTCGTCTGGCCATCGAAAGCCGCGACGACGAGCAGCGACGCGAGCAGCGTCAGCAGCGCAGCAGACAGCGCGATCCACTGTGCCCACGGCGCACGCCGGAGCAGCGCCGTCGCCAGCGCGCCGCCGAGCGGCAGCGCCAGCAGCGCGCTCAGGAGGGGAAAGGAAGCCAGCTCAGTCATGGGTGAAATAGGCGGCGAGCGCCTGCGTCGCGGAATCGGTCAGTTGCAGCCAGGGCTCGGGATAGAAGCCGGCGACCAGCAGAACGAGCAGCGCGGTGCCGCCGACCGCGTACTCCATGAAGCGGGGGCGCGCGATTCTGCTCGCCGGCAGATCCTTCGGCCGCGCTGCCAGAAACGCCCGCTGGAATGCCCAGAGCAGGAAGCCGGCGGCGGCGACGTTGCCCAGTGCCGTGGCGATCGTCGGCAGCGCGCCGAAGGTCTCGATCGACGCTTCCAGGACCAGGTGCACGGCGTCGAAGCCCGGCGTCCCCGGCATGCCGAGCAGCGCCAGGCCGCCGATCAGGAAGGCAATGGCGATGAAGGGAACGCGGTCGAAGAGGCCGCCGAGACTATCGAGCCGGGTGGTCCCGGCACGGCGGTAGACGTAGCCGATCATCAACAGCATGACGGTGATCGCCAGCCCGAAGTTGACCGCCAGCAGCAGCGCGCCCTGCACACCGGCCGGGTGCAGGGTGAATAGGCCGATGACGATCAGGCTGGTGTGGCTGACGACGGCGAAGGCCATCAGCCGGCGTAGATTCGCCTGCCGGAAAGCGAGCACCGCGGCGTAGAAGACGCCGACCATGGCGAAGGCGACGACGTACGGTTGCCAGACGAGCACCGCCTCGGCGGTCAGGGGCAGCAGAAAGCGGGCCATGCCGTAGATGCCGACTTTGACGCCGAGCAGGAGCACCGGGCCGACGGCGATCAGTCCGTAGCCGGCCGAATTGGGCAACCAGCCGTGCAGAGGAAAGAGCGGCGTGCGGATGGCCAGGCCGTAGAAGAGCAGATAGAAGGCCGCCGACTGGTACTTGCCGATCTGGGGTGTCGCCAGCAGGTCGAAGAGATCGAAGCTCCAGCGTCCGCCGACCAGAGTGTTGGCATCGGCATGGCTCCAGACAAGGACGACGGCGCCGGCGACGAACAGGCACCAGCCGAAGAACTGATACTGCAGGAAGCGCGACAGCGCCAGCTTCTCCTCGCTTGCCGACGCCCAGCGCCAGAGCAGGTAGCCGATCAGCCCCAGCTGCAGCGCCGAGGCGGCGGCAAACCAGAGCAGGTTCATCGTCGTCAGCATGGTCATCAGCGAGGCCTCGATGAGCAGCAGGACGCCGAGCAGATGCACCGGCGTGACCTGCTGGCGTGCCATGCCGTAGAAGGCGAGCAGGACGCCGAGCAGCGCGGTAAGCAGGACGAAGAGCACGCTGATGCCGTCGGCGGCGGCATGGTAGGCGAGCAGGTCGAGTCTTTCGGCGAACTGCATGACGCTGTCCGAGACCTCGATGCGCGCGTAGAGCTCGAGCGCCACGACCAGCTCGGCGACCGCAAACAGGCGGCCGATGGCCACCGCCAGGCGAGCCTTGCGCAGGATCAGCAGGAACAGGGCGCCGAGCAGCGGCAGCAGTTGCAGCGTCGCCAGCAGGGGGTAGCCGGCCAGCGCCGCCCAGTGCACTTCGTTCATAGAATCACCACCAGAGTCGCCATCACCATCAGCATCAGGTAGCGCGGCTGTTCGAGCAGCAACTCGATGGCGTCGGCGTAGCGACCGATACGGCGCAGCGGTTTCATCATCGCATCGTCGCCGCTGAGCAGCAGTCGGTTCTCGATGCGCTGCAGCCATGCGGCAAAGGCGAACAGGGCGCGACCGGCGAAACCGTGGCCGCGAATCAGCGCGTCCGTGGCCGCGACGCCTGCGGCGACGTCGTGGTCGCCGCGCGGCGTGCCCAGCAGCGGGTCGATGACCTGCTCGTCGAGCGCGCGCACGTCCCGGCCCAGCGCCAGCGTCGGCCGTGTCAGCAGGGTGCTCGCCAGCGGCTCGATCCAGAAGCGCTGCAGCGCCGCCGTGTACAGCCAGCGTTGCCGGGCCAGCCAGCGCGGCACCGGGCGTGCGGGGCGCCGGACCAGATGCATGTAGGTCGGTGCGAGCAGGAACTGGTAGGCCCGCCAGGTGGCGTGCAGACCCGAGTAGACAGCGGCCAGCGCGAACAGGCCGAGGCCGCAGAGCATGAACATCAGACCGACCTGGGTCACCGTCGAGAAGATCAACGCCGACTTGACGTCACTCTGCACCAGCGCACAGAGGCCTCCGTACAAGGCTGTGGCCACCCCGACGACGACCAGCAGCGCCATCATGTCGGGCACCTGCAGCAGCAATCCCTGCAGGCGACAGAGCAGGAAGACGCCGGCGTGCACCATCAGCGAGCCATAGAACACCGCCGACGACGGCGTGGGCCCTTCGAGGGCGCGCGCGATCCACGGTGTGAACGGCAGCTGTGCCGACTTGACCAGCGCCGCGAGCACGAAACCGGACGCCAGCAGACGCGCACTGAGCGCGCTCAGCGTGCCGTCGCCGGCCAGCCCGGCCCACTCGACGCTACCCACCGACCACACGGCGAGGCCGATACCGAGCAGGAAACCGCCATCGCCGACGCGGTTGGCGACGAAGACGAAGACCGCGTTGCCGGTCGCCACCGGTCGCTCCCAGGCGTAGGCGATGAGCAGCCAAGAGCTGATTCCCGCCAGCTCCCAGCCGACGAAGGCGAGCACCGCGTTGCCGGAAAGGACGATCAGCAGCATGCCGGCGAGAAACAGGCACATGCCGAGGAAGAAGCGCTGGAAGCCGTTCTCGCGGTGCAGATAGGTCGCCGAGAAACGCAGCGCGATGCAGGCGATCAGCGTCACCAGCGTCGCTGCCGGCAGGCTGTAAGCGTCGAGCGCTAACGACAGTCCGACCGGCGTCAGGCCGATGGCCAGCCATTCGCCGGCGCGCAGGGTTTCCGGCACGCCGTTGACCAGCGCCGCGAGGTCGAAGAGCAGGAGCAGAAACAGCGCGCCGAGCGCGGCTGCGCTGGCCAGACCGGCGGTGAACGGTTCTTGCCGGTCGCCGTGCTCGCGGCAGAAGAGCATGCGCATGGCGATCGCCGCCGCAGCCAGTAGCGGCAACAGCGGCACCAGCCAGACCAGAGGTGTCGCTTCGCCGAGCTGGGTTGCGAGCGCGTTCATGCCGCCTCCAGTGGCTGCCGCAGCAGGGCGGGCGGCAGTGCTTCACGGCGGCCGGCGAAGCAGTCGAGCGAGCGCTCGACTTCGGCGATTCGCGGGGCCGCTTCATCGCCTCCGTCAGCCTGCCATGCCTGCCAACCGCTGGCCGGATCGAACAGGTGAATCGCTCCCGTCTGCGGGTGCTTGGCGGCCAGAACGACCCAGCCGTTGCCGATCAGCTCCTGCAGCGGCGCCTGCCGCTGGTAGATCGCGGTGAGCAGTTCGGTGCTTTGCTCGACGACGACCAGCAGCCGCATCGGTTCGTGGATTTCGATCATCTGCAACGGTAGGCCGGTACGCAGGTCCGAAGCGGTGCCCTGCATGACGGCAAACAGGCCGGCCAGGTTGTGCATCACCTTGCTGCCGCAGCCGAAGCCTTCGTTGTCCACCGTCGAGAAGTAGTACTCGAGATTGATGCCGGCGCCGACCGGGCCGGCGGCGAGCAGTGTCGCTTCGAGGATGCGGCCGTCTACGTCGGGTAGCGGATCGTAGGAGATGAGGAAGACGCGGCGGTCGAAAAAGGCGCGGCGGCTCATCGTCCGGCGCCCGATGAACGCCGTGGCGACGGTCGCATGCCCGAGTTCCGGTCGCGCCTGCGCGATATCCTGGCAGCGGTCGGCGAGATGTCGCCGCGCCTGAGCGGGCGACGGCGCGCGCGGCGCCGAGGCAAAGCGGCGGCAGCGTTCGACGGCGTGCAGGCTGGTCGCTTGCGCGCAATCGCGGCGCATGGCCGCGAAAGCGTCCTGGTGGCTGGCCGGCAGACGTTCGAGGTCGTACCAGAGGTAGCTCTCGTCGCAGGTATTGTGCTCGGCTCCGACGAAGTGGGTTGTTTCCGGGATGTGCAGGCCCTGTTCGGCGAGGCGGGTGCGAATCGCCGGGCGGTTGGCCAGCGCGGCAAAGACGCGCGCATTCGGCCCCCCGTGTCGGCCGGAGCACGCGCCGCAGTCGTAGGCCGCCAGATGCGAGTTGTTGCGACTGTCGGATCCGTGGCCGACGATCAGCACCAGTGGCGCGAAATGCTGGGTCAGACCGATGCTGCGCAGGAAGCCGCCGACGCGCGCGACCTGTTCTTCCTCGCTGAAGCCGAGACGAGGTTCCTCGGCGTTGGCGGCGCGAGTGGCCTCGCTGGCTTCGGCCGTCAGGTGCAGCGTACCCGCCAGGGGCTGGTCGAAGGCGTCGCGGCGGCGGGCGAGAAACGCGCCGAAGCGCCCCGGCGCGAGTGTTCTGGCGAGCAGGGCGAGCAAGGCCACAGGGCCGGCGGCGGCGGTCAGCAGCGCCGCTTGCAGCCAGCCACGCCGGCTGCCCTGATGCAGGCGCTCGCGCCAGGCGAGGCGCAGGCGGCGACGCCGCTGGTGCTTTTCCAGTGCGCCTTCGCCGCCGTTCGGCACTTCTTCGCGGATGGCGTTCGTCGGCCGCACGACGATCGGGCACAAGGCCGTCGGCGCCTCGTCGTCGAGGCCCTGCCAGAGCATCGGCACGCCAAAGAAGCCGGCGGCGCCGAAGGTTTCGAAAGCCGGATTGACTTCTTCCAGGTGGCGGCGCGAACCTTCCTCGCGGTCGTCCATGCAGAAGACGAACTGCGCTTCCGCCCTGCCGGCGAGCGCCGCTGCGCGGCCGTGATTGGCGGCCAGCGCGGCGAGAACCTGTTGCCGATAGTGGCGTTCGTAGGCCAGCAGCCAGACCTCGCCGCGCTGGTCGCGGCTCAGGGAAGCGGCGCAGTCGAGCAAGGCCTGCGCGCCTGCTGCAGCGATCTCGCGCAGTTGTCGCCCGCCCAGGCCGAGGCCCTGGGCGAGGACGAAAAGCGGCCAGGCGGCCAGTGCCGTCCGCTCGTCGTGTGAAGGCGCGGCGTCTAGCGCTGCAGCCGCGGCGGACCCGCCAGGCCTGGCAAGGAGCGTGGACAATTCCTGCCAGTCGCCGAGCGTGCTGGCCGACGGCGACGCCAGACAGGGGGCCACCGCTTCTAGCAGGTCTTCGCTCAGCTCCTGCCGGCCGAAAGCATGGCGCACCGACAGCTCGTCGGGATGGGCGACGAAGTAGCGGCCCAGTTCGGCGACACTGAGCGGCAGGCTCCAGATCCTGCCCATCAACTGCTCGGCGTACAGGCGTTCAAGAACCAGGCGAACGGCGACGAAATCAGCCAGCGAGACCGGCGCTTCGCCGGCGCGCGGGTGTGCTTCGCGCCAGCAGCACATGCCGGCCCAGCCCGGCAGTTCGAGCACCAGGCGCCGCAGGTAGGCGGCCCAGTTGGCTGCATCGACACCGAGGCGCACGAGTTCGCCAATGATGACCGACAGCGGGTCGTCGGGCAGCTGCGCGATGTCCTGCCGTGCGCCGACGAACTCGTCGAGCTCCCAGGTCCAGTCGCTGGCGGCGCTCAGCCGCCACGCGGCAAGGAAGCCCTGCGCGAGCGCGGCGTTCCGCCACCCGGCAAGGCCCTGGTCGAGGTGCGCACCGAGATGGCGAATCAGGCTGGCCTGCAGGACTGCGCGCGCATCTTCGCCGCTCAGGTGGGCGAGCAGGGCGAGCAGCGTCCAGCGCTCGCCCAGGCCTGCAATCAGTTCCTGCCAGAGCGACGCGGCGGCTTCGGGCGACGGACTCTCGTTCTTCGCGCCGGGCCACTTCGGCCATTCGTCCGTCGCCTCGCTGGCGACCGGCGGAGAAGCCGCCGACGATGCCTGCAGGGCACGTGCCGCGGCCCAGAGATCGGCCACCGCCGCCGCTTCGTCGAAGACTTCAACGCTGGCGGCGGCGAGCAGGGCCTGCCGCGCAGCCGGGTCGAGATCGATCTGCCAGCGCGCGAACGCGGCCTTTTCCTCCACCTGCCAGCGTATCTGCGCTGCCGACAGCCTGCCCGGCGCATGCCGTAGCGCCGCCTGCAGGACCTCGCCGCAGCGCAGCTCGCGCGCGCCGATGGCGAGAAGAATTTCATCGGCGCGCGCTGCCGGCAGTTGGCGCAGGGCGGCGTCGAGGTCGCTCGCGGTCACCCGTCCCTGTCGGTAGAGCTGGCGGCAGCGCTCCTCGTCGAGCCAGGTGTTGCCGCCGGTCAGGCGTGAAGCTGCGCTGAATGCTTCGGCGAAGGGCAGATGCTGAAAGGCGTGCAGGGTGTTGTGATGGACGAAGTCGCGCAGCGGGGCCTGCGCCGGCAACAGGTGTTCGAGATGTGCCAGGCAGGTCCTGATGCGCGTCAGCGGGTCAATCGTCGTCACCTGGGGATCGGCGGCCGTAGTCGTAGTCATCACGCGGTCAGCCTGCGAACTGCTGCGCCAGTCGGGCGACCGACGAGGACATCAGGCCGAGCAGCGGTGCCGGGTAGAAGCCGATGATGACGATGGCCGCGCTCAGTACGCCGGCGGTCGCCGTTTCGCTGCGGTTGAGGTCGGCAAAGGTTGCGACGCCCGGCGCAGCCCCGGCGAAGGGCCGTTCCGGACCGGTCGACAGGCGGCGAATGGCGCGCAGGGCGTAGGCGGCCGAGATCAGCACGCCGATCGACAGAATTGCCAGCCAGCCGCCCCAGCGGCCGTAGGCGCCGATCAGCACCTGCAGCTCGGCGATGAAGCCGGCGCTCCCCGGCAGGCCGACCGACGCCAGCAGGGTGAGGACGATGAACGCCGCGAAGCGTGGTGCCGTCCGGTTGAGCGAACCGTAGGCGGCGAGGTCGCGCCGGTGCGTGCGCTCGTAGAGCAGGCCGATGAGCATGAACAGCAGCCCCGCCGCCAGCCCGTGCGCAACCATCTGCGTCATCGCGCCGTTCAGCCCGGCCTCGTTGAGCGCGGCGATGCCGAGCAGCACGACGCCCATGTGCGAGATCGACGAGTAGGCGATCATTGCCTTGAGATCGGTCTGCCGCCAGGCGAGGACCGCGCCGTAGATCAGGCTGACGAGCGCCAGCAGGGCCAGCCAGTCCTGCAGCGCGAGCACCGCTCCCGGTAGCGTCCAGGCAGCGCGGATCAACCCGTAGGCGCCCATCTTGAGCAGGATCCCGGAGAGCAGGACCGAGATCGGGCTCGGTGCCTCGACGTGCGCCAGCGGTAGCCAGCCGTGCAGCGGAACGATCGGCATCTTGACGCCGAACCCGAGCAAGAGCCCGAGGAAGACGAGAATTTGCGTTTTCTGCGGCAGTTGCGCGCTGCCGGCGGCCATGTCGTCCATCGCGAAGCTGTGCCCGGGGGCGACGTCGTAGAGCAGCAGCAGCGCAATCAGCATGAACACCGAGCCGCCGAGGGTATACAGGACGAAGTTGAGCGCCGCCCGGTGGCGGTTGGCGCCGCCCAGGCGGTCGATGAGGAAGAACAGGGGAATCAGCGTCAGTTCCCAGAAGACGTAGAACAGCGACCAGTCGCGCGCGGCAAAAACGACCAGCATCGACGTCTCGAGGCCCAGGATCAGCGAGAAGTAAAGCTTTGCGCCGTTGCGCACGGCGGTGGATGTGACAATCGCGACGAAGCACAAGATCGTTGCCAGCAGCAGCATCGGCAGCGAAATCCCGTCGACGCCGAGCGCCAGGCTCGACCCGACGCGCGGGTTCCACGGGCGCGTCTCGAAGAACTGAATAGCGGCGCTGGCGGGGTCGAAATCGAGCAGCAGGACGCCGGCGCAGACCATCGTCGCCGCGGCGACGATGCTCGCCACATGGCGCAGCAGGTCGACCTTGCGACTCGGCAGCAGCAGTAGCAGACCGGCCCCGAGAAGCGGCAGCAGCAACAGCGCTTTCAGCATCGACACGCAGCGGCGCCGTGTGACGCGGCCGCTCCCCCCGGAATCGTTCTCCCCATGGGGCACGATTATGCCATCATCGACGCGAGTTACCGTTCCGTCAGCGCTCCCTGCCACGCCGCGAGGCGCCGTGCGAGCTCGCCCGGCGGCGTTGGCAGCGCACAGCTGGTGTTCGGGAATCGCCGACAGACGGCGGCGGAGCCTCTATCCTGGCGAGATTCGAGATCGCACCGCGGTCAGGATCCCGCGCAGGATTTCGAGTGGCGGCGGCGGGCAACCGGGCACCGCGACATCGACCGGAATGATGTTGGCGACGCGCCCGCAGCTGGCGTAGCTCTCGCCAAAAATGCCGCCGTCACAACCGCAATCGCCGACGGCAACGACCAGCTTGGGGTCCGGAGCGGCGTCGTAGGTGCGGCGCAGGGCCAGCTCCATGTGTCGTGAAACGGGTCCGGTCACCAGCAGCATGTCGGCATGGCGCGGGCTGGCGACGAACCTGATGCCGAGTCCTTCGATGTTGTGGTAGGGGTTGTTGAGGGCGTTGATTTCCAGCTCGCAGCCGTTGCAAGAACCGGCATCAACCTGGCGAATGCTCAGCGCCTGGCCGAGAATGTCGAGGAGTTCGCGCTGAATGCGCTCGCCGCCGACGCGCAGGGAATCACTGGGCTCGGGCGGCGCTTCGCTGCGGATACCGTTTCTTGCGATCTGTTTGAGAATGCGCCACATCAGAGGTCGTGTCCCGAGTAGCTGAGGTTGAAGGATTTGTTGATCAGCGGAAAGTCGGGAACGATGTCCGCCATGACTGCGTGTTCGAGTACCGGCCAGTTCTGCCACGAGGGATCGTGACAGTGACAGCGGCGGATACAGTGGGCGCCTTTATCTCCGTCGTATTCGAGGGCGACGAAGACCTCGCCGCGCCAGCCTTCAACCCAGCCGGCGCCGAACGCAAGCTTGCTTGGCAGCCGCAGTTCGCTGCGCGTCCGACCGTCGGGAAGCCGCGAAAGCAGCAGGCGAATCAGCCGCAGTGATTCAAGCAGTTCGTCGAAACGCACGCTGACGCGGGCGGCGACGTCGCCGCCGCGCTGCGTCGCGATCTTTACTTCGAGCTGGTCGTAGGGAATCCAGGCTCGGTCGCAGCGCAGGTCGGCGGCCTGGCCGCTGGCGCGCCCCGCCAGGCCGGTGAGGCCCAGTCGCGCGGCCAGCCCCGGCGACACCCGGCCGGTGGTCAGGAAGCGGTCCTGCAGGCCGGCGTGCTCGTCGTAAATCTGGCGCAGTTCCTGCACTTCACGCTCTATTCGGTCGCACTGGTCGGCCAAGCTGGCGGCAGTCGCTTGATCGACATCGGCTGTCACGCCACCCGGAACGACAACGTCCATCATCAGGCGGTGACCAAAGGCGTCCTTGGCGAGGCGAAGCCAGTCTTCCCTGAGCCTCGAGAACTGGGCCAGCCCGAAGGCGAACGCCGCATCGTTGCCGAGCGCCCCGAGGTCGCCGAGGTGGTTGGCCACCCGTTCGCGTTCGAGCAGCAGCGCCCGCAGCCAACTCGCACGTTCGCTAATCTCGCAGCCCGCCAGAGATTCCAGCGCCATACAGTAAGCCCAGCCGTAAGCGACAGTCGAATCACCCGACATCCGCCCGGCCAGCCGATGCGCCTGGAGTGCCGGCAGCTCGGTGAATCGTTTTTCGATCCCTTTGTGTTTGTAGCCCAGGCGTTGCTCAAGGCGCTGTACCTTCTCGCCGACGACCGAGAAGCGAAAGTGCCCCGGTTCGATGATTCCTGCATGGACCGGTCCGACCGGGATCTCATGCACGCCGTCGCCTTCGACGCGAACGAAGGCGTAGTCGGTGACTTCTCGATGTGGACCAGCGGCCCGGGGTGATTGATCACGGCGCAGCGGCCGGTAGTTTTCTGGCCAGGCGCCGTGGTCGAGCCACGGGCGCCGGTCGGAAACGCCTTCGGCGACGACACCGAGCAGATCGGCTGCCGCCCGCTGCAGGCGGCCTGCGCAGGGAAAGAATGGCACCAGGTCCGGATAGGTCGCAGCCCGCTCGGCAAGCGGCAAATCGAGCCATAGCAGACCTTCAGGAACGGCATAGGCCGCCGAGATCACCAGACCGCCGGACGCGCCGTGCGTGCGATCGGACGCCCAGAGGGTGAGTAGCCGTCCGCCGTTCTCGGACAGCGCCCGGGCGAGGACCTGCCAGGTTTCGCTGCGCACCGTAGCGCGCCAGATCGGCAGCGGTGCCGGCAGGCGTTCGCCATCGAGGCTGAACCCGGAAATCCGCATCGCCTCAACCGCCGATCATCGCCGCCGCCTGACGATACCAGTCGTGCAGGTACGGCGGGATATACAGGCCGAGCATCAAGCCCAGACCAAGATGCGCGAACACTGGGAACAGCGCCGGCGTGTGGCCTAGCGTCTTCTTGAGCGAGGTTTCGCCGAAGGCCATCGGCTGGACGCGGCTGAAGACGGCGGCGAAAGCGACGCCGAGGGCCAGCAGCAGGAATGGCGTGGCCCAGGAATGGTCGCGCATGGCCGTGGTGAGAATGAGAAATTCGCTGGCGAAGACCCCAAATGGTGGCATGCCGAGGATCGCCAGCGAGCCGAGCATCATCCCCCAGGCGAGCCGCGGACTGACCTTGATCAGACCGCGGATGTCGGCCATGTTCTGCGTCCCGGCCTTCTGCGTGGCATGCCCGACGGCAAAGAAAATCGCCGACTTGATCAGCGAATGCACCGTCATGTGCAGCAAGCCGGCATAGTTGGCGATCGCGCCGCCCATGCCGAAAGCGAAGGTGATCAGCCCCATGTGCTCGATCGACGAGTAGGCAAACATGCGCTTGACGTCCTTTTGCCGAGACAGAAAGAACGCCGCAACGACCACCGACAGGAGACCGAAGCCCATCATCAGCTCGCCGGCGAGCGGGTTGCCCAGGGCCCCGTCGGTGAGCACCTTGCAGCGCAAAAGGGCATACACGGCGACGTTCAACAGCAGGCCCGACAGCACCGCAGAAACCGGCGTCGGCCCCTCCGCATGTGCATCCGGCAGCCAATTGTGCATCGGCACCAGGCCAACCTTGGTGCCGTAGCCGATGAACAGGAAAGCGAAAGCCAGGGTAATGATGGTCGGATCGAGCTGTGTCTTGACCGCGTCGAGATTGGTCCACAACAATGCACCCGCCTCGGTGCCGATCACCTTTTCCGCCGCCATGTACAGCAATACCGTCCCGAACAGGGCCTGGGCGATGCCGACGCCGCAGAGAATGAAGTATTTCCACGCTGCTTCGAGACTGGCCGCTGTCCGGTACACGCTGACCAGCAGCACGGTGGTCAGCGTCGCCGCCTCCATGGCCACCCACAGGATGCCCATGTTGTTGGTGGTCAGCGCCAGCAACATCGTGAAACTGAACAATTGATACATGCTGTGGTAGAGGCGCTGCCGCTGCGGCGTCATTTTGCCGTGGTCCTGCTCGATGCGCATGTAAGGGCGCGAGAAGATGGCCGTGGTCAGGCCGACAAAGCTGGTCAGGGTGACCAGAAAAACGTTCAGCGGGTCAATGAAGAATTCGTGCTTCCAGAGCAGCTGCGGCCCACCCGAGACTATCTCGACGGTCAGCATGCAGGTGGCGACGAAGGTTGCGAGGCTGAACGCGACATTGATTTCGCGCGCGCTGTTTCGCTGCCCGGTAAACGCCAGAACCAGGCTGCCAAGCAGGGGGATGCCGAGGACGTAGAACAGCGTTTCCAGGTCAGTCCTCCTTGAGCTTTTCGAGGTGGCTGATGTCGAGGCTGTCGAACTGCTCGCGAATCTGGAACATGAAGACGCCGAGAATCAGAATGCCGACCAGCACGTCGAGAGCGATGCCAAGTTCAACGACCATCGGCATGCCGTAGGTGGCCGACGTGGCGGCGAAGAACAGGCTGTTTTCCATTGACAGGAAGCCGATCACCTGAGGCACCGCCTTGGCACGGGTAATCATCATCAGGAACGAGAGCAAGACGCAGGCGAGCGCGATGCCGAGTGTGCCGCGGGCGATACTGGCCGACAGCTTCGAGATCGGCAGCGCCAGGTCGAAGGCGAAAATGACGAGCACGATGCCAATGATCATCGTCGTCGGGATGTTGATCAGCGTTTCGATATCCCAGCGTACGTTGAGGCGATTGATCACCCGATGCAGCAACAAGGGAATCAGGATGACCTTGACCACCAGGGTGATGCCGGCCGACAGGTAGAGGTGCGGCTGATCCGTCGCGTAGCCGACCACCAGCGTCGCCGCGACCAGCGTGGCCCCCTGCGCGGTGAACAGGTGAATCAGCGACAGAATCCGCCGCTGCGAGATCATCGCAAAGGCGAGGATCAGCAGCGTTGACGCCAGCAGATTGATCAGTTGGGCGACGAATTCACTCATCTCACGGTCGTACCAGGATGTGGACCAACATGCCGATCACCGCCAGCAGGAACGCGGTGGCGAGGAATTCCGGAGCGCGGAAGATGCGCATCTTGGCGCTGAGCGTCTCGAGTAACGCCAGCAGGGCGCCGCCGATCGCCAGCTTCAGGACCAGCGCCGGCATCGCCAGCAGCAGCGCCAGCGGCGCCTGCGCCTCGGCGACGCCCCAGGGGAAGAACAGCGCCAGCCCGATGCACGAATAGGCGAAGAGCTTCAGGCTGGCGGCCCATTCGAGCAGCGCCAGATGACGGCCCGAATACTCGAGGATCAACGCTTCGTGAATCATCGTCAGTTCGAGGTGCGTCGCCGGGTTGTCCACCGGCACGCGGGCGTTTTCGGCCAGCGACACCATGGTGAAGGCGACGCCGGCGAAAGCCAGACTCGGATAGATGGCCAGCTCGCGATGCGCCAGCGTCTCGACGATGGTCGTCAGCGAGGTCGAGTTCGAGATCAGCGATGCCGAGAACAGGACCATCAGCAGCGCCGGTTCGGCGAGAAAGCCGATCAGCATTTCACGCCGCGCCCCCAGCGTGCCGAAAGAAGTGCCGACATCCATGGCCGCCAGGGAAATGAATACCCGCGCCACTCCGAGCAGGCCGACCAGGGCAATCGCATCTGCCGCTGGCGAAAGAGGCAGGTCGGTCGATAGCGTTGGGACGATTGCGCAGGCCAGCGCCATGCAGCCGAAAACGATGTACGGAGCGCCGCGAAACAGGGGCGAAGCGTGCTCGGCAAGCACCGACTCCTTGTTGAAGAGCTTGTGCAGCGTGCGGTACGGCTGCAGCAAGCCGGGCGCCGAGCGGTTCTGCAGCCAGGCGCGCCATTGATTGATCCAGCCGCCGAGCAGGGGCGCCAGAAGCAGCGCCAGGACGATCTCCAGCAGTTGCGAGAAGGCGCCGAGCCAGGTCATAGCTCGACCACCAGCAGCACGGTGATCAGGGTTACGAAGCTGTACAGCAGGTAGACCGCAATCCGTCCCTGCTGCAACAGACCGATGAGCCGTGCCAGACGCTCGACGGCGGCAGCCAGCGGCAGGTAGAGCCAATGCCAGAAGGGGTCGGTGACGCTGACGCGATAGCGCGGCTCGGCATCGAAAGCCGTCGGCAGCTCGCGCTCCCAGCGGAAGAAGGGTTCGAAGATTTGCCGAATCGGTTGTCCGAAACCTTCGGCGGTATCCTGCATGCGGGCGTTCTGCCAGGGGAAGCCGCAGTCCCAGGGCGCCGCGCGCCGCACGCGGCCGTGGTAGAAGAGGCGCACCAGCAGGAAGGCGAGCGCGAAGCTTGCAGCGACGCCGAGCAGGAAGATCGCCGGCCCGTAGCTCGCGCGCTCGATCGCCACCGGCGCCAGCAGCCAGCCGCTGCTGCCGACCGTCTTGGCAAGGCCAGAGCCGACCAGCAACTGCGTCACCGGATCGATGAGGGCGATGAACTGCACCGGAAACAGTCCGAGCGCAATGCATCCGGCGACCAGCCAGGCCATGCCGGCACGCTCCCAGCGGCCGGCATCATGCGCCTGCGCCAGCTTCTCCTCGCGTGGCTGGCCGAGGAAAATGACGCCGAAGAACTTGACCATGGTATAGCCGGCGAGCGCGGCGACCAGTGCGATCAGGGCGGCGACCACGGGAATCAGCATGTTGAGGAATGAACTCGGCAAATCCGGCGAGAACAGGAAGCTCTGCAGCAGCAGCCACTCGGAGACAAAGCCGCCAAAGGGCGGCAAGCCGGCGCTGGCCAGAACACCGATCAGCATGGCCCAGGCCACCCAGGGCATGCTGCGGATCAAACCACCGAGCTTGCCGAGGTTGCGTTCGAGGGTGGCGTGCAGGACCGCGCCGGTGCCGATAAAAAGCAGCCCTTTGAAGAAGGCATGGCTGGCCACATGGTAGAGCACGGCGGTCAACGCCAATGCCGCCATCACAGGCATGCCTTGGGTCGAGAACAACACCGCCAGGCCGATGCCGGTGAACAGCAAACCAATGTTCTCGATCGATGAATAGGCCAGCAGGCGTTTCATATCGACCTGCACTGCCGCGAAGACGACACCGAACAGCGCGGTCGCCAGGCCGAACGCCAGCAGCACCAGGCTCCACCACCACACGGGCGTGCCGAGCAGATCGAAAATGATCCGCAGCAAACCGTAGATGGCCGTCTTCAACATGACCCCGCTCATCAGCGCGGAGACGGGCGACGGCGCCGCCGGATGTGCCTCGGGAAGCCAGACGTGCAGCGGTACGATGCCCGCCTTGGCGCCGAAACCGAATAGCGCCAGCAGGAAAGCGATCGATGCCCGGTCCGGCAAAATCTCCTGCGAGCGCATGTTGGCAAACGTGTAGTCGCCGGTATCCGCCTGCAGGATGCCGAAGCACAACAGGATGCCGAGAGCGCCGACATGCGCGATCAGCAGGTAGAGGTAGCCTGCTCGCTGGATCTCGGCGATGCGGTGGTTGGCGGTGACCAGGAAAAAAGACGACAGGGCCATCGTTTCCCACATCACCATGAAGGCGTAGGCGTCGTCAGCGAGAACGACAAGGACCATGCTGGCCAGAAAGATGTGGTATTCGAGCGCCAACAAGCCGGGCGGCGTGCCTTCGCCCTTGCGGAAGTAGCCAGCCGCAAATGCGGACACACCGGCGGCAACGCCTCCGATGATCATCAGGAAGAACGCAGACAGGCTGTCGAGGCGAAAATGGAAGGGCAGACCTGGCAGCCCGAAGGGCAACACCGCCACCTCCGGCGAGCTGAGAATCGCGCTCAGAGCGACGCCGAACAAGAGCAGGCCGAAGGCCCCGCCGGCAGGAAACAGCACTCTGGCCACCAGGGCCAGGCGGTGCAAGGCGAACACCCCTGCGACGCCAATCAGCAGCCACGCAGCAACAACCAGCAGGATCCAGTCCAGATGTACCCAGCTGGTCGGATCCAGGAAAACGCCCGTGCTGATCAGTGGCAACTGGCGCACCGCAGATTTTCGCTGGCCGCGCTTGCGTCGCCTGGTTCACGAAAAATGGTTTCGCATGCGTGGGAAGTCAGCGCGTCTCGACCACCACGGATAGGGAACCACATACCGTCCGGAGTTCCAGAAAACGCCTTCGGAAGCGGCGAAAAGCGGGGTGCGCGAATACTGTTGCGGCCTTGGCCGGAGCAAACCGCATCAACGAGATTTTCTGGTATCGTGTGCATCAAGCGCCAATTATATGCGCTTCTGTTACCATTGCAACGACAATCAAACTCACATGAAATGTGCCGATATGGAAAACCGAACCGCTCGCTTGACCATTCTCGTCGACCCTGTCAAGAAGAGGATCTTCGAAGAAATCTGCACGGCTCACGATCTGACGCCGTCCCAGGTGGTCAGGAAACTGATCCGTCAATACATCATTGAAAACGCTGGCGATCGGGAACTTCCCGAGTGGCTGCAGGGACGGCCATCGTCCGACGCAAGCTCCTAGCCTGATGGGTGAAACAGTTTGCCGAAACCTGCGTATCCATGGCCGCGTCCAGGGGGTTGGCTATCGCTGGTCGCTAGCCGCCGAAGCCGCGAAACTCGGGCTGGCCGGCTGGGTGCGCAACCGACGCGATGGCAGCGTCGAAGCGCTGGTCAGCGGCTCGATCGAGGCGATCGACGCGCTGGTCGTGTGGGCTCACCGTGGACCGTCGATGGCCCGCGTCGACAGCGTCTTGTGCGCCGAAGGCAACGCCGGAGAACTCGGCACGCGCAGCGGTTTCGTCCAGATCGCCACGCGCTGAGAAGCTGTGTTCAGTCGCTCAGCGCACGCTGATCTCGACGCGGTCGTAGCGACCGGCGTCGTCCAGAACCGTGATCTGGTAGCGCCCGGCATCGCTGAAGCGCTGCTGCAGGGCGCGACCCGCTGGCACGCGGCCGATCTGGCGGCCGTTCAATAGCCAGATCAGCTCGTCCTGGCCGCCGCGTGCTTCAAGACGCAGCTCGGGGGCCGGGCCGTTGCCGGCGCGGCGGATCGTCGCTCCGTCGCTGATGCCGACGATGTGCAGGCCGCCTTCCGGCGAACGCGCGCCGACGCAGGCCGGCGCCCAGTCTGGCGGCAGCGCGCGTTCCCGCGTCGTCACGTCGAGCCAGGGTTCGAGGGCGGCGGGCCAGCGCGCCATGTCCACGGCGGTCATCTCGCCAGCGGCACAGGCGGCACGCACGCGCAGTCCGCTGACGCTGTCGCGGTAGTCGGTATAGCGTGCGCCGCCAGCGCGCAGTCGGTCTGCGAAGGTCGGCGGCGCGGCGTCGCTGAGAATCCAGGCCGTTCGTTCCTGATGGCAGAGCTCGGGCGGCGTGGTCTCGCTGCGCGTTCCGAGCGGCCAGCAGATGCGGGTGGCGGAGACGCTCGCTGGCGGTGTCCGCGCTGCCGGCGGCGAGTCGTCGATGACGGCAAAGGCGTCGACCAGCAGTGGTGCGGCGATGTTGGCGCCGAAGAAGCCGGGGTTCGGCGTGCCGTCGGGCCGGCCGATCCAGACGCCGACGGTGAAGCGGTCGCTGACGCCGACGGCCCAGGCGTCGCGAAAACCGAAGCTGGTGCCGGTCTTCCAGGCGATGCCGCGGCGTATGCCGACGCCGTCGTTGACCTGGCGGGCGACCGGGCCGCCTGCTTCGAGGACGTCGCGGATGATGAAGGCGGCACCTTCGCTGAGCATGCGCGCTTCCTCGATCGGCGCATCGGGGAAATAGCGCGGCCGGCCGCTGACGCCGGCGCGCGCCAGCGCCGTGTAGGCGCCGACCAGGCCTTCCAGGTTCACCGCCGTGCCACCGAGGATGACGCTGAGATTGGCCTCGGCGCCACGCGGCAGTTCGAGCTTCAGGCCGCCGCGGCGCAGCAGCGAAACGAAACGCTGCGCGCCGAGCCGCTCGAGTACTTCGACCGCCGGAACGTTGAGCGACCTGTGCAGCGCTTCGGAGACGCTGACCGGGCCGCTGAAATTGGCCTGGAAGTTGCCCGGCTGGTAACCGGAAAAAGACTGCGGCACGTCGGCGAGCAGCGACTCGGAATGGATCAGGCCTTCGTCGAGCGCCAACCCGTAGAGGAAGGGTTTCAACGTCGAACCCGGCGAGCGTGCCGCCTGCACCATGTCTACGTGCGCAAAGCGGGCGTTGTCGGTGAAATCGGCCGATCCGGCGTAGGCGAGCACTTCGAGGGTGCGGTTGTCGACGACCAGAGCGGCCATCGAGACGCGTGGCGGCAGCGACGGCAGCCGTGCCGCGAGCAGGTATTCGAGCGACTGCTGCATGCTCGCGTCGATGGTGCTGTCGATGCGCGCGGCGTGCGGCCGCAGCCGCCGCAGGCGCTCGGCGAGCAGCGGCGCGAGCAGTGGCTCGCGAATGCTCTGGGCGATCACCGGTTCCTGGCGGGCGTCGGCGATCGCCGCCGCGCCCCAGCGCGACTGCAGGCGATCGAGGACCTTGTCGCGCGCCTGCCGGGCACGTTCCGGGTAGCGGTCGGGGCGCAGCCGCGACGGCGCCTGCGGCAGCACGGTGAGCAACGCCGCCTCGGATTCGCTCAGCCGTTGCGCGGTTTTGCCGAGGTAGGCGCGGCTGGCTGCCTCGACGCCTTCGACGACGCCGCCCATCGGTGCGAAGCTCAGGTAGATCTCGAGAATCTCGCGTTTCGACAGGTGTAGTTCGAGCTGCAGCGCGCGCACGATCTGCTGCAGTTTGCCGCCCACACTGCGCGGCGTCGGTTCGAGCAGGCGCGCGACCTGCATGCTCAGCGTCGACCCGCCCGAGACGACGTCGCCATGGCGCAGCCATTGCCAGCCCGCGCGCAGCAGCGCCCACGGATTGACGCCGGGATGCCACCAGAAGCTGCGGTCCTCGTAGGCGACCAGCGCTTCGATGTAGCGCGGCGAGACGTCTTCGATGCCTATCGGGTGGCGCCAGATGTGTTCGCCGTCGGGAAAGGCGCGCAAGGGTGTACCGTCACGGGCGACGACCAGCTGCGCCTGTGGCGCCGACCGCCCCGGCAGGGGCGGCGGCCAGAGCTGGTCGGCCAACAGCAGGAGACTCAGGGCCGCGCCCAGCGCCAGCTCCAGCCAGCGCGTCATTTGCCGGGGGCAGCCTTTTCTTCGCTGCCGTCGGCGATCAGCATGGTCTGCTGAGCGCCCGACAGCCCGTAGACCTGCGGCTGGTACATGTCTTCGGCGTAGCTTGGCGGGACGACGAAGCGCCCCGGAGTAACCACGCGCACGCGGTAGAAGAATTGCATCTCGCCGGCGAGCCTGGCGGCAACGACGAAACGGTCGTCGCGGAACTCTACGTGCTCGATGTTGCTGTTCTGCATCGCCTGCCGTGGATCGACGCCGTCGATGGTGACCACCGACTGCTCGCCCTGGACGAGGTGGGTGTTTTCGATTTCGACGCCCGCCGGGATGTAGTCGACGACCAGACCGTTGGCGTAACGGCCGGCGCTTTTCACCCGCAGGCGAACGATCGCCGTTTCTCCGACGCGCAGCGGCCGATCGCCGAGCGGCTTGCCTTCGGCGGTGAACCAGTCGCGTTTCAGATCGAAGTCATCGCGGCGCTCGGCAGGCGTGCTCGCCGGGTTGCCGGCAAGGTTGAGCTCGGCAAAGAGGCGTTCGCTGCCGGCGTTCCTGATCGTCACTCCCGCCGCCAGCTGCTCTGCCGACAGGGGCAGGTACTGCGTTCCCTGGCCGCCGATGGCCTGCGTTTTTCCCGCCGACAGCCATTCGCCTCGCCATTCCCTGGCCGTTTCGGTGGCGAAACTTCGTCCGAGGAGGAACAGTGCCAGTTTCTCCTGCGTGCTGAAGTAGCGTCTGCCGACCATTTCCGCCGCCACCTGATTGACCAGGTTCGCGCGTCCGGCCGGCGTCAGCTGGTGCCTGTCGAGCAGCACCTCGATCAGCGCCCAGTCGCGCAGGTTGCTGCCATAGTCACCCCACCAGGCGTAGAGCGGGCCTGCACGCCGCTTGATGAGCCCGGCTGCGATGGCCTCATTGGCGCGCGCTTCGTCGCCCATCAGCTTGAGCGCCAGGCCAAGATGGACCAGCGCCAGCCCGGACGGTGCGGCAGCCTGCGACTCCGCCAGCTGGCGCAGCGTCGACAGCGGTGCCTTGCCCTGGCGCGCGAGGACGTAGGCGCCGTAGGCGAGCACCGCGAAACGCCCCGATCCGGCATAACGGTGGTCGTTCCAGACCGAGTTCTCGTTGTACTTGACTTCCCCTGTCGGCAAGCCGGCGACGCCCTCCTGCAGCCCCTTGAGCAGGAATTCGAAGGCGCGTTTCTCGACCGCGGGCGGGACGTTGAAACCCTGTTCGCGCGCATCAAGGAGGAAATTGCTGACGTAGGCCGACAGCCAGTACTGGTATTCGGAGAGGTTTCCCCACAGGCTGAAGCCGCCGTTGGGCGCCTGCATGCCCGCCAGCCGGGCGATCGCCTTGTCGAGCATCTCCGCACGCTCTGCCTGGGTGAAGGGCTTGAGCCCGAATTTCTGTGCGGACGTCTGGTCGATGAAGACGTGCGGATAGGCGCTGCTGGTCGTCTGCTCGGCGCAGCCGTAGGGGTAGCGTAACAAACCCTGCACGGCACTGCGCACGTCGATCGGTGTCTGGTTCGAGAGCGCCAGCGTTGCCGCGACGCTGCCGCGCAGGAAGCCGCCCAGCTCGGCAGCGCGGACTTCGACGCTTGCGCCGGGAGCGATCGCCAGTCGCTCGAGCACCGACTGGCGCGGCGTCGGCGCCTGCACCTGCAGCGCGAAGCGGCGATCGATCCTGACGCGCGGGCTGTCGACGCGCACCCGTATCTCGGTCAGGCCGAGCGCGCTGCCGGCGTCGATCGGGATGCGCAGGGTACGCTTCTGCTGATCCTGCAGCCGGAACCGTTGTTCGCCATCCTGGATCTGCAGGCCGTCGGCGTTGCTGACCGCGACGCTGATCTGCTGTGCGCTGCCGGCCAGATTCTGCACGTCGAGCGCCAGCACGGCGCGGTCGCCGACGGCGAGAAAGCGTGGCGTCGCCAGTTCGACGATCAGGGGTGCGGCGACGGTGACCTCGGCTTCCTGCCAGCCGAAGCGCTCGCCGCTGGCAGCGACGGCCATCAGGCGCAGGCTGCCGTTGAAGTCGGGGACAGCCAGCGAGACCTCGGCCTGGCCGTTTTCGTCGAGCATCACCGGGCCACTGAAGAGGTCGACCAGGCGCACTTTCTTCGGCATGCTGCGCGTCGGCTGGGGGCCGGCGTCGCCGCCGAACTTGAGCTTGCCCTGGTCGCCGGCCATCTTCTCGATCACCCGGCCGTAGATGTCGTAGGCGTCGGCGCCGTAGCGCAGCTTGGCAAAGAAGAAGGCGAAGGGATCGGGGCTCGCGAAACGGGTGATGTTGAGGATGCCGGTATCGACCGCCGAAAGCGTCAGCAGGGTCTTCTGCCCCTTGGCCTCGGGGACGCTGACCTTCACCTTCAGTGGCTGCTCGGGTTCGATTTTCTGCGCCGCTTCCAGGCTCACCGCCAGCTTGCGATTGCTGCGTTCGAGGGGCAGGTGGACCAGGCCCAGCGCCCGCGCAGGGGTCACCTTTTCGTCCTTGCCGCCGGGACGCAGGACCATCACCGCGACGTAGAGATCGTGCCTTTGCCAGGACTTGTCGATGGGGATGTCGATGCTCGTTCCGTCGGCGCCGATGGACAGCCGGCGCGCCCACAGTCCGCGTTCGCCCTCGACCGTGACCAGTGCTTCGCCGGCGTGCGGCGGGGTGATCGTCAGGCGCGCCGTGTCGCCGGCCTTGTAGGCCGGCTTGTCGAGCTTGAGCGCCACCCGGTCGGGGCGTACGCCCTGCGTTTCGTCGTCCTTGGCCGACCAGCCGGCGTAGAAGCGGAAGCGTGTCGTCTGGCCGGTTTCCGGGTCGAAGACTTCGACCCGGTAGCGGCCGTAGGTCACCGGCAGGCTGAGCCTGCCACGCCCGCCCGCAGGCACCGAGACCTGCGTCGTCGCGACCAGTTCGTTACCCTCGGTGAATCCCGAATGCCAGCCACGCTGGTCGTCGAAGCGCCAGTAGTACTGGCGATCCTCGCGGAAAAGGCGTACCGGCAGCGCCGTTCCGGCGTGCAGGGCGGCGTCGGCAGTGGCGCGAACGACCTCGAACTCGGCCGGCGTATTTTCGCGTGCATAGGCGCCGACGAACATCGGGCGCAGGCCGACGAGGACCGGCGCCGGCCAGAAGACGCGTTCGATGCTGCGTACGACCGGCCGGCCGCCGCTTTCGAGCAGGCTCAGCGTCGCGCGCACGGTGAACGGTGAGCGCCGCTCGACGACCGTCTCCAGGGCGACGTCGACGGCTGCCTGGCCCTGGTCGTCGAGGGTCGTTGCCGGCAGTTCGCGGCGTGCCTTGACGCTCTCCTCGTCGGCGTCACCGAAGACGAAGCCGGGAAGCTTCTGCGCCAGCGGGTTGCGGTTGCGTTCGCTGGTCACCACCCCGATCAGGCTGTTGCCGGCTGCCGCCGCGCCGTACAGGTAACGCCCGCTGACGTCGACCTGCCAGGTTGACGAGGTCCTGCTCAGGCGCTCGCTGGCGGTGCTCAGTTCGAGCTTCATTCGTTCAGGCAGGAACTCCTCGACGGCGAAAGCCATGCTCGTGCTGGCCATTCTGGCCGCCGGGTCGGCGCGCAGTTCGAGTTGCCAGGAGCCGGTGGCGGCGTCGACCGGAAGTTCGATGGCCCGCTGGTAGTAGCCGGCGAAGGCCGGATCGGGTTGCCAGCTTGCCGTCCACTGCGCCCTGCCGTCGGGACGGCGAAGAATCGCCTGGATCGGCTGTGGCGGTACGGGGTGGCCGTCGGCATCGCGGGCCAGCACCGAGACGGCAAAGTGCTCGCCCGGCCGGTAGAGGTTGCGACCGCTGTAGGCAAAGAGGCGCAGCGGCACGTAGGGCATGCCGGCGATATCGAACTCGGCGAGGTCGAGCGCCGCTTCGCGCAGCGTGATCAGCGACATCTGCTCGCCCTTCCTGGCCATCAGCACGCGCGCGCCCGCCGGTTTCTCGGCAAAGCTGACGCGACCGTCGCCGTTGCTCTCACTGCGCGCCAGGGTCTTGCCGTGTTTATCGACCCAGCTGACCTCGACGCCCGAGCGCGCCTTGCCGTCGGTCAGCGAGCTGACGTAGGCGTCCGCGCCGCCAGCGGCGTACTGGCGCAGGTGCAGGCCAAGATCGCTGACGTAGAAGTAGGTCGTCTGGTAGTCGCCGCGGAAACGATTCGGCTGCGACATCACCGCTACGTAGACGCCGGGTTCGCGTAACGCCGGGATGGTCTCGACCGGGATGAAGGTTACCCGGCGCCGATCGGCCTGCTGTTCGGTCAGAAAGCGGCCGATGAAGGCGCTGGTCGTCAGCTCGTGCAGCTGATCGAGATCCCAGTCGCTGACCGCTCCCTTGAGACGTGTGCCGCGGTTGTAATAGGGGTCGCCGCCATCGTCGCCGTCGCCATAGCCATCGTCGCCATTCGGTTGCTTGCTCGTTGTCGGGCCGCGGGCGACGACCTTTTCGAGAAAGCGGGTCAGCTGATCGGGCTTGACCCTGAGGAACTGGATGTCCACCTCCGGCACATTGACCGTCGTCACCGGCAGGCCGCCGTTCTGCGTCGCCGGCAGAACCATGCCGCGGCTGGCGAAGTAGAAAGCAGGCGGAACGGCCGCGCTGGTGATCGAGAAGCGGGATTCCTGCGCCAGCTGGCTGCCGTTCCTGGCCGTCAGGCCGGGCTGGACGCGCACCACGTAGCGCACCTGGGGCTTGATGCGCGGGAAGAACAGCAGGTGTGGATTCTCGCCGACGACCCAGGCGCCGGCAACCGGCTTGCCGCCTTCGAGCACGGTGTCCTGCGGCGAACGGCTGCTGCGCGTCGCTGCAGTCGGGTTGTCGTCCTCGGCGTGGGCGGCGCTGTCGTCGGGGCTGCCGTCCTTGCTCGCGCGGGTGGCCTTGGCCGCGGCCGGCATTTCCACGACCTGGACGAACCTGTCGTAGTTGCTCCGGCTGTCGAGGGGCAGGCTGAACGAGAGCGCCAGCGCCGGTGAGCCGTCGAATTCCCGATGCGCGCCGTCGACCACCTCGAAGGCGACTCCCGCCGTCGCCGCCGCATGCTCATCGTTGCCGGGCAAGTGGCCGATGGCCAGCAGACCGGCAAGGGCCAGAATCACGGCTGCGACAATGGCCAGCAGCGACGCTTGTCCGCCTTGTTTCCCGCCCTCTCCGCGCGGGTCTCGCGCTCGTTCCGCGATCTGCATGGCTCCCTCCCGAAGCAAGTTCTCGCGGAATTCTAGCAGGCAGTGGCTGGCCGGCGGCGATGGTCAGGGGAGAGCGGTGAGAGCGCGGGTCCGTTTTCCCCGAACGCGGCGCGGATTGGCTCGGCTCAGCCGGGATCCTCGCAAAGCGCGCAGTTGATCTGGAAGATCTCGCGGTCCTCGAGACGAATGGCGGTCAGATGGCGGCCCCAGAGGCAACCCGAATCGAGGGCCAGCAGATTGGGCTCGATTTTCAGCCCCAGCGCCGACCAATGGCCGGTGACCAGCACGTCCGCGGCGCTGCGCCGGTTGGGAAGTTCGAACCACGGCACCAGGTCGGGCGGGGCGCTGTTGAGCTCGCCCTTGGTCTTGAAGTCCATGGCGCCGTCGGGTGTGCAAAAGCGCATGCGGGTCATGGCATTGACGATTACCCGCAAGCGTGGCCAGCCTTCAAGGTCATCACTCCACGCTGCCGGTTCGCTGCCCCACATGTTGGCCATGAAGTCGAGATAGGTGGGGCCGGTCAGCACCGCCTCGACCTCGGCGGCGAGCTCGCGAGCGCGGTCCACCGTCCACTGTGGAAGCAGTCCGGCATGCACCAGGCAAAACTCGCGCTCGCGGTGGCACAGCGGGCGATGACGCAGCCAGCCCATCAATTCCTCGCAGTCGGGCGCGTCGAGGATGTCGTCGAGCGTATCGCCCTTGCTGCGCCGGTCGAAGCCCGCCGCGGCCATCAACAGGTAGAGGTCGTGATTGCCGAGAACGGTGATCGCGGACGCGCCAAGGTCACGCACGAAGCGCAGGGTTTCCAACGAGTGCGGGCCACGGTTGACCAGGTCGCCGACGAACCAGACGCGGTCGCTGGCAGGGTCGAAGCGGCACTTTTCCAGCAGCTGCTGCAAGGAGTCGAAGCAGCCCTGAATGTCGCCGATCGCGTAAGTCGCCATGATTGCCGCTCAGGTGCTTGCGCACTGCTGCTGCCAGCGCCAGGCATCGCTGCACATCTCTTCGATGCCGCGCCGTGCCTGCCATCCGAGCAGCGCTTCGGCGAGCGCCGGGTCGGCGTAGCAGGCGGCGATGTCGCCAGGCCGCCGCGGCACCAGTGCGTAGGGTACCGGGCAACCACTGGCGGTTTCGAAGGCACGCACCATGTCCAGTACCGAATAGCCGCAACCGGTACCCAGATTGACCGTCAGCAGTCCGCCCTTGTCGAGCAGGTAGTCGAGTGCCGCGAGATGGCCTTCGACGAGATCCATGACGTGGATATAGTCGCGGACGCCGGTGCCGTCGGGCGTCGGATAGTCGTTGCCGAAAACGCTCAGCTGCTGGCGTTTTCCTGCCGCCACCTGCGCCACGTAAGGTAACAGGTTGTTCGGGATGCCATTCGGCTCCTCGCCGATCAGGCCGCTGGCGTGCGCGCCGACGGGATTGAAGTAACGCAGGCGGGCGATTCGCCATTCCCGGTCGGCCTGCGCCAGGTCGGCCAGGATGTCTTCGATCATCAGCTTGCTGGCGCCGTAGGGGTTGGTCGCCGAGCGCGGGAAATCTTCCCGGATGGGGACCGAAGCCGGGTCGCCATAGACGGTCGCCGACGAACTGAAGATCAACGTCTTTACGGCGCACTCGGACATCACTTCGCAGAGGACAATCGCGCCGCCGACGTTGCAGTCGTAGTAACGCAAGGGTTGCGCGACCGATTCGCCGACCGCTTTCAGCCCAGCGAAATGGATGACCGCATCGATCGGCGACGCGGCAAAGACCCGCCGCAAGAGCGCACGATCGCGGACGTCGCCTTCGAAAAAGACCGGCCGCCGGCCAGCGATCCGGGCCACGCGGTCGAGGACCTCGGGTCGACTGTTCGAGAGGTCGTCGACCACGGTCACGGCGTGGCCGGCGGCCAGCAGTGCGACGCAGGCGTGCGAGCCGATATAGCCGCTACCTCCCGTTACCAGGATATTCATTCTCGTTCTCTCATGGATGCGCGCTGCTGCGCGCTTCGAGCGAGCAGCATCGCACTGTGCCAGGATCATCGTGCCGCTTGCGGCGGGCTTTCCCAATCACGCCGGACCGCCATCGCCGCAGATTCTCCGGCAGCGCTATTGGCGTTCTTCCGGCGCGATCAGACTCCGTCTGGCTCGCTTGCCGCGCAAATTCGCGAGCGGGGCGGCGCAGCCTGCCGGTTGGCAACTCCTTCCCCAAGCGGGGGCGTAGCGCCGCAGCCAGGCGACGCTGAGCGCGCGCCTCTAGCGGGAAACGAGGAACTCGTCGCGGTGCCGACCCTGGGCTTCAAGGCTGGTCAGCCAGTTCGGCGCCTTGCCGCGCCCGGACCAACCTTCGCCGTTCGGACCGCGATACTTTACGGCGACGGTTGTCCGCGTTTTGCCGGCCAGGGCGCCGAGGCCCCTGAAGCCACAATCGGCCGCCGTCAAACCATATTCGGCAATCAGCTGCTTGGCCTGGACGATAGCCGCCGCCACTTCCGAGCGCCGCGCCTCGGCGATCTGCTGTTCCAAGGAATCGCGTTGCTCCAATAACTCTCTGTAAGTCGCCATACTAATCTCCTGGGGTAAAATGTCTTATGAAAATAAAAAACCAATTGAAACAGTCAGTAAGCCACCCGTCAAGGGAGAATCTCACGAACCCGAGGTTTCTCTTTGTCGGTCGGTGGACCGGCAATAGAGGAAATCGCGCAGGCGAATAATCTGCCCGCCGCGTTGTCCTGCCAGGGACGCCGGCGCCGGCAGCCGCGTTGCGCGCCGACCTGCGCGGCCGGGGATTGCCGTCCGTTGTTCACCGTGATTCCCGTGCAGTGGCGCGCAGCTGGCGATAGCAGCCGCCATGAAAGATCAGTGGCTCGTTGGCCTCGCCGCGGGCAAATCGCTGTACGCGGCCAAGGAAGACGAGATGGTCGCCGCCCGGGTATTGCACCTCGTTGGCGCATTCGAACCACGCCGAGCAACCTTCGATGAGCGGTATGCCGCCGATTCCGCGGCTCGTCGCCACCCCTTCGAAACGATCGCTATTGTCTGTCGCCGCGAAGCAGTCCGAGATACCCTGCTGACTGGCGGTCAGCACGTTTACCGCGTAGAAGCTTGCGCGGCGGAACGCCTCAAGCCGTGGCGAGTGAGCCGACAGGCTCCAGATAATCAGTGGGGGGTCCAGCGAAACCGAGTTGAACGAGCTGATGGTCACGCCCATTGGCTGTCCGTCCTGGTCCACGGCCGTAAGTACGGTAACCCCGGTCGCAAAGCTGCCCAGTGCGTCGCGGAAGTCACGGCAGACAAGATCTCGGGAAGCCAGTGCGTGGCCCGTGTCACAAGTCTCGCACGGCGGCTCGGCAAGCGCTGCAGCGGACGTGGGACATGCCTGTGAGGGGAGGCGCCGGGACATCAGGCGCTCCTGATGCGTGCTCGAGGCATGCTGATATATTGAGTCGGCAGGAAGATTCGTGAGGTCCTCTATGGCCAATAAACACTTGGCATTGGCGGTAATGGCATCGCTAGATTTGACACTCTCGCGATTATGGTTGTTGAACTCGCCCACTCGTCGGGCGCCGGCAATAATACCAAAGGCGGGATTATCCTCGTGTGGCGTTTCTGTGTCGACATTATTCTGGCGTTGGCGCATAAGAAAGGTCTACGGCATCGTGCGCGCCGAACTTAATAGCTTGTCATTGTTAACCGTGGGGCGGTGTTCGCCAGCCCGGACTCGCTGCACGCGGCAAGCGACCGCGAAAAGGGGGAGAATTGCCTGCTTTCCGTGCGGAGTTTCATGTTGATCGCTGCCGCTCATCTTCGCGTCAGCCGGGAACGCGGCCTGGCGCTGCCAGCCACGCGCGCGGCTGTCAAATTCTTGCGCGTTCTGCCACAGGTGGCACATGGCTGACGCCGGCGATTGCGCGCATGGATTTGCCAGCCGCGTCATCGCCTGGCAGGCAGCGAACGGCCGCCACGATCTGCCCTGGCAGAAAACGCGCGACCCGTACCGCATCTGGATCTCTGAAATCATGCTGCAGCAAACGCAGGTGCAGACGGTGCTTCCCTACTACGCGCGTTTCCTGGCCTGTTTTCCGACACTCGAAGCCCTCGCCGGCGCGCCGCTTGAGCGCGTCCTCGAACTGTGGTCGGGGCTCGGCTACTACGCGCGCGCGCGTCATCTCCATCGATGCGCACAAGCCGTCGCCGCTGGCGCAGGCAAGCTGTCGGCAGATCCCGAAGAAAACGCACGCTTGCCGGGGGTTGGCCGCTCGACGGCCGCGGCGATCAGCGTTTTTGCCTTTGGCCGCCGGGCGGCGATCCTCGACGGCAATGTGAAACGCGTGCTGGCGCGCTGTTTTGCTGCCGAATCGGCGGCCACCGCCACGCAGGAGGAACGCCGGATGTGGGCGCTCGCTGAAGCGCTCTTGCCGGGCAGCGGCATCGAAAGCTACAGCCAGGGCATGATGGACCTCGGGGCGACCGTGTGCACCCGCCACCAGCCGCGTTGCGCTGTCTGCCCACTGCACGAGATCTGTATCGCTTGCCGCGACGGCCGCCAGGCCGAGCTACCGCGGCGGCGTACGAAGCGCCCGCCAGCGCAGCGCTTGACCAGCATGTTGCTGCTCACAGACGGTCGGCGCGTGTTGCTCGAGCGGCGGCCGCCTGTCGGACTCTGGGGGGGCTTGCTGAGCCTGCCTGAAGCCAGCGCCGACGGCGCCGAGGTTTTTGCCGAGCGTCACGGCTGTCGGCTGCTGACCAGTCGCGCACTGGCGCCAATCGAACACAGCTTCACCCATTTCCGCTTGACCATGCAGGTGCTGCGGTGCCAGGTCGAGGTTCTCGGCCAGCAGGCGAATCAAGCCTCGCTGGAATGGCTGCCGGTCGATGCGGTCGCCGCCGCCGCTCTGCCGGCGCCGATCAAGAAGCTGCTGCTGGCGCTGCCTGGTGTCGGCTGACCCGTGCGGCCTTCGACGCCTGGCCCTGGTATGGCAAACTGGCGCGTGAAGGCGCCGTGTGAGACGCTTGTCCGCTTGTCCAAAAGGGGAGGAAACCATGCCGCGCTTGCACGACCACCCGAACTCAAACCTGATGCAGCTTGCCCTGTTCGGCGAAGCGGCCGACGCTGGCGGCAGCGGTGCATTGGACAGTAACGCCATCGTGCTCTATCTTGCCCCATGCTGACGTTCACATGTTGCGATGAAATCCGGCACTTTTTCTCTGCCGGTTGCGCGCAGGCCCTGCGCGGTATCACGCGCGGCTACGAGCGCGAATGCTTGCGCGTGGATGCCAGCGGCCATCTGGCCCAGACGCCTCATCCCCTGACGCTCGGCTCCAAACTCACCCACCCCTGGATTACCACCGACTACGGCGAGGCGCTGCTGGAGTTCATCACCCCTCCGTCACAGGACCCGGCGTTTCCGTTGGACTTCCTGCGCGACATCCACCGTTTCGCGGCCCGGCAACTGCAGGAGGAAACCATGTGGGCCGGCTCGATGCCCTGCGTCGTCGGTGACGACAAGACCATTGCCATTGCCAACTACGGCACGTCCAACTCCGCCAGGATGAAGGCTGCCTACCGCGAAGGCCTGGGCCTTCGCTATGGGCGCCACATGCAGGCGATTGCCGGGGCCCACTACAACTGGTCGCTGCCCGACGAGTTCTGGGCGATCCTGGAAGGCTGCTGCTCGGTAAGCGGCAGCAGGCAGGACTTTGTCAGCGAGCGCTATTTCGGATTGATTCGCAATTTTCTGCGCTTTGGCTGGTTGATCCCCTACCTGTTCGGTGCCTCGCCAGCGATCTGTCAATCATTCCTGCAAGGCCGCAGTTCAGACCTCCAGGAACTCGTTCCAGGGACCCTGTTCCGCCCCTACGCGACCAGCCTGCGCATGAGCGACCTGGGCTATCAGAACCGGGCGCAGGATCAGCTGCACGTCAGTTTCAATTCACTCGCCGAGTACACCCAGGCACTGGAGATTGCGATTCGCACCCCTGATCCGTTCTACCAGGAACTGGGCGTGCGCGACGGCGACCACTGGAGACAGCTCAATGCGAACCTGCTGCAAATCGAGAACGAATTCTATGCCGGCATCCGGCCCAAGCGTGTCGGCAAGGCGGGCGAGCGTCCGGCGCTGGCCTTGAAGAAGTACGGCGTCGAATATCTGGAGGTGCGCCTGTTTGACCTGAACCCGTTTGTGGACGTCGGTATTGCCCCCGAGCAAGCGACCTTTGCCGACATCCTGTTGCTGATGTGCCTCTTTCGTCAGAGTCCGCCGATTACGGCCCGCGAGCAGGGCGAGAACGATGAAAACCTGGCGCGTATCGTCAACCGGGGCCGCCAGCCGGGCCTGAACCTGCTGGTGCACAACCGCAAACAAGCGTTCCGACCGATCGCCCACGCCCTGTTCGACGACATGCAGCCTTTTGCCCAGATGCTGGATGCGGCCTACGCTGGCAATCACTACAGCACGACGCTGGCCAGCCTGCGCACGCGCATTGATCACCCGGAGAGCACGCCGTCGGCGCAGGTGCTGGCGGCCGCGAGGGAGCACAAGGGCTACTTCAAATACGCCATGCAGCAGTCCCAAAAGCACCACGAGGGCTTGCTCGCCCAGCCACTCGACGCGGCTACTCTGGCAAAGTTCGAGGCCAGCGTGCAAGCCTCGCTGGCCGAGCAACAGCGATTGGAGGCGCTGCCGCAGGGGCGGTTTGAGGACTACGTGGCGAGTTACTACGCATGAGGTTCGCGCGCACCGGAAATGCCCTGGTCGGAGGATAGGGCGCAGTTTGCGGTGAAATAGGCTTGCCTACGCACCGGGTTGCTTCGCCGGTGCGTGCTCAGACCGGCCCGGCGCTGGTTGGCCGGGAATCGTCGGCGCAGCCGGCTTGGTGCGCGCAGCCACTCTGGTTTCGCGCTTGAGCAAGCCGACCTGATCGCTGAGAATATGGGCGGCCTCTTCGAGCAAGATATCTTTCGCGTTTTTCCGCGCCGTTTCGGCCGCCAGTTCATTGCTGAGATCACGTTCGTCCGCCTGCAGGCCATCGTCCTGCGCTGGCGGCGTATTCTTCGTATCGACTTTCTCGCCGGCGTCCCGCAATTTTTTCCGCGCGGCAAGTTTGGCCTCCTGGTCCGCACGTTCCCGACGCCTTTCCACTTCGTTCAGGGAGATTGAAGTTTTCTTGCGCAAGCGGTTCACTTCGGCCACATCCTCCTTCAGGAACTGGAACTCCTGAACCGACTTGACCCGGGCTTCGTGACGCTTTTGCAGGGTGGGCAGGAGCGCTTTTGTATTGCCTTGGGGCGAATAGTCCGCAGCCTGGACGCCTGCCCAGGGGAGCGCGTTGTCAAAGCTCGACTCCCCGGAGTTCTCCTCGTCGGCAAACGAGGGGAAGTTGATGTCCGGCTCTACGCCCCTGAGTTGCGTGGTGCCTCCATTGACACGGAAGAACTGGGCAATGGTCATTTTCAGGTCGCCAAGGGACGGGGTCTCGTTTTTGACGAGCTGATCGAGATTGATCATCGTCTGCACCGTGCCTTTTCCGAAACTGCGCTCGCCGATCACCAGGCCACGGCCATAGTCCTGAATTGCCGCGGCAAAGATCTCCGAAGCGGATGCCGAACTCCGGTTGATGAGTACGGCCAGCGGTCCGTCCCATGCAGCGGTGGCGTTGGCAGACTTGGCCACGGTGACGTTGCCCTGAGCGTCGCGCTGTTGTACCACCGGTCCCGCGCCGATGAACAGGCCGGTGAGCTGGATCGCTTCGGACAGGGAGCCGCCGCCGTTATTGCGCAAATCCATCACCACACCGTCGACCTTGTCGGCCTTCAATTCATCCAGCAGCCGGGAGACATCGCGGCTCGCGCTCTTGAAGGCGGGGTCACCTCTGCCTTGCGCCTCAAAATCGGCATAGAACGCGGGGAGGGATATCACCCCGATGCGGCGTGTCGTCTTGCCCTCGGCCACGGAAATGAGCGACTTCTTCGCCGCCTGCCGGTCCAGCGTTATCTTCTTCCGCGTCAGCGAGACGCGCTTGTGCTTGCCGTCAGGGCCGGCATCGACGGGCAGTATGTCGAGCAGCACAATAGTGTCCGGTTCGCCGCGAATTATCGCCACGGTGTCGTCCAGGCGCCAGCCCAGGATATCGGCTATGGCTCCGTTCTTACCCTGACCAACGCCCATGATGCGATCGCCGGGCTTCAATTGCTCGGAGAGCTGGGCGGGGCCGCCGGGCACCAGTTCGCGAATGAGCGTGTAATCGTCTTTCTGGGTCAGCACGGCTCCGATCCCGACGAGCGACAGGCGCATTGAAATCTCGAACTCCTCCGCTGCCCTAGACCCCATGTAGTTGGTATGCGGCTCGATGGCCGTGGCGTAGGCATTCATGAACAGCTGGAAGGCGTCCTCACTCTTGGTCCGGGCAACTCGCTGCACGGAATTTTCGTAGCGGTTGTCGAGCGTTTCGACAATGGTCTTGTCGTCCTTGCCGGCGAGCTTGAGTCGCAACCAGTCGTTCTTGACCCGTGTACGCCACAGCTCGCGAATTTCCGATTCGGATTTTGCCCAGGCTGCCTTTTCTCGATTGTATTGATAACGGTCCTGCTGGCGAAAATCGAAACCGGCCTTGAGCAGGCTGCGGGCGTAGGTGAAACGTTCGACGACGCGTTGCGTGTAGAGGTTGAAAATGGCAAAGGGAAGGCCGAGGTATTCGCCGTAGATTGCGTCATCGAAACCGGTGCGTGCAGCCTCGAGCCGGTCGATGTCGTGTTGCACAAAGAAGCGCTTCTCCCCGTCGAGCAATTCCAGGTAACGATCGAAGATCTTCGCCGACAGCGCGTCATCCAGGGGGACTGGCTTGTAGTGGTGCCGGGTGAGCAATTCTGCCGCCAGGCGTGCCGCTTTCGGTTGTTCGGCGAGGGGCTTCAAGGGCGGGACGACCGTCGTCGCCAGGTCCGGCGAGGCGGCCTGCACGCCAATGGCTGCCAGAAGCACTATCCACAACAGTATTTTTTTCATCGATGTCCAGCCTCGTCGAGCCGCCGAGCCCTGCGACCCGGTGCAAAATCGGTATCTCTGTTTTCGTTTTCCGGAACCTTCCCGGCTAACCACAACCCTTGTTGAGTGCGCGCAATATTAGTGACTTTGTCGGGCGACCGATAGGCACGAACTGTAACCGGATGTGCGGCGTGAGATGTTCGCCGCCGCATCCTGGGCCTGTTCGGGGCAGCTTCGCGTGTCGGGCGAGGGTCGCCGACCGTGGATCATCGAGTGTCGCGGCCGGACCGCCGCTCGGTGGCCGAACAAGATTACGTGAATGTAATCTTTACGTCAGCTTGCTGAGCGGGTGGAGCAGGCATCATCTGCGACCTTGGTCACCGTTGGTGCGGCGCTCGTGACGTGTTTGTGCAAGAAGAAGCCTTCGTTGCGAGACGCAAACCCGGAGCCCATCGACCCCCCATCTACCACCAGGATCCGCCATGAAATCCTTGTTCCCCGCCGTTTCCCTGCTTGCCCTGCTCGTTGCCAATCCGGTGCTTGCCGCCGGCGAGCACGACTCCCACCATCCGGCGGGCAGCAGCGCCGCCAGCGTCAAGGCACCAGCGTCCGAAGGCACGGTGAAGAAAGTTGACAAGGCCGCTGGCAAGATCACCATCAAGCATGGTCCGCTGGCCAATCTCGGGATGCCGCCGATGACCATGGCCTTCCGTGTCAGCGACCCGGCGATGCTCGATCAGGTCAAGGCGGGCGAGAAAGTGAGCTTCACCGCGGAGAACGTCGGCGACGCCTTGACGGTCACCGCACTCGAAGCGCTGAAGTAGCTTTCCGCGCCGTCTAGCGCCATCACGCCGCGTCCGTGCGTTTCGGACGCACCTTGTCCTGCTTGCCGGATTCCCGACCGATGATGCTTTTCACGTCGCGCGCCGCGACCTTACGCCTTGCCGTCGCCGGCAGTGTGCTGCTGGCGCTCGTCTTGCCCACTGTGCCGGCCTACGCGCAAGGCCCGGCCGCTGCCCCGCTGGGTGCTTCGCTCAGTGGCCTGCTGAGCTACGCTCGCGAGCACAACCCCGAGCTGGGGGTCCGCAAGTTCGAGGCGCAAGCGGCACGGGAACGGGTGGAGCCGGCTGCGGCGCTGCCCGATCCGCGCTTCGAACTCGAACTGATGGACTTCACCAACACCGTGAACTCCGGACGCGCGCCTTCGCTGCTGCCCGGGCAGGTGGGCAACACCCGTTACCGGGTGGTCCAGCCGCTGCCGTTCTGGGGCAAGCGCGAGTTGCGCGGTGAAGTCGCCGAGGCGCTCGCCGAGCAGGTCGAGACCCTGCAGGATGGCACCGTGCTTGAGGTCGAGAACCGCATCAAGACCGCCTACGCCCGGCAGTTCCAGGCCTCCGGCCAGATCCGCATCCTCCGTGAGACCCTGTCGCTGCTCGACGCCATCGAGCAGCTGGTGCTGACCCGCTACGGCGTCGGTCTGGTACCGCAGCAGGACGCCCTGCGGGCCCAGAGCGAACTGACCAGCGTCAAGATCGATCTCGTGGAAGCCGAACGGCGCAGACGCGACAACGCTGCCAAGCTCAACGCCCTTCTGGCACGTGACGGCGATGCGCCGCTGGCCGAGCCCGCGCAACTGCCGCCAGCCCCCGCCAGAATTTCCTACCAGAGCTTGCTCGAACAGATCCGCACGCGCTCACCAGAGGTCTCACGCGAACGTTTCGGCGTTGTTGCCGCGCAAAAGAGTCGCGAACTGACCTGGCTGAACCGTTATCCGGACTTCGCCGTCGGCCTGACCAACAACCGCCCCTACAACGCGCCCGACAACTGGGAAGTGATGGTCGGGGTGACCATTCCGCTGCAGCAATCGTCCCGGCGCGCCCAGGAGCGAGAGGCCGAGCGCCGCCTGGATGCCGCACAGACGCGCGTGCTGGCCGCTGAAACCCGTCTCGCCGGCCGGCTTGGCGAAACGCTCGCCGCTTTCGAGGCCAGCCGCGACAAGGCGCGCCTGCTGAAGCACACCTTGTTGCCGCAGGCCAGCGCCACTTTTGAAGCCGCCCAGTCCGGTTACGAAAGCGGCCGGGTCAACTTCAACACCCTGATCGACGCCGAGCGGCAGATTCTGCGCGCTCGTCTGGCCTTGCTCGACGCCGATGTGGACACCGCCGTTCGCCTGGCCGAACTCGAACTTCTCGTGGGAGCACCGCTGTGAACCGCACTCTGACGCTCGTCCTGGCGCTGGTCGCCGTCGGCGCGGCGCTGGCGGCCGGCTACTGGGCCGGCAGTCGGCAGCCGGCAACCCGCGGCGAAACCGTCGCCAGTGCCGGTGCGCAAGGCGCCGCGCCCGGCGAGTCCGCCGGCAAGAACGAGCGCAAGGTCCTCTACTACCGCAACCCGATGGGTTTGCCGGACACCTCGCCGGAGCCGAAGAAGGATTCGATGGGCATGGATTACATCGCCGTTTACGCGGACGACGAACCCGACGGCAGCGGCGTCGTCAAGGTCAGCCCGGCGCGCGTCCAGACGCTCGGCGTCAAGACGGCGCGCGCCGAAGAACGGACGCTGGACTCGGCGTTGCGCACGGTTGGCCGGGTGGAGGTCGACGAGCGCCGGATTCACGATGTCGCGCCGCGTTTCGAAGGCTGGATCGAACGGCTGCAGGTGAGCGCCACCGGTGACCCGGTGAGCAAGGGACAGCCGCTGTTCTCCGTCTACAGCCCCGAGCTGGTCTCCGCGCAGAAGGAGTTGCGCATTGCCGAGGGACTTGAGGAGAGTGCCGGCAATGCCGATCCGGCGGCCCGCGACGGCGCCCGACGTCTTGCGCAGGCCGCTCGCGAACGCTTGCGCAACTGGAAGGTTGCCGGCGCGGCCGGCGCGCAGAACGCGCTGGTCACCTTTTCGTCGCCGGCCACCGGCGTGGTGCTTGAGAAGAAGGCCGTCGAGGGAATGCGTTTCATGGCCGGAGCGGTCATCTACCGCATCGCCGACCTGTCCACCGTCTGGGTGATCGCCGACGTCTACGAACGTGATCTGGCCCAGGTTAGGCCTGGAGACGCCGCGCGGGTGATCATCGACGCCTTTCCCGGACACCTCTTCGAAGCCAGGGTCACCTACCTCTATCCGACCCTCAACACCGCGACACGCACGACGCCGGTCAGGCTCGAACTGAAGAATCACGACGGCATGCTGCGTCCGGGAATGTTCGCGCACGTCGAGATCGCCACCGCGGGCAAGGCCGCGCGCCTGACCGTGCCGCCGTCAGCGGTGATCGACACCGGCGACCGCCAGGTGGTCCTGCTCGTGCTGGGCGAGGGCAGGTACAAACCGCAAGCCGTCAAGATCGGTTTGCGCGGGCGTGACGCGGTCGAAATTCTCGCAGGAATTCAGGTCGGCGACGAAGTGGTCACTGCGGCCAACTTCCTGATCGACGCCGAAAGCAACCTCAAGGCGGCGTTGTCGACCTTCACTGCGCCCACGGCGGCAACGACGGAAAAAGCGGCGGCGAAGCGGTACCAGGCGCAGGGTTCGATCGATTCACTGGATATCGCGTCGAACACCGCGTCGGTCACGCACGAGCCGATTCCGGCGCTGCAGTGGCCGGCGATGACCATGGAGTTCGGGCTGGCGAGTCCCGCGGTGGCCAAGGGCATCCCGCCCGGCGCACCGATCCGTTTCGAGTTCGAGGACCGCGGCGATGGCGAGTTCGTGATCACCCGCATCGAGAAGGCCGCCGCCAGGCACGAGGGTCACTGAGATGCTCGATCGGCTGATCGAATGGTCGGCGCGCAACGTCTTCCTGGTCCTGCTGGCCACCCTGGCGGTCGTCGCCGGTGGAATCTACGCGGTCAAGAAAACGCCGCTCGACGCCTTGCCGGATCTTTCCGACGTGCAGGTGATCGTGTTCACCCCTTACGCCGGGCAGGCGCCGAAGGTCGTCGAGGATCAGGTCACCTATCCGCTGACCACGGCCATGCTGGCGGTGCCGAAAGCCAAGGTGGTGCGGGGCTTCTCGATGTTCGGCGCCTCCTACGTCTATGTGATCTTCGAGGATGGCACCGACATCTACTGGGCGCGTTCGCGGGTCCTGGAGTACCTGAGCTCGGTGCAGGGCAATCTGCCGCAAGGCGTTTCACCGCAGATCGGGCCCGACGCCACCGGCGTCGGCTGGGTCTTCCAGTACGCGCTGACCGGCAAGGATCAGTCGCTGGCCGACCTGCGCAGCGTGCAGGACTGGTACGTCCGTTACCAGCTGACCAAGGCCGGTGGCGTCGCCGAAGTGGCCAGCGTCGGTGGCTTCGTCAAGGAGTATCAGGTCATCGTCGACCCGCACCGGCTGGCCAGCTATGGCGTTTCGCTGGCGCGTCTGGCGCAGGTGATTCGCGAATCGAACCGCGACGTCGGCGGGCGCGTCGTCGAGCTGGCCGAGAAGGAATACATGGTGCGCGGGCTCGGCTACCTCAAGGGCGTCGGCGACATCGAGACGCTGGTGCTGAAGAGCGATGGCGGAACGCCGGTGCTGGTGCGCGACGTCGCACGCGTCGAGATCGTCCCCGGCGGGCGGCGCGGGATCACCGAACTCAACGGCGAGGGCGAGGTCGTTTCGGGGATCGTCATGGCGCGCTTCGGCCAGAACGCGCTCGACGTGATCGCCAACGTCAAGGCCAAGATCGAGGAGTTGCTGCCGGGGCTGCCCGAAGGGACCGAAATCGTTCCCGTCTATGACCGTTCGCAGCTGATCGAGCGCGCCATTGACAACCTGAAATGGACCTTGCTCGAAGAGAGCCTGATCGTCGGCGCCGTCTGCGTGATCTTCCTGATGCACGTGCGCAGCGCACTGGTCGCCATCCTGACGCTGCCGATCGGCATCCTGATTGCCTTCATCGCCATGCGCACGATGGGCATGGGTTCGAACATCATGAGCCTGGGGGGTATCGCGATTGCCATCGGGGCGATGGTCGATGCGGCGATCGTGATGATCGAGAACGCCCACAAGCGACTCGAACACCTGCCGCCGAACGCGACCAGACACGACCGCGCGGCGACGATGATCCGCGCCTGCAAGGAGGTCGGGCCGGCACTCTTCTACTCGCTGCTGATCATCACCGTTTCCTTCCTGCCGGTGTTCACCCTCGAGGGCCAGGAAGGGCGGTTGTTCAGCCCGCTGGCCTTCACCAAGACCTTCGCCATGGCCGGCGCAGCGGTACTGTCGGTGACGCTGGTGCCGGTGCTGATGATGTTCTTCATTCGCGGGCGGATCATGCCCGAGCAGAAGAACCCGGTGAACCGCTTCCTGATCTGGGTCTACCGGCCGATCATCCAGGCCGTGATGCGCCACAAGATCGTCACCCTGCTGCTCGCGGGCGTCGTGATGGCGGTCACCGTCGTGCCGGCCAGCCGCATCGGTTCGGAGTTCATGCCGACGCTCAACGAAGGCTCGCTGTTCTACATGCCGGCCTCGCTGCCGGGTATGTCGGTGACCGAGGCGGCGCGCCTGCTGCAAACGACCAACCGGGTGATCAAGACCTTCCCCGAGGTCGAGTCGGTCTATGGCAAGGCCGGTCGTGCTGCCAGCGCCACCGACCCGGCGCCGATCGAGATGTTCGAGACGGTGATCAACCTCAAGCCGGAGAAGGAGTGGCGCGCGGGCATGAACGTCGACAAGCTGATCGCCGAGATGGACGCCGCGCTCAAGTTTCCCGGCCTGGCCAATTCCTGGACGATGCCGATCAAGGCGCGTATCGACATGCTGTCTACCGGCATCCGCACGCCGGTCGGCGTCAAGGTCTTCGGCAAGGAGCTGGCGGTAATCGAGAAGGTCGCCCGCGAGATCGAGCAGGCGGTGAAGGACGTTCCCGGCACGTCGAGCGCCTACGCCGAGCGGGTCACCGGCGGTTATTACCTGGACATCACGCCGAAGCGCGAGCAACTGGCGCGCTACGGGATCACCGTCGGCGACTTCCAGCAGGTGATCGCCAGCGCGCTCGGCGGCGCGACGGTGACCACCGCCGTCGAAGGTCTCGAGCGCTACAACGTCACCGTGCGCTACCCACGCGCGCTGCGCGACGATCCGCAGCGCATCGCCAACGAGGTCTTCGTGCCGAGCCAGGCGGGGATGATCCCGCTCGGCCAACTGGCGAGCATCGAGCTGCGCAACGGCCCGCCGGGCATCAAGACCGAGAACGCGCTGCTCGCCGCCTACGTTTTCGTCGACATCCGCGATCGCGACGTCGGTTCCTACGTCAAGGATGCTCAGAAAGCCGTCGCCGACAAGGTCACTTTTCCGCCCGGCTACTACGCCACCTGGTCGGGCCAGTTCGAGTACATGGAGCGCGCCAAGGCCAAGCTGGCCCTCGTCGTGCCGCTGACGCTGGCGATCATCTTCGTGCTGCTCTACCTCAACTTCCGGCGTCTGACCGAGACGCTGATCGTCATGCTGTCGGTCCCGTTCGCGCTGGTCGGCGGTATCTGGCTGATGTGGTGGTTGGGCTACAACATGAGCGTCGCAGTGGCTGTCGGATTCATCGCCCTGGCCGGCGTCGCCGCCGAAACCGGCGTGGTGATGCTGATCTATCTCGATCAGTCGTGGCAGGAAATCACCGCCAGGCGCCGCGCCGAAGGCGTCGATCCGAGCGCCGCCGACCTCTACCACGCGATCATGGAAGGCGCCGTCGAACGCGTGCGGCCGAAGATGATGACCGTCGTTGCGATCATGGCCGGCCTGCTGCCGATCATGTGGTCGACCGGCACCGGCTCGGAAGTGATGAGCCGCATCGCCGCGCCGATGGTCGGCGGCATGGTGCCGATGGTCGGCGGCATGGTTTCGTCGACGGTGCTGACGCTATGCGTGATTCCGGCGCTGTATGCGCTGGTCAAGCAGTGGCAGTTGCGGCGGAGTCTGGCGCGGCCGGCGGCGCAAGTGCTGAGCGCGGACTGACTCACGGCCGTCGCTTCGCCCTGTCGAGACCATTGTTTGCGACGCTTTGCCGTTCGTGTGGCAAACAGATGTTTTCCGACATCCGGCCAACACGCAAGGGATGTGTCATGGCGTCTCGTGGGCTACAATGTAGCTCACCAAACTGGAGGATCAGAACATGTCCGAAAACGCTGTTGTCCGTGCCAGGATCAACGAGCACATTAAGGAAGAGGCGACCGCCGTGCTTGCGGCGATGGGGCTGACCGTGTC